>JAWLFE010000166.1:0-4466 GCA_041685735.1 Nitriliruptoraceae bacterium
GACGTCACCGATCTCGGTGGTCTGGCCGAGCCGCAGCGCCGCGAAGCCCTCGGAGGCCAGCTCGGTGGTGTCGAGCTCGTTGACGGTCTGCTGGGTCGCACCGAGGAGCAGATCCCCCCGGTACTGCTCGAGGACCAGCAGCGGCGCTTCCGCCCACGGCGCACCGGTGGGGACGGGCCGGCCGTCCTCGTCGTCGGGGGCGAAGGGGTACAGGAACACGTCCAGGCCGACATCGGGCGTGGGTGCGGGCGCCTTGACCGCGCTGCGGAAGAACCCGCCGTCGGCCAGGATCGCGGTCAGGAAGGCGTCGTGGACGACCTCGCCGTCCACCTCGACCACCACCCGCGGCGCGTACCCCCAATCGAGCTGGGTGATCCGCGTCCCATCCAGGTTGAGCGGCCGGTTGCTGTCGATGACCGCGGCGTAGGGCTCGCCGTCGGGGGGTGTCACGGTCACATCCGAGCGGAACACGGTCGGCTGTCCCGCCCCCGGGGCGAGCGGGTCGCGGATCCAGTCGACGTGGAACTCGTCGAGGTCGAGCCGCCAGCCGTCATGGTCGTCCTCACCGAACCACCGTCCGGGGCTGTAGGACCAGTAGGACACGGCCGTGTCACGGAAGCCGGCTTCGCCCTCGACCAGGCCGCGCTGCCCCTCGAAGGTCGCGAGCTGTCCGAAGACGATCGCCGCGAGCAGCACGTAGAAACTGAGGTGGAAGATCAGGCTTCCACCCTCCCGGGTCCACAGGCCCTTCTCCGCGGCGACCTGCGCGGGGCGCGCATCGTCCGGGCCGCCGGTGTGCTGGCGGACGCGCCAGTGCTGCTCGCCGAGCAGCCGTGCGGCGGTGTCGTGGACCTCGGTGGCGCTCGCGGAGGTGGCCAGCACCTGCCGCTCGTCGTTGGCGCCGAGGTGTCGGGCGATCGGCGGCTTGGAGGTCCGGACGAGACGGACCCAGGCACGGATGCGGGGGATGAGGCAGCCGGTCAGGCTGATGTAGAGCGCGAGGAGGACCGCGAGGAAGATGGCCGAGCCGTACACGTCGTAGGCACCGAGGAAATCGAGGACCGCACTGACCGCGGTGCCGGGCCCCGACTCCCCCGCCCGCCACGCGGCCACGGTGGACGGGACGTTGGGTTCCTGCGGGACCGCGGTGGCGATGATCGAGAGCACCGCCAGGGCACCCAGCAGGTACAGGGCGGTCCGCATCCGCGCGAGCCACCGCCATCCCATGAGCGCCGAGTCGCGCAGGAACGCCAGCTGCCCGTCCGGCCGCGAACGACCCGGGCGCACGGGCGGGTTCATCCGCGGAGGCGGGAGCGAATCGGTCACGGGAGCAGGCTCGCTTGTCGGGGTGGCTCACGGGCTGCGGGGTGGGTCGGAGCAGGTTCGGTGCGGGTCAGATGGGCGGTTCGAACCCCTGGATCAGCGGGCGGAGCAGGAACATGAACCGCTCCCACAGCCCCGTCGCGATCGAGATCCCCACCACCATCAGCAGGATCCCGCCGACGGTCTGCAGGGTCTGGGCGTTGCGCTTGAGGAACTCGAGCGTGCCCGACAGGTGCCGGAACAGCAGCCCGAAGGCGATGAAGGGGAGCCCGAGTCCGAGCGCGTAGATGAAGCCGAGCACCGCCCCACGGCCGGAGACCCCGGAGCTGACGTTGAGCGACAGGGTCAGGATCGCGCCAGCAGCCGGGCCGATGCAGGGGGTCCAGCCGACCCCGAACACGAAGCCGAGCACCGGCGCGGTGACCAGCCCCCGGGTCGGGGCCAGGTGGGTGAGCCGGACCTCGCGTTGCAGCCGCCCGAAGGCCATCAGGGCACCGAGCACCGCGACGATCCCACCCATGATGATCTGGGCGGTGGCGGAGCGGGCCAGGGTGTTGACCGTCCCGACGGCGAAGCCGAGCATGGTGAACGGGATCGCGAAGCCGATAACGAACAGCAGGGAGCCGACCAGGACCCGTCCACGGGCGCGCGCGTCCGCCTCGACGAGGTCCTGGCCGGACAGCCCGGTCATGTACGACAGGTAGCCGGGCACCAGCGGCAGGACGCACGGGGACGCGAACGACACGAGCCCCGCGAGCAGGGCGATCGCCGCCGCCACCAGCAGGTTCGCGTCGAGGATGAGCGTCTGGACGGTCTCGGCCACCGCTCAGCCCTCGTCAGCCAGCGCGGCGGCCAGCGAGGTGGTCTCCCGCGTGCCGATCACCCCGAAGACGCGGACGGCGACCCGTCCGTCGCGGTCCAGGAACAGGGTCGAGGGGATGTTGCGCGGCCCGACGCCGGAGAACAGGGAGGCGTAGTCGTTGGCCGGGTCGTACAGGGACGGGTAGGGGATCTCGAACTCGCGGATGTGGGCCAGGGCGTTGGGCTCGGCGTCCTCGATGTTGACCCCGAGGAAGGCGACCTCGTCCGCGGGGAGCAGCGCGAACGCCTCGTTGAGGTCGGGCTGCTCGACCCGGCAGGGACCGCACCACGACGCCCAGAAGTTGACCACGACCACCTGCCCGCCGAAGGCGTCGACGCCGAGCGTGCGGTCCTCACCGACCACGGGGAGCTCCTCGACCGGGGCGGGGAGGCGCTCCTCCACCGGGATCGGGCACAGCCCGGGCCGCACGCCGGGGATCTGCTCGCAGTCGGCTGCGGTCGCATCCGAGCTGCAGGCAGCGAGCACCGCGGCGGCACCGAGGAGTACCGCTCGAGCGAGACGCATCCTGAGGCTCCGGGACGACGGGACCGGTGAGGGTGCCCGGTCGCCGCACCCGACGCGAACCCTTGGGGTACGGGCGCGCGCCGGGTGCAGCTCGGCCCGGGCGGGACTACTGGGCGATGGGGACCGCGATGCGCTCCGGTTCCGCCACGTCGTCGATCTCGAGGCGCTTGTCACGCTGTTCGAGCCGGTCCAGCCAGGCGAGGCTGAGCAGGAACAGCACCAGGGAGATCCCGGTCCACAGCGCGGCGGGGAGCCACTCCGCACCGGGGTCGAGGAAGGCGAACCAGGAGCTCGGCTCGCCGACCGGCACGGCCGGGAAGGGCACCCCGTCGGCGTCGGTGAAGGTGGCGACGGCCTGGAACTGCTGGGTGGCCAGCAGCACACCGGTCCCGGGATGCTCGTAGATCTGCGGATCACCCACGCGCTGGACGCTGAAGAAGGGCTGGGCGCGTCCCACCGCATCCTCGGGACGCTGGGCGGCCGCGTCCTCCT
Source organism: Nitriliruptoraceae bacterium (assembly GCA_041685735.1). GTDB lineage: Bacteria > Actinomycetota > Nitriliruptoria > Nitriliruptorales > Nitriliruptoraceae > CSSed11-175R1. Next base: position 3,203 of record JAWLFE010000166.1, read on the forward strand.
CGAAGGTCTCGCGCCGGGTGATGCCGATCTGCGCGACGTTGTTGTCATCCAACGGCAGGAACTGGTCCTGCATCGCGTCCACCGACTGGCCGACGTTGCCGGCCAGCTGCCCGAAGGCCGGCCGGCCCTGCAGCTCCTCCTCGTCGAGGTCACCCAGGCCGAGGAACTCCGCGACACCGACGAAGCGGTCCACCTCGGTGCCCCCCTCGAAGAAGCCCGCCCGGGGCGAGCCGTCCTCGAAGGCGTACCAGCGGGGGCTGTAGTGGTCGGGCTCCTGACCCGGCAGGTGGTTGACGCCGGTGTTGGCTGGGATGCCCGGCCCACCGAAGGTCCAGAAGACCCCGATCAGGAAGGCCAGCCCGAAGAAGGCGGTGCCGTAGATCGCGCCGGCCTTGCGGAGCCCGTAGTTGGACCACAGCAGGAGGAGGACCGAGCCGGACAGGAACAGCAGCCCGATCGGGATGGCGAGGATCGCGGCCGGGTGGTCGGCCGGGATGGCCTCCTCGACCGCGAGGAAGGTGATGAGCTCCAACATCAGTCTTCTTCTCCCTCGGGTTCTGCGTCGGACAGCCCGCCGATCTGGGCGCTGCGGGGTCCATCGAGCTCCTGGAAGGACTCGATGTGCTCGATGACGGCCTCGATCGCGTCGTCGGTCAGGTCCAGCGCGAAGGACGGCATGGGCGCGTTGCCGGGCAGGTTGCGGCCCTCGTACAGCACCTGGCGGACCGCGTTGCGGGCCTGGACCAGGCTCTCGTCGTCCTCACCGGACCAGCCGTAGCGCTCGTAGACGTTCCATAGCTGCGGCCCGACGTAGCCCTCGGCGTTCTCGCCGTGGCAGCGGGCACAGTTGGCGGCGAACACGTCCTCACCGCTGCGTCCGACGTAGGCCTGCGCCTCGGGGATCTCCCCGGTCTGGACCGACAGGATGTAGGTGGCGATCTGCTCGAGCTGGTTGTCGGAGTAGACCCCGCCGTTAGCGACCCCGAAGGCGTTCATCGGGGTACCGGCCCGGCCGTGCACCAGCGTCAGCAGGATGAACTCGCGCACGTCGGTGACGACCTCGGAGTCCTGGTAGCGGGCCACGATGTTGTTGAGCGCCGGGGCCGGCCAGGCCGCCTCCACGTCCGGTGAGGGGTGCGGCGCGGACCCGCCCTCGAGGTTCACCCCGTGGCAGGAGGCGCAGGCGTTCTGGTACTCGGCCCGCCCGGCAGCCACGTCCGCGTCGTAGAAGTCGTCGACGGCGTTGTTGATCCGGGTCGGCTCG
>JAWLFE010000057.1:0-18174 GCA_041685735.1 Nitriliruptoraceae bacterium
GGGTGGCTCACCGCAGTCCCAGGTCCTCCTCGGCTGCGGCGAGCTGATCGAGCTGGTCGAGCTGGCGGTCACGGTTGGTCTTGAAATCGCGTAGCGCAGAGGCGGGTACAAGGTGGCGGTTGCCCGTCTTGCGGTAGGAAATCTTGCCGGCCTTAAGCAGCCTGGTCAGGTACGGGCGCGAGACACCGAGGAAGTCGGCGGCCTCGGTCGTGGTCAGCGTCGGCTCGGTTCCCGACGCCAGCCCGTGGACGACCTTATGCAGGGTCTTGAGCGTGTCGGGTGGTAGCTCGATGGGATCGCCGTCGCCGACCACGACGGCCGTTGGCTGGTCACCGGCGCTACGCAGCGCCGATTCGAGCTGTGCATCGAGTGCGGCGAACCGATCGCCTCTGGTCGTGGCCATGTGTCGTCCTCGGACAATTATCTGAACTAAGTGTAACTCGCAACGATCTCCGCAGGTGGACGGCATGTGGATGCCTGAGCAGCTTCCCCGGGCGCGCGCCGTGAGGTGATGGGGGATGCCCCAACCTCGATGACCGCCTGGCTGGGTTTTGACACCATCGTGACGCACACACCAGACGGAACAGGGCGGTGCACGGGCACACGGTCCGACATGACATCAGTGTGTTTCCGCAGGTCAGCGGTATGACGCGGGATCTGCGTGTATCGGGAGGGACGCCCTCGGCACGGTTGAGGGCCGTGTGACCTAACGGTCATGAGGGTTCAAGTGCCTCGTCGCGCACCTCGTCGTCGGCCGCTCGAACGGCCGACGACGCCGGACTCGCTCGATAGCCTCCGTTCGAGAGGAGGACCGCACCGATGCCACGCGAGCTGCGCCCGGGACGGACCGTGGCGGCGACCGGGTTGGGAGGCATCGTCGGCATGGTCGTCGGGATCGTCGTGGGAGATCTGGCGATCGAGCCGATGATGGACGTCGACGGGCTGGCCGAACTGCTGCCCGTGCTGTGGTCAGCGGTCGTCGGCATCGTCCTGGGCGCGGGCGTCGCCCTCGTCGTGGCATTCCGGGACGAACCGGTCAGGGCACGGGCCGTGACGGCGGGGACGGTGCTGGTCGTCGGTCTCACGATGTTCGTCGTCGCCATCGTCGACCTCGCTGATGTCGTCGTGGCCCATCCGGTCACGATGGTGGTCGCGCTCCCGGTGGCCGCGCTGCTCGCACGGCTGCTCGCCGTGCGTACGGGGGAGCATTGAACGCGGAGCGCGGGTCCTGCGCGACTCGCTACGAGGTGGCCGCGTCCCGGACGACGTCCAACACGATGCGTGTGGGGTCGTCCAGCGAGAAGACGCGGAACGGGGTCTCTGCGGAGACCCCGACGAAGACCTGAGTGATCCCTTCGAAGGTCGTGCCGACGTAGACCTCATCGATGTCGCCGACGCCGTCGTAGCGAGTGCCGGGCTCAACCTGGTCCAGATCTGAGGCGGTCGGCAGGTTCATGTTCGACAGGGTCAACCGCAGGATCGCCTCACCCTCGATGTCGATGGTCTGGCCGGATCCCTGCGCGGTGGCCTGATCGACGTACTCGGCCTGCCATCCGGCGTGTCCACCGTCGGCCACCTCGAGGACCACACGGTCGTAGGTGCCATGGCGTCCCAGGTCCACGTCGGTGAGCACGACCGGGTCGCCCTGCGCGTCACCCTCATCGGGTTCGGTGTCGGCCGGGAACGGTGGGCTGGTGGGATCGTCCGGTGCCGTGCGGGCGATCTCGGTACCCGCGTCGTCGTAGGCGACGATCGCGTCGACGTCCTCGGCCAGGATCGGTGAAGCCCATGCACGCAGGCCCGCCGAGCGGGTGTCGATGAGTTCCAGATCCGTCGAGGAACCGTCGGACTCCGCGGACACGCGGGCCACGGCGTCGGTCACCAGACCGGCGGCGATCGTGAAGCCCTCGTCGATGGTCACGGTGCGGACCTGCAGGGTCTCGTCGGTCGCCGGCTCGCACTCGCTCACCCACGCCGTTCCGGCCGTGACCTGGAAGCAGCGGCCTGCCTCGCTCAGGAAGGTGAACACGGTGTGGCTCAGCGCACCCCCGTCGCGGTCGGCAACGGTCTGCCGTGCCTGCATCGCATCGAAGGTCCGCACGACGAAACTCGCCATCGCATCACGCGTCACGACCCCGCCCGGGGTGTAGGTGTCGTCGGTGGTCCCAGCGGTGATCCCGAGGTTGTACAGCCCTCGGATGTTGGGTCCATGTGTGCTGTCCGCTGCGACGTCGGTGAACGGCGCGTCACCGTCCTGGAGGTCCTGGACCTCGACGTCGGCCTGGTAGGCCAGCGCACGGACCAGGAAGCTGGCCATCTGGTCACGCCGCACCGGTGCTCCCGGGTCGTAGGAGTCCTCATCGACCCCGCTGACGATCCCGGCAGCCGCCAGGCGTGCGATCGCATCGGCATGCGTCGCGTCGGCCGGGACGTCCGCGAACCCGGCAGCGCCCCCGTCCGGCAGCTCGACCCCGGCCTCGATCAACGTGCGTGCCACGAACGACGCCATCTGATCGCGACGGACATCCGCGCCGGGAAGGAAGACCTCACCCTCATCGGTGCCGAGCCCCTGCGTGATCCCGAGCTGCGTCGCGCAGTCGACCGCTTCGAGGTGGACCGTGGAGACCTCGTCACGGTCCAGATAGTCGGCGTCCACCGGATCATCGGCACACGCCTGCGGCAGGCCCTGCGCGCTCGCCGCATCTGCGCCGGGCAGGACGACGAGCACCATCGCGAGGACCGCCGTGAACGCCCCGGCCAGGATGTACCCGGCGATCGATCGAACGGGACGTGTTCTGGCAACGAGGTCATGGGACGTCATGCGAGCAACCTTCCGCAGAGTCGTTCTGGCGTCCGATGGAGTTTCGGCTCGACCTTCCATGGTGTGAGCTGTCCGCGTCATGTCAAGCCGACGGTGCTGTACATCCTCGGTCACGGGGGAGACCATCGGACAGCAGCCCGGTCCGAGCGGTCGGAGCCGGGTCCAGTGGCGACCCCGCTGATCGGCCCCGATCCTCGGCACCAGCGTGACACCAACGAGGAGGAACGCCCCTCCCGCGGTGAGGGCGTGTGGGCGAACGGTCACGTGGCGGTGAACAGGATCGGTGCTCAGGACGGCGCGCGTGGCCGGATCAGCAAGCCCAGGTGGCTGATGGCGACGACGCCGATGAGTGTCCAGTCGAGGCATACGGCCAGCCCGGTCGCTCGCAGCAGTGGCCATGCAACGGTCACGATGCCGTCGGTGTATGCGGCCAGTCCGCCCACGGTCATGAGCATGGCGGGCCCGGCACCCTCGCCCGAGCTTCGAGCGGGCCAGGCTCGTGAGCAGGAACCCGACGGTGGCGACGCCCAGGCCGAGGGTTGCGATCTGCCCCCGCTGGCCGACCGGGTGGTGTCACCCGCGTCCGGGCGGACCCCGAGCAGGGTGGGACCGCAGATGGTCAGGGTCGCCAGCACGGTCAGGCCACACCAGCCGAGCGCCCCACCGAACCCGCCGGCCAGGAGGCCGGTGAGGATCCATCGGCCCGATGTGGAGCGCGGGACAGCCGCGCCGGCGGCGTTGGTCGCGGGGTGTGCGGAGAAGGCCCAGATCAGGATGGTCATGACCCCGCAGCGTGAAGATGTGGACGACGATCCAGCGTCCCCACGGGAGCCGCTCACCGGTAGCGAGCCAGACGAGACACGCGAGACCGAAGGCGCTGGCAGCCACGATGCCGGGAAGCTTTGCCACGAAGCTCGGTGAGGTGGGTTCGTGCACGAGCACATGCTAATGTTTTACCTGGTAAAAAGCAGGGAAAACGCACGGCGGACGGCTGAGGGGTGGAACCAGGTGGGAGCCAGGTGACGGAGCAGCCGGAGAGCCGGGGAGACCCCGCGGGCCGACCTCGACACGCCCCTGACCGAGCGAGACGACCGCCGAGGTGTCATCCATCCACCTCGACCCGGGAGCCATGGCGATGAGCGATCCACAGATCGACCACGACCACGACGAGCCGCTGCCCTGGCAGCAGCGGGCGCTGGACAACCTCTGGCTACTCCTGGCGATCAGCCTCATCGTTCCCGGGGTGCTGTACCTCGGCTGGGGGCTGTGGGAACTGGCTGAACTTCCGACGTGGGGTGGATGAGAGGAGTCGATGGTGACCGATGACGACCACGCGCACGGCGCGGGGCATCAGGGCACAGGGCACGAGGATGACCGGGAACTGAGCACGTTGTTGCCGCCGCGACCTCGGTGGCTGACGCGGCTGGGACCCGATGAACGCCGGTGGCTCACGGTGGCGTTCATCTGGTGTCTGGTGATGTTCTCCGGTTTCTACGTCTGGCTGGCCATCGGCGATCAGCAGACGCCCATCGAGTCCTACCGCATCGGCGCCGAGCAGTTCCTGCAGGAGGTGGATGCCTTCGTCGAGGAACACCAGGTTGATGAGCGGGATGGCGCCGCGATCGTGGCACCACCACCCGGCAGCAATGTCTACCTCCACGCGAACCAGTTCGCCTTCCGGCCCGTTCTGCAACTCGAACGTGGGGAGACCTACCGGTTGCTGGTGTCCTCGACCGATGTCCAGCACGGTCTGTCCCTGCAGCCGACCAACCTCAACTTCCAGGTCCTGCCGGGCTACCTCTACGTGGTCGAGATCACCCCGGATGAGACGGGGGAGTTCCCGATCGTCTGCAACGAGTTCTGCGGCCTCGGCCATCATCTGATGACCGGCCTCATCGTCGTCGACTGACCCGCCACCAGGAGGCCAGATCACCGTGACTGCGACCGCCCCTCCCGCCCCGTCCCGGACGTGCAACGTCACGGGCTTCACGATCGACCGCAACGGCCAGCAGTTGGCGCTCGCGAACGTGGTCGCTGGGATCGTGTTGCTCGCTGTCGGTGGTTCCATGGCGCTGCTGATCGCCCTGCAGCGCCAGGGGCTGCCCATCAGTGATGACTGGTGGTACCGACTGCTCGCCAGTCACGGCACCACCATGCTGCTGTTCTGGTTGCTGTTCTTCGAGGTCGGCGCTCTGTACTGGGGCTCGACGATGTTGCTCAACAGCCGGATGCGCCTACCCCGGGTGGGGTGGGGCGTCTTCGGGATGATGGTGCTGGGTGTGCTGATGGCTCAGTGGGCGATGCTCAGCGGCAACGCCACCGTGATGTTCACCGCCTACCCGCCGCTGACCGCGCACCCCGTCTACTACGCGGGCGTGCTGCTGTTCGCGGTCGGGGTGCTGGTCGCGTGTGGCCTGTTCATCACCAACGTCATCGGCGCGAAGCGGGACGGCACCCACGAAGGGTCGCTGCCGCTGGTCGTCTACGGGTTGATGGCCGCGGCCATCATCGCCGTGTACTCGCTGCTGACCGGTGCGATCGCCTACGGGATGCTGTTCCTGCACTCGATCGGCGTGATGGGCGAGGTCGATCCGGCCAGCTACCGCCTGTTCTTCTGGGGGATCGGCCACGGTGCCCAGCAGGTCAACCTCGCGGCGATGGTGGCGGTCTGGTACGCGCTGATCGGCTTCACCGTCGGTGGGCGCCCCGTGAACGAGGGTCTCAGCCGGTTCGCGTTCCTGCTCTACATCGCCTTCATCCACCTCGGTGCGGTCCACCACCTGCTCGTCGACCCCGGACTCGGCACGACCCACCGCATCATGAACACCAGCTACCTGCTGTACCTCGCCGTGCTCGCGAGCCTGATCCATGCGTTCTCACTGCCGGCATCGATCGAGGTGGCGCAGCGCGAACGCGGCTTCACCAGGGGACTGTTCCAGTGGCTCAAGAAGGGCCCGTGGCGCGAACCCGGGTTCTCCTCGCTGGTGCTGTCGATCGTCTACTTCGGGTTCATCGCCGGAGTGACGGGCGTGCTGATGGGCACGATGCAGTTGAACATGGTGATCCACAACACCCTGTTCACGGTCGGCCACTTCCACGCCACGGTCGTGTCCGGCACGACGGTGGCCTTCATGGGGATCTCCTACTACCTCCTGCCCCTGCTGTCCCAGCGCAGGCTGGTGAGCATCGGTGTCGCCCGCCTCCAGCCGTACGTGTTCGCCGGCGGGGTCGCGATCCTGACGCTCGCGATGCTGCTGGCCGGCCAGCTGGGCGTCCCGCGGCGGGTGGCGGACCTCGGCTACGAGGGGGCTCAGCTCCCGACCGACCTGTTCTCGACCGGCCCGGTCCCCGTGGTGATGTTCCTCGTCTCGCTCGGGGCGATCGCCGCGATCGTCGGCGGTGTGATGTTCATCTGGGTGATGGTCATGACGCTGCTCAAGGGCGAGAAGACCGACGCCCCCGACGAGGGTCTGCGCTTCGCCTTCGGACCCAAGGCCAGGCAACGTGACGCGGAAGAGCAGGAGCGAGGAGGCGTCGATGACCGGGCCACGGCGACCCTGACCGAGACCGGGCCGCCCGGAGCTGACGCGGACGGCCGCGGGATCCCCTCCCGATGGCGGCGGTTCGAAGCGCCCGGCACCTACGTGCTCGTGTTCGCCTTCCTGGCCTGGTTCGTCGCCTTCTACGTCATCGCCCACCTGAACCTCTCGCAGGCCTGGCCGGTGGGTTGACCATGGTGTCGACCACCGCACCCGTGAGCCCGAGCACGACCAGGTCCGCAGGCGATGTGCTCACCGACTACCTGAGCCTGACCAAGCCGCGGATCATCGAACTGCTGCTCATCACGACCGTGCCGGCGATGTTGGCCGCTGCGGGTGGCTGGCCGGGTGCAGAGCTGGTCGTGGCGACGGTCATCGGTGGCGCGATGGTGTCTGGCTCGGCCCATGCGACCAACATGGTGCTCGATCGCGATATCGACGGGACGATGCGGCGGACCGCACATCGGCCCGTGCCGTCCGGGCGGATCAGTCCGGTCGCCGCGATGCGCTTCGCGGTCTTCCTGCTCGCGGCTGGCAGCCTGCTGCTCTGGATGCTCGCAGGGGCGCTCGCGGCGGTCCTGACGGTCGCCGCCTGGCTGTGGTACGTCGTGATCTACACGCTGTGGCTCAAGCGCCGGAGCGTCCAGAACATCGTGATCGGCGGGGTCGCCGGCGCCGCACCTCCGCTGATCGGCTGGGCGGCGGTCACCGGTCAGGTCGGTGCACCCGCGCTCGTACTGTTCGCCGTGGTCGTGCTCTGGACGCCGACCCACTTCTGGGCCCTGGCGGTCGGTACCGGGCAGGACTACGAGTTGGCGGGTGTCCCGATGCTGCCGGTGGTCCGCGGGCCGAAGGTGGCGGCGCTGCACGGTGCCGGCTACGCGATCGCGACCGTGGCCGCATCACTGACCCTGCCGCTCACCGGGGTCGGCGGCTGGCCGTACCTCGTGGTCGCCGGCACGCTCGGTGGGGTCTTCATCACCAGGGCGATCCGGCTCATCGCCGACCCGGTTCCCACCCGCTCGTGGCAGGTCTTCCACACCTCGAACATCTACCTCGCCGTGTTGTTCGTGTCGGTGGGTGTGACCGGGCTGGTGGGGACCTGACACATGGTCATCCCGCTGCCACGCATCATCGCGGTGCTCGTGCTCGCGGTGGCCCTGCTCGTCGCCGTGCCGGCCACCGCGGATGCCCACACGCGCACCGAGGAGACCACCAACATCCGCAGCGTCATCACCTCGGTGCCGGAGATCGAGGGGGTGTCGTGGACCGTGCACACCGGCGGCTTCCTCATCGAGGTGGCGAACACCGGCGACCGCGACCTGGTCATCGAGGGCTACGACGGGGAGCCGTACCTCCGCATCGGGCCGGACGGCGTGCACCGCAACCTGCGTTCACCGGCGACCTACCTCAACCGGGACCGGTACGACCGGGTCACGCTCCCCCCGGTCGTCGACCCTGCGGCGGCCCCCGACTGGCAACGGATCGATGAGCGAGCCCGCGTCGTCTGGCACGACCACCGGACACACTGGATGTCGTCCGAGCCCCCAGGGTTCGTCAATGCCAGCGGGGTTCTGCGCGGCCTGATGCAACTCGAACTGGTCGGCCCGGTCGGATCAGCGCACAGCGACGCGGGTGCGTTCGTCGACTGGTCGGTGCCGGGAACCCACGGTGGCGACCGCTTCGAGGTGCAGGGCGAACTCGTGTGGGTCGACGCCCCGAGCCCCCTGTCGTGGTTGCTCCTGGCGACGTTGCTGGTGCTCTCGGGGCTCCTCGGCCTGCGCTCCAGCGATCCTGCGGCGCGTCTGAGGCCAGCCGCGTACGTCGTGCTGGGAGTCGCCACGATCAACGGCCTGCACCTCGTCGACGATCTCATCGCGTTCCCGTCGGATCCGATCGACGAGCTGTTCGGGTTGCTGCACACCACCATCTTCCTGACCGCTGGCATCGTCGGAGGGATGTGGGCGTTGTGGATCCGCACGGTGCCGCTGCTGGCCCTGGGCGTCGGCTCCGGCGCGGTGTTCTACCACCAGGGTCTGATCTATCTGCCGATGCTGTTCGCGTCACAGTTCCCCACGATCTGGCCGGACGGTCTGGTCCGGCTCACGATCGGACTCGGCCTCCTGCAGGCCGTGATCGTCGCGGTCGTGATCCGCTCGGTCCTGCGGTGCGAGCGCAGCACACGAAACGGTGCGGCCGGCGCGCGAGCGGTGGCCGACGACCAGGAAGCAGGATCGCCCGGTACCGTTCAGGCAGTTGCGCCGTGAACCAGTGCAACGTGATGGCACCGTCATCCGATCACGGGTATCCGAGAGTCCGAGAGGAACCGCGAGCGTGTCCGAGACAGCGGCATCGGTCGCCGAGCGCCATCGCGCGCTGTCGAACCCGACACGCGTCCGCATCCTGGAGATCGTTCCGCAGGATGGTGACGGGGTCGACGCCGGCTCGGTGGCCCGGCAGGTGGGCCTGCACGTCAACACGGTCCGGGCGCATCTCGAGATGCTGGAGAAGGTCGACCTGGTCACCTCCGGGTTCGAGGACCGCCACCGGCAGGGCCGACCACGACGGCTGTTCCGGCGTGCACCGTCGACCGAGCCTGCGCCATCGGTGGAGAACGCCTACGTCGCGCTCGCGCAGGCCCTGGCCGCCTCCATGCACCACGCAGACATCGACGCGGCGCAGATGGTCGCCGACGCGGGCGCCCGGTGGGGGCGTGAACTCATGCACGCCGCACCGACTCGCGGTGCCGGGATGGCTGACATCCGGACCGAACTGGTCACGCTGCTCGACGACCTGGGGTTCGCCGCGGCACCGGACCCCTCCGGACGCATCGACCTGCACCGTTGTCCGTTCGCCGATGTGGCCCGTGAGCACCCCGACATCGTCTGTGGCCTGCATCAGGGCATCCTCACCGGTGCACTCGAGGTCCTCGACTTCGACGGCGCGGTGCGTCTCGACCCCTTCGTCACACCCAGGACCTGTTCGGTGTGGCTCGAGGAACGCTCGGACGGCCGGGCGTAGCGATCGGACGGGTCGGACATGGCGTCCGACGTCCCCGGTCCAAGGAGCGTCCGCCACAGCGACGCCCGCGGGTGGCTGTTGCGCATACCGCGCGAGAAACAATAAGTTACGGGCTAAGGGTTAGCATGGAACAAAGGAACACCCCCGGTAGATGCGGCCACATCACGGCCGCATGAGCACACGATCTGACCGAAAGGCACCACCATGCGGATGATCCGAACCGTCGGACTCCTGACAGCAGCACTCGTCGCCCTCGGTTGTGGCGGTGATGATGCGACCGCGGAGCGATCCAACGATCTGACCATCGAAGCCGGTGACCTCTACTACGAACCCGAGGAACTGGCGGCGAGCCCCGGCGAGGTCGCCTTCACGCTGAACAACGTCGGTTCCACGGAACACGACCTGGTCATCGAGGAAATGGGCGACGAGGTCGTCATCGACCTGCTCGCGGGCGGCGAATCGGCGAGTGGATCGATCTCGCTCGATGAGGGCACCTACACGCTCTACTGCACCGTCGTCGGTCACCGTGAGGCCGGGATGGAAGCCACGCTCGACGTCGGCTGACCGTGTATGGCACCGTCTGGGACGCCGCTCGGTTCAGCGGGCGACGTAGACGGTGTTCGCTGACTCGGCGCCCGTGTAGAAGTTGGGGAACGCCACGACGTGTGGCTCAGCGTGGTCGAACACCTCCTGCAACGACGCGAGGAAGGCCGCATCGGGCGGATCGTCCGACCACAGGGCGAACACCCCGCCCGGCTGCAGGTAGCTGGACAACCGTCGCAGTCCGGCAGGGCGGTAGAAGGGTGCGTGGCTCGGCTGCAGTACGTGGGTCGGGCTGTGGTCGATGTCCACAAGGATCGCATGGAACCGGCGGCCAGGGGTGGCCGGGTCCAGGTCATCGCCGTCGTGCACACGTGCGAAGAAGTCACCGGGCACCAGGCGAGCACGGGGATCCTGGGTCAGGATGGCGGCGTCGGGGAGCAGGCCCTCCTCGTGCCATCCGATGACCTGGGGGAGTGCCTCGACAACCGCCAGAGTCCGCAGACGGGGGTCCTCCAGGGCGGCGACCGCGGTGTAGCCGAGACCGAGTCCCCCAACTGCGACGTCGAGTTCGTCCGAGTCGCACGCCGCAAGGCCGAGCCTGGCCAGCTGGATCTCAGCCACCGTGAACAGGCTCGACATCAGGAAGTCGTCGCCTAGCTTGACCTCGTAGACATCCACGTTGCGGGTCGGCTCACGTCGGCGCCTGAGGCTGATCACGCCCATCGGCGTGGACTCGGAGGACAGCTCGGCGAACAGGGCACTCACGTCTGGTGTCTCTCCGGGGATCAGGACCTGGACGTCGGTCGACGCCACCCGGCACCGTAGCTCAGGCCGTGCCACCACCCGCGGGGGCCAGCGACGCGAGGGCGGCCTCGATGCCGGCCCGGGCCTCGCGGGCGACATCGGTGAGATCCTCCGCCCCGACGGACAGCATCGCGAGGGGATCTGCAGCGACGACATCGGTGCCGCCGCTCGGGTTCGCCCGGAGCAGGACGTTGCACGGCAGCATCGCGCCGATATCCGGGTCGATCTCGATCGCCCGCTTCGCGAGCCCTGGATTGCAGGCGCCGAGGATCCGGTAGGTGTCCATGTGATGGTCCAGCTTCTCCCGCAGGGTGGCCTGGACGTCGATGGAGGTCAGGATGCCGAAGCCCTGCTCCTGCAGTGCGGCCCGGACCGCCTCCTCCGCAGAGGAGGGGTCGGCATCCAGGGTGATGGTCACGGTGTAGTTGGTCGACATGGTTGCGCTCCTGGTCGGGACGGGGATCCCGGAAGGTGGGACGGTAGGCGGGGTCTCGCGTCGACGCGAGATCGATGCCTGAGTTGGCAGCTGCCTAAATTGTACGTACATTACGCCGCGTTGTCTCATCGTCCACCAGGAGCACGACGTGACCCGACCAACCATCTGCCTCGATGTCTCCACCGTGCAGGACCGGCTCGACGACATCGAGGTCATCGATGTCCGCACGGCCGGGGAGTTCGAGGCCGTGCATGTCCCGACGTCGAAGAACCGCCCACTCGAGGACCTGGACACCCATATCGCGGAACTGCGGGAGATGGCTGCGGACGGGCGTGACCTCGTGCTGCTGTGCCGGACCGGCTCGCGGGCGCATCAGGCCCAGGAGCGGCTCGCTGCTGCGGGCATCGGTGACCTACCGATCGTCGAAGGTGGTGTCGTCGCCTGGCAGGCCGCAGGCGGGGAGGTCGTCCAGGACGTCATCCGTTGGGACCTGGAGCGGCAGGTCCGCCTGGTCGCCGGCGGCATCGTGGCATCATCGACGGCGGTGAGCGCGGTCTACCCGCCCGCCCGGTTCGTCGCCGGGGCCGTCGGGCTCGGGTTGGTCGTGGCCGCCGCGTCCAACACCTGCACCATGGGCATGCTGCTGTCGAAGCTGCCGTACAACCGCGCGTCATCCAGCGCAGCTGCCTGAGGTTCCCTGATGGCGTCCACCTCCGCACCCGACGGGCACGTCCGCCCACGCGGCACGAGGCTGCGCCGTTGGGTCCCCATCATCGGCTGGTGGGAACGAGGGGACGGGTCGAGTCGTCGGTCCGACCTCGTCGCGGGGCTCACCGTCGCCGCCATGTTGGTGCCACAGGGGATGGCCTATGCCACGCTGGCCGGTATGCCGCCGGTCACGGGCCTGTACGCGTCGGTCGTGCCGCTCGTGGCCTACGCGGTCCTGGGCACCTCGGGCCAGCTGGCCGTGGGGCCGGTGGCCATCGTGTCGTTGTTGACCGCGTCGACGTTGGCGCCACTGGCGGGAGGCGATGGGGGCAGGTACGTCGTCCTGGCGGGACTGCTCGCTGTCATGGTCGGTGTCATCCAGGTCGGGCTGGGTCTCCTTCGGGCGGGACGCCTCACGGCGTTGCTGTCGCACCCCGTCGTGAGTGGTTTCACCTCGGCGGCGGCGATCGTCATCGCCACGAGCCAGCTCGACAAGCTGCTCGGGCTGTCGGTCGGACGACCGGACGGCTGGACGGACCGGATCGGGTCGCTCGTGTCATCGGTGGGTGGGACGCACCTGCCGACCCTGATCGTCGGGGTGATCGCCATGGCGCTCCTGGTCCTGGGCAAGCGGCTCGGCCGTCGCATCCCGATGCCGTTGATCGTGGTCGGCCTCGCAACCGCAGCCGTCCCCTTGCTGGGGCTCGACGCCGTCGGGGTGGCCGTCGTCGGAGATGTCCCGCGCGGGTTCCCCGGCCTCCACCTGCAACTGCCGACCCTGGACGTGCTGCTCGCGCTGCTCCCTGGGGCGGCCATCATCAGTCTGCTCGCCTACCTCGAGGGGCTGAGTGTCGCCCGCGCCATCGCGATCCGGACCGGTGACCGCATCGATGCCGACCAGGAACTGTTGGCCTCTGGGGTCGCCAACCTCGCAGCCGGCGCCTTCCAGGCGTTCCCGGTGGCCGGCGGTTTCTCACGGTCCGCGGTCAACCACACCGCTGGCGCCCGGACCCCGCTCGCCGGTGTCGTCGCTGCCGCCGGCGTGCTGCTGGTTCTGCTGGTCGCGGCACCGATGCTCTCGACCCTGCCCCAGGTGGTGCTGGCCGCCGTCGTCCTGGTCGCGGTCATCGGTCTCGTCGACGTCCGGGGCGCCGTCCACGCGTGGCGCGTCGAACGGACCGACGGCATCGCCCTGGCGATCACGTTCCTGGCCACGCTGTTGATCGGTGTCGAGATCGGCATCGCCATCGGCATCCTCGCGAGCCTCGTGTTGTCGCACTACCGGGTGGGCGTCCCACAGATCGACGTCTCGGTCGGTGCAGGACGTACCGTGGTGCGTATGGTCGGACCGCTGCTCCCCGCCTCAGGTGTTCGCCTCGTCGACAGCGTCGAGGCAGCACTGGCGTCGACCGCGGGTGCGGACGCCGCACCGATCCTCGTGCTCGACCTGTCCGGGGTTCCGAGCGCGGACGGGTCCGGCATCGATGCCCTGGTCCAGGTGGATGAGGCGTGTCGGTCCGCAGGGACCGAGCTGCGCCTGACCGGCGTGCGCCGCGGCGTCGTCACTCCGTTGCAACGCTCGGGGAGCGACGCGCGGTTCCGCGGCCGGATCGATCTTGCCTCGGAAGAAATGTCCGGACATGTACCGGCGTTCATCCCGTCAGACACCCCCGCAGACACCCCCGCAGACACCCCCGTATCGAGAGGTTGAGCATGGAGATCCTAACGATCGCGACCCCGTCGCTCGGCGACCGCAGCTACATCGTGACCGATGGCCGGACGGCCGCGGTGATCGATCCGCAACGCGACATCGACCGTGTGCTGGAGATCATCGAGGCTCGTGACCTGACCGTCTCCCACGTCTTCGAGACCCACAACCACAACGACTACGTGACGGGCGGGTTGGAACTCTCGCGTGTCACCGGCGCGACGTACGTGCTCTCTGCGGCTGAGGAGCTCTTCTACGACGTCCACGGCGTCGAGGACGGCGACGAGCTGGCTGTCGGCGAGCTGACGATCCGCGTGATGCACACGCCGGGACACACGCCCACGCACCTGTCCTACGTCGTGACCGACGGGCAGCAGCGGGCGGTCTTCACCGGCGGATCGCTGCTGTACGGCTCCGTGGGGCGCACCGACCTGATCTCGCGCGCCGCGGCGGAGGACCTGACGCGGGCCCAGTTCGCCACGGCACGACGTCTCGCGGCGGAACTGCCCGAGGACACCACCGTGCTCCCGACACACGGGTTCGGCAGCTTCTGTTCCTCAGCCGCGGCCGACGAGACCACCAGTGCCGTGGACCCCAAGTACGGGGTCGAGATCTCCACCATCGGTGAGCAGAAGCAGGCCAACCTCGCCCTGACGATCACCGACGAGGAGGAGTTCGTGGCCCGCCTGCTCGGTGGCCTCGATGCCTACCCGCGCTACTACGCCCACATGGCTCCACGCAACAAGGTTGGGCCCGGTCCCGTGGACCTGTCGCCCGCCGTGGAGGCCGACCCCACCGAACTCGCTCGTCGGATCCACGCAGGTGAGTGGGTCGTCGACCTGCGTTCCCGCACCGCGTACGCCGCGGACCATGTCATGGGCACCATCAACGTCGAGGTCGGCAACTCCTTCATCACCTACCTCGCCTGGATCGTGCCGTGGGGCTTGTCGATCACGTTGGTCGGGGACACCCCGGATGAGGTGGCCGACGCCCAGCGCCAACTGGTCCGCGTCGGCATCGACCGTCCCGCCGCCCAGGCGGTCGGGGGCGTGGACGCCTTCGGACGGGGCCTCAGCCGGGGGTCGTACCGCATCGAGGACCTCGAGACGCTGGCGAAGCGGGTGGCCGATGACGCCCCGATCCACATCCTGGACGTCCGCCGCAACGACGAACGGGCGGGAGGCGGCATCGCCTCGTCGATCCACATCCCGATCCACGAACTCGAACACCGCATGGGCGAGCTGCCCGACGACGGCGAGATCTGGGTCCACTGTGCCTCGGGGTACCGGGCGTCGATCGCCACCTCGCTGATCGCCCGCAGCGGACGCACCCCGGTGCTCGTCGATGATTCCGACCAACGGCTGGTCGAGCTCGGCTTCGAGCTGACGACCGACTGACGGTCGCGCTCCCCTCACTGCCTGACGAACGGACACTCCATGCCCCGTCCCACCCTGAAGCTCACCACCCTGGCCGCGCTGACGGTCGCGGTGGCCGCCTGTTCGGGGGCGGCTGCCGACATCGGCGCCACCAACGAGCGGGTCTCGGTCGTCATCGACGCCGGCGAAGCCGTGCAGATGCTCGACGAGCGTGATGATCTGCAGATCATCGATGTTCGCACCCCGGCGGAGTTCGAGGCGGGGCACCTGACCGCTGCCCAGCTGATCGACGTCCAGGATCGCTCGTTCGTCGAGCACCTCGAACCACTCGATCGGGATGCTGCGTACGTCGTCTACTGCCGCTCCGGCAACCGCAGCGCGCAGGCCGTCTCCATCATGCGTGACCTCGGCTTCACCGAACTCTACGACGCCGGCGGTCTCGCCGACCTGGCAGCAGCAGGTGCGTCCGTTGCCGAGGGTCGATGAACCGCGACGCCTGGGATGAGGTCTACGCGGCTGGCGAGCCGGTCTGGTCGTTGGACCCCAACCGGTTCGTCGCCGAGCAGGTCGGGGAACTCACGCCAGGGCGCGCGCTCGACCTCGCAGGGGGAGAGGGGCGTAACGCCATCTGGCTGGCCCGACGGGGGTGGGACGTCGAACTCGTCGAGTTCTCGCAGGTCGCCCTGGCGACCGCACGCGAACGGGCGGAGCACGCCGGGGTCCGCATCACGCTGACGGAAGCTGACCTCACATCGACACCGGTCCTGGAGCCCGCTGACCTCGTGCTGCTCGCCTACCTGCAGCTGCCCCGCGGGCCGTCGACACGCACGACGCGGGCCGCCGCCGCTGCCGTTGCGCCCGGGGGAACGTTGCTCATCGTCGCACACGCGCTGCGCAACCTCGAGGCCGGGTTCGGTGGCCCGCCCGACCCAGCTGTCCTCCGTTCCGTGGACGAGGTCGTCGATGATCTGTCGGGCACGGGCCTGGTGCTGCGGTCCGCGGGGGAGGTCGTCCGGACCGTCGACACCGAGACGGGCCCGCGGGATGCCATCGACCTGCTCGTCAGAGCCCAGCGTCCAGATGGTCCGGGACGGCCCGGTTAGGCTCCTGGCACCGCGGACGCCAACGGGAGGGAGGCTCGGGTGACTGGGGAGAACGCCCCGGCGCGCCCGCTGTGGCAGCAGGTCCTCGACGACCTCGAACGTCGGATCGCCTCAGGCGACATCGTTGACCGGTTCCCGACGGATCGTGAACTGACCGAGCACTACGGGGTGAGCCGCCACACCGTGCGGGAAGCCGTACGCCGCCTTCGCGCACGTGGTCTGGTCGATCGCCACCGTGGGCGCGGCAGCTTCCTCAACGAGGCGCGCCTGACCCAGCCCCTCGGCGGGCTCTACAGCCTCTTCCGGGCGGTCGAGGAGCGGGGTCTGGAACAGCGGTCCGAGGTGCTGGCGCTCGAACGGTCCCGGGACGACGACGCCGCCGCGCGCCTTGGCCTGCCGCCACGGGCCGAACTGGTGCACCTCCAGCGCATCCGGTTCGCAGGCGATGACCCGCTCGCGCTCGACAGCGTCTGGTTACCGGTCGATGTCGGTCGGCATCTGCTGGAGGTCGACTTCCGCCGCACCGCGCTGTACGACGAGCTCCATGCCCGCGCCGGCATCACGGTGTCCGCGGTCGATGAGACGCTGGAGCCGCTGCTGCCGGATGCCGACCTCCGGTCGCTCCTGCAGCTCGACGAGGACGAGGCACTCCTGCGGGTCCGGCGTCTGGGCTGGGACGGGGACCGGGCCGTGGAATGCCGGGTGACCCTCATCCGTGGTCAGCGTTTCCTCTACACGAGTTCCTGGCGGTCCGACGAGCAGGGTGCGAGCACGCCGGACCCTTGACCGGGCCGACGACCGGCCGACGGGCTGGATGGATCACCCAGCCCAGGGGCGATCCTGGAGGCCGGTCCTCTCCGTCGGTGACGGGGCCGCCAGGAGTTCACGTGGACGCAGTACCGCTCGATGAGCGCGTCGTCCAGTCGACCCCGACCGCATCGTCGGGGGACCCCGTCCTGCCGGATGGCGTCCCCGGTACATCCGGCGAGCTCGGGCGCACGCAACCAGCCGCTCCACTGCCGGCCGACACCCTCGGGGACGCAACCGGTACGAGCGTGGCGCACGGCCACGTGCTCGACACCCTCAGCGCGCTGGACGACGTCCACGTCACCGTCGACGCCGGCTGGCCGATCACGCACGCGAATCTGGCGGCCGCGGCCCTCCTGCAGCGGCCCCGCGCCGCGCTCGGCGGGCGAGAGCTGTGGACGGTGATGGACCGCGACGACGCCATCGTCGCCCTGACCGAACGCGTGATGGGGCAGCGGAGCGCGGCGAGGATCGAGACCGACGACGAGCGACTCGGTGGCTGGGTCGAGTTCCGCGCCCATCCGCTTCCTGACGGGGGACTCGCGCTGCAGGTGCGGGACATCGATGACATCGAGCGGGCTGCGGACAGCAGCCCCAACGACATCGAGCGACGAGCCCGGGACGCCCTGGCCGTCGCGAAGCGACGGAGACACGGGTCGGTCGTCGATGGCCGCTCGGTGCAGACGACGGCCCCAGCGTGACCCCGTCCCAGGCTCGCGCCCTCTACTCGGTGCTCCGGGAGGGCTATCTCCGGGTGCACTACCAGCCGATCGTCTCCCTGGCCGATGACGCGGTCATCGCAGCCTGCGCACGTCTGAACTCCGCCGTCAGATCGCGAACGCGGGGCTCGAACGGACCGCGTCGTCTTCGAGCTGCGCGAGGGTCCCGACATCTCCCGAGCGGTTTGCGTCCACGAGGCGACCCGGTTGAAGGAACGGGGTTTCAGCACCGCGCTCGAGGGTGCCGGGGGAGCCGGCGGGGATCTGCGGACCCTGCGATCGGTCGCGTTCGACACGGTCGAACTCACGCCCGAGTTGCTCACCGAAGCCCGCAAGGACCGAACGCCGGCCGCGCAGGCGAGCCGGATGGCCGTCGACGGTCGTCCACGCGTCCACGCCGCGCAGGGCTATCACCTCGGCAAGCCACGATCGCAGACCCGGTAGACCCATCGCGTCCGCGGGCCCCGAGCTCGTGGGCGTGAGCGCCCGTCCCACGGTAGGGTTGGGGTATGGCTGCAACGACGTCGCACCCCGCCCCGGTCGTCGAACCGGAGACCCGTCCTGCCCCGTCGACCGACGATGGCGACCA
>JAWLFE010000167.1:0-4418 GCA_041685735.1 Nitriliruptoraceae bacterium
CTCGACTTGAAGACGGTCGTTGGGACTTCTGGTTCCCGCCCGCCGTCGCACTGCTCGCGGCGTACGTCCCTTCCTACTGGCTCGGTCGAGCGGTCGGATGGCTGGTGAGCGGGTCCGGCTCGCAGCGCTGACGACTCCCTTCGACGTCAAGCCGAGAAAGATCTGAGACCATCATCGAACGTGATGTCTAGTCTCTGGGTTCGTCGTCCGATTCCTGCGTGGAGCATCTACGGGCACGGGGGGGCGATGTCCGGTCCGGGGTAGCGCGGGGCAGATTGGGGTGACTCCAGGACCAGATATCCCAACGGCATCGGCGGGGCGTTTCGCACCGCTTGCGTAGGTTCGTCTCGCAGGACAAGACGACCTAAGGCGCACACACGGAGGTTTTCATGATGCAGCAGGTCGCCGTGCCGTCTCGGCCCGCTTGGGCGAACGAACGCACCGCCGTGGTCGCAACGGCCGAGCTGGTGGGACCGGTCGCTGAGCGAGGTGATCGTCTCTACGCGAGTCTCCTCGATCTGCTCGAGATGAGTCTCGTCAAGACCCTGGGTGATCTTCGGGCAAGGGCTGCCAGCAACATACATCTCGATACGTTCCTCGAGGTCTACGAGGAGAACCAGGCGCTCGACCTGGAAGAGTCGGATGAGGACGCGGACCTGTACCCGCGTGCGGATGTACGGAGCGAGCTTCTCGAGTGGTATGCCGACTATCTCTCCGCGCCCTGGATCGTCGAAGGTGGGACCGGGTGGGAGCTCGATGAGGTGGTGGCTCGATTCGGCCGTGTGTGGGGCTCGTCGCCGGGTGGGCACGCGGACTGGGTGCAGTTCAGCATCGACATCGACGAGCTCGCCCATCACCTCCGCGACCTCGGGTTCGAGACTGTCCGAGTGCCATCCCTGGTGTTCGAGCAGTTCTTCGGTATCCCCGACGGTGGGATCTGGCTCGATGAAGGCGAGCCGCTCCCAGGTCCTTCGGATGGCAACAGGTGAGGTCGAGACTGGGGGGGCGTGGTACAGCCCCGTCTCCTGGCTGAGGTCCGGCTGCCGTGCTTCATCAGCAGACGCCGGTGAGCGCCATGATCGCGGGGGAGCTGAGCCCGATGTCCGGCTGGCTCTTGCGAACCTGGACCAATGCCGGGTCGCAGCTGTGGCAGGTCTGGGGTGGTGACGTTCTCGAGGAATCCGTCGGGCGAGCCTTCTTGCCCGGACCGCGGTTGAGCCGGGCCGGTACCGGGAGATCGGCCTGCTCGGACAGCGACCGGATCCTCATGGCGCCCGTACGGGGCGTCTGTTGCTGCCTGCGCGATGGCAGACCGGGCGCAGCGGCGCTTCATCGATGGATGTCGGGCTTGTCGGCGGGGCTTTTCACCTGTCGCTGCTTGCCGACGACGACCTGACGTGACACGCGACTCGGCTCTGGTCATCGTTCGTCAGGCGACTGGAAGAGATCTGCGTAGAGACCGCCGAGCGTGCGGAGATCCTGCTGCTCGAACGCGGCGGGGTGGTACCCGAGCCGTGGCCCTATGCGCTGCTCGCGGTGGCCCGCGACGGCAACGGGTCCTTCGTCAGCCACCTCGAGACGTCGCCCGCTCCCGGATCTGGGATTGACCGCTGGGGCCAGGCCGCGCGGGGCCGGAACGAGGACGGAACCGGTGGCGCGTCCATGACGGCGCTGGCGACCTTCGAGACCGTCCAGGGGGCCGGGCACCTGCTGGCGCTTGCTGCTGCGCAGTGGGCCGCGACACCTCAGGATCTCGCGATCACCTACGCGCCGGCTCCGTCTGGCCCGGTCGAGCTCCTGCCCGGCATCGGCGCCATCGCTCAGGACCAGGACACGTAGTGGGGCGAGACCGTGGGGACGCCAAGGCCCACGCCGTACGCGCTGCGAGGGCACACTCGGGGAGCATTCATGTGGGCGCTTGTGGGAGGCGTCCATGGTCCTGACCGGCGGCCTGAATCTTCGTGGGGCTTCACGTCTGTGGGTACTGGTCGGACCGGGAGATCGGACGGGCTTTGACCGCCTCCCATGGTGCGGTGCGAGCCGTGACAGGCCGTGCGGTGGTGAGTGTCCTGTCCGCGCCGGCTGGGTTCAGGAATCGGCGGAAGTCTCGGCGACGTATGAGACGGCGGCCGAGTACTGCGGTCGTTGCGACAGCTTCAGGCTGCCATCGCGCCAGGTCTGAGGTGTTCGGACGTATCGGCCTCCCCCGGGGTGGCTGTGTAGCTATCTGACACCCTCCTCGACGATTCTGATTGCTTCGTCCTCGACGCTGACTGAGAACTGCCAGATCGCGGTTGCGCCCCAATGGCAGAGCACCTGTGTGGTGCCATCGGCGAGGTTCTCAAGGCTCTGCAGGAACCGGCAGTCTTCCATGCGTTGCTGATCGAGGATGCGCGGAGCGGGGCCACCCAGCAAGGCGAGGGTCGCCGTGACCCTGTCGTCCACGAACTCGCTGTAGTCCTCGTTCTCGGAGAAGATGACGGCGCCATCGCCGCCACTGAGCTGGACACTATTCCGTCCGAGTTCGGCATGGCCATCAGGAATCAGCTCTTCCTCGGTCACCCCGACATCTCGCGGCTCAGGGTCCGGCTGCGGCGGCGGATCTTCGTCCGTGTCTCCGTTCTCGTCACTGGGCTCGGGTCCCGGCGCCGGGGTTCGTGCCTCTGCCGAGTCCCATGCCTCGTCCAGGGGCTCATCGGGGGCGGCCGTCCCCGCTCCAGCTGAGCGCGACGACTCATCGGCTGATGCGGTGACCTCGCTGTCCGTCTGTCCAGTTTCGCCAAGAGGCCATACGGCGTACGTGCCAGCGCCCAGAAGCAGCACGAACGCTGCGGCGATGGCGGGCCCGGCTGACTTCCGCCGCTTGGGCGGTTGTAAGGCGATCGTCGCCTCGTCAGCAATCTCAGCACCGTCAAGGCGGCCCGTCTCGCCTACTGGCGCAGACTGTGGTGTAGCGCTGCCTTCGACAACTGGCGCCGGCTTCGCGACCAGGTCTCTGACCTCGCTCCACGTCTGGGCCACAAGCTGGGTGATCGCAGCCGTGGGGGGCAGGTCCGTTGGACTCGTCGGTGCGAGCTGTCCGACAAGCTGGGAGACGAGTTCGCCTGCTTGCGGCCTCGACTCGGGCACTTTGGCGAGTGCGGCAGTCACATGAGGAACGAGCAGGTCGGGTAGTCCGGTCAAGGACGGCTGTTCGTGGACGATCCGATAGAGCACCTGCTCTGCGCGGCCCTCTCCGAATGGCGAGGCGCCAGTGGCCGCGAATGTGACGAGGGATCCCCAGGCGAAGACGTCGGCTGCTGGGCCGATCTCTTCCCCCCTCGCATGCTCTGGCGCCATGAAGCCTGGCGTACCCATGGTCGTGCCGGTCTGTGTCAGACGCGTGGCTTCCTCGACGCTGGCGATGCCAAGGTCAATGATGCGCGGCCCCGCAGGCGTAAGCATGATGTTGGTTGCCGAAAGGTCGCGATGGACTACACCGGCTTGGTGAATGGCCTGAAGCCCAGCGGCTAGCCCTGCGGCGGTCGCAGTCACGAGTTCAGCGTCCATGGGCCCGAGACGGTCGACGCGATCGCGGAGCGTCTCACCGGCGACGTACTCCGTCACGAGATAGGGCAGGTCTGCATCCGTATCGGCGTCGAGCACCTGAGCTGTGTACGGCGAGCTCACCCGTAGGGCGGCTTCTACTTCGCGGGCGAATCGTGCAGCGAAGTTCGGGTCACCGCCGATTCCAAGGGTCTTCACCGCGACCGGTGTTCCCCGCTCCGTCTGGGCGAGGAAGACGACACCCATCCCTCCGGCACCGAGCCGGCCGAGGATGCGATAGCTGGCGATCTGCTTAGGATCGCCGGTCAACAGGGGCTGCATAGCGACCTCCGATGCAGACGAGAAGCTAGCGGTGCCCACCTGCCGGATTGCTGCAGCGGTCCTTCCTCGTCGCCTACATCGAGCGTCCTCGGCGCGGCGGTAGGCACCGGACCGCAGCCTGGGCCTACCGGGAAACCGGCTCTGCGAGCTCGAGTTCGTCGCACGCAACGGTGGGACGTGGGCCCACCCGCACGGCGACCCGGACGGGTGACGAGACCGTTACCATCGTCCAGGGCGTCGCCGCCGGGACGGTCGATGAGGACGAGCTCGCCGTGTGGATCGCTCAGCGGCTCGAGTGACACCATGTTCTCCAGCGGTGCGTCAACTATGGTCGGGGTCGCCGGCCAGAACTCTGAATCCCGAACCCAGGTCGAACCCAAACGTGCCCACCCTGGACACCCTCAACGACGCGCAATTCGCTCATTTCGCCGTAATTCGCTCAGTTGCAGTGAAGACAGGCGACTACGGATCAGGCGGCCGGGGGTTCGAATCCCTCCCAGCGCGCTTCTCGGATTCGGCCTTCTAGGACCCTCTGGAAGGCCGAATTCTGC
>JAWLFE010000168.1:0-4417 GCA_041685735.1 Nitriliruptoraceae bacterium
TCCAGTGTCACGATGGTCCTGGTGATCGGGTTCCTGTCCGCGGGCCTGCTCACCCTGGTCCAGTCGATCGGCGTCATCATCGGCGCGAACGTGGGCACCACCATCACCGCGCAGATCATCGCGTTCGACATCGTCAGCTACTCGCTGGCGATCATCGCGGCCGGGGTCCTCGCCCAGTTCCTCGCACGCAGTGAGCAGATCCGCCAGCTCGGGACCGCGGTCGCGGGCCTGGGGATCCTGTTCCTCGGCATGGGCGTCATGCAGGGAGCGATGTCCCCACTCCGGGAGTTCGAACCGTTCCTCGAACTGATGGCCGCGGACCGGGGTCCCGTGCCCGGCCTGGTGATCGGCGCCGTGTTCACGGCGCTGGTGCAGTCGTCATCGGCGACGATCGGCATCGTCATCGTCATGGCCAGCCAGGGGCTGGTCCCGTTGGAGACGGGCATCGCGATCGCGCTCGGGGCATCGCTGGGAACGACGGTGACCGCCATGTTGGCCACCATCGGTCGTCCGCCGATCGCCCTGCGGGCCGCCCTGGTGCACGTGGTCTTCAACGCGGTCGGCGTGACGGTGATGCTGCTGCTCATCCCGCTGCTCGCGGACCTGGCGACCGCCGTCTCCCCGACGTCGGAAGGTCTGACCGGCCAGGATCGATTGGCAGCGGAGTCACCGCGCCAGATCGCCAATGCCTACACCCTGGCCAAGGTCGGGATGCTGCTCGGATGGATCGGGTTCGCCCGGCAGCTCGCGGCGCTGGCCGAGCGGTTGGTGCCCCCGCGGCGCAGCGAGCTGGGTGTCGAACCGAAGTACCTCGACGATGCGGTGCTCGAGGCGCCGGGGATCGCGATCAGCCTGGCCCACAAGGAAGTGATGCGCCTGGGGCGCCGCGCTCTCGCACAGGTCGAGCGCAGCATGCCGACGGTCCTGACCGGAACCACGGCCGAACTGACCCAGCTGGCGGACGACGACGATGAGATCGACGACCTCCACGCCGCCATCCTGGCCTACCTGCGCCGGATCGACGACGATCCACTCAGTGAGGGGCAGGGCCGGGAGCTCGTCCGCCTGATGGAGGTCACCAGCTACCTCGAGATCCTCGGGGACGTGGTCCAGACCGACCTGGTACGGGTCGGCCTGCACCGCATCGAGGAGGGGGTCCCGATCAGCGACGAGACCATGCGGGTCGTCGGCGATTTCCACACGAAGATGGTGGAGCTGCTGCGCACCGCGCTCCTGGCGTTCGATCAGCAGGACCCCGAACTCGCGCAGACGGTCCTGGACGCCAAACCGGAGGTCAACGAGCTGTTGCACCGCGCCGCCGAACACCGCGCATCCAGGCTGACGGCGGATGCACCGTCCCGGGTCGCCGCGTACGCACGCGGCACGGAGGCGATCGAGCACCTGCGCCGCGTCTACACCTTCGCGAAGCGCATCGCCCGCGCGGTTCCCGGAGCCGACTGAGGACCCGTCAGCCGAGCGCGTTCTCGTCGCCTGACCCCCGCACGAACAGCGACGCGGACCGGGTGCGCTCCACGACCCGGCGCATCCAGTCGAAGTCGATATCCGCCGGCAGCCCCAGCAGGCTGACATCGGTCTGCGGGGCCCGGTCGAGCGCATCCTCGAAGGTGCCGGCGATCGCGTAGGGCTCGGTCTCCCGCAACCGCGCGAGATCGATCAACCGGTGCAGCTCAGCGGTCGCCTCGGGCTTGTCCTCGATGGTGGGAACCACGGTCAGCAGGCGGACCCGCCCGTCCCAGTTGCGCTGGAGCTTGTAGCCGAGCAGCAGGAGCAGATCGAGTTCCGCGACCTCATGCCCGCGCTCCCAGGACGCGTTGCGTACCCACACGTTGATCATGTGCCGGCGACCGAGGCCGGCGCGGGGGTGATCGGCGAACAGGATCGATCCGAGGCCATAGTCCCGTGCCCGCTCGATCACCGTCCGCCGATCGTCGGTGGGCATGCCGGGCCTGGGGATCGGCAGGAAGACCGTGTTGGGCTTGAAGAAGGCGCCCCGCAAGGCGCCCATCCCGGCCAGGAACCCGCTGGCGAACCCGTCGGTCTCCACGACCGTCTCGGTCGCGAAGACCTCCTCGTCACGGAACTGCCCCGCCGCCTCCGTCAGGCTGCCGGCGAGGCGCTCGGTGCCCTCCGGAGGTGCCAACCCCATGATCGTCAGCGACCCCTTCGGCGAGGCGATGTCGTGGATCAACCGGAACGTCCCGCGGAGTTCGTCGACATCCTCGACGGGCACCAACAGGTTCGGCTTCCAGGCACGCTCGCGGCTGCCGCCGACGCGGGACGCCTTCTTGACCGCCCACTCGGCGACCGCCACGAACAGGCTGCTGCGGACATCGCCGTACGGTGCGGCCAACCGTTGCCGCGTCAGGTAGGTGAAGAACGCCATCACCACCGCCAGGGCGACCAGGCTGAAGACGGGGTTGATCACGAACATCGCGACGATGCACCCGAGCGCCCCGACGAGCGCGACCGCCCGTGGGATACGGAGCAACGGCCGGAAGCTGACCAGTCCCAACCCCTGCTCCAGGAGCACGACACCGTTGACCATCGCGTAGGTGATCAGGAAGAACATGGTGATCAGCGCGGCGACCGCGTTGAGGTCGCGGAGCAGCAGCGCGCCCATGGCGACCACCGCGGTGACGAGCACGGCGTTGCGCGGCTCCCCCTTCGCCGTGGTCATGGCCAGCGCCTGGGCGCCGGGGATGGCCTTGTGGGCGGCCAGCGCCTGCAGGATGCGTGACGCGCCGACCAGGGACGACAGCGCCGCCGAGGTGGTCGAACCGAGGAGTCCAGCCAGCACGGCCGGGGTCCAGGCGGCCCGGTCGAGCATGATCGTGTAGTTGGTGACCAGCTCCGTCGGTGTCGCCGCACGGGCGAGCCACACGGCGAGCGCCAGGTAGACGACCGTCGCGACGCCGATCGCCGCCATCGTGCCGATGGGGATGGAGCGCCGCGGGGTGGCGAGCTCCCCCGACATGTTCGCGCCCGCCATGATGCCCGTGGCTGCGGGGAAGAAGATCGCGAACACCGCCCAGAACCCGACGCCCTGGAACCCGGTCTCCGGCGCCCCGGGGAAATCCCCGATCAGGCGGACCGGCTGGTCCAGTGGCAGGGTGAAGACCGTCGCAGCGACCGACAGCAGCGCGGCGATGAACAGCGCGAGGATCACGAACTGCACGCGGAAGGCGAAGCCCGCGGAGATCAACGCGATGGTGAGCAGGACCACGAAGATGCCGGCGTCGACCGCCAGGTCCGGATGCGTCGGGAAGATGAACTGCCACCCCGTCCGGAACCCGAACACGTACAGCGCGACCGCGAACGACTGTGCCAGGAACAACGGGATGCCGATGCTGCCGGCCACCTCGATCCCGAGCGACCGGGAGATGATGGAGTAGGCCCCACCCGCGCCGATGCGGATGTTGGTGGTGACCGAGGACAACGACAGGCCGGTCGCCCCACTGATGAGCAACGCCAGCAGGATGATCGCGATGCCGGCGCCGAGCCCGGCGTTGCCGATCACCCACCCGAGGCGCAGGTACATGATGACGCCGAGGATGGTCAGCACCGTCGGCACGAAGACGCCGCCGAAGGTGCCGTAGCCCTTCCGCTCCTTGCTCGCGCGTCGCATCGCGATGGCCATGCGGACAGACTAGGTGAGCCAGCCCCATGACCATGCGTGTCGGTGCCACCGTTCCTACCCTCGACAGACGATCCCGCCGAGCGGTCAAGGAGTGCCTGTGCCCCGTGAACGAACCTTCCTGACAGCCCTGCTCGTCGGCATGCTCGTGCTCGCCGGATGCGCTGAGACGCCATCCGAGACCGACGACGCATCCTCCCGTGCCGAGGACCTGGAGCGAGAACTGGACCAGGCACGGTCGCGCGCCAGTGAGCTCGAGGCAGAGGTCACCCGCCTCGAGGAGCAACTGGTGGCCGCCCCGGACGCCGAGGATGACGAGGAAGAGACCGACGACGGTGACGCACCGGATGAACCGACGACGGACACCCCCGATGGCCTGCGCGATGTCGCCGAGCCGCGCACCGCAGCTGGCCTGATCGATCAGCTCCGGGTCCACGTGCGCGAGGCGCAGCCGGACACCGGTCTACCTGCAGAGTGGGAGCCGGAGGTGACCACGTGGGGCCCCTACGAGGTCCCCGAGCCGGCCATCGGGACCTACGAGACGCCGGGCGCCGTGGTCGCGGCACTGGCCCGTGCCTCCGATGCCCAGCTGCTCGGCCGTGATCAGTGGGAGACCACGATCCGCGTGCTGATGGACGAGGACGATCCCGATCTGGCCTACGGCGCGGTCCTCAGCTGGGGCTACCTGGACGACGCGGTCCGGGGACGGGACGTGCGCATCACCCTGACCCGGAACGACGACGGCCAGTGGCAGCCCGGCGG
>JAWLFE010000058.1:0-18093 GCA_041685735.1 Nitriliruptoraceae bacterium
TCGGCGGCGTCGGGGGTGACATCGGCGGTCACCTCGGCGGCCTCGGCGGCGTCGGGGGTGACATCGGCGGCCTCGGCGGCGTCGGGGGTGACATCGGCGGCCTCGGCGGCGTCGGGGGTGACATCGGCGGCCTCGGCGGCGTCGGGGGTGACATCGGCGGTCACCTCGGTGTCGATGTCGGTGTTGCCGCTGCGTTCAGCTTCTCGTGCCTCGGCGACCGCCTCCTCCAGCAGGGCACGGGCGGCCTCGCTGAGCAGCACCCGGTCGCCGGCGACGAGCACATCCTGCCCGTCAGCTAGGTCGTCGGGCGCGTCCTCGTCCGATGCGCCGATGCCGACGACCTCCGCGTCGTCCCTCGGCCCACCGCCCGCCTCTGAGGTGTCGAGCGTCGATCCGGTCCCGCTCGGCGGCGTCGCGGCCACACGGGGCCGGATCTGGTCCGGATCGAGGGAGATGCCGAACCGCTCGCGCAACGTGGCCGCGATCGACCAAGACACCGGCCCGGCGTCCTCATCGTTCGCCAAGCGGATGCGCAACCGACTCCTGCCGGTCTCCTCGACCCGCGTGACGTGGGCTTCAGCCACCCCGGGAACGGACTCGATGGCCCGTTCGAGGTCCGCATGGGTCGGTGTCGACCGTGCCATGGCTCGATCCTCGGTCTCGATAATGCTCTGTCTCCCCATCGATCACGCCCCTGCGCGGCCGACCCGTACCCTTGACCCTGCGACGTCGTGCGTTGCCGGCAGCACCGGTGCGACGGTCGAGCCACCGGCCACGTTACCGACCGTGCACGGTGCGAACCAGGCTCGGTTCGGGGAGGGATGAAGGTGTCGCTGTTCCACCGACGACGCCGTCGCCAGACCAGGAAGCCTACCCCGACGGGCCGTTCGAGGCGGCGCCGCGCCCCACGCAACGTGGCGGAACCACCACTCGATGGCCACCACCGCTCACGCTATGCGCAGAACGCGCGCGCCGCGCCGTTGTGGGGCGCCCTGCGACCCACCGCGCCACCGATCCGGGTCCACGCCGAGCGCCTCGAGAACCCGTCACCACCGATCGCGATGAGCCCGGCCCAGGCGCTGCGGTTGGCCGCCGGCCCGCTCACCCCGCCCGAACGAGGCGTCGAGCCCACGCCACGAGGTGGCTCTCAGGCACTGGCCTGGAACGGTCGGTGGACGGGCGCGTCATCGTCCAGGGCGTCCGCGATCATGCCGACGGTCGGGGTGCCGTGCGAGAGCACCCGCTGGTGGAACCGCCGCAGGTCGAAGGTGGCACCCTCACGCTCCTGGACCTCCCGACGCAGGTCGGCCAGTTCCGCGCCACCGACGAAGTAGGAGGACAACTGCCCGGAGGTGACCTTGGCGCGGACGAGTTCGCCCTGCGCGTCGGTGCGTTCCTCGAAGGCACCGTGGACCAGTAGGTCGAGCGCCTGCTCGTCCCCCAGGTCGCCGGTGTGCAGGCCGACATCCAGCGAGGCGTTGGTGGCCAACCGGAGTTCCAGCTTGCGTTGGGTGATGCGGTAGTCGTCCTCGGACACCTGCGAGGTCGCATCCCGGGCGAAGCCGGCCGCCAGCGCCTCACGCTCGATGTAGACGGCCCACCCTTCGGCGAACACCGGACGCGACAGCAGCCGACGTGCGAGCCGCGCGTGCTGCGAGGCGTGTTCCAACTGGACGAAGTGGCCCGGGTAGCCCTCGTGGATCGCCAGCGACCGCAGCTGCGCCGGGTTGTACTCGCGCAGGAAGTGTCGGGCCTGGTCGGCGTCCCAGTGCGACGGCACCGGCGAGAGGTAGTACGTGCAGCCCGCCTCGGGCTCCAGGGGCGGGGCCTGGGTGATGAAGGCGACGGCCAGGCCGAGCAGGTAGCCCGGCACCTCGGTCACCGTCAGACGCTCCGCGGGGGGGACGTCGGTGAGGCCGGCGGAGCACGCGAACGCCCGCGCCTCCTCCACGGCTCGGCGGGCTTCCGGTACCAACTGGTCGGGCTCCACCGACCGGTCCGCCACCGCGTCGAGCGTCCGCCGGATGCGCTCGGTGGGGTCGGCCGGCACCGGCTCACCCGGGAACCGCCGGGACCAGGTGCTGGCGGCGAGTTCCGCCATCTCGGTGCGGATCTCGTCGCGCCAGGCCGTCGCCCGGGCATCGATCTCCGTGGGGTCCATGGCCGTGCCGAGGGCACGGCGCAGGGTGATGCCGTGGTCCTCGGGACCCAGACGCCATTCGCCGCCCGGCTCCTCACGGAGCTCGTCCAGCAGGGCCCCGTAGGCCTCGAGGCCCTCCGCGGCGACCTCGCCGGCGTCCCGGGCCGGCGAGACATCGACCTCCAATTGCTCCGCCCGACGCGGCAGTTCGTCACGCACGAGGGCGATCAGTGCCGGCAACCGCTGCAGGGCCACGTCGAGGTGCGGTTCGGGGGCGCTGATCAGCAGGGTGCCGGCCTGTTCGAGCAGCACGGGGATGCGCCTGGCCCGTTGGGCGGCCGCTTCCAGGCGTCGGCAACGCTCCTGCGTCGGGACGTCGGTGCGCTTGAGCAGCTCGTGGATGGCGGACGAGATGGTCTCGAGGGCCGCCAGCGGATCGAAGACGTACCGGGGCCGGAGATCCAGCAGGAACCGCCGGTAGGCCAGCTCGTCGGCCAGCAGTCGCAGATCGTCACGAGCCTCGCGGTCCGGACCGCGGGCGTCGCCGGGGATCACGGCGAGCGCGCTGGCGACCTCCTGGGTCAGGACCGCCAGATCCCGGCTGCTGGCGGCCAGCGAGGCCGGCGACAGGTCCGGCAGGTCCCCATCGCGCTCGTGCAGTCCCAGGCGGGTCGCCTCGACGGGTGCATGGTCGCGGACGTGATCGACGTAGCGGACGACGAGCCGCTCAGCCTTCGCCAGATGCTCGATGACTCGTCCTCCCCTCCGGCTGTCCGTGCACCGGCTGCGGACGCTAGCGGAGGGTGACCGTCGCGCGGACGGTCGGGTCGGGTACGCTACGACAACGCTCCGTGGGACGGCGATCATGCTCGACGATCCCGACCAGCGGCGTGGTCTGCACGCGACCTTCGCGCCGCATCCACGTCGACGGAACGTTCCCGCTCGCAGTCCATCATCGTCGACCGTGACGCCCCGGCGTCCCTCGTCACGCTGACGCCGGGCAACCCGCCCGCTTCGGACTGCGCCTCGGGACCTGCCGTCTGGCACGATGCCGGCCGGCGATGACGAGTCGCGATCACCGCCAGGCGGATCACCGCTGTGCAGGGGATCGCCTGGATGAGAGATGCACGTGACCAAGACCTTCCGTGACCTGCACGTCGATGCTGCGCTGTGCGATGCGCTCGAGACCCAGGGCATCACCCACCCCTTCGCCATCCAGGAGCTCACGCTCCCGCTCGCGCTGGACGGCAACGACCTGATCGGGCAGGCCCGCACCGGCACCGGCAAGACGCTGGCGTTCGGCCTACCCCTGCTCCAACGCATCGACGCGTCGAAGCCGGTCACCCAGGCACTGGTGATCGCCCCGACCCGGGAGCTCGCCCAGCAGGTCCACGAGGACCTCAAGATCGGCAGCGCACTCGGGATCACCTCGATCAGCGTCTACGGCGGGGTCCCCTACGAGGAACAGATCGAGGCCCTGACCGGCGGCGTCCACGTCGTCGTCGGGACCCCGGGGCGCCTCCTGGACCACCTCAACCGCGGCAACCTCGACCTGTCGAACGTCACCCAACTGGTGCTCGACGAGGCCGACGAGATGCTCGACATGGGCTTCCTGCCCGACGTCGAGCGGCTGATCGAAGCCTGCCAGGGCGAGGATCGGCACACGATGCTGTTCTCGGCCACGATGCCGACCGCGATCGTCAAGCTGGCGCGCCGCTACATGGACCATCCGACGTTCACCCGCGCCGACCACGAACAGAAGAACACCGCTCCCCTGGTCACCCAGCACTTCTTCCAGGTGCACCGGATGGACAAGCCGCGCATCCTCGCGCGGATCCTGCAGTCCCCGAACCGTGGCGGCGTCTACGTGTTCGTGCGGACCAAGCACATGGCCGACCGGCTCGTCGGTGACCTCGAGGCGCTGGGCACGCCGGCCATCCCGATCCACGGTGACCTGCGACAGACGGCCCGGGAGAAGAACCTCGACCGGTTCCGGTCCGGCAAGGCCACCGTGCTCGTCGCCACCGAGGTCGCCGCACGTGGACTGGACGTCACCGGTGTCACCCACGTCGTGAACTACGACTGCCCCGACGACGAGAAGATGTACCTGCACCGCATCGGCCGGACGGCCCGCGCCGGCGAAGCCGGGGTCGCGGTCACCTTCGCGGAGTTCAACGAGGCGGATCGGCTCAACGTCATCCGCAAGGCCGTCGGCGCGACCGAGAGCGATGTGCTGCAGGTCTTCTCGACCTCGCCGGAGCTCACCGAGATGTTCGACCTGCCCGAGGAACGCCCCTGGGACGCGCTGGTCAAGGAACAGACCAACGACGGCCGTGGCGGGCGAACCGGCAGCAAGCGCTCGGGGGACGCCGGCGGCTCGGACCGCGATCGTTCCGGTGGCGGCCGGTCCGGTGGTCGTGCCGACGGTGGGAAGCGTTCGGGCGGCGACCGACCCCGCAAGGACCCCGCCCCGAACGACGGCGCCCGGTCGGACGATGCCTCCACGTCCACGCCGGCCCGCAGCGGCCGCTCGGACGGTCGTCCGAAGAACGACCGTGGGAGCGAGGGACAGCGCACCGACCGTGGTGGGGCGAAGGGATCCCGGAGCCGGTCGGGTCGTGACCGGAACGCCGCCGCGGACGCCACGACCGCCCGCGACCGCTCGTCCACCGATGCCGGCGACGCTCCGGCCGCGGAGCACGCGGACGGGGCACGCGGGTCCTCGTCCGACCAGGGTGAGCGGGTCCGCACCCGCACGCGGACACGCTCGCGCTCGCGTGACACCGCAGCCGGTCCCGGGCGCTCCGACGCCGGCCGCTCCGACGCCGGCCGATCCGGTTCCGAGCGCAACGCGGCCCGGGGATCGTCCGAGCGTGGCAGCACCGACCAGACCGGGGCCAGCGGCGGGGGGTCCGACGACCGGTCGGGCTCGAAGAGCTCCTCGGGGCGCACCCGGGCGCGTCGTAGCGGCGGCGACCGCCAGTCGGACAGCGGCAGCGGGCAGGCCGCCGGCAGGGGCGACGCCAAGGGCAGCGGCGCCAAAGACAGCGGCGGCGCCAAGGACAGCAGCGGCGCCAAGGACGCCGGCGGCAAGGACGACGGCCGCGGGCAGGCTGCTGGCAAGGGCGACGCCAAGGACGGGGGCGGCAAGGACGGCGGGAACCGAGGAGCTCGCAACCGCAGCGGCCGCGACAGGAGCAGCGGGCGTCGCCGGGGAGGCTCCAACCAGGACACCTCGCCGGATCCCGGGGAGGTCCTGCAGCGGCGGGGCCCCGAGGCACGCGGCGATGGACAGCCGCAGCCCTCCCGCCGGGTCAAGGTCGAGCACCTGCCCTGACCCGGGTCCGAACGAGCCGGAACGGCCCGGAACGAGCCGGGCCCGATCAGCCGCCCCCCGATCGGCCGTGCTGACGCGCACCGCGGTCCGCGTCAGCTCGTCAGACGGCGATCGAGCAGGACCCGAAGCGCCTGCCCGGTGCGGATCTCCAGCCAGGAGCGGCGCGAACAGACCGGACAGCGGGTCCACAGCCGCCCCCGGACCGGGTCCCAGAGGAACGGTGGTCGCAGCATCGGAACCACCTGCAGGACCGAGACCCCGCTGACCACGTCGCACCGCCGGCACCGCACCTCGATCTGCGAGGTCGGTGCCGCCGTCGGCGCCGTGGAGTACAGCGCTTCCTTGCCGTCCCCCGGTCGTGGTCGAGCGCGGGTCGGATCGGGTCGGGACACGCGGTCGAACCGCGCCGAGGTCGCCGGCCGATCCCCAGTCATGACGGGCCACCTGCTCCGGTCCCGAGCACCTCGTCGCGCTGCTCGTCGGACCAACCCGCAGCGGCCAGCACCGCCGGATCGGGTGGCAGATCCAACAGCTCCGCGGCGATCGCACGGTAGGCGGACGCTCCCGGCACCGTGGAGCTGCCCCCGACGAGCGATGCGCCGGAGGTCGGTGATTCCGCGAACCGGATCGACTTGCGGACCGGCGGGCCGATCAGGGGCAGTTCGTAGCGCGCCAACAGATCGCGCAGCACCTCACGGGTGTGGCGTGGCCGCGGATCGAACATCGTGGCGATCAGCCCACGGACCGTCAGTCCCCGGTTGGTCAGGCGACGCACATCTGCCACGGTCTCCAGCAGTTGGGCCACGCCACGGTGCGACAGGGTCTCGCACTGCACGGGGATCAGGACCTCGTCGGCGGCCGTCAGGCCGTTGATCGTGAGCACCCCCAGGGACGGGGCACAGTCCACGAGGATCGCGTCGTAGCTCTCCAGCAGGTCGACGAGTTCGCCGCGCAGCAGGTACTCCCGGCCCGTCCGTGACAGCAGGGTCACCTCCGCACCGGCCAGGTCGATGTTCGCCGGCGCGACGTCCAGCTCCCCGTGCTGGATGATCGTCTCGGCCAGGCTGGCTCGGCCGACGACCGTGTCGTTGAGCGAGGGCTCAGCGGTGTCCGGGTCGTACCCGAGCGAGAACGTCAGACAGGCCTGCGGATCCAGATCCACGACCAGCACGGCACGGCCCATCTCGGTCATCGCCGCCGCGATGTTGAGCGTGGTCGTGGTCTTGCCCACGCCACCCTTCTGGTTGGCGACGGCGTAGACGGTCGCGGTCATGACCGGAGGCCCGGCAGCGTGAGCAGCGGCATCGAGGCGACTACAGCAGACCCAGCTTGGCCGCCTCAGCGACCGCGCCGGCACGGTTGCGCACCCCGAGCTTGTCGTAGAGCTCCTGGGCGTAGGCCTTGACCGTCCGCTCGGTGACCCCGAGCTGGCCGCCGATCTCCGAGTTCGTCATCCCTTCGGCCATCAGTTCAAGCACCTGCTGCTGACGCGGCGAGAGGTGGGGGCCGGTCTCGACCTTCGGGACGTCGAAGACCATCGTCGCATCCTCGCGTTCGGAGGCGGCGGCGGGGTCCTCGAAGATCGCGGTGACGGGGCCGAAGCTCACCCGGTCACCGTGACGGACCACCTTGGGGCCTTCGACGGACTGCCCGTTGACCTTGGTCCCGGCGCTCGATCCGAGGTCCGTGATGATCACCGCCGACGCCTCGCGCCGCACCTCAGCATGGACCCGGGAGACACGCGGGTCCGGGACGACGTAGGCGTTGTCGTCACGGCGACCCAGCGTCGCGACATCGCGGTCGAGGCGCACGACCCTGCCAGCCAGCGAGCCCTCGCTGAAGTGCAGCGTCGGCACCGGGACGATCTTCTGCGCCTTCTGGACCTGACCCTCCACGTGCTCTCCTTCTCGTCGCCGGCGCCCCGTCGCGGTGCCTCGAGCCCTCATGGGATCGCTCGGGGATCGCCATGGGTTCGCCCGGTGAGCCCCGGAGTATCGCCGATGCTCCCGTCCTGGCAGACCGTTCGGTCACGTCCTCCCGTCTGGCCGTTCGGCCAGGGGTCCGTTCGTACAGGTTCGCAGGTTCGGCGCCCGCAGGGAAGCCCGGATCGGTCTCAGGCGCGCCGCCAGCCCCGGAGCCGTTCGACGACCTCGCGGGGGGTCGTGGCCGAACCGAGGCGGTTGGTCTTGACCTCGCCGTGGTAGTCGGAGCCCGCGGTGACCTCCAGGCGGAGGGCCCGCGCGACGTCCCGATACCGGGTGACGTGCGCCGGGGTGTGGTCCGGATGGTCGGCTTCGATCCCGGCGAGGCCGACCTCCACCATCTGCTCGATCAGCGCCACCTCGATGCCATCGGTGTCGTCGCGCCCACCATAGAGGCCGGGATGCGCCAGGATCGCCACCCCACCCGCCGCGACGAGCAGTTCGACGGCCCGCACCGGGCTGACCGCATGCTTCTGCACGTTGGCCGGGCCACCATCGGCGAGGTAGCGGTCGAAGACCTCACGGGTCGTCGCCGCGGCGCCGGTCTCCACGACCGCCTGGGCGATGTGCGGCCGCCCGATCGGCGCCCCGGCCGCCAACTCGACGACCCGATCGAACCCCACGGCGATGTCCAGCGCGTTGAACCGTTCCACGATCCGCCGGGCGCGGTCGGTCCGCTCGTCACGCAGACGAGCCAGTTCGTCTGACAGCGTCGCGTACCCCGGGTCGATCCAGAAGCCCAGGACGTGGACCGACAGGCCCAGGTGTTCCGCGGAGAACTCGGTGCCGAGCACCAGCTCCAGGTCCGTGCCGTCGGCGGCCCGCATGGCGTCGGCGAACCCGTCGGTGGTGTCGTGGTCGGTGATCCCGAGGCCGTCGAGGCCGAGCTCGACCGCCTGACGGACGTTGTCCTGCGGCGTCGTGGTCCCATCGGAGAAGACCGAGTGGGTGTGCAGATCGAAACCGGTCACGCAGTCCCCCGCTCAGAACGCGTTCTGGCCGGTCAGGAGTCGGCCGATGATCAGGTGCTGGACCTGGCTGGTGCCCTCGTACAGCGTCGTGACACGGGCATCCCGCAGCAGCCGCTGGACCGGGTACTCATCGATGTAGCCGTACCCACCGTGGACCTGCACCGCCTTGTCGGCACAGCGCACGGACGCCTCGGTCGCGAACAGCTTCGCGGTGGAGACCTCCAGGGTGCACCGCTCGCCGGACAGCTTCTTGACCACGACCGCATCGACGAGGCCACTGGCGGCCTGCACATCGACGTGCATCGCGGCCAACAGTTCCTGGACCAGTTGCTTGGCGGCGATCGGACCACCGAACTGCTCACGCTCGGAGGCGTACCGCAGGGACACCTCGAGCGCCTCGCGGGCCAGACCGACCGCGCCGGCCGCCAGGGAGAAACGACCGTCATCGAGGGCGGACAGTGCCACCTTCATCCCGCCACCGACCTCGCCGAGCACCGCATCCGGCCCGACCGTGACCCCCTCGAGGGCGATCTCGGCGGTGTCGCCGGACCGCAGTCCCAACTTGCCGTGGATCTGCTTGCCGGAGTAGCCGGCAGCGTCCTGTGGCGTCAGGAAGCAGGTGATCCCGCGATCCTCCCCCTCGACGATCGCGCGGGCGAAGACCATCGTGACCGCCCCGCGGGTCCCGTTGGTGATGAAGATCTTCGAGCCGTCGATCGTCCAGCCACCGCTTCCCTGCACGGCGCGCGTGGTCATCTCCGAGGGGTTGGACCCGGCGCCCGGTTCGGTCAGCCCGAACGCCCCGAGCTCACCGGCTGCGAGCCCGGGCAGCCACCGCTCCTTCTGCTCGTCGGTCCCCCACCGCAGGATCGACTTGCCGACCAGGCCGAGGTTGACCGACACGAGCGACCGGATCGACGAGTCAGCCGCGCCGAGCTCCTCGATGACCACCCGGTAGGCGGCGTCGTCCAGGCCGGCGCCCCCGAACTCCTCGGGGATGACCGCACCGAGCATCCCGAGCTCGGCCAGGCCGGGCAGCAGCTCGCCCGGGTAGGCCTCACTGCGGTCACGGTCGCGGGCCGACGGACGGATCTCACGGTCGCAGAAGTCGCGGACCGTCTTGCGCAGTTCGTCCAGTTCCATCGTCATCGGTGCTCTGGCCTCCTGCGGCAGGTCGGACGTCCGGTCGCGTCCCGGTGGTCCGCGGCGACCGGCGGGTGGTGACCCTGGACGGTACCGCGCGGGTAGCGCGAACCCCGAACGCAGGAGCGTCTGGCCCGCATGCGGTGACGGCCCCGCCGCCGGGCCCGGCTAGGCTCGCGGCGTTCGCCACCGCCGACGACAGGTGCAGGCAACCATGTCCCGGGTGAAACTCATGTCGGCCATCGCGTACGACCTGTCGTCGTACGAGTCCACCGGTGTGGCCGATCCCGTGATCCAGGTGCTCGGGGAGCTCCCGGGCGGCTCGCAGCCCTTCGGCCTCAGCCGGGTCTACAAGGGCTCGCAGGGGATGTACGAGGAGGTCGTGGCGCTCGCGGATCCCGACCAGACCGTCATCTGGGAGTCGCAGCCGCGGGTCGTCAACCTGCGCGGCGAGATGTTCGAGGACCTGCTGCGCACCACCGTGCGCGAGCGGATCGAGATCTCCTCCGGGGACGAGCACACGCTGGCCTTCTACCTCAACGGGCAGATGGCCGGTCGGATCCCGGTCTTCATCGATGCCCCGGAGTCGGTCAAGAGCGCCGGGGTGTTCCTGGACGCCGCCGAGGTGGCACTCAAGAAGGGCGCGATCTGCTGGCTGACGATCCCGCAGCGCACCGGACCGCCCCTGTCGCGACCGGCGTGGTACGTCCAGCAGGGCAGCCGACTGTTCGTGCTCAAGGGTGAGCAGGAGCAGACGCTGCCAGGGCTCGAGGATGCACGGGCGGTGACCGTCACGGTCAAATCCAAGGACGTCAAGGCCACGATCGGGTCCGTCGCCGCCGATGTCCGCGTGGTGACCGACAGCGACGAGTTCGAGAAGATCGCCAGCATGGGCCTCGGCACCCGCCTGAACCTCACCGACGGTGAGGCGGCGCTGCAACGCTGGAAAGACACCTGCACCCTGGTCGAGCTCACGCCCCGCGGCTAGGTCCCGACGTCCGCCGCCGCCGCAGCAGCAGCACCACGGCGCCGACGACGACCAGGCTGCCGGTGATCGCGACCCACGCCCAGGGCTCCTGGTAGATCGCCGGGCTCTCGGAGGCCGCGGACACGTTGCGCACCTCGTCGATGGGCACGTCCCACGCCACCGTCCGCCCATCGAGCTGGTCGCCGTCGTGGGCCACCACCGTGCCGGGCAGGGTGAGCTCCAGGCGGGGCATCACGGTGTCCGCGGTCAGCGCCTGCAGCGCGTCGGCATCCGGACCGAACGGCTCCCCGTCGACCACGACACCGGCGGTGCTGGGAGCGCGGAACGACACCGCGCCGTCCATGGCCGCCGCACCGTCGGCGTCCATCGCCACCTCGATGTCGACGAACAGACCGGGATCGTCCGCGTCCAGGCCGCTGGTCAGGTCACGGAAGGCATCGCCGAGTGCCGCGGGGTCGGTGACGTCGGCGCGCAGGAGCACGGTGATGGCCTGCTCGTCGTCGACGGTCCGTTCGAGCGTCCAGCCGTCCGCCTCACCGGCCGCTGCGGTGATCTCGATGGTCGGATCGATCGCCAGCTCGTCCAGCTCGGTGAGCAGGGCGTCATCCATCCGGATGGCGAGTGTCGCGGTGCCGGTCCCGTTGCCGTCGAGCTGGGCGCCCGCGGTCAGATCGAGGCGGCAGCCGACCGCCGCCAGGCTGACGAGGGCCAGCACGGCGAACCTCCGGCAGGACGACGTGCGAACGGGGACTCCAGATGATCACGTGACTGGTCGATGGGAAGAAGGCTAGCGACGCGTATCATCGACCCGGTCAGGGGGACCCACGTGACGCCACCGGAACCGGATACATCGCTCGCCGTCGACCACCGCGACGGCTCCACCAACGGCACCCGTGACCACACGGAGCCGCCCCACGACGACGCCGGCCGCGACGACCGGCCGGACGACGACGTGGACAACGGTTCCAGCGACGCGGCGACGTCGCTCGCCGGCCCCCGCCGACGCCGCAAGATCGGCGAGGTCCTGCTCGAAGCCGGGATCATCTCCCAGTCGGAGCTGATGAACGGGCTCAGCGGCTCGCTCGCTGGCGAGCGACTCGGCCACGCACTGGTCCGGTTGGACATCGTCGACGAGGAGTCCGTCGCCGACGCCGTGGCCACCCAGCTCGGTCTGCAGCGGGTGGACCTGACGACCGAACGGCCGACCGACGAGGCCATCGAGATGGTCCCCGCGAAGCTCGCGGCCCGCCACGAGATCGTCCCGGTGCGACTGGACGGCGAGGTGCTCGTGCTCGCCACCGCCGACCCCTCCGACGTGGCGGCGATGGACGACGTCCGGCTCACCGCCCGGGCCCGCAAGGTCCGTCCGGTCATCGCCACGGGATCGGCCATCGAGGAGGCCCGCCGCCGCGCCTACCGCACGGATGCGGCCCGTGGCCTCATGCACGACCTCGAGGAGCAGGAGGCTCCGCCCGAGGAGGAGGACGACCTCCAGGACGACCTGAACGCCGATGCGCAGCCCGTCATCAAGCTCGTCAGCACGCTGCTCGCCGATGCCGTGGTCGCACGCGCCAGCGACGTCCACATCGAGCCCGACCGTGACGGCCTGGCCGTGCGCATCCGGGTCGACGGGCTGCTGAAGGACCGCGGCCACGTCCCGCGGTCGATGTCCGGCCAGGTCGTCTCCCGCCTCAAGATCATGTCCCGCCTGGACATCGCCGAACGCCGCCTGCCACAGGACGGCCGCGCCACCGTCAAGGTCGACGATCAGGAGGTCGACCTGCGTGTGTCGACCATGCCGACGATGCACGGCGAAACGGTGGTGCTGCGCCTGCTGCCCAAGGGCGCGGAACGCGTCCCGATCTCCGAGCTCGGCCTGACCGACCACGCCCAGGCCCAGTTCCTGGATGCCCTGGACCGGCCGCAGGGCCTGGTGCTGGTCACGGGCCCGACCGGGTCGGGCAAGACGACGACGTTGTACGCGGGCCTGGAGGCGGTCGCCGACCCGACCCGCAACGTGATCACGCTGGAGGACCCCGTCGAGGGCGAACTCAAGGGTGTCAACCAGACGCAGATCGAGCCCAAGATCGGGTTCACGTTCGCACGGGGGCTCCGCCACGTGCTGCGTCAGGACCCGGATGTCGTCCTCGTGGGCGAGATCCGGGACCAGGAGACCGCCTCGCTGGCCGTCGAGGCGTCGTTCACCGGCCACCTGGTGCTGGCGACCCTCCACACCAACAACTCACCGTCGTCGATCGCCCGCCTGGTCGACCTGGGTGCCGACCGGTTCCTGGTCGCCTCCTCGTTGCTGCTGGTCGTGGCGCAACGCCTCGCCCGGCGGCTGTGCCCCCGGTGCGCCGAGCCGGAGGATCCCGACAAGGAACTGCTGGAACGCGCCGGGCTCAACGCCGCGAAGCG
The DNA here is from genome assembly GCA_041685735.1 of Nitriliruptoraceae bacterium. Classification (GTDB taxonomy): domain Bacteria; phylum Actinomycetota; class Nitriliruptoria; order Nitriliruptorales; family Nitriliruptoraceae; genus CSSed11-175R1. The sequence goes on from JAWLFE010000058.1 coordinate 12,980, forward strand.
ACGCGGCACCGCGTTCCGCGAGGCGACGTTCCGCATGGCACCGGGGTGCTCGTACTGCGACGGGACCGGCGCGGTCGGGCGCGTCGCCATCAGCGAGATCCTGCCGATGACCTCGGAGATGCGCGACCTGATCATCGAGGGCGCGGCCGAGGGCGCGATGACCAAGCTGGCGGAGGCCGGTGGCATGGTGAGCCTGCGGGAGGACGCCGTCGCGCGGGCCATGCAGGGCGACATCTCGCTGCACGAGGCCGTGCGCGTCACCCCGGACCCGTAGCCGCAGCACGGTCCGGACGACCACGCAGTCAGGGCCGGCCGACCCCGGCGACGGGTGGCGACCGGCCCGGTCGAGGCCGTGTTGCACCTCGCTACCCTCGGGGGTGGCCGGCGCCAGCGTGCCCGCGTCCCGATCATCGAAACGCAGGAAGGTTCCAGCGTGCCCACCAAGGACCAGGTCCACGAGCAGCTCGCGACCGTCAACGATCCGGAGATCGACAAGCCGATCACCGAGCTCGGGATGGTCGCGGACATCGCGATCGAAGGTCGCCGTGTCGGGGTCCAGATCAAGCTGACGATCCCCGGCTGCCCCCTCAAGGACACCATCACGCGTGAGGTCACCGAGGCCGTCATGCGCCTCGACGATGTCGACGACGTGCAGGTCGCGTTCGGCTCGATGACCGACGAGGAGCGTCAGAGCCTGTCGGCCAACCTGCGGGCCGAGCGGGGCGCCGCGAACCCGGAGATGGACATCCCGTTCGCCGCCGCCGACTCGACCACCAAGGTGATCGCGGTGGCGTCCGGCAAGGGCGGGGTCGGCAAGTCCTCGGTGACCGTCAACCTCGCCGCCGCACTGGCCAAGCAGGGCCACAAGGTCGGCGTCATGGATGCCGACATCTGGGGCTACTCGATCCCGAGGATGCTGGGTGTCTCCGGCAAGCCGGTCGCGTTCGAGGGCATGGTCATGCCGCTGCAGGCCCACGGCTGCAAGGTCATCTCGATCGGGTTCTTCACCGATCCGGACCGCTCCGTGATCTGGCGTGGCCCGATGCTGCACCGTGCGCTGCAACAGTTCCTCGGGGACGTGCACTGGGGTGAGCTCGACTTCCTGCTGTGCGACCTGCCCCCCGGGACCGGTGACATCGCGATCTCACTGGCCCAGATGCTGCCGAACGCGGACATGGTCGTGGTGACCACCCCGCAGCAGGCAGCCCAGAAGGTCGCGCTGCGCGCCGGTAAGGCCACCGAGCAGACCGGGATGAAGGTCGCGGGCGTGATCGAGAACATGGCCGGCTTCACCGATCCGGAGACCGGCACGACCCACGACATCTTCGGCACGGGCGGCGGTGAGGAACTCGCCGAGGCGCTGGGCACCGATCTGCTGGGCCGGATCCCGATCGATCCGCACCTGCGCGAGGCCAGCGACGCCGGCGTGCCGCTGGTCGTGTCGCACCCCGATGTGCCGGCGTCGGTCGCCATCACCTCGATCGCGACGGACATCGCGGCCAGGTCGAGGTCGATCGTCGGACGCTCGCTCCCCCTGAACGTCTCCTAGCGGGCGACCCGGGGCGTCACGGCCGCGGCGTGGGTCGCGCGGGATGCCCGTGCGATCCACCGCCGGTGCAGCAGCCGCCACGCCGCCGCCGACAGCGACCCGACCCCGAACCCGGCAGCCACATCGGTGGCGTGGTGCACACCGACGTGCAGGCGGGAGACGCCGATCAGGGCGGCACCGACCGCGGTCGCCAGCCGGCCGGCAGGCGTCAGTCGGGGGGCGAGGACCGCCGCGGTCGAGGCGGCGACGGCGGCATGCCCCGACGGCCAGGACGAGCCGGCGGGTGGAGCGACACGCCGTCGCGCGACGCCGGTCTCGTAGGGGCGGGCCCGGTGGAGAAGCGGCTTGATCCCCTGGGCGGCCACCCAGGCGATGACACCGGCGGTGGCGACGTCACGTCCCGCCGTTCGCCGGCCGGTCAGCACCAGGGTCGTGGCGATCCCGGCCATCCCATAGATCGAGCCCAGGTCGGTCAGTCCGGCCACGACCGGATCGATCCGGCGACCGTGCCCCTGCGCCAGGAGATCGCTCGTGGGACGATCCACCGACGCAGCCACCCCGACACGCACCGCCACGTAGGAGCCAGTCACCACCGCGAGGGACAGGGCGGGACCCACCATCCGGCGGTCAACGGGCACTAGGTGGCCTCCGGATCCAGCGGCGGAGGTTCGTCGTCCGCCCGGACCGGAGGCGACCGGCGCGGCCCGTGCTCGTCCGGATCATCGAGCAGGCCACGGGCGGACCGTCCGATCGCGTCTCGCGTGCTGCGCAGTTCGTCGCGGACCCCCCGTAGATCCTGTTCGAGGTCGGCGACGTCCGCAGCCTCACGGAACTCGCGGACGTTGCGGCCGGCTTCGTTGCGCACCTTGGCCAGGAACTTCGCGGCGTTCCGTGCGAGTTCCGGCAGACGGTCCGGACCGAAGACCAGCAGCGCCACGATGGCGATGACCATCAACTCCTGGGGGCCGGGCACCATCGTCCTCCTCGACACGGTCCAACAGCCTACTGGGGCCTGACGGAGCCCGAGCCGGTCCGGACGGACGCGGGACCACCGCCACGCACTACTCGTCGCGTGGACGCTCGCTGATCGTCACGTCGACCTCGACCCGCTCGCCGTCCCTGATCAGCACCAGTTCGACGGTGTCATCGGGAGAGAGCCGGCGGACCTCGGCCACGAGCTGTGACATGGTCGCCAGCGGCTCGCCGTCGAACTCGACGATGATGTCACCCGGCCGCAGACCCGCATCAGCAGCCCCCGTTCCCGGCTGGACCGAGTCGATCACGGCGCCCCGACTCGCGGGGAGCCCGAAGTCCTCGGCGATCTCCGGGGTGACGTCGTCGCCCGTGACGCCGAGCAGCGGCTGCCGAACGAACCCCTGGTCGATCAGTTGATCCGCCGAGGAGATCGCCTGTTCCCAGGACACGGCGAACCCGACGCCCTGGCTGGCGCCGGAACGCGACAGGATCGCGGTGTTGATCCCGATCAGTCGGCCCTGGGCATCGACGAGAGCACCCCCGGAGTTGCCCGGGTTGATGGCCGCGTCGGTCTGGATGACCGAGGGGATGACCTGGGCGACGCCGGCCTGCTCGTCGATGCGGATCTCCCGGTTGAGCGCACTGATGATCCCGGCCGTCACCGAGGTCTCGAGCCCGAACGGGGCACCGATCGCCACGACGGTCTCGCCGACGACCAGCGGCTCGTCCTCCGGGCGGAGGTTGATCGCCGGCAGACCCGTGCGATCGACCTGCAGGACGGCCAGGTCGTTGAGTTCGTCGCTCCCGACGATCTCTGCCTCGATGATGTCCCCGCTCGCCAGCCGGACGGTCACGTCGACGTCACCGTCCATCGCGGGCTCGATGACGTGATGGTTGGTGAGGATGAAGCCGTCGGATCGGTAGATGACTCCCGACCCCAGCGACCCGCGTTGGCCGCCGACGCTGGTCCCGGTGACGTCGATGGTGACGACCGACGGGGTCACGGCCTGGGCGACGCCGGGCACGATCGTGCCGCCATCACCGGCGACCTCGATCGATGGCGCCGACACATCCGTCGGGGACGCCGACGGTGGCTCCTCGGTGGTCGACTCCTGCTGCGGGAGGATCAGGCCGAGCGTCGCCAACGTGCCCAGAGCCGCGCCGAACAGCGCACCGATCGTGATACCGACGACGCCGCGCCGACGCTTGGGCTCCGGCGGGTCGACGGTCCCGGTCGCATCCGGGGGACGGACCGAACCGAAGGGCGAGCCGGGGCCGTCCGCCGCAGCTCCGAACCCGGCCGGTGGCGCCTGCGGGTACCGGGCCAGCGGCTCCGGTGCCGGCGCCTCGACCGACCGGGCCGTCGGCTCGGTCGCAGCGGCTGCGTCGTCAGCTGTCTGCGGGTCGGTCGTCCGCGGATCGGATGGGTACTGGTCGGTCGGCTGCCGATCGCTCGCGGCCGGAGACGGTCCGGGGGAGGTGACGACGACGCCCGGGAGCTGGTCGGCCCGCCAGGGGCGGCGCCATTCATCGCGGTCGTAGCTCACGGGGGACTCCAGGCGTCGGGGCGGATGGGCGGGGATCGCTAGCAGGGTGCGTGGTTCGGCCAGGGACGGCAACCCGACGGACGCCGACCTTCGTCCAGCGATCGGACCGCTGACGGCAGTGGGGCGCAGGGTGGTGCAAGTGTGGTTCGTACCCACCCACCGTCCAGACGGCCGCGCATCGCGACCGACGGGTGGACGCTAGCGTTCCGGGCACGCGGACGATCAGGAGTGGCCGTGGACACCGATGTGCCCGACGAGATCCGACGACGGTTCGCACCCGAAGAGGGGGCGCAGGCGACCGCCCGGACCCGGGCGGTCGAGCCCGTGCACCCACCCTCGCCCGAGGTCGGCTCCCTCCTGCGATGGGCGGCCGTCACCTGCGGCGCCCGCACGGCGGTCGAGGTCGGTGGTGCGGGCGGCGTCTCCGGCCTGTGGCTGCTCCGGGGGCTCGGCTCCGGGGGCGTCCTGACCTCGATCGAACCCGACCCGCATGCCCATGGACTGGCGACCAGCGCCTACGCCGATGCCGACGTCGGGACCCGGGTCCGGGCGATCCTGGGACAACCCGAGCAGGTCCTCCCGCGCCTGTCCGACGGTGCCTACGACCTGATGCTGTTGCAGAGCGGTCCCGCCGGGTACGTCGATGCGCTCGTGCACGCGCGACGGCTGCTGCGCCCCGGGGGTCTGCTGGCCGCACGGGGGATCCTGCGACCGGGTGATCACGCCGACACGGTCGCGAGGTTCCTCGATGACCTCGCCGACGACGAGGCGATGACCGCCACCCTGCTTCCCCTCGACGGCGGCCTGGTCATCGCGACGCGGGGCGAGGATCTCCCGACCGACGGGGTCAGCTGAAGAACCGCACCTTGGCCGCGAACTCGACCGCGGGTGCGAGGATGACCGCGAGGTAGAACATCCCCGTCGACGCCTGGATCGACCGACCACCCTCGCGTGCGAGCTTGACGTTGAAGCCGGCGATGAGGGCCACCAACGCGAGGACTCCAAGTCCCAGGATCACCGTCATGGAGCCGATCCGCAGGATC
>JAWLFE010000169.1:0-3147 GCA_041685735.1 Nitriliruptoraceae bacterium
CGGCGCGCTGGCGGCCGTGGGCGGTCCGGACGTCGGCGGGACCGCGATCTTCCTCGGCACGGTCCGCGATCACGCACCGGACCTGGACGGCGTGGTCGGGCTCGACTACTCCGCGTACCCGGAGATGGCCGAGAAGGTGCTCGCCGACCTGGCCACGGAGATCGTCGCCGAACACCCCGAGGTCCGCGGGATCGCGCTGCTGCACGCGGTCGGTGAGCTGGAGGTCGGTGATCACACGATCCTGATCGTCTGCGCGGCCGCGCACCGGGCCCCGGCGTTCGCCGCCTGCCAGGACGCGCTGGAGCGGGTCAAGGACCGCACACCGATCTGGAAACGCGAACGCACCGCCGACGGCACCCATCGCTGGGTCGGCCTCGCCGACCCAGCCGACCGGGCCGCCACCGCACCGCCGGACCCGTCCTCGGCCGCACCGCCGGACCCGTCCTCAGCCGCACCGCCGGGCCCGTCCAGGCCGCCAACGCCACCGGACCAGCACACCTGAACCACGTCCGCGCCCGTCCAACGCCGCAGGATGGTTGGTGAGAGGTGCAGTTCTGCACCTCTCACCAACCATCCCGCCGGGACACGCGATGAACCGAGCCACGTCGCGAGCCCGAACGGCGACCCCGCACGGGTTGCGGTCGTGGCGCGGGCACGCCAGCCTGGTGCCCATGCCGAGGTTGCTCGTCGCCCACCACACCCCGTCGCCCGCCACCCAGGAGATGCTGGAGGCGGTGCTCGCCGGCGCACGCCATGACGCCATCGAAGGGGTCGAGGTGCGCGTGCGTCCCGCGCTGACCTGCAGCGAGATCGAGGTCCTGGAGGCTGACGGCTACCTGGTGGGCACGCCCGCGAACATCGGGTACATGTCGGGCGCGCTCAAGCACCTGTTCGACCGCATCTACTACCCGTGCCTGGATGCCACCCACGGCCGGCCGTACGGTCTGTTCGTGCACGGCAACCAGGACACCGGCGGTGCCGTGAAGGCCGTCGAACAGATCGCCGGGGCGCTCGGCTGGCGGGCAGGCGCCGCACCCGTCACGGTGATGGGTGTACCGGAGCGGTCCGACCTGGATGCGTGTACAGAACTCGGTGGCACGCTCGCTGCCATCCTCGCCGAGGACCTCTGACCCGCTGCCACACCTGGCTGCCGGACGGCGTTCCAGCCAGCGCGGCCGACCGGATCAGACGCCGGCGGCGATGTCGCTGCGACGGTGCAGGCCATCGAAGGTGATCCGGTCGGCGGCGTCGTAGGCGGTCGAGCGTGCTGCCTCGACGTCCCGACCGGCGGCCGTGACGCCCAGGACTCGCCCGCCCGCGGTGACCAGGCGACCGTCGTCGTCGGTCGCCGTGCCGGCGTGGAACACGGTGACCCCAGCAACCGCGTCCGCGTCGGCCACGCCTTCGATGGGCACGCCGGTCGGGTAGGAACCGGGGTAGCCGCCACTTGCCAGCACGACCGTGACGACCGCGCGGTCGTGCCAGGACACCTCGACGTCGCTGACCGATCCGGTGGCCGACGCCCACAGCAACTCCCCGAGGTCGCTCGCCAGCAGCGGCAGGATCGCCTGCGTCTCCGGGTCACCGAACCGGGCGTTGAACTCCAACAGCCGCGGACCGTCCGCCGTCTCGACCAACCCCGCGTACAACAGGCCCCGGTAGAGCGTCCCCCGGGCGGCGAGTTCGCGCAGGACCGGGCGGAAGATCAGGTCCTCGAGGTGGCCGACGTCGGCCAGCTCGAACCCCGGGACGGGGGTGTAGGCCCCCATCCCACCGGTGTTGAGCCCGCCGTCCCCGTCGAGCGCCCGCTTGTAGTCCTGGGCGGGCGACAGCAGCACCACGTCCGTGCCGTCGCAGACCCCGAAGACGCTGCGCTCAGGGCCGTGGAGGAACTCCTCGATGACCACGGTCGCGCCGGCGCCCCCGAAGGCCTGCCGGACCAGCGCGTCATCGACGGCGTCCCGCGCCTCGGCGAGCTCGTCGCAGATCCGCACACCCTTGCCGGCGGCCAGCCCGTCGGCCTTCACGACGTACGGCGCGGCGAACCGCTCGAGCGCCGCGAACGCCGCGTCCCGATCCGAGGTGGCGAGGTAGCCGGCGGTCGGTGCGCCGGCGGCGACCATGACGTCCTTGGCGAACGCCTTCGACCCTTCGATGTGCGCACCGGCGGCGGTCGGACCGAAGGCCGGGATCGAACGGCGCGACAGCACGTCGACGGCGCCGGCCACGAGCGGGGCCTCCGGACCGATCACGACCAGGTCGCAGCGCTCGCGTTCGGCCAGGTCGGCGATCGCCACCGGATCGCCGACATCCACGCCGACCGCCGGTCCGATCGCGGCCATCCCGGGGTTGCCCGGAGCGGTGCAGACCGCGTCGACCGACGGCGACCGCGCCAGCCGCCACGCGAGCGCGTGTTCACGGCCCCCACCACCGACCACCAGCACCTTGCGACCCACCCTGACCTCCGCCTCGTCGCGTTCGTCGTCCCACCGGACCCGATGACGCGCAGCGTAGGGGGAGCGCCGCTGCCTCCCCCGGCGGTCGGCGACGTCGGGCTCACACGATCGGTCAGGAAACGCTTGCCTCGTCACCAGCACACTCGTCGGCCCGCGACGGGTCAGCGCGCATGGAGAACGACATCCGCAGCCCACCAGCGTCACGCGGCTCCGCCCAACTGTCACCACCGTGGATCCTGGCGAAGGCACGCACGATCGACAGGCCGACCCCGCTACCGAGTCGGACGTGTGCATCACGGCCGCGAACGAACGGTTCGAAGACCGTGTCGAGGTGGTCACTGGGGATCCCGGGTCCGTCGTCATCGACGCGCACGACGATGTGGTCGTGGGTGCGTACCACGCTGACCGTGATCGGACCGGCATCGGCGGCATACTTGTCGGCGTTGGTCAGCAGGTTGGCGATCGCATGCTCGACCTTCGCGGCGTCGACGACGGCCGTTGCCGCCTGGAACAGCCCCACCCTGACCTGGCCGTCGGCAAGCCCCGCCCGATCGATCGCTCCGTCGATGACCTCCCGCAGGTCGACGGGCTGCCGGTCCGGTTCGATGCGGCCGTCCGCGATCTCTCCGAGGTGGAGGAGGTCCTTCAGGTCGCCCTGCAGGCGACGTGCGTTCGCGGCGATGCGTTCCAG
>JAWLFE010000169.1:3247-4399 GCA_041685735.1 Nitriliruptoraceae bacterium
GTGGGCGGGACCAGGGGCACATCGCGCCGCACGAGCGTCTGCGTGCGCTTCGGCCCGATCGACACCCAGGTCACCGGCGTTCCGGAGTAGTCCTCGATCGCATCGATGTAGGTGCGGGCCTCCTGCGGCAGATCCTCGTAACGCTCCACGCCGGTGATGTCGGTTCCCCACCCGGGGAACTCCTCGTAGACCGGCTCCGCGTGGTGGAAGATCGACTGGTGCGGCGGGAAGGTGCGGTACTCCTCGCCCTGGTAGCGGTAGGCCGTCGCGATCTTGACCGTGTCGAAGTCGCTCAGCACGTCCAGCTTGGTCAGGAAGATGTCGGTGAACCCGTTGACGCGGTCCGCGTAGCGGGCGAGGACCGCGTCGAACCACCCAACCCGGCGACGTCGCCCGGTGGTGGTGCCGTACTCGCCGCCGATGTCGGTCATCCGCTCACCGACGTCGTCGAACAGTTCGGTCGGGAACGGGCCCGTGCCGACGCGGGTGACGTAGGCCTTGGTGATCCCGATGACCCGGTCCACGTGCTTGGGCCCGAGCCCGGCACCGGTGAGCGCACCACCGGCCACCGGGTTCGACGAGGTCACGAACGGGTAGGTGCCGTGGTCGAGGTCCAGCAGGGTGCCCTGGGCACCCTCCAGGATGATGTGCTTGCCCGCCTCCAGCGAGGTGTGGATCAGCTCGGTGGTGTCGGTCAGCAGCGGTCGGAGTCGATCCGCGTAGCCGAGGTACTCGCGCGCGATCTCCTCGAGGTCCATGGGCAGGCGGTTGTAGATCTTGGCGAGCTGTTCGTTCTTGTGGACCAGCACCGCCTCGAGCTTCTGCCGGAAGATCTTCTCGTCGAACAGGTCCTGGAACCGCAGGCCCACCCGCGACGCCTTGTCGGCGTAGGCCGGGCCGATCCCCCGCTTGGTGGTGCCGAGGTTGGCCTTGCCCAACCGACGTTCGGTCAGCAGGTCGAGCTCGCGGTGGTAGGGCATGATCAGGTGCGCGTTGCCCGACACCTTGACCCGTTCGAAGGGGCGCAACCCGCGTGGCTCGAGCCCGTCGAGTTCGTCGAGCATCACCTTCGGGTCGATCACCACGCCGTCGGCGATGACGGGGGTGACGTGGTCGTAGAGGATGCCGGAGGGGATCAGGTGCAGCTTGAAG
>JAWLFE010000170.1:0-4366 GCA_041685735.1 Nitriliruptoraceae bacterium
CGTGCGGCCGCGAGGCCGGTCCCACCGATGGCCAGGACGAGCAGCAGGATCGAACCGATCAACTCGATCGCCGTTGGGGATCCGACGGCCTGTCGGACGAGCATCACGAACGGTGCGGTCGGGGGCGCCCAGCCAGCGATGACAGCCCAGGTCGCATCGGGCGCCTGGATGGCGGCGAACCCGATGAAGTAGCCGATCAGCGCGAGCATCGTGGCCGGGGTCAGCACCGCCTGCGCCTCTTCGGGCCGCGACACCAGGGCTCCCAGCCCGGCGCAGAGCAAGGTGTAGAAGGCGTACCCGAGCACGAACCAGAGCAGGGTGGCGCCCAGGAGCCCCCCAAGGCCGGGTGGGATCACCTCCCGGTTGGCGATGACCAGCACAGCCGCCGCGGGCAGGAACAGCGCCAGGGTCTGGCCGACCGCGATCGTCCCCAGACCGAGGACCTTCCCGGCCATCAGCTGGCGGACCGGGACCGCTTCGACCAGCAGCTCGACGACCCTGCTGCCCTTCTCCTCGATGATGCCGTTGACGATCATCGAGGCGTAGAACATCAGCAGACCGAAGAGGAACACGACCCCGATGTTGGCGACGACGATCCGCGCCACGGCATCGGCGGGATCGTCGGCACCGATCAGTTCGACCTCGAGCGGCTGAAGCCCCAGGACCTCATCCACGACACCCGCGGATCCCCCAGCCTCCAGGACATCCACCAGCGCCAGGGCCTCGGCGGCCTCCGATGCCCGCAGCTCACCGGCGCCACCGAAGATCCCGGTCGGGGCCGGAGCCAGGACCCGCTCCCCCAGGACGATCCCGAGGCTCACGTCTGCATCCTCATCCGCCAGAAGATCCCGGGCGGCGGCCTCGTCCGCCACCGGCTGCACCTCGATCGGCCCCAGGACCGCGGTGAGCGCGTCACGCCGCACCGGATCCAGCTCACCGACGACCGCCAGCGTCGTGACGTCGCCGGCCGTGACCTCATCGTCGGGTGACGAGAACGCATCGAGCAGTGTCGGCACGAGCGCCAGGACCGCGAAGGCGACACTCAGCAGGATGGTGGACCACACGAAGAGTTTGGAGCGCAGCCGTTGGCGCACCTCCCGTCCCGCGATGAGCGTGATGGTCTGCCGGCGGGTCATGACGACGCCTGCGTATCGAGGTGGCCGTTGCCGACCGCGGCACGGAACAGCTCAGACAGCCGGGGTTGTTCGAGGTGGACGTCCAGCAACCGTCCCTGGGTCCGTGCCACGTCCAGGACCGGACCGGCATCCTCGCCGGGTTGCAGCAGCACGGTCACGTGATCGTCAGCCAGCGCCAGCAGCTCGGCACCGGGCGGCAGGCGGGCGGTCCAGTCGGTCCCCCCGTCGACCTGGATGCGTAGGCGACGACCGCCGACAGCCTGCAGCGCCGCGACCTCGCCATGGAGGACCAGGCGGCCCGCAGCGACCACCGCGACCTTCTGACAGAGCCCTTCGACGAGGTCCAGCTGGTGCGAGGAGAACACGACCGCGACACCGGCCCGGGCCCGCTCGAGCAGGACATCGCTCATGACGTCGGTGGCGATGGGGTCGAGCCCGGAGAACGGCTCATCGAGGACCAGCAGCTCCGGGTCGTGGACCAGCGCGGCGGCCAGCTGCACCCGCTGCTGGTTGCCGAGCGACAGCTCCTCGACCGGCGATCCGGTCCGGTCGGTGAGTCCCAAACGCTCGATCCACGTCGTCGCGCTGGCGTCGGCGTCCGCGGCGGCCATGCCGTGGAGCCTCGCCAGGTAGACCAGCTGCTCATGGACCCGCATCTTCGGGTACAGGCCCCGCTCCTCGGGCATGTAGCCGGTGCGGCGTCGGACCTCGATGTCGATGGGCCCACCCCGCCAGCGAACCTGACCGCCGTCCGGCGTCGTGACCCCCACGGCGCAGCGCATCGCCGTGGTCTTCCCCGCACCGTTCGGGCCGAGGAAACCGCACAACTCGCCCGGCGCGACGCTGAAGGTCAGCCCGTCGAGGGCAACCACGTCGCCGAACGACCGGCGTAGATCCTGGAACTCGAGCATGGTGGTCCGTCTCCCCCGGGGATCACCGCACGGTGCACGTCCGTTCGACGCTCGTGCGTCAGGCGGCGCTGCGTGCCAACGCGTCGGTCAGCATCGTCCGGGCGATGACCCGGAGGGCGAGTACCTCATCGGCTCCCTCGAAGATCGACAGCACACGGGCGTCGACGAAGAGGCGACTGACGGTGTACTCCTCGGCGTAGCCGTACCCGCCGTGCAGTTGCAGCGCTTCGCGGGTGACCCATTCGGTGACCCGGCAGGACAGCTGCTTGAGCTGGGACGCACCCAACTGGCCGCCCTGGTCCCCACGGGCCAGCTGGCGGGCGACCTCGGTGGAGAAGACCCGGCAGCCAGCCAGCAGGGCGGCCATGCGGGCGATCTTCGTCCGGTTCAGTTCGTAGTCGGCCAGCGGTGACCCGAAGACCTTGCGATCCTGGGTGTAGGAGACCGACCGGTCGAGCGCCGCCTGCATCACGCCCTGCGCTCGGGCGGCGGTCTGCAGACGTGCGTTCGCGAACGCCTGCATCTGCAGGTAGAAGCCACGGCCGAGGCCATCGTCCTCGCCGATCAGCGCGCTGTGCGGCACGCGCCAGCCGTCGAACGAGATCTCGAACGAGTGCATCCCGCGGTAGCCCAGGGTCGGGATCGCACGGGCGTCCATGGTGCCTCCGCGGGGCCCATCCTCGCCAGGGCTTCCCCCACCGTCCTGTTCTGCGCGCCACGCGTGGCCGGGGAACCTCGGCTTCTCGACCACGAACAGGCTCAGCCCCCGGTGTCCGAGCGAGCGGTCGGGATCGGTGCGGGCGAGTACCAGCAGCAGGTCGGCGCGACCGGCGAACGTGCACCAGGTCTTCACCCCGTCGATCACCCAGTCGTCGCCGTCGCGTGTGGCCGTGACCTTCACGCCGGCGACATCGGAGCCGACGTCGGGCTCGGTGACCGCGACCGCGCACATCTTCTCGCCGGAGGCCATCGCGGGCAGCCAGCGCTGCTTCTGCTCCTCGGTCCCGCCCTTGAGGATGGCGGTACCCATGATCTCGGGCCGCGTGATCAGTGAGCCGGCGACGCCGAGTGAGCCGCGTGAGAGCTCCTCGGTGACCAGCACCATGTTGAGCAGTTCATCGTCACCGCCTTCGGCGAAGCCGCCGTAGTCCGCCGGGATCGACAGCGCGAAGCAGCCGAGTTCCGCGAGTCCGGAGATGACGTCCTCCGGGATGTCCTCGTCGTTGCGGTGGACCTGCTCGGCGACGGGTGCGACCTTGTCTTCCGCGAACCGACGGAAGGTCTGCCGGACCATCTCGAGGTCTTCGGGGAGGTGTCGGGAACCGGCCTCGCCGGTTGCCAGGACGCGGGTGGCGATGGCGGCGAGGAAGCCCGGATCGCGGCCGGCAGCGAGCGCGTCCTGCTGGTCGTGCAGCACGCCGGCGTCCAGGCCCCATGCGCGCTCGCGGCCAGCAACCCGAGACTGCAGATCGACGGCGACATCGGCGGCGAGCGCGAGGGCCAGGTCGGCCTCCAGGTCACCCTTCGTGCCCCAGGCGACCAGGTGCTCGGCAGCGGTCAGCGCGGAGGCGATGGAGGCGAGGTCGTAAGCGACGGTCTGGTGCTCATCGATCCGACCGACATCGATCCGACCGTCGACCTCGCACCGCTCGGCGAGCGACGCGGTCGCACGGTCGACCACCGCGCGCATGGCTTCGACGAGCGAGCGGGCCTGTTCGAGCTGCGACACGGCGATCTCCTCGGCGTCCGGCATCCGGCGCCGCGGGAGCCGGGCGCTCGGCGCAGAGCGTGCCACCCCGGGGGCGGCGGGGCCAATCCGCGGTGGATCGGGTCGGGAACAGGCCGGTGGGCGCCGTTCTAGGCCACCTCGCGGGACAACAACGCCGCACCGATGGCACCACCGTTGTCACCGAGTGCGGCGGAGACGAGCGTGACCTTCGGCGGCGAGAAGAACAGGTGCGGCTGCATGGCGGCTTCGATCCGGGCGCGGAACGGCTCCCCCAGCTTGTCCCCCAGGCCACCGCCGAGCACGACAGCTTCGAGGTCCAGGAGGTTGACCGCAGATGCGATGCCCACCGCCAGGGCGGAGACGCAGCCGTCGATGAGGTCGGCCACGAAGACGTCCCCCTTCTCGAGTGCGTCGCTGAACACCCCGGAGGTCGGGCGCGACTTGCCCTTCTTCTCCATCACGTCGAACAGGATGGTCGTGCCACCGCTCGCGACCTCACGCTCGGCCGCCAGGGTCATGGCGTGTCGTCCCGCGTACGCCTCGACACAGCCCCGACGACCGCAGGGACAGACGGCGCCCCCCTGGCGGAT
>JAWLFE010000017.1:0-49106 GCA_041685735.1 Nitriliruptoraceae bacterium
AGGCCCAGCGCGAGGCGGCGCACGTGCTCTCGTGACGGACGGTGGATCATGGAATCACTCCCCGGCCTGCGGTCGATGTTGCACAACGCGTTCCCTGGACGTCGGCCCAAGGCCCCTCCGGCACGATAGCCCAACGGAACGGCCGGCGGTAGGCATGAGAAGGATGAATAACGCTAGGTAACGCCGGTTGTACGGTCAGTGACCTTCTCGGTGGTGAGCCACTCGGTCAGGCGTGGAATCGCTTCCTCGTAGCCCTGCTCCGCGACGGGCTCGCACACCTCGAAGTCCATCAGGCTGACCCCACGGAGGTCGAGCTGCAGGTGCAGGTCAGCGAGGCCCGCGGCGATGCCGCGGTCGCGTTGTTCGGCAGCGGCCACCATCAGGGAGCGCATGAGGGTCGCCATCAACGCCGGCACGCGCGGCGCCTTCATCCCGGGGGTGAGCCGTTTGACCAGCACCCTCGTTCCCGACACCGACAGCCCGTAGTCCGACTTCGACCGCGGGCCGAGCAGCGGTGCGACGTCGGAGGCGATGACGATGCCCGTCGGGTTGAGTCCCCGGGCGATGTCGACCGGCAGGTTGTTCAGGACCCCGCCGTCCACCAACAGATCCTCCTCGCCGTGGGGGACCGGCGGGAACACCCCGGGGATCGACGCGGTTGCGCGGAGCGCCAGTGGCAACGGTCCCCGGCGGTGCACCTCCACACGGGAGCGTGTCAGGTTGGTGGAGACGCAGACGAACGGCAGCCAGAGGTCTTCGATGTCCCGATCGTCCCCAACCATCCGGACGCGGCTCGCCATCCGGCGCCCGGACATCATGGAGGTGACCGGGACGGTGTAATCGAGCACCTTGTGGTAGAGGCCGGCGATGCTCGGCACGAGCTCGTCGGCGGGTCCGTCCGTCGCCACGAATGCGGCCAGCAGTGCCCCCATGCTCGCCCCGGCGATCGCGTCGATCGGGATGCCGAGCTCGTGCATGGCGCGGACGACGCCGAGGTGGGCGAAACCCTTCGCGCCACCGCCTCCGAACACCAGCGTGACGGCGCGCCCCGCCAGGTGGCGGGCGAGCCGGTCGAGGTCATCCGGCCGATCCCGACGTACGTGGTGGTGCTGATCGACGTCACGTGCCTCGAGCCACGCGGCGGTCCCCCTCGGACGCTCTGTGTCTGCGGGATGCAGCAGGACCAGGCTCACGCGCTGGTGCGGGAGCTCGCGGGCGGAGATCAGCAGGCGCTCCAACTCGGTGACCTGCGGGTGATCGGTCGCGTCCGCGACCAGCACCAGGTGGTCGACACGGTGGACGCACCGACGCGTCCAGGGGGAGACGACCGCATCGCCCTGCAGGACGAGGATGTCGGTGGTGGCCTCGGCTTCCTCCAGCCACCGGGCCAGGCGCAGTTCGGCGGGCTCGCCGGCGCGGGCATCGGCGATCCCGGGGATCCCGAGCTCCTGCTCCAGCGAGTCGCTGGTCACCAGCCGCGCCCGATCGGTGGTCTGCAACCGTGCGGTGAGCTCGTGGGCGAGCCAATCGAGATCGACGTCGGGTCCGATCGGCACGAGCCCGATCGCCCCGTGATCCGAGCGCGACCGGCGGAAGGCATCCCGGCTGTCACGGCTCCGCGCGACGATCCTGCGGATCACGCTGAGCATCGCCGTGGGATGCGCGGTGACCAGGGACTCGAAGTCGTCGCGTGGCAACCGTGCCACGACCGAGTCCCGGGCTGCGACGACCGTGGCCGACCGGGTCCCGTCGTCGAGCAGGGCCAGCTCACCGATCAGTTCGCCAGCGCCCACCTCCGCGATCGGAGCGACCCACCCCTCGTCCTCACGGACCAGGATCCGGACCCGTCCGGACACGAGCACGTACGCCGCATCGGCGGACTCGCCCTCGTGGAACAGCACCTCGCCGGCGGCGAGCGAGACGAACGTGACGCGGTCGGCCAACTCCACCACGGGCACGTCGGTGCCGCTGGGGAACAGCCGGAGAAGCTGGCCGGTCAGGCGGGTCGCTCGCAGCCGGGCCGAGGCGATCGCGGCGAGGTGGGTCCCGAGCTGGGGCTCGCGGGTGAGCAGCTCGGAGAACCGCTCGGCACGGATGCCGATCGCGGCGACCGGGCCGTCGGCCCGCAGGGTCGCCGACCGCGTGCCGCCGGCCAGCACCGCGATCTCGCCGACGGTGTCACCAGCGCCGACCCGTCCGAGCACGACCTCGCCGTTCGAGGGCTCGGCCGGAGCGAGGATCGTAAGCTCTCCCTCGGCGATCACGAACACCTCGTCGGCAGCATCTCCGGCGGTCACGAGGTGTTCGCCGGTGACGAGCCGCATCGGGCGTAGGTCGGGGGCGAACTCCTGCAGGGTGGCGGGTGTCAACGTGTCGAACGGCGGCACGCCTCCGAACTGCGCAACGGTGTCGTCGGTGCTCATCCGTGCTCCCAGCGGTCCGCCCCGTGCCGTCGCGGCCTCGAAGCTAGCCGTTCGCGCGGCCTGGTGAGAACGTTCCGGCCGCGACCGTTCCCGGACGTTCGCTCGAGATCTGTCCCGATCTCGGACGCGCGGAGTGGCGGTTCGGTTACGGTTGGCAGTGGGGAGACGGAGATGCTTCATGTGGCTGCTCACGGCGCGGGACCTGCAGCACCGGGCGTTGCGCTTCGGGATGGCGATCTTCGGGACCGCGTTGCTGTTCGCGATGGTGATCCTCGTGGGGGGTGTCGCGGCGGGCTTCTCCAGTTCTGCGACCAGCACCGTGAACGCGATGAACGAGGGCACCTGGATCCTCCCCGAGGGGGCGAGCGGAGCCTTCACCTCCTACGCCGCGTTCGACGCGGGGCTGGCCGACGAGGTCGTCGCCGACGACGAGGTGGTCCCGCTGTTGATCATGCGGGGCGTGGCGACGTCCGCGGACGCCGATGCGGTTGATCCTTCCTCCGCGGAGGCAACCCAGGACATCGTGCTCGTCGGGCACGCGGAGGCCGGGCTCGGCGGTCCACCGGTGGACGTCGGCCGCGCGGCGTCGGGACCCGGCGAGGTGGTCGCCTCGTCGGCCGCGGAGCTCCCGATCGGGTCCTCCGTGCGGGTCGGTGAGCGCGACCTCGAGGTGGTGGGCACGGCCGACGGGATGACGATGTTCGCGGGTACCCCGCTGCTGTTCGTCGACCTCGAGGTGGCCCGCCAGATCGCGGTCGAAGGACGGCCGGCCGCGACCGCGCTGCTGACTGCCGGCACGGTGTCGTCCCTGCCCGATGAGCTCGTGGCGATCGCCGCGACGGCGGTCGCGGACGACGCGCTCCGGCTGATCGAGGACGCGGTCGGGACGATCGACATCATCAACGTGCTGCTGTGGATCGTGGCCGCGTCGGTGATCGGCGCGGTGGTGTACCTCTCGGCGCTCGACCGCCTGCGCGACTTCGCGGTGTTGAAGGCGATCGGTGCCTCCACACGGTCGTTGCTCGTCGGGCTGGCGGTGCAGGCAACGCTCGTCGCGGTGGTGGCGGCCGTGCTTGCGATCGGGCTTGCGGAGCTGTTGTTGCCGGTGTTCCCGCTGCACGTCGCCATCGATCCCGGGACGTTCATCCGGTTGCCGCTGCTCGCGGTCGGTGTGGGGCTGGTAGCCAGCCTCGGTGGGTTGCGTCGAGCGGTCGGCGTCGATCCCGCGGCGGCCTTCTCGGGCCCGGGTGGCTGAACCACCCCGCTCGCGTCACGCCGTCACGCCACCCCCAGTGCCCCCGCCAGCCCGCCGTTCACGCCGATCCTGGAGCAGCCCTGATGCCCGAACCCACACCGGACCTCGCCCCGGCACCCGGCCAGAGCTCCGCCCGTGACCTGACGATCCGCGATCTCACGGTCGAGTACCGCAGTGGCGGCTACCCGATCCGCCCGCTGGACGGGTTCGAGCTCGACGCCAAGGACGGAGAGATGGTGCTACTGCTGGGCCCCTCGGGCTGTGGCAAGACGACGCTGCTGTCGTGCCTTGGTGGGATCCTCACGCCGACAGAGGGATCGATCCGGATCGGCGACACGATCGTCACCGACCTCGACGCCAAAGGATGGTCGCGGTACCGGCGCGAGCAGGTGGGCTTCGTGTTCCAGGCCTTCAACCTGATCCCGTCGCTGACGGCGCTCGAGAACGTCGCCGCGCCGCTACTGGTCGCCGGCACATCGCGCCGCGCCGCGATGCGACGTGCCAAGGAGCTGCTCGAGCAGGTCGACATGGGCGAGCGCCTGCGCAACCGGCCGGGGAAGCTCTCGGGAGGCCAGCAGCAACGCGTGGCGATCGCACGTGGCCTGGCACACGACCCGACGCTGCTGCTCGCCGACGAGCCAACCGCCAACCTCGACTACATCCAGGCCGAAGCGGTGATCCGGCTGTTGCGCGAGCTCGCGCGTCCGGGCCGTCTGGTGGTGATCGCCACCCACGACGATCGGCTCGTTCCGATCGCCGACCGGGTCGTCGAACTGGCGCAGCACGTCCGCGACGACGATGCGGGCCCGCCGCAGACCGTGCGGTTGGCGGCGGGTGAGGTGCTGTTCGAGCAGGGCAGCTGGGGTCAGTTGGTCTACATGATCGAGGCTGGCGAGATCGAGATCCTCCGCGAACGCAGCGACGGTCCTGCAGAGCGGCTGGCGGTCGTCGGACCGGGCGACTACTTCGGTGAACTGGGTCCGTTGCTCGGATTCCCGCGTTCGGCGACGGCCCGAGCGCACACGGATGTCGAGCTGACCGCCTACGGTGCCGATGATTTCAAGCGCACGATCCGCGCTGAAGCCGGCCGCGTCGGCTGAGATGGCGTCCCCGTATCGGCAGGTCGGGGCGGTGCAGGACGCCGTTCGGGCAGCGAGGTGACAGGGACGTAGGAGTGATGCGATGACGCTGGAGCTGACCGTGCTCGGCTGTGCGGGCTCGTACACCGGGGTCGGGCGGGCCTGCTCGAGCTACCTGGTGCGTTCGGGGGACACGCGGGTGCTGCTCGATGCAGGCAACGGTTCGACCGCCAACCTGCAACGGTTCATCGGGTTCGCCGACCTCGATGCGATCGTGATCAGCCACCGTCATGTCGATCACTGCATCGATCTGGTCGGGGCCTACTACGCCCTGAAGTTCGGCCCCTCGCCCATCAGCGAGCCGATCCCGCTCTTCGGCGCTCCCGAGGTCAAGGAGGCGATGACCAACTTCATGCGGTGGGACACCGACATGGACGCCGCCGACGTCTACGCGTGCACAACGGTGGTCGGCGGCGACGAGGTCGAGGTTGGGCCGCTGCGTCTATCGTTCGCGGACGCGGTGCACCTCACCCCGGCGATCTCCACCCGTGTCGAGGTGGGCGGCCGCTCGATCGTCTACTCCGGGGACACCTCCGGTCTGTCCGAACTCGGCGGGCTCGCCCGCGGAGCCGATCTGTTCGTGTGCGAGGCGGCGTGGTCGGGCGACAACGAGGACCACCCGCCCGGTATGCACCTCACCGCCCGTGACGCCGCGGTGATCGCCAAGGAAGCCGGCGTCGGGCACCTCGTGTTGACGCATATCATCGCCTCGACCGATCGTGACCTGGTCCTGACCGAGGCCCAGGAGGTGTTCGACGGGCCCGTTGATCTGGCGGAGGACCTGGCGACCTTCGTGCTCGACTGATCCGCGCGGGTCGCAGCGGACCCGGGCTCGGAGGTTCGGTCCTCGATCGGGTGACCGACGGCAGCGGAGGAGGGGATCGTGGCCATGCGGCTGACGGTGCTCGGGTGCGCCGGGTCGCATCCGGGGGTCGGGCGCGTCTGCTCGGGGTACCTGCTGCAGGCGTCGGGGACCTCGCTGCTGCTCGATGCGGGGAACGGCTCCACCGCGAACCTCCAGCGACACGTCGCCATCCGCGATCTCGACGCGGTCATCGCGAGCCATCGGCACGTGGACCACTGCATCGACCTCATCGGCGCCTTCTACGCGTTGTGGTTCGATCCCGCCTTCGACCGGTCGATCCCGCTCTACGCCGCTGCCGAGGTCGAGGCCACGCTGGCCGGGCTGCTGTCGGACGACAGCGCGATGGCGTTCGGCGAGGTGTTCGCTCATCAGCAGGTGGGGCATGGTGATCGGATCGAGGTTGGGCCGATGGTGTGCTCGTTCGTCCGGAGCCTCCACCCGCCGCCGACCGTGTCGACCCGGATCGAGGTCGACGGCACCACCGTCGTGTACTCCTCGGATTCCGCGGGCGGCAACGACCTGGTCGACATCGCGCGTGGCGCGGACCTGTTCCTGTGCGAGGCGACGTGGGCCGGTGACGCCGAGGACTACCCACCGGGGGTGCACCTGACCGGCCGTGGGGCCGCGCGCATCGCTCGCGAGGCGGAGGTCGGCCGGCTCGTGCTCACCCACGTCGCGGGGGGGACCGACCGTGACCGGGTGCTCGCCGAGGCGAGCGAGGTGTTTCACGGCCCCGTCGAACTCGCCGAGGACCTGGCCGTCTACGACCTCCGGTAGCTGCCGCGTGCCGATGGGATCCCGTGCCGCGTCGACGATCCGTGACGCCCCGGCCTCGCACAGCATCCCGTCCCCGAAGCCGCCGTATCGCACCGACACCGCGCCCATCCCCGCACGCGAGGCGGCCAACACATCCCCGGGGATGTCGCTGATCGGGATCACGTGGTCGGCCTCACCTCGACCGTCCGGCCCGCGACTACGATACGGCCACCGAAGCAACCGGTCGCCCAGCGTCCACCGCACGTCTGACTTCCTTCCCGACCGGCCCGAAGCGTGCCGTGCTGCTCCGGTCCTTACCCCGCGCCGGTCCGTTCCCGCCAGGAGTCACCGTGCCCCGTGCCGACGGCCGTGCCGCCGACCAGCTCCGCCCCGTCTCGATCGAGGTGGGGGCGCAACGCCACCCGGCGGGATCCGCACTCGTCCGGTTCGGCGGGACCCACGTGCTCTGTGCGGCGTCGGTGGAGGACGGGGCACCACGCTTCCGTGAACGCAAGGGGTGGGTCACCGGCGAGTACGCGATGCTGCCGGGGGCGACCAACACCCGGTCACGCCGGGAGCGGACCGGCCCCGGGGGACGTTCGAAGGAGATCGAGCGGCTGATCGGTCGGTCACTGCGCGCGGTGGTGGATCTGGATGCGCTGCCCGACATCACCCTGACGGTGGACTGCGACGTGCTGGAGGCCGACGGCGGTACCCGCACCGCGGCCATCACCGGTGGCTGGGTCGCCATGGCCAGTGCGTTGCGTTCCCTCGGGCACGACCGCGCCCTGACCGGGCAGATCGCCGCCATCTCGGTCGGTGTCATCGACGGCGAACCGCGCCTGGACCTGCCCTACGAGGAGGATGTCCGCGCGGAGGTCGACATGAACGTGGTGGCGACCGCCGAGGGACGGCTGGTCGAGGTCCAGGGCACCGCCGAGGGTGCGCCGTTCGATCGCGCCGCGCTCGACCACCTGCTCGACCTCGCGCTGGCGGGCTGTGAGGAGCTGTTCGCCCGGCAGCGTCAGGCGGTCGGCGGATGACGGCGTCATCGCTGCTCGTCGTCGCGACGGGCAACGCGCACAAGCTCGAGGAGATCCGCAGCATCCTGGCCGCAGCGGGCATCGACGCCGACCTCCGTTCGATGCACGACTACGGGGTCCCGGAGCCGATCGAGGACGGCGCCACGTTCGAGGCCAACGCCCTGATCAAGGCCCGGGCGTGCGCGGCCGCGACCGGCCTGCCGGCCATCGCCGATGACTCCGGGCTGGAGGTGGATGCCCTCGACGGCGCCCCCGGTGTCCTCAGCGCCCGCTACGCGGGCGAGCCCAGCGACGATGACCGCAACAACGCCAAGCTGGTCGCGGAACTGGCCGGTGTCCCCCCGGAGCGTCGGACGGCGAGGTTCGTGTGTGCCGCCGCCGTCGTGCTGCCCGACGGCCCGGAGTCCGTCGTCCGTGCTGCCATCGAGGGACGGATCGTCGACGCGCCACGCGGTGCCAACGGGTTCGGGTACGACCCCTACTTCGAACCGGTCGGATCGGACGCCGATGGTCGGACCACCGCCGAGCTGTCCGCGGCGGAGAAGCACGCCATCAGCCACCGCGGCCAGGCCTTCCGCGCACTGGGTCCCCGCATCGTGGCGCTCCTGGGCTCCTGAGTCTGCCGACGTCCGGGCCCGGTTCGGCGCGGTCCCGTCAGCCGATCGCGTCATCCAGTTGCTGGAGGGCCGCGCGGGCGAGTTCGATCTGTTCGGGCTCGGGACGGTCGTGCAGGGCGGCCATGGCTGCTGCCGCCAGCTCGGCCTGCTCCTGGTCGAGCGCGATGGTCCGGTTGAGCCGCTGCGCACCGAGCGCCGGCGTGGTCGGATCGGCGGCGTCCTCGGTGAGTCGATCGAGGACCTGGTCGACCTCGTCATGGATCTGCTGCCACTCCGGGTCGTCGGCATGGTCGCTGGCCAGCGCACGGGTCTCCTGCAGGGCTTGGATCAGGGCGAAGATCGGTGGCTCCTTCGAACGGTTGATATGCACCGTGCTCCACCGCGCGGCAGGAAGCAAGCGCAGAACCCGTAGGCTCCCCGCCCATGGTCGCCAACGACGCTGCGCCGGCTGCGCCGCTCCATCGACTCTGGCGGTACGCCGGAGGGCATCGACGTGACGTGATCGTGGCGGCGAGCTGGTCGATCCTCAACGCCATCCTCGACATCGCACCGCCGTTCCTCATCGGGATCGCCGTCGACATCGTGGTCGTGCGGGAGACCTCCTTCATCGCCCGTCTGACCGGCGTCTCGGACCTGCGCGGCCAGTTCCTGGTGCTCGGTGGCCTGACGGTCGTGATCTGGTTGTTGGAATCGTTGACCGAGTACCTGGCCGACGTCCGGTGGCGAAACCTCGCCCAGTCGATCCAGCACGACGCCCGGATGGACGCCTACTCCAACGTGCAGGACCTCGACCTCGCCGCCTTCGAGGACCGCTCGACCGGGTCGCTGCTGTCGGTCCTCAACGACGACGTCAACCAGTTGGAGCGCTTCCTCGATCGTGGTGCCCAGCAGCTCCTGCAGGTTGCCACCTCGGTGCTGTTGATCGGGCTGACCTACCTCATCCTGTCCCCGGTCATCGGCCTGCTCGCGTTCCTACCGGTGCCGGCCGTGCTGTGGGTGACGTTGCGCTACCAACGACGGCTCGAACCCAGGTACGCCGCGGTGCGCGAACAGGTCGGGGTCGTCAACGCGGCGCTCAACAACAACCTCGGTGGGATCGCCACGATCAAGGCGTTCGGCGCCGAACCGCGCGAACGTGAGCGCATCCGTCGGGTGTCGCAGCGCTACCGCGAGGTCAACCGTGAAGCGATCCGGCTGTCCAGCGCGTTCGTGCCGCTGGTGCGGGTCGCGATCCTCGCAGGCTTCACCGCGATCCTGATCCTGGGTGGGCTCCAGGCGATCGACGGGCGACTGGAGGTGGGTGCCTACAGCGTCATGGTGTTCATCGTGCAGCGGTTGTTGTGGCCGCTCACGCGCCTGGGTGAGACCTTCGACCTGTACCAGCGCGCGATGGCGTCCACGCGCCGCATCCTCGACCTGATCGAGCAGCCCAGCGGCCTGACCGACGGCACGACAGCGCTCGGGGACGTTGCCGGCGAGGTCTGCTTCGACGGTGTCCGGTTCGCCTACGACCGCCGGCCGGCCGAGGTCGTGGCTGGGGACCCCGCGGCTGGCCCGGTCGAGGTACTCCGCGGTGTCGATCTGCGTATCCCGGCCGGTGAGACGCACGCCATCGTCGGGTCCACCGGCGCCGGGAAATCGACGATCATCAAGCTCCTGCTGCGCCTGGAGGACGTCACCGACGGCATCGTCAGCATCGACGGGCAGGACGTGCGTGACGTGATGACGGCGGACCTCCGCGCCGCCTGCGGCCTCGTCAGTCAGGACGTCTTCCTGTTCCACGGGAGTGTCCGGGACAACCTGGTGTATGGCGCGCCGGACGCCACCGACCGCGAGGTGGTCCGTGCGGCCGAGCTCGCGGAGGCGCACGGGTTCGTGCTCGCCCTGCCCGACGGGTACGACACGGTGGTGGGGGAGCGTGGGGTGAAGCTGTCCGGCGGTCAGCGCCAGCGCCTGTCCATCGCCCGTGCCATCCTGCGTGATCCGGCCATCCTCCTGCTCGACGAGGCGACCTCAGCGGTCGACAACGAGACGGAGGCCGCGATCCAGCGCTCGCTCGTCCGTGTCGCACGGGACCGCACCACGGTCGTGATCGCCCACCGCCTGTCGACGGTGCGGCATGCCGACCGGATCCACGTGCTGGAGGACGGTCGTGTCGTCGAGTCGGGGACCCACGACGAGCTGGTCGCCCGGGACGGGCGCTACGCGGCGCTGTGGCGGGTCCAGACCGGCGAGGTCATCGACGCCGTTCGCGCATCGACCTCGACGGACCAGGCGCCCGTCACGGTCGCTACTCCCGAACGATCTCCCGGCCGCTGATCGACGCCACGTCGACCCGGACCCAGAAGAAGTTCTCGTCGGGCAGCGCCCACGGTTCGAAGGGCAGCGCGAACAGAGCTTCCTTCACATCCACGTCGGTCACGATCGACGCATCCCCACGTGCCAGCACGCTCCACCCCACCCGGGTCTGTTCGTCGCCGCCGTCGGCTTCGATCGCCACGGTCCCGGAAGCGGCAGCCGTCCCGAGCTTCGATCCGGGCGCCGTCCGGAAGAAGATCGCGTCGTCGTGGAGCAGCACGTTGATCGGCAGCACGGACAGTACGCCGTCCGCGATGAAGCCGATCCGCACCCACGGTGCTGCCCCGAGCAGTTCGACGCACCGCTCCGGATCGAGTGTGACCAGGTCACCGGGACGAGGGGGCTTGTCCATGGAGTGGCTCCTTGTCGCTGGGCCACTGCTGAGCGTACGCGGTGGGGCTGCCTGACGGCAGCGGAGCCCGGGCCCGTCGGGGCTACCAGGGCGCGAGGGGTCGGATGCGACGGTCCCGGACCGGGGGGACGAGCGCGCCGAGCAGGGCGGGCGCGGCCGTGATCAGCAGTGCCGCGGAGCGGTCGAGGCCGGTGGCCAGCATGCCGAACAGGCTCGGCCCGACGATGAACCCGGCCGCGATGAACCCGATGACCAGGGTGAACCCGGTGGTGGGACGGTCGGAGAAGACCCGTTGGCTCCACATCACCAGCAGGGCGAACCCGGTCGTGAACCCCACCCCGAACAGACCAGCCGACCCCAGCGCGGCGACCGTCGAGCCGGGCGTGAGGAGCAGCATCACGGTCGATCCGCTGACCAGGATCGACATGGCCGCGAGCGGCCGGCTGCGCCCCGCGCGCTCGACGATGCGCCCGGCGACGGCGCCGACCGCAGCGCCGGCGATCCCCAGGGTCGCCCACATCGCCGGGCCGATCCAGTTCGCGAGGCCGGCAGCCTCAGCGGTCTCCGGCGCGTACGAGAAGTAGGCGCCGGACGTGATCGACACCCCGAACGCGACGAGGAACAGCCGTCTGGCGTGTCGGTTGAAGAACCACGTCAGCCGGGGCCACCGGTGCTCGTCGACCGGCCCCATCGCGTCGGGCTCCAGCACCCGCCAGGACGCGGCGGCGGCGACCAACCCGATCGCGGCGAACGCCCACCACACGACCCGCCACTGCTCGCCGGTCACCAGCATCAGCGCGCTGGCGATCAGCAGCCCGACGGGAGAGCCGGCGTTGACCAAAGCGAGAGCACGCCGGCTCCCCGATCGCGGGACCTGGTTGGCGACCGCATCCGAGAACGGTGCCCAGGTCCCCCCGGCGCTGGTGCCTGCCGCGATCAGTCCCAGTGCCAGCAACGCCGGACCGGATGCCGACGCGGTCACCGCGGCGCCGACGGCCAGCAGCAGGCACCCGGCCACGACCGGGACGCGGGGCCCGTACCGGGCCGCGAGGACGCCGGTCGCCACGGTGGCCAGCAGGTAGCCGGCCTGTGCCGCGCTCGCGTAGAAGCCCAACTCGTCCAGCGACAGACCGAACTCCTCGCTGAACCCCGGGACGAACAGCCCGTAGGCCAGCCGGCCGATGCCATAGGTCGCCACCAGCGCGAGGAGTCCGGCTCCTCCGACACGGGAACTCTCGCTGGCGCGCATGACCATCCTCACCGGCCGCAGAACCCGTTGGAACGTCGTTGGAAGGCGCGCCATTTCGGGTGCCGGGTGCCCGGCACGTCACCGTCCGTGGACCGCACGGTCATGCCGGTGCGTGCCCTGGTGGCAGACGACGAGCGGCCGCCCCGGGGGGCGGCCGCTCGCTGGGAGCCGGTGTCACATCCGCGTCAGCCGTGGAGGTCGAACCGGTCGTTCTCCATGACCTTGACCCATCCCTGGAGGAAGCGGTCGACCATGTTCTCCTCGCCACCGTCCGCGGCGTACTCCTCGGCGATGGCGCGCAGCTGCGAGTTGGACCCGAAGACCAGATCGACCCGCGTCGCCGTCCACTTCGTCTCGCCGGTCTTGCGGTCCCGGCCTTCGAAGCGGTCCTCGCCCTCTCCGATCGGCTCCCACACGGTGCCCATGTCGACCAGGTTGCGGAAGAAGTCGTTCGACAGCTGGCCCGGACGGTCCGTGAGGACCCCGTCGATGTTGTCCTCATCGGCGTTCGCGCCGATTGCGCGCATGCCCCCGACCAGGGCGGCCATCTGCGGCGCTGTGAGGTTCAACATGAACGCCCGGTCGACCATGAGGTGCTCGGTCGGGATACCGACGTCCTTCTGCAGGTAGTTGCGGAAGGCGTCGTGTCGCGGCTCGAGGTGGGCCTGCGTGTCGATCTCCGTCATCTCCTGGGTCGCGTCGGTGCGACCCGGGGTGAACGGCACCGTCACGTCGTGCCCGGCGGCCTTCGCCGCCATCTCGACCCCGACGCTGCCGCCCAGGACGATCAGGTCCGCCAGCGAGATGTTGGCGTCGGCGGCGTCCCGGATCTGCTCGAGTTCGTGGAGCACCGCCGACACGCCGGAGCGCACGTTGACGTCCCAGCCAGCCTGCGGCTCGAGCCGGATGCGCGCGCCATTCGCGCCACCGCGGTGGTCGGTCTGACGGTAGGTGCAGGCCGCGGCCCACGCCGTGCCCACCAGCTGCCTGGCCGTGAGGCCGGAGTCTGCGATCTGCTGTTTGAGCGCAGCGACCTGGCTGTCGTCGACCAGCGGTCCCTCGTGCGTGGGAACCGGGTCCTGCCAGATGAGGTCCTCGGTCGGGACCTCGGGACCGAGGTAGCGCTCGCGCGGCCCCATGTCGCGGTGCAGGAGCTTGAACCACGCGCGAGCGAACTCGTCGGCGAGCACGTCCGGGTTCTCGTGGTACTCCTTGGAGATCGCGAGGTAGTCGGGGTCGACGATCATGGCCATGTCGGCAGCGGTCATCACCGGCGGGTTCAGCTTGCCCTCGACGTGGGCGTCGGGTACCCAGAAACCGTCCTGCACCTCGACGGGCTCCCACTGGTTCGCACCGGCGGGCGAGGTCTTGACCTCCCACTCGTGGGCGAAGATGGTGTCGAGGTAGGAGTTGTCCCACGTCGTCGGCGTCGGGGTCCAGGCGCCTTCGAGCCCCGAGGTGATCGTGTACTCGCCGAGGCCGGTCTCGTGCTCGTTCGCCCAGCCGATGCCCATCTGGTGGACCTTGGCTTCCTCGGGCGTCCCACCGACGGCTTCCGCCGGCCCGTTGCCGTGCATCTTGCCGAAGGTGTGACCGCCCACCGTCAGCGCGACGGTCTCGCGGTCGTTCATCCCCATGCGGGCGAACGTCTCGCGCACGTCCATCGCGGACTTCGCCGCATCCGGGACGCCGTTCGGACCCTCGGGGTTGACGTAGATCAGGCCCATCTGGACCGCGGCGAGCGGGTTGTCCAGGGTCCGGCTGCCGTCCTCGAAGGTGCCGGTGTAGCGCTCGTCCTCGGTCGAGAGCCACTCCTTCTCGGGACCCCAGTAGATGTCGTCCTCAGGCGCCCAGATGTCGCTGCGCCCGTAGCCGAACCCGAACGTCTTGAAGCCCATCGTCTCGAGCGCGCGGTTGCCTGCGACGAGCATCAGGTCGGCCCAGGAGATCCGCTCGCCGTACTTCTTCTTGATGGGCCACAGCAGCCGGCGGGCCTTGTCGAGGTTGCCGTTGTCCGGCCAGCTGTTGAGCGGCGCGAACCGCTGTGCGCCGGTGCCACCGCCGCCACGACCGTCGAGCGCCCGGTAGGTCCCGGCCGCGTGCCACGACATGCGGATGAAGAACGGGCCGTAGTGGCCCCAGTCGGCCGGCCACCAGTCCTGCGAGTCGGTCATGAGCGCGTCGATGTCCGCGTTCAGTTCGTCGACGTCGATCCGCGAGAACGCCTCCCGGTAGGAGAAACCGTCGGCCATCGGGGTCGATCCCGGGTGCTTCTGGTGGAGGACGTTGAGGTTGAGCTGATCGGGCCACCAGTGCTCGTTGCCCTGCAGGCTGGGTGTGGTGCGTGCTGCCCACTCCGGGCGTGTGGTCTGTTCGTCGGACACGATCGTCCTCCTCGGGAGGGTCGCAGAGACTTCGGGTGGGGGCGGCGCTGGCGGTTGAAGCCGCTCGGCGACGGTCGGTGCTGCCACCCCGACCTTAGAACGGGTCGATGTTCGGAGCAACTCCGCTGTTTGGACAAGTACCAGGTCTGGTAGCGTGCCCGTCGATCGCGGACGAACACCTGTGTGAGGAAGCTCTGTGGAACCGCTCGTGGCCCGCCTCCGGCAGCGGGAATGGCGCCTCACCGCCCAACGACGCGTCATCGCTGAGGCGATGACGGGCGAACATGTGCACCTGACGGCGGACGAGGTGTTCGAACGGGCGCGTCGGGCACTGCCCGAGGTCAGCCGCGCCACCGTCTACAACACACTGCACGAACTCGTCGACATGGGTGAACTGCTGGAGATGAGCCACGCCGACGGGCGGAAACGGTACGACCCGAACGTCGAGGAGCGTCACCACCACCTGGTCTGCATCGACTGTGGGCGGTTGCTCGACGTCCACGCCGATGACCCGGCTCTGGCGGACGACCAGCGGCACGGCTTCGAACTGCTCGACGTCCAGGTCACGTTCCGCGCTCGCTGTCCCGATTGTGTCCCTGCCGGCTGACCGCGATGCCGCCGCTCCCGACGGCTTCGCCGCGCTTGTAGATGCCGGTGAGGTTGATCGGGTCGGTCAGGATCGACAGGTCCACGGTCGGGTCACCGTCCACGAGCAGGACGTCCGCGTCGTAGCCCGCGAGCAGCTGTCCGGTTCGTGGCGCCCGCGGTCCGAGGGTCGCGGGGCCATTGGCGGTCGCCGCCTCGATGGCCGCCAGTGGGCTCAGCCCGGCGGCCTCCAGCAACGTGAGCTCCCGCGGCTGGTTGCCCCAGGCGGCCGGACCAGCCGGCAGCGACAGGGCGACGTCGGTGCCCATCGCGATGGTCACCCCACGTTCGTGCGCGCGTGCGACGGCATCCTGGTGCCGCTCGTCCGTGGCGACGAGCTTCGCCCACATGGCCGGTGACAGCGGGCCCTGGCCCGCGGCGATCAGCTCCGAGACGATCAGCCGGGTCGGCACCA
The DNA here is from genome assembly GCA_041685735.1 of Nitriliruptoraceae bacterium. Classification (GTDB taxonomy): domain Bacteria; phylum Actinomycetota; class Nitriliruptoria; order Nitriliruptorales; family Nitriliruptoraceae; genus CSSed11-175R1. Next base: position 15,502 of record JAWLFE010000017.1, read on the forward strand.
GGATCGTGCCGCGTTCGCGCATGGCGTCGCAGACCTCGTCGTCGAGGTAGGTGCCGTGTTCGATCGTGCCGACACCGGCCTCGATCGCGGCCATCATCCCGGGCTTGCCGTGACAGTGGGCCATCACGGTGCGCTCGGCCATGGCGGCCACCTCCACGATGGCCCGCATCTCCGCATCGGTGAACTGCTGGTGGATGGGATGGTCACGTTCGGACAGCACCCCGCCGGAGGCGCAGATCTTGATGACGTCCGCACCGATGCGCAGCTGTTCACGGACCGCGGTGATGCAGGCGTCGACCCCGTCGCAGATGCGCAGCGTGCCCTCGCGGGCGGACAGCTCGTGGAACCACCCGAGCGGCAGGTCGTGCAGGTCGCCGTGCCCGCCCGTGGTCGACAGGATGGCGCCGGCGCCGTAGAGGTTGGGGCCCGGGATGCTGCCTTCGTCGATGGCCCGGGCGAGCAGCACGCCCATCCCACCGGCGTCCCGGACGGACGTGATGCCGGCATGCAGCGCCCGCTCCAGATCCTTGGTCGCTCGCGCGGCGCGGACGGCGATGGGAACCTCGTGGAGCCCTCCGAGGCTCATGGTCGTGAGCCCCACGAGATGCGCATGGCAGTCCCATAGGCCGGGCAGCACGGTGTCGGCGGTGACGACCTCGGCGCCCGGGGTGGTCGGGGCGTCCGTGGAGCTCCCGGCGTAGGTGATGGACGCACCGTCGAGGACCAGGACCGCGTCGTCGATGACCGGACCACGTCCGGGGACGAGGCGGGTGGCCTGGATACGTGTGACGATCACGTCTCCTGACGTTCGGGGTGTGGGGTCCGCACGTTCGGGGTGTGGGGTCCGCGCGGGCGCGGCAACCGCCCGGGAGCCGGGACGCTACTCGACCGCACCACCGCCGACGCTGCCGGTTGCGGCGCTCCCCGTGCCGATGCCGCGATCAGGGGTGGCGGACCCCCTCGCCCGCGAGGATGGCGCGGTAGCCCTCGCGGTAGGTGGGGTAGGTGAAACGGAAGCCGGTCGCCTTCAGACGGTCGTTGCGGCACCGCTTGTCCCCACCCCGGGTGCTGCGGTCCGGGCCGGTCGGCGGTCGAGGCAGGCCGAGCTCCGTCGCGAGGAACGCCAGCACCTCGCCACGATCGACCGGCGCGTCGTCGACACCGAGGTACACGGGGGCCGGTGTCTCGGTCGCGGTGAGCAGGTGCACGATCGCAGCGGCCGCGTCGTCGCGATGGATCCGGTTACTCAGCGACGGTGGGTCGGGCAGCACCGCATCGCCGGCGCGCACACGGTCGATCAGGCGCGTTCGGCCCGGTCCGTAGATGCCAGCCAGGCGGAGGCTGATCGCGTCCGGACGACGGCGGTGGAGCACCTGCTCGGCCTCGACCAGGACCGCACCGGTCGGGCTGGTCGGGTCCGTCGGGGTGTCCTCGTCGACATCGCTGCCGTCATCCACCCCGTAGACCGCGGTCGACGACACCGCGAGCAGGCGCGCGGGGGTCCGCTCGCTGTCGTCCAGGTGGTCGAGCACGTTGGTCAGGCCGTCCACGTACGCCGCTCGGTACGCCGCGGGGGTCCGTTCGTCGGCCGCCGGGGTGATGACCGCTGCCTCGATGCTGCTGGGGAGTCGGTCGACGGCGGCGGTGAGGTCACCGGTCAGGTCACCGGCGAGCGGGACGAGTGCGTCCGGCAGGAGGTGTGCGGAGCGCCGGAGCCCGATGGCGCGCCACCCGCGTGCCACGAAGCGCAGCCCCACCTCGGTGCCGAGGTCGCCGCATCCGGCGATCAGGACCGTCGGGATGCGCTCCACGGACCCGCCAGCATCGGGCCCGCCAGCCTGCCCGATGCTCATGACAACGCTTCCAGGATGGCGTCGCCGAACGGCGGCCAGCACGCGACGGCCCACGGTCCGAAGTCCTGATCCGCCAGGCTGGCGCTCGCGAGCCGGCGGGTGGGTTCGATCCACAGGTAGGACCCCGACCGGCCGAAGTGCCCGAAGGTCGACGGGTCGAACCGCGTCCCGGTCCAGTGCGGATCCTTGTCCGCGCGGATCTCCAGACCGAGCCCCCAGTCGTTGGGGGACTGGCGGCCGTAGCCGGGCAGGACCCCGTCGAGCCCGGGGAACGCGACGGTGGTCGCGACCGCATGCAGGTCGGCGTCGAGCAGGGTCGGATCGAGCAGTTCGCGGGCGAAGGCCAGCAGGTCGGTCACCGTGCTGTTCGCCGCGTGGGCGGGGGAGCCGTCGAGGCTCGTGTCCGACATCCCGAGCGGTTGCAGGACCTCGAGGTCGAGGTGCTCGGCGAAGGGCCGTCCCACCCGGTCCGCGACCAGTGTGCCGAGCAGGTCGTAGCCGTGGTTCGAGTAGATCCGACGCTGTTCCGGGGCGGAGACCGGACCGTCCTCGTCCGGAGGGAGCCCGCTGGCGTGTGCCAGCAGATGGCGCACGGTGATCGCGTCGGTTCCCGGGGGTCCCGCCGGTTCGTCGAGGTGCAGCGCGCCGTCCTGGATGGCGACGAGGCACGCGTAGGCCGCCAAGGGCTTGGTGAGCGAGGCGACGGGCAGGACGAGGTCGACCGGGCCGTGCGTGGCGATGGTGGCGTCCGGGTCGGTGACGCCGACCGCGACCGTGTCCGGTTCCCAGTCATCGACCTGAGCGAGCACGTCCGACAGTGCGCGTGCCATCTGGGACCTTTCGAGCCTGGTGGTGCCGGATCCGACCGCCCTCCGTCGCGGACGGGCTCGTGCGGGACGCTACCCGGGATCGGTCGACCGATCGGGCGCCGGTGGGATCGACGCTTCATCCGACGGCTGTAGTAGGTTATGCTCCGCCCCACTGCTCGACGGCTGGAAGCGCCTGCAGTTCGCGCGCAGCCGTCGAGCAGTGGCAGACGACCGCCTTGGGAGGGGTGAGCCGGGCCCGGTCATGGGCGCGGACATCGGCCTGTGGCGCCTTCGACGAGCAAGCGTGAGCTTGAGGGAGAGGAACCCTTACATGAGGATTCGACGACTACGGATGATCGCGCCGGTGCTGGCCGCCGGGCTCATCCTCGCCGCCTGTGCAGGTGACGAGGAGGTTCCCGACGAGACGCCCGACGACACCACCGAGGAACCGGCGGACGAGCCGGAAGAGGATGACGACGCGGATGACGACGCGGATGACGACGCCGCTGAGGAGACGGACGGCGACGGCGACGGCGATCTGGCCGGCACCTCGGTGACCGTGTTCGGACCGGAGTCGTCGGAGAACGAGGCTGGCGCCGTGCAGGACGTGCTCGCCGTGTTCGCGGAAGCGAACGACATGGAGATCACCTACACCGGTGCCCGTGACTTCTCCGATCAGATCGGGGCCCAGGCCGAGGGCGGCAACCCTCCGGACATCGCCATCTTCCCGCAGCCGGGTCGCGTGGTCGACTTCGGTGAGCAGGGCTTCACCAATCCCGTCCCGGCGGACATCGTCGAGCGCATCAACCCGCAGTGGCCGGAGGGCACCAACGCGGCCTACGAGGCTGGCGGCGAGACCTGGGCGCTGCAGAACAAGACCGACCTGAAGTCCATCATCTGGTTCAACACGCAGCTCTTCGAGGACAACGGCTACGAGATCCCCGAGACCCTCGACGGGCTGTGGGACCTGAGCGACCAGATGATCGAGGACGGCGTCACCCCGTGGTGCATCGGCATCGAGTCGGGCCCCGCGACCGGGTGGACCTTCACCGACTGGATGGAGGACATCCTGCTGCGTCGTGAGCCGGTCGAGGTCTACGACGGCTGGATCAACGGCGAGGTCGGTTTCTCCGACGAGCGGGTCGTCGCGGTCGCCGAGGAGATCATGGAGCAGTGGAACAAGCCGGGTGCGGTCTTCGCCGCCGGTGGTTCCATCGCCGCGACCCCGTTCGGTGACAACGGTGGTCCTCTCGTCGAGGGTGAGTGCGCCATGCACCGCCAGGCATCCTTCTACGCGGCGTTCCTGCCGGAGGGCACCGACATCGGTCCCGACGGCCAGGTCGACGTGGCCTACTTCCCGGCGGCCGATGACGGTCGGACCCCGGTGCTGACCGCGGGGACCGCTGCGGCGGCCTTCCGCGATGCACCCGAGGTCTGGGCGGTCATCGAATGGCTGGCATCCGCGGAGGGCATCACCGAGCGTCAGCGCGCACAGGCTGAGCGCACCGGTGGGACGTCGGGCTACCTCGCGTCGAACCTCGATCAGGACCTGAGTGTCTACAACGACCTCGAGCGGTCCTTCGTGGAGATCCTCCAGACCGCGGACCCGGCACGTTTCGACGCATCGGACATGATGCCGGGAGCCGTCGGAGCCGGGACCTTCTGGTCGGAAGGCACGGCGGTGGTCAACGGTGACAAGACCATCGAGGACGCCTTCCAGATCATCGATGACTCCTACCCGGAGTGATGGTGATCGGTAGGTAGCACCACATCGCGGTGCCGGCGCCCCAGCACGATCGGCGCCGGCACCGCGAGGTATGACTAGGGTTCGGCCTGCTGTGCACCGCCAGGGTCCGCGGACCGCGGCGTGCGGCATCGACTTGGGAGGGTCGTGATGGTCCAGGCATCGCTGCCGACGGGGCTGCTCGAACGTCAACGACGACCGTTGATCCAGGCCGGGATCCTGCTGGTCGTCCTGCTCGCGGTGTCCTACGTCATTGCGACGGTGGCGGAGCGCGATCTCGGCCTTTTCCTGGACACCTGGAGTCGGCTGGTCGCGGCCGCCATCGGTGCTGGCGGTGTCGTTGCATCGCTGGCGTCGTGGCGAAGTTCGCCGCATTCGACGGCCCGGCGGGTCACGATCACCGCGCTGGGTGTCGTTTCGGCATTGGTCCTGTGGCTCCTGTACCTGACGGACGTGCTGGTCCGCGCCACGGTGCAGAGTGTCGTCATCGCCATCGTGGTCAGCGCCGTGGTCTTCGTGGTGGCGAACAAGTGGTTCGACGCCTCGCTGAAGGACTGGCGACGGTTCACGGCCTTGACGGGCCTCATCGGCGGCGCCGCGATCGCGGGTCTGCTGGTGGGCAACCGGAACATGGGGCTGTTCACCGGCTCCGGGGAGGCGCTGGCGGATCGATCGCTCCTGCTCGTCCCGGTCATCGCGGTGCTCTGTGGCGCCCTCGGCGTCGCACTGAGTTCCCTGAAGGTGCAGCCCACGAAGGCCATCGTCGGGGCTGCCGGCGGTGGGGTCGTCGGGCTCCTGATCGGTGCGTTCTTCCGGTCCGGGTCCCTGCCGTCCCTCGAGCCCGTCGCCTTGCTCGTCGGTCCGGTCGTCGGTGCTGCGCTGTTCGTCGGGCTGGCCCGACTCCGGGGCAAGGCGCTCGGGCCCGCGGCGGTGACGGGCGCGACGTTCGGGTGGTTGCTCGGCGCCTTCGGCATCCCTGAGCTGGGTTCTGGCACCGTGCTCGAGGCGATCGTCGGCACCGCGGGGCTCGGACTCCTGCTCGGCCTGCGACTGGGTCTGGCCCAGCCCGACACGATGGAGAGCCGGATCCGCCTCGAGCGCAAGGCCCGGGCCGTCATCTTCCTCGCGCCCGCGCTGCTGTTCATCGCCGCGACCCTGGTGATCCCGACGATCCGCACCGGGTGGTTGTCACTCCTCGATCGGACCGGCGGGTTCGTCGGCCTTGGGCAGTACCGGCTGGCGTTCAGCGACCCCAACTTCTACAACGTCTCGCGGTGGGCCGGGATCTTCGTCAGTACGGAGTTCCTGGTCTTCGCCGTCGTGCTGGTGATCGGCCTGGTGACCGTCCTGCTCACGAGGCGACAGATCGATCAGTTCTGGCCACCCCGGCTGTCGATCGCGACGGCCGGCGCGATGGTCCTGCTCGGGGTGGCGGTGACGGCCAACGCGCTGGCCGGTGAGGGACCACCCACCGCGAACGTGCTCACGTTCGCCATGATCGCGCTCGGCATCGCCGTCCTCGTGATGCTGGTCCGCTACCTGAAGGCGCATCCCGGTAACAGCGGCATCTCCGGTGGCAGCGGTATGGCCCTGACCCTGGCCATGATCTTCCTCGGACTTGCGTTGTTCACCAACCTCCGGGGGACGCTGTTCAACAACATCTGGTGGGTGTTCCTGGTCACGATCCTGGCGACGGGTGTGGGCCTGGCCATCGCCGCCCTGTCCGACGGCGCCAAGGCGGAGTCGTTCGCCAAGGCCATGATCTTCATGCCGATGGCCATCAGCTTCGTCGGTGCGAGCATCATCTGGCGCTTCATGTACATCGCCCGCCCGCCCACCAACGACCAGACCGGCGTGCTCAACTCGCTGTGGGTCGGGCTCGGGCAGCTCGCCAACTCCGGTGCGGCGGTGCCCGTGGCGATCGGGTTCTTCCTGGTGGTCGGAGGGTTGGTGCTGCTGGCGTTGCGCGGGTTCCTCTCCGGCGCCCTGGGGATCGGATGGGGCTCGGTCTTCAGCGCGATACCGGTGGCCTGGATCGGGTGGTTGTTCCTCTCGGGGAACATCGGTGGGGTCACCGAGGGTCCCGGAGGACAACTCGTTGCGGCTCCGATCCTGTTCCTGTCGGGGACCAACCAGGTGGGGGCCTACAACAACTTCTTCATCATGGTCCCGTTCATCTGGATCTACACCGGGTTCGCCATGGTCATCCTGTCGGCAGCCATCAAGGGCGTGCCGTCGGACCTGATCGATGCCTGCAACGTCGACGGTGCCACGGAGTCGCAGAAGTTCTGGCGGGTGATCGTGCCGCAGATCGCTCCGACGATCGGTGTGGTGATCACCACGATCATCGTGACCGTCATGAAGGTCTTCGACATGGTCGCCGTCATGACCAACGGCAACTTCGGGACCGAGGTCCTGGCCAATGCGATGTGGAAGGCGGCCTTCACCCAGGGCAACCGGGGGCTCGGATCGGCCATCGCCGTCATGCTCTTCCTGCTCGTGCTGCCGATCATGTTCCTCAATATCCGCAGGATGCAGAAGGAGTTCCACTGATGGCTGCGACCACCGCGAGCCCGTCCTCGGGAAGCTCCCTCGGCGTCGGTCCGGGCGGCGTCCCACCGCGAGGTGGCAAGGGCGTTGGCAAGACCATCTACCGGCTCATCTCCGGGTTGCCGACCTGGATCCTGTGGGGGCTCGTCGCCCTGTGGCTCACGCCGACGGTCAGCCTGTTCGCGAACTCCTTCCGGACCCGCGATGCGCAGCGCTCGAGCGCCTGGTGGCTGATGTTCCAGGACGACTCCCTGACGCTGGAGAACTACCAGCAGGTACTGACCTCCGAGGTCGCTGGCGGGATGTGGCAGGGGCTGCTCAACTCCTTCGCCATCGCGCTGCCGGCCACGATCGTGCCGATCGCCATGGCTGCCTTCGCGGCGTACGCGTTCGCCTGGATCGACTTCAAGGGGCGCGAGTGGCTGTTCATCGGCACGGTGTCGCTGTTGGCTGTACCGCTCCAGACCTCGCTGATCCCGCTGCTGCAGTTGTACTCCGGCGGGGCGCGCCAGACCGTCCCGTTCATCGACAAGACGGTCACGTTCCTGCCCGACATGTCCCTGGCCGGATCGGTCACCGCCGTGTGGTTGACCCATACGGGGTTCGCACTCCCGCTGGCCATCCTGCTGCTGCACAACTACATCGTCGGCCTGCCGCAGGATCTGTTCGAATCCGCGCGGATCGATGGGGCCGACCACTTCCAGGTGTTCCTGCGCCTGGTCCTGCCGCTGTCGGTCCCCGTGCTCGCCGCGTTCGCGATCTTCCAGTTCCTGTGGACGTGGAACGACTACCTGATCGCGCTGACGATGATCGGCGGGAACCGGGCCGCGTTGCCGGCAACGGTGGTCATCGCCTCGTTGGCGGGTGAGTTCGGGATCCAGGAACACCTGTTGTCGGCGGGAGCCTTCGTGCAGATCTTCGTGCCGATCATCGTGTTCTTCGCGTTGCAGCGGTACTTCGTGCGCGGGATGCTGGCTGGCAGCGTCAAGGGCTGACCCCCGACGCGCGTCCGACCGGTCCGTGGCGGCCCGGGGCCCTCGGTTCGTAGCGGGCCGGGGCGATCAGGTCGTGGCGGCCCGGGGGGTGCGTGCCTGGCTCTCCGGGTCGGGACGGTGTGGCTCTTCGCCGAGGATCTCGCTCAGCAGCACCGGGCGTCCTTCGTCGATGGAGCGGTGGGCGGCGGCTCCCATCGCGACCGACAGCAGCCCGTCCCGCAGTCCGACCGCGGGCTGTGAGCCCGACCGGATCGCCGCCTGGAAGTCGAGGTGTTCGAGGTAGCTCGACCCGTGGTGCAGGCCGTCGTACTTCACCCGGGCGTCGGTGACCTGTTCGACCCGGACGCTGCGGTCGGCGCGGGTCCCGACCCGCACGGTGCCCTCGGGGACGAAGGCCTCCGCCTTGCCGACGTCACCGGTCACGGTGATCTCCTGCTCGTTGATCCCACCCTCGGCGAACATGCACAGATCCAGCATCGCGCGGCGTCCACCCGCGTACTCGACGATCACGTAGGCGTTGTCGAGGATGTCGGGGACCTCGCCGGCGTAGCGCTCGTCGAGGTGGTTGACGTCCTGTGCGCCGGAGGCCATCACCCGGACCGGCCGGTCGTCGGTGAACAGGTTCATCAGGTCGAAGAAGTGGCAGCACTTCTCGATGAGCGTGCCGCCCGAGTTCCGGTTGAACCGGTTCCAGTGGTCCACCTTGGCCAGGAACGGGAACCGGTGCTCGCGGATCGCCACCATCCGGACGTCACCCACCGCGCCGGTCGCGATCTCCTCGGCCAACCGGGCGATCGGGGGCATGTAGCGGTACTCGAGCCCGACCCACACGATCCCATCACGGTCCGCTGCCGCGGCGACGACCTCCCGGCACTGCTCGACGGTGGCGCACAACGGCTTCTCGACGAGGATGTGCAGGTCGGTCTCGAGCGCGTCCATCAGGATCGGGTGATGCGTCATGTTCGGTGTGGCGACGAGCACGGCATCGAGGTCGCCGGCATCCAGCAGGTCGCGGTGGTCACCGAAGACCCGCAGGTCCGGGTCGTCGAGCGCCGCGGCCGCGGCGTCGCGTGACGGCTCGAAGGGATCGGCGATCGCCCCGACACGGGCACCGTCGACGGCCGCGATGTTGTGGATGTGCTCGAGGCCCATCATGCCCGTGCCGATGACGCCGTAGCGCAGTTCGTCCATGCCGGTCACCAGTTCGTCGCGATGTAGAGGGGCTCCAGGAACTCCTGGATGCCGTGGTGGCCGCCTTCGCGGCCGAGGCCCGATTGCTTCACGCCGCCGAAGGGAGCGGCGGGTTCGGCGACCAGTGCCTGGTTGAGCCCGACCATGCCCGTCTCGAGCCCTTCGGAGACACGCAGGCCACGGGCCAGATCGCCGGTGTAGACGTAGGCGACGAGCCCGTGTTCGACACCGTTGATCGCCGGGAGGACCTCGTCGAGGTCGTCGAACGGCACGACCGGTGCGACGGGACCGAAGATCTCCGAGCCGAGGATCGCGGCGTCCGGGGCCAGCCCGCCGAGGACGGTGGGCTGGAAGAAGTAGCCGGGCCCGTCGGCCGCGGCGCCACCGGTGCGGACCGCGGCGCCGGTGTCGACGGCCGACTGTGTCAACGACCCGACCTTCTCGCGGGCCGCGGTCGTGATCAGTGGCCCGAGTTGGACCCCGTCATCGAACCCGGAACCGAGCGGCATCGCGCTGACCGCCTGTGCCAGGCGGGCCGTGAACTCCTCCGCGATCGGTGCCGCCACGTAGAAGCGGTTGGCGGCGGTGCACGACTGCCCGTTGTTGCGCATCTTGGTCACGACGGCGCCGTCCACCGCTGCGTCGAGGTCGGCATCCTCGAGCACGATGAACGGAGCGTTGCCGCCCAGCTCCATCGACGGGTTGATGACGTGTTGTGCTCCGGCGGCCAACAGGGCGCGGCCGGTCTCCGTGGACCCGGTGAACGACAGCTTGCGGACCGCCGGGTGCGCCAGCATCTCGGTGACCATCGCGGCCGGACGATCGGACGGCACCACGTTGATGACGCCGGCCGGGATGCCCGCCCGCTCCAGCAGATCGACGATCGCGAAGGCGGTGAAGGGGGTCTCGGGTGCCGGTTTCAGGATCGTCGTGCACCCAGCGGCGAGCGCCGGCGCCAGCTTGCGGGTGATCATCGCGGCGGGGAAGTTCCACGGGGTGATGCACAGTGACACCCCGACGGGCTTGTGGCTGACCAGGATCCGTTTGTCCCCTCCCGGCGACACGCTGAGCTGTCCGTCGATGCGCACGGCCTCCTCGGAGAACCAGCGCAGGAACTCAGCCGCCTGCCCGAGCTCACCACGTGCCTCGGCCAGCGGCTTACCGTTCTCGCGGACGATCAGCTCCGCGAACGCGTCACGCTCGGCGACGAGCAGCTCGTACGCGCGCCGGAGCGCCTCGCCGCGTTCGCGCGGTGCCGTCGCGGCCCACCCCGGTTGCGCCTCGGCGGCGGCTGCGACGGCCTGCAACCCGTCGGCCACGTCGGCGTTCGCGACGCGGCCGATCGGCTCGCCCGTCGCCGGGTCGACGACCTCGGTCTCCGCGCCGTCGGCTGCCGCGGTCCACGCACCCCCGATCCGCAGACGCGTTGCCTGGCGGTTAGAGTCGATGTCGAGCACGAGCGCCCTCTCCCATCCGATGGATGGGCACACTAGGGCTCGGTTCGCCGGTGCGGCAACGCGGGAGGGGAGAGCCGCGTCGGTCCGCGCACGGACCGGTCCGATCGACCTCGCAAGGATCCTGCCCATGGACATGCCCCACGGTTCGACGTTCGTCACCCACCTCGAATGCAGCATGACGGGCGAGCGCTACCCCGCCGACCAACTGCACAACCTGTCGGACGCGGGCAAGCCGCTGCTGGTCCGCTACGACCTGCCGGCGATCGCCGCCGCGGTCGACCGTGACGAGCTCGCCACCCGGGAACCAGACCTGTGGCGCTACCGCGAGTTCCTGCCGGTCCGCCCGGAGAACATCGTGTCGCTCGGCGAGACCATGACCCCGCTGATCGAACTCGACAACACCGCGGAGCGGCTCGGTGGGGGCACGATCATCGTCAAGGACGAAGGGCGTCTGCCGACCGGGTCGTTCAAGGCCCGGGGCCTGGTCATGGCGGTCTCGATGGCCAAGCAGCTGGGGGTCACGAGCATCGCGATGCCGACCAACGGCAACGCCGGTGCGGCGCTCGCGGCCTACGGCAGCCGTGCCGGGATCGAGACGTTCGTGTTCTGTCCGGCCGACACCCCGGAGATCAACGTCCGTGAGATCGCGCTGCAGGGTGCCCACACCTACCGGGTCAACGGCCTGATCGACACCTGCGGGCGCATCGTCGGCGAGGGCAAGGAGGCGACCGGGTGGTTCGACGTCTCGACCTTGAAGGAGCCCTACCGCATCGAGGGCAAGAAGACGATGGGCTACGAACTCGCCGAGCAGCTCGGTTGGGAGGTCCCCGACGTCATCTTCTACCCGACCGGTGGTGGCACCGGGCTGATCGGGATGTGGAAGGCGTTCGCCGAGCTCGAGGCTGTCGGCTGGCTCGGCCAGCAGCGACCGCGGATGGTCGCGGTCCAGGCCGAGGGCTGCGCACCGATGGTGCGCGCCTACGAGGCCGGCGTGGAGCACGCGGATCGCTGGGAGGACGCCCACACCGTGGCGGCCGGGATCCGGGTGCCGGCCGCCGTCGGCGATTTCCTGATCCTCCGTGCGGTGCGTGAGTCGGGCGGCTTCGCCATCGCGGTCAGCGACGATGCGATCGAACAGGCGCGGGTCGAGGTCGCCGCGGACGATGGTCTGCTGCTGTGTCCGGAGGGCGCCGCCACGTTCGCGGCCTACAAGCAGTCACTCGCTGACGGACGCATCTCGACCGACGACCGGGCCGTGCTGTTCAACTGCGGGTCGGGTCTGAAGTACCCGATGCCCGACCAGGCCGACACCGTCGATGCCGACGCGCCGGTCGACTACGCCGCACTACTCGCCGCGGCACGGGGCTGACGGCGATGACCGACATCATCATCACCGAGTTCATGGACGAGGATGCGGTCGACCGGCTGCGCGAGGCGTACGACGTGCGCTACGACCCGGCCCTGGTCGACGACCGCGAGACGCTCGCGGCGCTGCTCGGTCAGGCCACGGCGCTGATCGTGCGCAACCGGACGGTCGTCGACGAGCCGCTGCTCGCCGCTGCCCCGGATCTGCGGGTCGTCGGACGCCTGGGGGTCGGCCTCGACAACATCGATGTCGCCGCCTGTGACGCCCGGAGCATCGCGGTGATCCCCGCCACCGGCGCCAACGCGGTGTCGGTCGCTGAGTACGTGGTTGCCTCCCTGCTGGTGCTGCGACGTGGCGGGGTCTTCCACGCCACCGACCGACTCGTCGCCGGTGGCTGGCCACGGCAGGAACTGGTCGGCCACGAGGTCGCCGGTATGCGTCTCGGACTCATCGGCCTGGGCGGGATCGCCCGCCTGGTCGCAGACCGCGTGCAGGCCCTCGGTGTCTCCGTTGCCGCGTACGACCCGTTCCTGGCCGACGACGACTCCATCTGGCAGCAGGTGCAACGCCACGAGGATGTCGCGGAACTGCTGCCCGTCAGCGATGCCGTGAGCCTGCACGTCCCGCTGACCCCGGAGACCCACCACCTGCTGGACGCGGCTGCACTGGCGTTGCTGCCGCGCGGCGCGCTCGTCATCAACACGGCGCGGGGCGGCATCGTGGACGAGGCGGCTCTCGCCGACGCGCTCACCGACGGGCGGCTCGGTGGTGCCGCGCTGGACGTGTTCGAACAGGAGCCACTCGACGACATCGCCGTGGCACGGTTCGCCGACGTCCCGAACCTCCTGCTGACCCCGCACGTCGCCGGGGTGACGGTCGAATCCAACGTCGCGGTCAGCGCCCTCGTCGCCGACCGTGTCCGCGAGGTGCTCGACGCGACCGATCCGGCTCCGGAGACGCCATGACCCGGGTGGCGTGCGTGGGCCTGGCGGTGCTGGACCTGGTCTTCGAGGTCCCCACCCTGCCATCCGGACCCGGCAAGAACTTCGCGCGCGACCTGCGGCACGTCGGCGGTGGCCCGGCCGCCAACGGTGCGGTCACCGTCGCTCGTCTGGGCGGTACGGCGACCTTCGTGGGCGCCGTCGGTGACGACCTGACCGGGACCCGCATCGCCGATGACCTGACCGCGGCGGGCATCGACACCAGCAACCTCGAGGTGGTGGCGGGGACGACGTCACCGACCTCCGCGGTCATGGTCGATGCCGTCGGTGAGCGCATGATCGTCAACCACCTGGATCCGTCCCTGCATGCGGGCGCGACCGCGGACGCGGCCGCGTTCCGTGGCGCCGATGCGGTGCTCGCCGACCTGCGTTGGCCCGCCGGTGCCCGGGTGGGCCTGGAGGCCGCCGCGGCCGCGAGGATCCCCGGTGTGCTCGACTACGACCTGACGACCCCGATCGACGATGCACCGTTGCTCGCGGCCGCGTCACACATCGCGTTCGCCGCGCCGGCATTGGAGGCACGGTCCGGGGCGTCGGACCCGGCCGACGGGCTCGCGCGCATGGCCGAGCGCACCGATGCGTGGCTCGCGGTCACGGTCGGTGCGCACGGGGTGTACTGGTTGGACGACGGCACGGTGCGCCACCTGCCCGCGTTCGACGTCGAGGTGGTAGACACCCTGGGGGCGGGCGATGTCTTCCACGGTGCCCTGGCGCTGTCCCTGGCCAACGGACGACCACCCGGGGACGCGGTCCATGAGGCCAGCGCGGCCGCAGCCCTCAAGTGCACCCGACCTGGCGGCCGCGCAGGTATCCCCGACGCGGATGCGCTCACGACCTTCCTGACGAACCGAGGACGATGATGGAACTCTCAGCCGGCAAGCTCTGGGGCCTGCGGCGACTGGCGGATGACGCCGGACGCTTCAAGATGGTCGCGGTCGACCAGCGCCCGCCCGTCAAGAACCTGATCAAGGACAAGCGGGAGGACGGGCAGGCGCCCTACGCCGACGTTGCGACCGTCAAGTCGCTGCTGGTCGAGGAGTTGCACCGGGAAGCCTCGGCGCTCCTGCTCGACCCGCACTTCGCCTACCCGACCGCGATCCAGCACGTCCCGGCCTCGCGAGGGCTGCTGCTGACGCTGGAGGACTCCGTCTTCGAGGACACGCCGGGGGGCCGCCGGTCCTCGCCGATCGACGACTGGAGCGTCGGCAAGATCAAGCGCGCCGGCGGTGATGCCGTCAAGGTACTCGCGTGGTACCGCCCGGACGCCAGCGATGAGGTCATCGCCCACCAGCAGGAGTTCGTCGCGACGATCGGTGACGCCTGCCGCCGCTACGACATCCCCTACCTGCTGGAACTCCTCGTCCACCCGATGGGCCCGGATGCCGCCCCCGTCGCCGATCACGGTGACGCGGTCCTGCGATCGGTCGAGGCCTTCGCTGACGACCGCTTCGGCGTGGACGTCTTCAAGCTGGAGAGCCCCGTCGCCCCCGGGCACGTGCCCGATCCCGACGGCGGCGGATCGGACACCGCCGATGCCCAGGCGCTGTTCGACCAGATGGGTCGGATCGCCGGTCGGCCGTGGGTCATGCTGTCCGCCGGTGCCACCGCCGCGGACTTCTTCCGCGTCTGTGCGTTCTCGTACCGTGCCGGCGCCAGCGGCTACCTCGCCGGACGTGCGATCTGGTGGGACGCCCTGCAGGCCTACCCCGACATCGACGCCGTCCGCCAGGGCCTGTCCACGCAGGCGGTCGACTACATGCGCGACCTCAACGGGCTCACGGACGCGACCGCCCTGCCGTGGCACGACCACCCGGTCTTCGGCGACGAGGGCCCGGTCCTGGCCGGCGCCGGTCCGGAGTTCCGGCACGGCTACCCGGAGGCCGAGGAGGTCAGGGCATGACCACGATCGGCATCCTGCCCCTCGCCCGCTCCACCTTCGACGTGCCCTTCGCGGAGACGGTCCGCGACGACGCGATCCGTGCCCTCGGCGACCTCGATGTCGAGGTGGTCGGGGCCACGGATCTGCTGCTCGACGGCGACGCCACGGACCAGGCCATCACGGCCCTGGCGACCCACGACCTCGATCTGCTGCTGGTCCTGCAGGTGACGTTCACGGACGCGAACGCGATCGTGCGCGCCGCGGAGCGCATCGACGCACCGCTGGCGCTGTGGGCGTTCCCCGAGGACCGGACCGGCGGACGGCTGCGCATCAACTCGTTCTGTGGGATCAACCTCGCCGGCCATGCGCTCACCGACGCCGGGCACACCTACGACTACCTCTACCGGTCGAGCGGCGATCCGGCCGCCCTGGAGGAGCTCCGCGCCATGCTGGGCGGGCGGGAGCGCCGGGCGACGATGTGGGCGCCGGCGCCCGACCTGTCCACCCTCCCTGACGAGGCGGTCGCGGCGGCCACGGCGGTCCGTGACCAGCTGCGGGCCTCCCGGATCGGGCTGTTCGGCGACCACCCGGACGGCTTCCATCCCTGCCGCTACGACCCCGGCATGCTGGACGCGACCGTCGGGATCGGCGTCGACCGGATCGAACTCGACGAGCTGTTCGCTGCGGCGCGGGACGTCCCGGCCGATGACCGTGTGACCGTCCGGGCCCGGGTGGGCGCGACGCTCGACGGGGTGGACGACGTCGATCAGGAGGCGCTGGGCAAGACGCTCGACACGTACTCGACCCTGCGCACGATGGCCGACGACCGCGGCTGGAGCGGCGTCGCGGTGCGGTGCTGGCCGGAGATGTTCACCGACCACGGCGGTGCGGCCTGTGCCGCGATGGCCATGCTCACCGACGAGGACGTCCCGGCCGCGTGCGAACGCGACGTCTACGGCAACGTCACCGAGGTGGCGCTCGCGGCGCTGACCGACGGTGCACCGGCCTTCATCGCGGACCTGGTCGATCTGGACCGTGACTCGGAGACCGGCGTGCTGTGGCACTGCGGGCTCGCGCCGCTGTCGATGGCCGATCCCGACGTGCGGCCCAAGGCGGGGCTGCACTCCAACCGCCAGAAGCCCTTGGTCCACGAGTTCCCGTTGAAGCCGGGGCGCATCACCATCGCCCGGCTGCACCAGAGCCCGGAGGGCCTCGCGCTCGTCATCGCGGGCGGCGAGATGCTGCAGGCACCGGCGAGCTTCTCCGGCACCTCCGGGGTCTGCCGGTTCGATCGCGATGCCGACGGGATGTTGGCCGCGATCATGGACCACGGCCTGGAGCACCACTACGCCTTCGTCTACGCGGATATCCGCGACGAACTGCGCGCGCTGGCGTCGCTGTGGGGCATCAAGGTGCTGGAGATCGCCTGAGCGGTCGAGCGGTGCTCAGGGCGCGTCGCCGAGCTCGGCCTGCAGACGCCACAGCTGTTCGGTCAACTCCCCCACCACCTCGGCGTAGCCGGGGTCGTCGTACACGCTGTGGACCTCGCCTGGATCCTCGTGGAGGTCGAACAATTCCCACTCCGGGCCGCCACCGTCACCGTCGTAGCGGATCAGCTTGTAGCGGTGGGTGCGGATCCCGTAGTGAGCCTGCACCGCGTGGTCCGGATCGATGTGCATCCAGTAGCGGTAGTACATCTGCTGGCGCCAGTCGTCCGGCGTCCGCCCCTGCAGCAGCGGCCGGAAGCTGACCCCCTGCATCTCGTCGGGGATCGCGACCCCGGCCAGCTCCAGGAAGGTCGGTGCGACGTCGACGTTCAGCACCATGTCGGTGTTGACCGAGCCGTCCGGCACCTCCCGCGGGTAGCGGAGCAGGAACGGCATCCGCAGGGACTCCTCGTACATGAAGCGCTTGTCGTACCAGCCGTGGTCACCCAGGAAGAAGCCCTGATCCGAGGTGTAGACCACCACCGTGTTGTCCGTCAGGCCCTCCGCGTCCAACCAGTCCAGCGTGCGGCTGAGGTTCTCATCGATCGCGGCCACGCACCGCAGGTAGTCCTTGATGTAGCGCTGGAACTTCCAGCGCTTCTCCTCCGCGGGGGACAGACCGTCGGGCGTCGGGACCTTGAGGTCGTCGAGCTTCAGGTCCCGATCGATGCGCATCCGGGCGTTGCGCGCGGCGCTGGCCCGGTGCGAGTAGTCGTCGTCGAAGGTGGCCGGGAGTGGGACCTCGAGGTCCTCGAACAGGTGCGCATGCCGCGGTGCCGGTTCCCAGTTGCGGTGCGGGGCCTTGTGGTGGAGCTTGAGCATGAACGGACGGTCCGGGTCGCGGTGCGCGAGCCAGTCGAGCGACAGGTCGGTGATGATGTCGGTGACGTAGCCGGGCACGACGCGGCGTTCTCCCTCAGGGTCCGCGGTCTCGCCCGCCTTCCACCGGATCAGTTCCGGATCGGTGTAGTCACCCTGATCGGGCAGCACGTCCCAGTAGTCGAACCCGGTGGGATCGTGGACACCCCCGTGCCCGAGGTGCCACTTGCCGACCACGGCGGTCTGGTAGCCGGCCGTCTGGAGCAGCTTCGGGAAGGTCGTCCGTCGGCCGTCGAACGGCGTGTCCAGGCCGGTCACCCCGTTGGTGTGGTTGTAGGTCCCGGTCAGGATCGCCGCGCGGCTGGGCGTGCAGATCGAGTTCACACAGAAGCAGTTGTCGAACCGCATGCCGCCGTCGGCCAGCCGGTCGATCCCGGGGGTCTTGGTCAGGTGGCTGCCGTAGCTACTGATGGCGTGGGCCGCGTGGTCATCAGCCATGATGAACAGGAAGTTCGGGCGGGGGTCGGGCACGGGTACGGCTCCTGGTCGGGCGATCGGGGGTGGGTCGCCGGGCTCGGACAGCGGGCCGGCACGAGACGACTATGGTCGTGGACACGAGCAACCGAGAGCAAGCACCCGACCGCAAGGAACCACCATGACCGATCGCACCGCTTCCGCCGTCTGGTCCGGCACCCTCTTCGAAGGCTCCGGCACCATCAACCTCGATTCGTCGGGCCTGGTCAGCGACGCACCCGTGTCGTGGCCGGCACGGGCCGAGGAGCCGGGCGGCAAGACCAGCCCGGAGGAACTCATCGCCGCCGCCCACGCATCCTGCTACTCGATGGCGTTGTCGAAGGCGCTCGCGGACAACGGCACGCCTGCGGACAAGCTCGAGACCTCCGCCACCGTGACGTTCGTCCCCGGCACCGGTATCACCAAGAGCGCGATCACCGTGCGGGTCACCGCCCCGGGTCTGGACGACGATGGCCTGCAGACGGCCACACAGGGAGCCAAGGACGGCTGCCCGGTGTCCGGCGCGCTGGCCGACAGTGTCGAGATCACCCTGGATGCCGCGTTCGCCTGATCGATCCATCCCGGAGGTCGTTGGCGTCCCGGAGGTCGTGACGTGAAGGCGTTGGTCAAGGCTGCAGCCGGCGAGGGCCTGGTGCTCCAGGAGGTCCCGGAGCCCGAGGTCGGGATCAACGATGTCCTCGTGCGCGTCACGACCACCGGGATCTGCGGGACCGACCTGCACATCCGGGCCTGGGACGACTGGGCCAAGGGCGCGGTGCGTGCCCCGCTCACCGTCGGCCACGAGTTCGTGGGTGTTGTCGTCGACGTCGGCGACAACGTCAACGATTTCGCACCCGGGGACCGCGTCTCCGGTGAAGGGCACCTGGTCTGTGGTCGGTGTCGCAACTGCATGGCCGGTCGCCGACACCTGTGTGCGGCGACCGAGACGGTCGGCGTGACCCGGGACGGTGCCTTCGCGGAACTGATCTCGCTGCCGATGACCAACCTGTGGCGGCACGCCGACGATGTGCCCGACGACGTCGCGGCGATCTTCGACCCCCTCGGCAACGCCGTGCACTCGGCCCTGAAGTTCCGGGTGCTCGGTGAGGACATCCTGATCACCGGTGCCGGCCCCATCGGGCAGATGGCGGCGGCGGTGGTGCGCCACGCGGGGGCCCACCACGTGGTCATCACCGACGTGAACCCGGATCGCCTCCGACAGTCGCACGCGATGGGGGTCAGCCGCACCGTCGACGTCCGGCATGAGTCACTGGCCGAGGTGCAGCGCGAGCTCGGGATGGTCGAAGGGTTCGACGTCGCCCTGGAGATGTCGGGACAGCCCGCGGCGATGCACGACATCATCGCCAACATGTCGCACGGCGGTCGCATCGCGATGCTCGGGATCCCCACCGAGGACTTCCCGATCGACTGGACCACGGTCGTGTTCAACATGCTCACGATCCGGGGGATCTACGGTCGGGAGATGTACGAGACCTGGTACGCCATGACGGTGATGCTGCAGTCCGGATTGGACATCTCACCGGTCATCACCCACCGTTTCTCCCACCGGGACTTCGAGGAGGCGTTCGACACCGCCGCCGACGGACGTGCCGGCAAGGTCCTGCTGGACTGGACCGACGCCTGACCCACGACTCACCGACGCTTGACCGACACACCGGAGACCGTGATGGACGACCGGCTACGCGCCGAGCTGGCGGCCGAACTCGACACCCTCCGCGACGAGGGCACCTACAAGGCTGAGCGGATCCTGACCTCCGCGCAGGGCGGGACGGTGGAGGTGGGCGAGGGCCCGGTCATCAACCTGTGTTCCAACAACTACCTGGGACTGGCCGACCATCCCGACCTGATCTCGGCCGCGCAGTCGGCGTTGGACCGATGGGGGTTCGGGATGGCCTCGGTGCGGTTCATCTGCGGGACCCAGCAGATCCACACGGAGCTCGAAGGTCGGCTCAGTGGCTTCCTGGGGACCGAGGCGACGATCCTCTACAGCTCGTGCTTCGATGCCAACGCGGGGTTGTTCGAGGTGCTGCTCGGTGAGGACGACGCGGTCATCTCCGATGCGCTCAACCACGCGTCGATCATCGACGGGATCCGGCTGTGCAAGGCGGCGCGCTACCGGTACGCCAACCGCGACCTCGGCGACCTCGAACGGTGCCTGCAGGAGGCCGGTGACGCACGCCGGCGGCTGATCGTCACCGATGGTGTGTTCTCGATGGATGGCTACCTCGCGCCGCTGGACGGGATCTGCGAGTTGGCCGACCGCTACGACGCCATGGTCGTCGTCGACGACTCGCACGCGGTCGGGTTCGTGGGCGATGGTGGCCGGGGGACCCCGGAGCATTTCGGGGTCGCCGATCGGGTGGACCTGATCACCGGGACGCTCGGCAAGGCGCTCGGTGGGGCCAGCGGCGGGTACGTCAGCGGCCGGCGCGAGGTCATCGACCTGCTGCGGCAACGCTCGCGCCCCTACCTGTTCTCCAACTCCCTGGCCCCACCGATCGTCGCGGCGTCGCTCGCCGCGCTCGACCTGGTGGAGGGGTCGTCGGCGCTGCGCGAGCAGGTCCGTGACAACGCGGCGAGGCTCCGGTCACAACTCGAGGACGCGGGGCTCGACCTGCTCCCCGGCGAACACCCGATCGCGCCGATCATGGTCGGCGATGCGGCCACGGCGACCGCCGTCGCGCAGAAGGCGTTGGCGTTGGGGGTCTACGTGACGGCGTTCAGCTACCCCGTCGTGCCGCGTGGCCAGGCCCGGATCCGCACCCAGGTCTCGGCGGCGCACACGCCGGAGGAGATCGACCGCGCCGCCACCGCGCTGATCGAAGCCGTCACCACCGCGGTGCCCGACTGAGCCACCGGACGATGCTCCAGCGGTCAGCAGGGCGCAGTGGTCTGCCCCTCGGCCAGCGCGAGGATGTGTTCGGGTTCGGCGTTGGCGCCCGAACAGATCAGCACCGCATCCTCGTCGGCAGGGACAGCGAGGTGGCCCGCGAGCACCGCTCCGATCCCCACGGCGGCGCCACCCTCGAGGATCAGGCGGTGGCGGTCGAAGGCGAACCGCATCCCGTCCCAGATCTCCTGCTCGGTGAGGAGCACGACGTCGTCGACCAGCGCCCGCACGATGGGGAACGTGGTCGCGTTGGTCAGGCCGATCCCGCCCTGCAGGCTGTCGGCCAGGGTTGGTTCCTCCGGCAAATCGACGGGCCGCCCGGCGTCGAGGCTGGCCGCCATGACCGCGGCGCGTTCCATGGCCACACCCACCACGCGCAGGTCGGGGCGGGTGGCCTTGACGGCGACGGCGATCCCGGCGGCCAGGCCACCGCCCGACAGGGGCACGACCACCATCGTGGCCGCGGGGACCTGGTCCAGGATCTCCAGCCCGATCGTGCCCTGACCTGCGATCACCAGGGGGTCGTCGAAAGGGTGGATCAGCGTCATGCCGCGGTCCTGGACCAGGTCGCTGGCCGTGACCAGCGCGTCGGTCTGCGAATCACCGCCGACGATCACCTCACAGCCGATCGCCCGGAGCGCAGCGACCTTGCCCGGGGGGACGTGGACCGAGACGCAGATCGTGGCGGGGACCCCACGTGCGGCCGCCACGTGCGCGACCGCACGTCCGTGGTTCCCGGTCGAGGCGGTGACCACGCCCCGCGCCAGAGCCCGCGAACCCATCGCGCTCAGGCGTGCGGCGGCGCCACGGACCTTGAAGCTGCCGGTCGGCTGGACGTTCTCGAGCTTCAACCACCACCGACCCTCGCCCGGGAGCTCCGTGGCCGGGGTGACCGGGGTCGCGACCGCGATGCCCGCGATCCGGTCCCGGGCGGCGGCCACATCGGCGCTGGTGACGGGCAGGTCAGGTGTCGACACGGATCCCCGCTCCGGCCTTCAGGCACCGTGTCGTCGCCAGTGAGGCGATCGCGGTGTCCTGCGCCCCGGTGCCGGTGAGATCACAGATCGTCACGGCGTCCGGGGACCGGCGGCCCGGATGGTGCCCGGCGATGACCTGGCCGAGCTCGATGGCGTCCTCGGGATCGAACCCGGTCGCCAGCGCGACCCGCAGCTCACCGAGCCGGGCGCTCTGCTCCCGGTGATCGCAGACCACCAGGTCGGCCGCCTGGATCACCTGCGCGGCCACCTCCTGTTTGTGCTCCGCGTCGGACCCGACCGCGGTGATGTGCAGGCCGGGGTGCAGCACGCCAAGGTCGACGAGCGGCTCGGTCGCGGGGGTGGCGGTGACGAGCACCTGCGCGTCGCGCGCGGCTGCGGCCGGTGAGGGCGCCACGGACACCGGCAGGTCCAGCTCATCGGTCATGGCCTCGGCGAACGTCGCCGCTTCCGCTGCGCTGCGAGACCAGACCAGCGCCCGTTCGATCGGGCGGACGAGCCGCAGGGCGTCGAGCTGCAACCTGGCCTGGACCCCGGCGCCGAGGACCGCGGCAACGCTCGCCTCCGGGACCGCGAGGTGGTCGGCGGCGACCGCCCCGGCGAGAGCGGTGCGCAGGTCGGTCAGGTAGCCGTTGTCGAACAACGCCGCGCGCGGGATCCCCGTCCGCGCATCGAGCAGGATCATCAGGCCACCGAGGCTCGGCAGGCCGAGCGATGGGTTGTCGAAGAACCCGGCGGAGACCTTGACGGCGACACCCCCGTACCCGGGGAGGTAGGCCGACTTGATGTCGATCTCGCCCCGGTGTTCGGGGATGTCGATGCGCATGATCGGCGGCAGCTGGGCTCGCCCGGAACTGATCAGGGGATAGATGGCTTCGATCGCGACGCGCTCGTCCTGGCCCAGGCCGACCGCGGCACGCAGGTCCGGTTCGGTCAGGATGTGGATCGTGGTCATACCGGTCGGTCCTCCGATCAGGAACCCGATCGCCCATGCCCTGCGCTAGACCGCATCCAGCGCCTGGCGCAGGTCGTTGATGAGGTCGGTGACGTCCTCGATCCCGGTGGAGTAGCGCACGAGGCCTTCGGGGATGCCCAGCTCCGCCCGCTCCTCGTCGGTGCATTCGACGTGGCTGGTGGTCGCCGGAGGTCCGACGATCGTCTCGACCGCCCCGAGGTTGGCGGCGGCATGTGACAGGCGCAACTGCGGGAAGAAGCGTGCGACCGCCGGGCGCCCACCAGCCAGACCGAAGCTGAGCATGCCCCCGAAGCCCCGCATCTGCTTCTTGGCGATCTCGTGCTGCGGGTGTGATGGCAGGCCGGGGTAGTTGACCACGGTCACCTTCGGGTGGGTCTCCAGGAACTCCGCGATCTGCTGGGCGTTCTGCTGCTGGCGTTCCACGCGCAGGTGCAGGGTCTTCATGCCGCGCAGCAGCAGGTAGGCGGCCTCCGGATGCAGGGTCGCACCGTTGATCTCACGGTAGTGGTAGATCCGCTCGATCAGGTCCTCGCGCCCGACCACGACCCCCCCGAGGGCATCTGCGTGTCCACCGAGGAACTTGGTCGCGCTGTGCAGGGCCAGGTCCGCCCCCAGGGCGATGGGGTTCTGGTTGATGGGCGTTGCGAAGGTGTTGTCCACGACCACGACCGCGCCCGCTGCCTGGCCGGCCGCGATCAGCCGCGGCAGGTCGATGACCTTGAGCGTCGGGTTCGTGGGCGTCTCGAGGTACAGCAGATCGCAGCCGTCCTCGAGCGCGCGCTCGACCGCCTCCGAGTCGGTGGTGTCGCACAGTTCGACGTCGATGCCGTACTCGGGGAGGAACTCGGTGAACAGCTTGCTCGTCCCGCCGTAGGTGTCCTTGACGCTCACGACGCGCTTCCCGGGGCGCAGCAACGTCCACAGGGTCGCACTGATCACGGCCATGCCGGTGGCCGCTGAGGTCACGGCTGGCGCCCCCTCCATGAGGCGGACCTTCTCCTCGAACGCCGCGACGGTCGGGTTGGTGTTGCGGCCGTAGATGTGACCGGGGCGCTCACCGGTGGCCACCCCCAGCCAGTGGTCGAAGTCGTCGTAGCCGAACGACACGCTGTGGACGACCGGCACCTGGGTGACCCGGTCGGCCATCGGGTGGACCTCGCCACCCCAGACGGCGACCGTGCCGGGAGCGTCGTGTGCGTTGGATTCGGTGGTCATGGCAGGTCCTTCGAACGGAGGGTCATGCGTGCGGGTCAGATGGTGGTCGGGGACGGCGTGCTGCGGGTTCCGTACAGGTGGTCGTTGAACCGGCCGAGCAGCAGGCGCATGTGGGTCGTGCGCACCTCGGCGAGCGCGTGGCCGGTGGATCGTTGCATGGCGTCGATCGTCTGCTCGATCTCCTCGCCCATGAGGTCGAGCTCGCGATCGAGATCCATCTCCGGCAGGAACCGCAGCCACACGCGGGCCGTCTGGTGATAGAGCAGGTCATGGATCCACCGCAGGGTCTCGTTGGAGAAGACGTCCATGACCGTCTGGTGGTAGCGGTTGTAGAGCGAACCGAGTGCACGGATATCGCGAGAGCGACGGACCTCTTCGAGTTCCGCCTGGATCACGGCCAGTTCGTCGAGGGTCGCCGGGGGTGCCGGGACACGGATGAACCCGTCGATCATCTCCATCATCTTGAGTCGGACGGCCCAGACATCGCGCAGCTCCTTGATGTCCACGTTCGCCACGGTCGCACCCTCACCCGCCCGTTGCCGGACCAGGCGCTCGTGGTCGAGTCGGTTGAGGACCTGGCGTATCGGGGTGCGACTGACCCCGAACTCGCGCGCGAGGGCGTCCTCGGTGAGCCGCGCACCGGGTTCCAGGTCCAGCAGGCAGATGCGCTCGCGGAGGTCATGGTAGATCTCGTTGGGCGTTGGCTTGGGGGTGGTCGCTGGCACGAGGGTTCCCGACAGACGCGTGCGATGCCTGGACTCTACGCCCTGGCAGGGTGCGCTGCATACCGTCGGGATACAGGCTGGACACGCTACGACCGCGGCCGTAGGGTGGACCAGTGACGGTCGTCCCGCTCCATCGCCAAGCTGCCGCTCGGCCGCTGCGCCACACCAGGCTCGTGGGATCAGGCGGGGCACGACATCACAACCGACCATGGATCAGACGGTCACGACAAGTGAGGATCATCGTGAAGATCAGACGACCACTGTTCGCCCTGCTGGCCGCGGGGGCCCTCGTGCTCACCGCCTGCGGCGATGACGCTGCGGACGAACCCGCAGACACCGACGACAACGGCGATGCCGCCGAGGAGACCGACGACAACGGCGATGCCGCCGAGGAGACCGACGACGCTCCCGAGGCCAGTGGCCTGTTGGCTGAACTGCAGGAGGAGGGTTCGGTCACCGTCGGGGTCGCCAACGAGGTGCCCTTCGGGTTCGTCGGTGATGACGGCGAGGTCACCGGGATCGCGCCGGACGTGGCGCGCGAGGTGCTCGCAGAGCTCGGCATCGAAGAGATGGACGCCCAGGTCGTCGAGTTCGGTGAGTTGATCGGCGGGCTCCAGGCCGGACAGTTCGACATGATCACCGCCGGGATGTACATCACCCCGGAGCGTGCGGAGCAGATCTTCTTCTCCGACCCCGATTACTGCATCCCGGAATCGCTCGCGGTCGCCGAGGGCAACCCGTTCGACATCGTCGACTACACCTCGCTCGTCGAGGATCCGGACGTGACCGTGGCGGTCGCATCAGGCACCGTCGAGGTGGACTACCTCAACGACGCCGGTGTGCCTGACGACCAGGTGGAGGTCTTCGGCGACATCGACGGGATGTACCGCGCCCTGGAGGCCGGTGAGGTCGACGTCGTGACCGGAACCGCTGCGACCGTGCAGACCCAGGTCGCCGCCCGCGACGGCATGGAAGCCGTCCCCGGGTTCTTCCCGATCGATGCCGACGGCAACGAGGTCTTCCCGTGCGGTGGCCATGGCTTCGCTGACGAGGACTTCCGTGATGCCTTCAACGACGTGCTGAACGAGTTCCGTGAGGACGGCACGACGCTGGAGATCATCACCCAGTACGAGGACTTCACCGAGGACGACGTCGAGCTCGCCAACACGCTGACGCTCGAGGACTTCCTCAACTAGCGCGACGAAATCGCCACATCGTCGGACCCCGGCCTCTAGTCTGCGCCGGGGTCCGACGTCTGTCCGAGGCGGTCGGTCCGCCTGATCGCCGTGGTTGACCATGCGGCCCGGACCCTGTGGCAGGTGCCGGCGGGAGGCAACCGGGCCGGCAACGTGACGACCGGGAAAGGACGCCCGTGGAGGACTGGCTGCTCAGCCCAGGCCAGTACGGCAGTCTCATGGTCGGCGCACGGGCCACCGTCCAGCTGCTCGCGCAGGCCTTCGTCCTGGGTGTGGTCCTGTCGCTGATCGTCGGCGTGGGTCGTCTGTCGACCAGACGGTGGGTCCGTGGGATCTCCTTCGCGTTCGTCGAGTTCGCCCGTGGGATCTCGTCGATCATCCTGCTGTTCATCCTGGTGATCGCGATCCCGATCCTGCTCGGTGAGGTCTTCCCCTGGCTGCGCGGGCAACCGGTCATCGTCATGGCCTCGATCGCCCTGGGGATCAACATGGGCGGGTACGGCGCGGAGATCATCCGGGGGTCGATCCTGTCGATCCCCAAGGGGCAGACCGAGGCCACGATCGCGCTCAACCTCAACCCGACGCAGCGCCTGCGGTACGTGGTGCTGCCCCAGGCGATGCGCATCATCCTGCCCCCGATGGGCAACCTCACCATCGAGATCCTCAAGGGAACCGCGCTGGTCTCGGTCGCCGGGGGCTTCGACCTCATGCGGGCCACGAGCAACCTCGAAGCCTCCATGCTCGCTGGTGGGGTGATCGGCGTCACGGTGCTGTTCGTGAACGTCCTGGCCATCTACTTCGTCATGGCGCAGGTCATCAACGGGCTGTTCCGGCTCGGTGAGCGGGCGCTGGACAAGCGGTTCCAGCAACGCGAGGGTCGCGCGGCGCTCCCGATCACCACCACCCCATCGGCAGGGGGCTAGAGCCATGTCCGACACCACACGAACCGAGTCGCCCGCCGACGAGCCCGATGTCGACGCGGCGACCGGGCAGGTCGTTTCCTTCGAGTTGGCCCAACACCACAAGTGGTACCGCCGGCCCGACGTCGTCATCCCCGTCGTCCTGGTCTTCCTCGGCTTGACGCTGCTCGCCGTGGCGGACACCCCCTCGGCGAGGTTCGGCTCGGAGTTCACCCCATCCGGCGACGTGAGTTTCAGTTGGTCGTACTTCTTCCACCTCGTGCCCCAGATGCTGCAGGGTCTGTTCGTCACGGCACGGGCGACCGTGCTGGGCTTCCTGATCGCCGCGAGCCTCGGGTTGGTCCTGGCGTTGTTGCGCAGGTCCGAGTCCCGGTGGGTCAGCTATCCGGCCGTCGCGCTCATCGAGTTCGTCCGCTCGACGCCGATCCTGGTCCAGATGTTCTTCGCACAGGTGCTGGTGCGCGCGACGCCGGCGGTCTCCCTCAACGCGCTGGTCATCCTGTTCATCGTGGTCGGGATCCACTACGCGACCTACGCCTCGGAGGCCTACCGGGCCGGCATCAACAGCGTGCCGAAGGGCCAGTGGGAGGCCGCGACGGCACTGAACCTGGATCCCCTGACGAAGTGGACCCGGATCATCATCCCGCAGGCCGTGCCGAACGTCCTGCCCACGCTCGGCAACTACCTGGTCGCCGCGTTCAAGGACGTACCGATCGGTGATGCCGTGCTCAGTACCGGTGGGGTGCTGTTCATGGCCAGCACCATCCGCAACGTCGATTTCCGTCCGGTCGAGCCCTACCTGTTGATCGGTGTCGGGTTCCTGCTGGTCAGCCTGCCCGCTGCCTGGCTCGTCCGCCGCCTCGAGGAGCGCATCGCTTATGAACGCGACTGACAACCACAAGGACGTCTCACCGAAGGGTGCCGCCAGCGTGCGGATGCGCGGGGTGGACAAGGCCTTCGGATCGCTGACCGTGCTCCAGGAACTCAACCTCGATGTCGAACCCGGCGAACGCGTCGTGATCATCGGGCCGAGCGGGTCGGGCAAGACCACGATCCTGCGGGTGACCATGACCCTCGAGCGCATCGATTCGGGCACGATCCAGATCGGCGGGCAGCACCTCTACCACGAAGAGACCAGCTCCGGACAGTTGAAGGACGCCAGCGAGAAGCACATCCGGGGGGTGCGCTCCAACATCGGCATGGTCTTCCAGCACTTCAACCTGTTCCCACACATGAGCGCGATCGAGAACATCATGCTCGCGCCGGTGAAGGTGCACGGCAAGTCCCAGCGGGACGCCCAGCAGATCGGCATGGAACTGCTCGACAAGGTCGGGCTCATCGAGCACGCCAACCACACGCCGGGGCAGCTCTCCGGTGGGCAGAAGCAGCGTGTCGCGATCGCCCGGGCCCTGGCCACCCAACCGTCGGTGATGCTGTTCGACGAGGTCACCTCCGCCCTCGACCCCGAACTCGTCGGGGACGTCCTCAACGTCCTGCGCGACATCGCGGAGGAGGGCAAGACCACCATGATGCTCGTCACCCACGAGATGGGTTTCGCCCGCGAGATCGCCGACCGCGTCCTGATGTTCGACGCGGGCCGCATGATCGAAGACGGGGCGCCCAACGACCTGCTGAACAACCCCCAACACGAACGCACGAAATCGTTCCTGGGCGCGGTCGCCGAACACTGACGCGTCCGCGAACGCGGCCGTCGTCGTGCACCACCACCCGAACCACCGAAGGATGATGCGAGGTCGCTGATGTTCGATCCGGAAGCGGTCACCGAAGCCGGGGCCCACGTCGTCGGCGCGCCGATGGTCAGCGGCGCCCACACGAAGCTGCCGTTCACGATCGAGGAGTACGGGCGCCGACTGCAGCGGGTCCGGACCCAGATGCAGTCCCGCGGCCTCGATGTGATGATCGCGACCGATCCGTCGAACATGGCCTGGTTGACCGGCTACGACGGGTGGTCGTTCTACACCCACCAGGCGGTCATCATCACGATGGATGGCGACCCCCGCTGGTGGGGACGCAAGATGGACTCGAAGGGGGCCTGGCGCACGGTCTACATGGAACGGGAGTCGATCTTCGGCTACTCCGACGACTACGTGCAGTCCGACGAACGCCATCCGCACCAGCACCTCGCCGAGATCCTGCTCGAGCTCGGACTGGG
The DNA here is from genome assembly GCA_041685735.1 of Nitriliruptoraceae bacterium. Classification (GTDB taxonomy): domain Bacteria; phylum Actinomycetota; class Nitriliruptoria; order Nitriliruptorales; family Nitriliruptoraceae; genus CSSed11-175R1. Next base: position 44,277 of record JAWLFE010000017.1, read on the forward strand.
GCAGGCCACCATCGGCGTGGAGATGGACAACTACTACTACAACGCCGCTGCGCACCTGAACCTCACGGCTGGGCTGCCTGACGCGACGTTCGTGGACGCCACCGGCCTCGTGAACTGGCAGCGGGCGGTCAAGTCCGAACAGGAGATCGTCTACATGCGCCGCGCGGCGCGTATCGTCGAGAGCATGCACCGCAACATCTTCGAGATGATCGAACCCGGCCTGCGCAAGAGCGACCTCGTGGCCGAGATCTTCCGGGCCGGGATCGCCGGGGTCGCCGGCGACGAGGGCTTCGGTGGTGACTACCCGGCGATCGTGCCGCTGGTGCCCACCGGCGCCGACGCGTCCGCACCACACCTGACCTGGGACGACCAACGCTTCGAGGAAGGAGCGGCCACCTTCTTCGAGGTGGCGGGTTGCTACCGGCGTTACCACGCGCCGCTGTGCCGGACGGTGTTCCTGGGCACGCCGCCCGCGGAGGTGCTCGCTGCCGAGGCGGCGATCATCGATGGCCTGGAGGCCGGTCTGGACGCGGCGCGGGCCGGCAACCGGGCCGGCGACGTCGCCGACGCGCTGTACGCCGCCCTGGAGCGCGCCGGCATCGAACGCGAAGGGCGCTGTGGCTACCCGGTCGGTCTGAGCTACCCGCCGGACTGGGGCGAGCGCACCATCAGTTTCCGGTCCACCGACAACACGATCCTGCAGCCGGGCATGACCTTCCACTTCATGCCGGGGCTGTGGATGGACGACTGGGGCATCGAGATCACCGAGACCATCCTGATCCGTGACACGGGACCGGCGGAGCCGCTCGCCGACGTCCCCCGTGAGTTGCTGGTGAAGAACTGAACGCGGCGGCAGTGTGATGGAGTTGCGTGAAGCAGCCCTGCTCGTCCTCGGGGACCTGATCGGGTTCCAGACGGTCACCTCCGAGTCGAACCTCGACCTGATCGGCTACGCCGACGAGTACCTGATCAAGGCGGGTGCGCACACGACGGTCACCCGGGACCGGTGGGGGCAGAAGGCGAACCTGCTGGCCACGATCGGTCCGCCGGTCGACGGCGGCGTCGTGCTGTCGGGCCACACGGACGTCGTCCCCGCGGACTCGGAACACTGGACCGGGGCTCCGTTCGTCGCATCGCGCCGGGAGCAGCGCGTCTACGGCCGGGGCGCGGTCGACATGAAGGGCTTCATCGCCTGTGCGATGGCCCTGGCGCCCCGGTTCGCGGCCGCCGATCTGCCGGTGCCGATCCACATCGCGTTGACCTTCGACGAGGAGGTCGGCTGCCTCGGCGCGCCACTGCTGATCGAGGAGTTGCTGCGGACCGGCCCCCGTCCCGCGGTCGCGATCGTCGGGGAGCCGACGGAGCTGCGGATCGTCGAGGCGCACAAGGGCTGCTTCGAGTACACCACGACCATCACCGGGGTCGAGGGACATGGCTCGACCCCCGCCAAGGCCGTCAACGCGGTGGAGTACGCCGCTCGCTACGTCGAGCGGCTGCTGGCCCTCCGGGCGGAGATGGCCGACCGGCCGATCCCGGACAGCCCGTTCGATCCGCCGGAGGCGACCATCAGCATCGGCACGATCAACGGTGGGACCGCCCGGAACGTCGTCGCGGGGCACTGCAGCTTCGAGTGGGAGTTCCGCTCGGTCCGTCGCGCCGAGGCCGAGTACATCATCGAGCAGGTCACCGCCTACGAGCAGCAGCTGCTCACCGAGATGCGCGCGCGCCACCCCGAGGTGGCGCTGCACACCGAAGCCATCGGCGCGGTCGACGGCCTGGAACCACAGCGGCCGTCGTCGGCACTCGACCTGGTGGCGAGCCTCCTCGACGATCCTGTGGTTGATGTCGCGTCGTTCAGCACCGAGGCCGGGCTCTACCAGCAGGCCGGTATCCCCGCGGTGGTCTGTGGACCGGGGAGTATCGAAGTGGCGCATCAACCCGACGAGTACATCAGCATCGCCCAGCTGGAGGCCTGCCTCACGATGTTGGAGCGGCTGATCCCCCGGCTGCGGGGGTGAGGTGCCGCCGCACCTCGTTGACGATCTCCCACAGGGCCTGCCGGGCGGCCGGCACCACGCCGGGGAACGACAGGAACCCGTGGACCGCGTCGAGGTAGATGGTCCCCCGGACCTCGACGCCCGCCGCCCGGAGCGCGGCCGCGTACCGGGTGGCGTCGTCGCGGAGCGGGTCGCGTTCCCCGACCTGGATAAGCGTCGGCGGGAGCCGGGTGTGATCGGTCGCGAGCAGGGGCGATGCCCGGGGGTCGGCGGGATCGGCCGCTCCGAGGTAGAGCGCCCGGAACGTGTCCCGGCCGAGCGGTGTCAGGATCAATGCATCCGGATCCTCGGTCAGCGACGGTGAGGCACCGGTCAGGTCCGTCGGGGGGTAGAGCAGGACCTGCAGGCGTAGGTCGGGTCCGCCGGTGTCGCGTGCGGTGAGCGCGACCGCGGCAGCCAGGTTCGCGCCGGCGCTGTCGCCCATGACGGCCATGCGGGTGGCGTCGCCACCGATGGCCGCCGCGTTCCTGGCGATCCAGCTGGTGGCCGCGACGGCGTCCTCGACCGCGGCCGGGAAGGGATGCTGCGGGGCCAGGCGGTAGTCCACCGAGGCGACCATCACCCGAGCCGCCTTGGCCACCCGACTGCACAACCAGTCACCGACCTCGAGGTTGCGCAGCACCCAGCCGCCGCCGTGGAAGTGCACGACGACGGGCAGCTGCCCGTCGTGGTCCTCGGGTCGGTAGATGCGGACCGGCAGCGGACCATCGGCACCGGGGACCCGGTCCTCGGTGATCCGCACACCGTCGGCCACGCTTCCCTTGACGGTCCGGGTGATCGGGGTGTCGGGGATCACGCGCGCCTGCATGGCGGCGATCCGGTCGTGATCCGCACCGGCCACCGTGCCGCCCGGGATCCTGGGGAGCAGCCAGCCGAACAGCCGCGTCCGTAGCGAGAGTGACATCGGGGCTCCGTCGGTGGCGGGTGCGGCCGTTCGGGGGGCCAGAGGGTGTCTTCCGTGGTGCCGTCAAGCGTCCGGGGTGTCGACCTTGGCGGCCTCGATGATCGTGGTCCGCAGCTTCGGAGCCACGACGATGAGCAGCAGGATATGGACCACGACCGCGACCATGAACGGCGACCGCAGCCCCAGCTCACGGCTCGCCGCGTCCTCGACCACACTCACCAGCACACCGCCGAGGATCGTGCCGATCGGCATCGCGCCCCAGCCGAGGAAGCGGTAGACGCTGTTGACGCGTCCCAGGATCTGGTCCGGGATCATGACCTGGCGCAGCGACACCGTCACCACGTTCCAGAGGATCGCGGTGAACCCGAACACCGCGAAGCACGCGGCGACCACGATCGCGTTGGAGGTGGCGGCCGTGATCGCGAAGGTGGCGATCGGCAGCGTGATCGTCAGGAACAGCGACGGGCCGGACCCGAGCCGCCGCGTCAGGCTCGGTGCGAGGAAGCTGCCCAGCAACCCGCCGACGCTGCCGGCCGCCAGCAGCAGTCCGAACCCGAAGCCGTCGAGGAGCAGGATCTCCTGGGCGAACAGGACGTAGGTGGCCAGCACCGCGGCGCTCGTGCCGTTCATCGCCGCGAGCGCGAGCGCGAGGGTCCGCAGCAGCCGGTGTCGCCACAGCCACGTGAGCCCTTCGTGGATCTGGGTGCGCATCGTCGGTCGCAGGGTCAGCTCACCCCCGGGGGATGCGGCGGCCGACGGGACCGACCGGAACGTGCCGGGGATGGCCGCGACCAGGGCGGCGGACACCGCGGCGGTAACGGCGTCGATCGCGAACGGCAGCGACAACGTCAGACCGACCAGCGCGCCGGCGACGGGGCGGGCGACGAAGTCGGCGATGACCATCTGGGCACCCATGATCGTGCCGTTGGCACGTTCCAGCTTCGCCCGCGGCACGATCGCCGGCAGGATCGCCTGCGAGGTGTTGTCGAACAGCACCTCGCACATGCCGAGCACGAACGCGGCGAGGTAGAGCGCCGGCAGCGGCATCGCGTCCATGGCCACGGCCAGTGCCGTTGCACCCGCGACGACCGCGCGCACCGTGTTGGCGCCGACCATCAGGCGGCGGCGGTCGAGCCGGTCGCCGAGCACCCCGGCCTGCAGGCTGAACACGAGCCACGGCAGCCGTGTGGCCAGCGCCACCCCGGCGATGAGGATCGGATCCCGCGTCAGGAGTGAAGCCAACCACGGGAACGCCAACGAGACCAGGCCGTCCCCGAAGTTCGAACTGGCCACGGCTCCCCACAGCTTCCAGTAGCGAGCGTCCAGGCCGCCGGTCCGTCGCTGCCACCACGATGCCGATGCGGACACGGCGACCTGCGGGTCGGCGGGTGGTGGGTCGGAGGGCGATCGGAGGTGGTCGGTCATGGTTGCTCCCCGGTCACGAGGGGTCGGTCACGACGGCACGGTCATGGTGGGCCGGCCGCGACTGGTTGACGATCGTCGATCGGATAGCGGGAGCATCGCCGACCGATTGAGAGAAGTCAACCGCTAGGGCGAGAGGGCCTATGCTGTCGGTATGACGCAACCGGCATCCGGGCCTCGCCGTCCCCCGACGGCGGCCGAGGCGCGCGCTCTTGGCCATCCGCTCCGGCTCAGGATCCTGTTCGCCTGCCGGGAGCGATCGCGCACCAACAAGCAACTCGCCGACGAGCTCGAGGCCAACCCCGGCACGGTGCTCTACCACGTGCGGCAGCTGGTCGACCAGGGGTTCCTGCGACCGGACGAGCCACGACCCGGGCCGCGGGGGTCGCGTGAACAGCCCTACCGGTCGACGGGCAAGTCCTGGTTGCTCCAGGGGGGACCGGAGCG
>JAWLFE010000017.1:49206-56997 GCA_041685735.1 Nitriliruptoraceae bacterium
GCACGCACCATCCTCTCCGAACTGGCCGGGGCGACGATCACGGTGGTGGGCCTCGTCTTCTCCATGACGGTCGTGGCGTTGCAGATGGCCTCGTCGCAGTTCACCCCACGGCTGCTGCGCACCTTCCTGCGTGATCGCGGGGTCCAGGCCGTCCTGTCCGTGATGATCGCCTCCGCGGTCTTCGACGTCATCGTCCTGAGCTCGGTCCGCAGTCCCGGCGACGATGTCGAGGCATTCGTTCCCCGGCTCGCGGTGTCCGCCGCGCTGCTGTTGGCTGGGACGGCGGTCGGGCTGCTCGTCTACTTCCTGCACCACGTGACCCAGAGCCTGCGGGTGGACGTGATCATCCGTTCCATCAGCCAGCAGACGCTGCATCAGATCGGCAACGCCGATCCCGGGCGTGATGACCTGCCGGATCAGGACCCGCCCGACCCGCCGGACGATGCGTTCGCGGTGACCGCCCAACGGGATGGGTACCTGCAGCTGGTCGACGAGCACGTGCTGGTCGCGACGTGTCGCCGCCTGGGGTACCGGGTCCGGATCCGGCCGGTCCTCGGCGAGTGGGTCTCCACCGGTACGACCCTGGCGTGGGCGTGGCCGGATGGTGGCCAGGAGACGGGCGACCGCGAGGAACTGCGGACCGGGTTACACCGGGGGCTGCACCTCGGCAGGGACCGCACCGAGTCCGCCGATCTCGCCTTCGGGATCCGCCAACTGCAGGACATCGCCCTGCGGGCGCTGTCGACCGGGGTGAACGATCCGTCGACGGCAGCCATCGTGACCACGCAACTGTCGGTCATCATGGTCGCGCTCGCCGATCGGCCGCTCGGGGCCAGCCTGCTGCTCGACGACGACGGGCAGCTGCGTGTCGCGGTCCCTCGCCCGACCTTCCCGGCGTTCCTCGAACTGGTCATCGGGCCACTCCGGCGCAACGCGACGAAGGAACTCACGGTGCTCCTGGCGACCGTGTCGCTGCTCACCGATGTCGCCGAGCGGGTCGCGGACTCCGCGGATCGCGCCGCGTGTGTGGAGCACCAACTCCATCGTCTGGTGGAGCAGGCCGAGCTCGGGGATGCGACCGACCGCGCCGCCCTCGAGAAGGACGCAGAGATCGTCCGCGCCACCCTGCGGCAGGGTGCCCGTCCCAGCGCGGCACCAGCCGCCTCCTGATCGGGCTTCAGTCGGACCCCGCCCGTTCCTCGAACGGCTCCGTCGTGGTGGGTGATCCGGTTGACGGCGGGTCCTCCTCCCGGTCGTGCGTGTCGGCATCGTCGCGGGGTGGGGCGGGGTCGTCGCGGTCCCCGGACAGCTCGTCGCCGTCGGCCATCTCGCGGCCCTCCGGTGTGTCGGACGGGTCGGGACCGGCGTCTTCGGATGCCTCTTCCGGTGGGTCGCTGCCGTCCTCATCCACCGCCGCGTCGGTCTCGTCCTGCTCGACCGCTGGACGGACGGCTGGTCGAGGAGGGTGTGGGAGTCGACACGTCATCGTGGTTCCGTCGACGCTGCGGCGCGGGACCCGGCCGGTCTCCTGGATGGTGCCGCCGCAGTCCGGCTCGGTGTCGTGCACGCTCGTCGGTGCCTTGGTGGGAGGATCGATGCACCGCACCGGCGGAAGGTCGACGAGGGCCTCCCCGGGCGGCGTGCCCTCCGACAGGTCGCGGACGCGCACCCGGAGCTCGCCGAGGTCGCTCCCACACGGAACATCGCGTCGGAGGGTCACCTCGAAGCGGGTCCACGGAACCGAGCGCCGGTCGACCAGGACCCGGGTCGGGGAGACCCACGCCATGCCATGGGTCCCATCTGCGGGGACGATGTCGAGCTCGATGGCGAACATCTGCTCGGACGATGCCACGCCCTCGACCATCCCGGCCCTGACCGGTCGATCCTGGATGCCGATCCGGACCTGTCGCGAGGTGCCGGGTTGGACGGACGTCGGCAGCTGGACCCGCACGAAGGGCGCGGTCGCACCGGTGAGGCCCTCGACGACACCGTCGGTGCGTGCCGTGACATCTACCTGAGCGCCTCCGTCGGCATCCGGTGTCGCGGCACCGGCGGCGGCGAACGGGCTCTTCGCCTGCGACAGGCCGATCACGGCGACAGCCACGATCACCGTCGCCACGGACATGGCGAGCAGGAAGCGCGCGACGACGGGCATGCCCCCGAGTATGGACGGCACCGGACGGGAGGGTGCGCCCGGTCAGCCTCCGCCGACCGGTGGCCCCGTCCAGTTGGACCCACCGATGGACGGTCAGACGAGGTTGACGACGGCGCCGAGGTTCGGGAGGCGGTAGAGGCCATGCCTGCCGACGACCCGGTGCGCGGCGTCGCGCGGGTCGACGCCGCTCATGACCACCTCGCGGGCGATCGCCGCCACGACCTTCGGGGCGGCGAATGACGTCCCCGACCAACTCGCCCACCCGTCGAACCGTTCGCGGATGTCGCCGTCGACGTCGATGCCGTCGTGGTGGAGGAAGGTGCTCACCACGTCGCTGCCGGGTGCGCACGCGTCGACCCAGTGGCCCCAGTTGCTGAACGGTGCCGGGGTACCGCACGGTCCAAGGGCAGCGACCGCGATGACCTCGTCGAACGCGGCTGGCCAACTCGGTCGGCAGGTGGCGTCGTTGCCGGCCGACGCCACCAGCACGACCCGCCCGTCCCGAGGTCGGTGGTCGCGCACGACGGTGCCCATCGCGAGCGGCACCTCATCGTGGTCCGAGTAGCCGCCGAAGGACAGGTTCACGATGCACGGCTCGTCGTCCGCGAACACCTCGCCCAGGGCAGCCGCCAGGGTGAAATCATCACCGTCACCGAAGCTGGACAGGGCGCCTTCGCACCGGACGTCGGCAGCGCCGCAGAGGCGCGCGACCAGGCCGGTGATGAAGGTGCCGTGACCGGCGACCGGATCGAGGTAGCCGTCTGCGTTCTCGTCCGGGATGTCCTCGTCCGCTCGGGGATCATCGGCGAGTGGCCGCATCCGCCAGGTGTCTGGCAGGGGTGCGTGGGCCCGCAACGCCGGATGGCGCACGCTGCGGGTCGATCCCGGGACGTGTGTGGCATCGGTCGGATCGCCATCGGTCTCCAAGCCGGTATCGAGGACGGCCACCAGCGGACCACCCGTCGAACGTCCCCAGCTCGGCAGCGGTGACGCCGCGACGGCTGAGGTCGCGGCAAGGTCGGGGTTGGCCTGGTACGCGGGGTTGGCCTGGTAGGCGGGGTTGGCCTGGTAGGCGGGGTTGGCCTGGTAGGCGGGGTTGGCACCGACGCCGGTCGGGTGAGCCATGTAGACGTGGTTGACCTGCGCCCGCAGACCGGCAGCGCGCAGGGCAGCCAGCACCGCTCGCTCGTCATCGATGCGGATCCGCACGACCTGCCCGGCCGCGGCCTCCAGCGGCTCCGGGTCGGTTGTCAGGCGGGCCTGCTCGGATGCCGCGACCCGTCTGGCTGCCTCCAGGTCGTCCCGGGCCAGCAGCAGTTGTCCGCGCCGGTAGGCGAACGGCGATGCGCCGCCCGCGATCGCGATCCCCCGACGGTCGAGTTCCGCCTGGAGCGTGATGCGCGGTGGCGCTTCCTGGCGCGGCTTGCCGGTGGCCATGGCATCCCCCGATGCGTCAACTCTGCGGTCACCGGCGACCATAGTCTGACCCGATGATGACGCGACGGAACGGTCCGGACATCCCGGCAGTGGTCGACACTGCACTGGCCGACCCCGCCGGGTTCCTCGCTCGCGATCACGATCCGCCAGACGACGGGCGGCCGACCCGTGACGACGAGGTCGATCCCATCATCCACGGCTGGGCGCGCGGGCTCGCCCTCCGGGAGCTGGGACGCCTGGAACCTGCTCGGGATGAGCTCGTGCTGGTCGCCGATCGAGCGGACGCGCAGGGGGCGGTGGCGCTCGCCGGCACGATCCGGTCGAGCCTGGCGGCGGTGCTGCTGCACCTCGGGGCGACCGACCAGGCCCTGGAGGTGGCCGGCGCGGCGGCGGGGGTCCTCACCGGCGCGCCCGGCGCCCGGAACCGGATGCAGATCGGCTTCATCCTCCAGCGGCTGGGGCGACAGCAGGAAGCCGCGGCCGCTTACGATGCCGCGCTCGAGGGCCTCGAGGACGCCGACGACCGCGTGGCCATGGCCCGCTTGCTCAGCAATCGGGGGGTCCTCAACGCCTACCTCGGTGACCTCGGCACGGCCAGATCCGACATCGACCGGTCGATCGTGCTCGCCCGGGACCTCGGCAACACGCGCGCGGTCGCGTTCGGCCTGCAGAACCTCGGTTTCGTCGCCGGTCGCGCGGGTGATGTCCCGATGGCGCTGCGCTCCTTCGAGGAAGCCGACGAGCTGTTGCGCGTGCTGGCTGACGGGGCCCCGGCGCGGGCCGCGCTCGACCTCGATCGGGCGGCGGTGCTCGCCGACGCTGGCCTGCTCGCCGAGGCCATCGAGCGTGCGGACGCCGCCGCACGCGTCCACGCCCGCGCTGGGGACCGCACCAACCTCGCCGAAGCGCACCTACTGGGTGCGCGCCTGCGGTTCGTGAACGGACAGCTCGACGAAGCTGCCGAGCTGGCAGACGCCGCCGGGGAACGGTTCGCGGCGGATGGTCGGCACCCCTGGGCGTTGCAGGCCCGGTACGTCGCGGCCGCCGCTCGCGTCCGAGCTGGCAGCAGCCGCATCGAGGTGGGCTCGGCGGAGCTCGCCGCGAACCTGCAGGCCGGTGGGTGGCCGACCGAGGCCCGTGAGATCCGGCTGCTGGGCGCCCAGCAGGCGATGCGCGCCGGTGCCGTCGCGGAGGCCCGGCAGCTGCTGGGGGAGGTCGGCACACCGCCGCGGTCGGCCCCGGCCGTGGCCCAGGCGCAGCATCGCCTGGCGATGGCGATGGTCCGGATCGCCGATGGTGACCACCGGGGTGCGCGCCGGGCGATCTCGGCCGGTCTGGACGTGTTGCAGCGCTCCCGGTTGGCCTTCGGGTCCGTCGAGCTGCGCGCCCATGCCGCGCGACACACCGCTGAGCTGGTCGAACTCGGCGTCCGGCTGGAGCTGCAGGCCGGCCGGCCGGTGGCGGCGCTTCGGCTCGTGGACCGGGAGCGATCGACCGACCTCCAGGTCCCCCCGACACCGCCCGCTGATGAGCGGCTCGCCACCGACCTCGCTGCGCTGCGGGCGTTGCACAGCCGTGAGCTCGAGGCGGCCCGGGGCGGTGCGGACGTCCGGCGCCTGGCTGCCGACCGGGCGCGTCTGGAGCGACGGATCCGCGACCGCGCCCGCACGGCCGCAGATGGCCCGGGTCGATCGTGGATCGACCGACTGGACGTGGCAGAACTGCGGCGGGAGCTGGCCGGCAAGACCCTGGTCTCCTACCTCGAGCTCGACGGTGACCTGCACATGATCGCCGTCACACCGCGCGTGACCGAGCGCCGGGTGTTGGGGCCCGTCGACGCGATCCGTACCGAGGTGGAGTTCCTGCGGGCATCGCTGCGCCGGCTCGCGAGCGGTCGCGGGTCGACGGGCTCCCTCGATGCCGCCGCGGCGTCGATCGACCGGTGCGCTCGCACGCTCATCCCGTCCCTCGGACTGGACCGGCTGGGGACCGATGGTCTGGTCGTCGTCCCATCGGCGAGCCTCCACGGCCTGCCGTGGGCAGCACTGGTCCCGGCGATCGGCCACGTTCCGGTCGTGGCGAACTCGGCAGCCACGTGGCTGTCGGTCGGACCTGGAGCAGCAGACGATCGCACCACCGGTCCCGCCCTGCTGGTGGCGGGGCCCCGGCTGCCGGGGGCGGAGGCGGAGGTGCGCGACCTGGCGGCCTGTGCGACGCACGACGTCAGGGTCCTGTGCGGGGCCGATGCCACGGTGGCTGCCGTGCTGCGCGGACTCGACACGTGCGGTTCCGCACACATCGCGGCGCACGGGTCGTTCCGGGCGGACAACCCGCTGTTCTCCACGATCGAGTTCGCGGACGGCCCGTTGACCGTCCACGAACTGTCGGCGCTGCGCTCGGTCCCGCGGCGCCTGGTGCTGTCGAGCTGCGATGCGGCGCTGACGTCCGTGCTGGGCGGGGACGCCGTGCTCGGACTGAGCAGCGAACTGGTGCGCCTTGGCGTCGGCTGTGTCGTCGCGCCCGCCCTGCCGATCCCGGATGCGGCCACCCGGCCGTTCATGCTCGACCTGTACCGCGGACTGGCGGCGGGCAGGTCGCCGGCAGACGCACTGGCACGGGTCATCCAGCGAGCCGACGGCGGACCGACGGATCGTGCCGTCCGGGCGTCGTTCCTCGTCGTCGGTCGGGACGACACGTGAGGCGATCCGGGTCGGGCCGACGTTGGTAGCTTCGTCGTGGTAGCGGCGTTGCCGTCCCTGCTGCCCCCGGACCACGAGGAACCTGATGGACCGCGATGCCGTCGAGGCGCTCGTACGGACGGCGGCGGCTGGTGACCAGGCGGCCTTCGATGCGCTGGTCGCCCGGTACTCCGGGCTGGTCTGGTCGGTGGTGCGGTCCCACCGCCTGTCGGACGTCGACGCCCATGACGTCTTCCAGACCACGTGGTTGCGGCTGGTCGAGCACCTCGATCGCATCCGCGAGCCCCGCGCCGTCGGTGGCTGGCTCGCGACCACGGCGCGTCACGAATCCCTGCGCGTCATCCGACAGTCCGAGCGGAACCGACCGACGGCGACCGATGAACTCGACGAGGTCGACGAGAGCTCGCCGGAGCTCGATGACCGCCTGGTGCAGGATGAGCGTGCGACGGTGCTCTGGGAGGCCATGTCGCACCTCGGGGACCGGTGTCGGACCCTGCTACGCGTCCTGATGGCCGATCCCCCTCCCAGCTACGAGGAGGTCGGTGCCGCCCTCGACCTCCCGGTCGGCAGTATCGGACCGACCCGTGGCCGTTGCCTGGCCGCTCTGCGCGCGGAACTGAGCGCCCGAGGTATCACCAGCCCCGTTGATCGCTCTACAGAGGTGAGGGGGGATCATGGATGAGCCGCTGACGCCGGGTGGTCAGGCCGACGAACCGTCGCCCGCCGATGCTGCCCTGCTCGACGAGTTGCGACGGGTGGCCAGCGACGTCGATCCGGTCCCGGATGACGCCGTGCTGGCTGCGCGCTCGGCGCTGGCCTACCTGCGGCTCGACGCGGCCCTGGCCGACCTCGTCCACGACTCGCAGGACGATCACGATCTGAGCGTGGTCGGGTTCCGGTCCGCCGGGACCACGGCGCGCCAGGTGGCGTTCCGGTCCGGATCGCGTGAGATCGAGCTCGAGGTGATCGAGACCGACGATCGGCGGCGGTTGGTCGGGCAGTGCATCCCGGCCGCGACCGTCCAGGTCACGGCGCGTCTCGCCGGTGGCCAGCGGCGGACCACGGCCAGCGACGACCTCGGGCGGTTCTCCATCGAGGTACCGGTGGGGTTGGTGAGCCTGCGCTGCGTCTGGCCCGGCATCGCCGTCGGCACCGATCGTGACGCCGGTGGTGATGACGTCGTCGAGACCGGCTGGGTGCGCGTTTGACGCTCGCCCGCGTTCTTCGAGCGCATGCCCCGCTCGGATGTGTATCAGCACGCCTGGTCACCCCTCTGGATAGGTGAGGAACCCGGAAGCGGCATCCATCACCCGCAACCGGGAACCGAAGCGGAGCACGCCAGCACCCACCGGAGCAGGGTCGACCGGGGCGTCGACCCGAACGCAGCACCGGATCGCGGTGGCGGGGCCCGAAGCGCGTGGGGCATGCGCACGGGGGACCGGTCCGGGGGGGCCGGTCGAGGGGGGGGGGGGGGGCGGGGGGAGGGGGGCCCCCGCCCCC
>JAWLFE010000171.1:0-4272 GCA_041685735.1 Nitriliruptoraceae bacterium
CGGCGGTCACGGCGATGCCGCTCCCGTCAGCGTCGGTCGCATCCCAGGGCTGCGGTGACTGCCTCGCAGATCCCGTCCAGCGTGTCGTCGTCCACGCTCCCGAGCCGCGTGGCCAGCCGGCGCTGGGACACCGTGTGCAGGCCGTCGCAGTTGACCACCGACGCCTGCTCGATCCCGCAGTCGGGATCGACGGGTACCTCGACCACAAGCCCACGTGCCGTGGTGGTGATCTCGGCCACGGTGACGTTGGCCCGGACGTCGAGCACCTCATCGCGCGTCACGACCACGACCGGACGCACCTTGCTGCCGACCTGCGCGAGCCAGACCTCTCCGCGCCTCACGCCTCGCCCCAGGACTCGGCCTCGTCCCAGTCGGGATCGTCGGCCTCGGGATGGGCGAGATAGGCCGCGCGATCCCGCTCTGCACGACGGCGGCGGACGGCCTGACGCAGCCCCTCCCTGGCTGCCTCGGACACGTTGATGCCGAGCTCGCGAGCTTCAGCAGCCAGCTCGTCGTCGAAGAGAACGGAGGTCCGCATGCTCGGAGCATACCTCCTCATGCACATGGTTCCGGTGTGCGAAGCCGCATCGTCCGGCGTTGGACCGGATCGGACCTCCGCCGCGTCTGCATGCGTGCGCTGTCGGGATCCGTCGCGGCCATCAGCCATGTCGCCGCGTTGCCCACTGGCCCGGCTCCCGCGAGGCGGCGGAGCTGCGCGCCTGATCAGCTCACCCTGTTCATGCGCTGTACGCACACGTCGTTGCGCACAGCGCATCGGCCCTCAGGTCGCGTTCCGCACGTTCCGTTACGTGAGCGGCGGATCTCCCCGCTTCCTCGCCGGTTGAGGTGACGCAGCGCACTTCTCGACGTGCCGACGTGCCGCCGGCACGCGTCCTCCCACGCCGGCTGCTCCTACACCCCTCCCCTCTCCTGCCGACGGGCCCGTACGTCAGGCCGTCACGGACGCTCTTCAGGGGAGGTCGAAGGATGCAGGTCTCGAGCATGGTTCCCGGACCACCGGTCCACGCCGGACGCGGTGGGGGCCGCCCCGCTGCGGCCGCGCCGCCAGCGGAGGCCAAGACCGCGGGTCGCCCCACCGCCGTCGCATCCGAGGAGGGTGATGAACCCACCAAGCCCGGCGGTAGCCGGACGCCGTTCACCCATGCTCTCCACCAGGGCAACGGCAACAAGAACGGCATCGAGCGGCGACTCGACGGCGCCGAAGCTGCCCGGCAGTACCAGGCGGAGTACGGCCTGACGCCCCCCGCCGCCGAGGCTGGCGAGGAGGTCACGAGCCCGCCACCGGTCGAGACCGTGCCGGACACCGGGGCCGAGGCCCCCGCGCCTGACGTCGACGCCGGGGACATCCCGGTGGACCAGGCTCCGACGGATGAGGCCCCGGGCACCGAGACCCCGCTGGTCGATCCCGGCGCGGTCGACCTCTCGGCACCCGAGCCCCTCGACCCGATCGGTCTTGACCTGCCCCCGGTCGACCCGAGCGCAGGCGACCTGCTCGACGCTCTGGAGGAGACCGCCGCCGCCCCCACCGAACCTGAGCAGGCCTGATCAGGAGCGAGCCGAACGACCGGCCGTCCGCAACCACGTCCGCGCCGGCATCCTCGACAGGGTGCCGGCGCGGACGTCACTCTGAGCCCACACGCTGACGGTGCATTCGCGACCGGCGAACCGATCCTCCGACGTCCAGCACCGTCCAGCCCGATCCGGACGGGTTGGCTGTCACCAGGCTGTCAGGATCAGCCGCCGCGGGCAGACCCTCTCGACGCTCACCGGAGGTCGAGCGCCCCGAGCAGGAGGGTTCGGCCTGCGACGGCGGAGCGGTCCTGCCGGCTCCGCGACCGCAGCGGTGACATCGGTGATGCAGCCGACCTCGATCGTGTCGCCCGGCGGGTCGAGGTGGTGGATCCTGCTCCAGGGAGGGAACACCGCGGTCGAACGCAGCGCCTCGAGGGCCGCGTTCCAGAAGGCCGGCGCGCTGCCACAGAGGCGTCCCACGTCGAGCCGCGCCGTCGGAACCTCGTCCACAGCGTCGCGCAAGGACCCGAGCAGCGGCGTCGCCCCCGACCCGGCCGCCGCACCCACCAGCGACAACGGCGCGGGTCCGCCTCGGCGGGGTCAGCAGCATCGGGGTGGGCGTATCCGGCCGCGGGCTAGGCTGCCGCCATCGTCGGGACCTCACCGCAGGGGAGGCTGACATCATCAGTTGAGACGACGCCAGGGAATGGACCGGACGGCCCCGGGGCGTCTATGGCGCGGATCGACGCCTGGAACCTGTGGAGCCTCCAGCCCCCCCCGAGAACCGTCGTGACGCCATCAACGGCCTGCTGCAACCCGCCCAGGCCGAGAAGCCGCGCGGGACTCCACCGTCGAGGAGTTCAAGCGCGCGCCGCGAGAAGTGAGGGTCAGGCATGAGCACGTGGTGGAGGGATGACAAGCTGTGGTGGCGCCTTCTCGCCGCCACCGTGCTTCTGGGGGTGTCAGCCGCTGGCTTCTTCACCTTCTACGTCACCTACACCGGCACTCCGGTCTCCGCACTGCAAAGGGCGATGCTGGCGCTCATCTACGTCGTGCTCTTCGTGGCCAAGCTCTCCGTACTGGGTTGGACGTTATGGAAGCTCTACGATGAGCGCAGCGCCGAGGATGCGAGGACGCTGTACCGCTTGCCTCACATCATCATCCTGACCGGCGCCGTCGTGATCCTGGGCGCCCAAGCGGGGTCCCTGCTGTCGCCATAACCCGTGTCGGCCGAGGGTTGCCCGCTGAGCTTGGGGTAGCGGCACGGAGAGCCCGGGCAGGTGCCGGGGCGACGATCTCATCGATCATCACCACGGTTGGGGCGGTGCCCATGACCTCGGCAAGCGCCTCGCGGCCCGGCGGCATCGGTGAATGCGTTGGAGTCCCCTGACAGCTGAGTTGGCTGTCAACGAGCCGTCACCAGCCAGGGCGAGTATGGCGGCAGCCGGCGCGGATGGCTTCCCCCGTCCCCTCGTCGGTCAACGGCAGGCTGCCCACGGATCGATCAGGTGCAAGCCGAGCCCGGTGAAGTCGGACGTGTTGCGCGTCGCGGGTGTCGTGCCTCGCGCGATGCAGATCGCGGCGATCATCCCGTCCTCGAACGCCAGCGGACGGGCGGCGCACCGCCGCGACTCCAGCAACCGTGCGTAGTGGCAGGCAGCCACCTCGTCGTAGGCCAGCACGGACCCGGAGAAGGTCCCAAGCGTCGCCTCGATCGCTTCCAACAGGCCCTCGCGGCGACGGCCCGCCGGCAACGCCCGGACACCGGTCAGCAACTCCCCCACGCTGACCGCCGTGACGCCGGTTTCCTCATCGAGAGACGCGAGCCAGGCGAGCACACGCTCGTCGGGCCTGCGATCGAGCGGTTCCGACGGCACGTTGGTGTCCAGCACGATCATCCGGGATCGACCTGCCGCGGCGCGGACCGCTCCGGCAGTGGGATCTCGTCACCTCGCAGATGCTCGGTGGCCTCCACCCAGGCCTGCGCCAGCCCGCCTCGGGTGAGCGCGGCCGTCAGGATCGACCGCGCCTCAGCCTCCATCGATCGACCGTGCTCGACCGCTCGCTGCTTGAGACGCTTCCGCACCTCGTCATCGAGATTGCGCACCGTGATGTTCGCCACGATCCACCGCCAGCCCACCCGTCGACGGTGCTAGCAATGCTGGCAACGTCGGGGGTCGTCGGCGGCCGCAGGCCGGAACCCGCGGGGCTCACCCTTACCCACCGGGGAACCCATCGCGTTGGCTGTCAACCGAACTGTCGAAACAGTAGCCCCCAGCCGGAAACTGGGGGCTGCGGGGCTGGGGCGTGGAGGATCCGCACCTCTGACCTCTGGCGTGTCGACCAGCGACGCGAGGTCCAGCACCGTCCACCCCGGTCCACGAGACCCACTCTGACCAGGGGCGACGCTCCACCGACGTCCAGCACCATCCAGCCGTATCCGGACGGGTTGGCTGTCGACTGAGCTGTCAGAACGGGCGGGGGCCGCAGCCTTCGCGCCACGGGACGCGACCGCCTCACCTCACGTGGCTGGACGTAGATGTTTCGTGAACCCTTGCGTCGAGAGTATGCTTTCGTAAACTGACCGCGTGAGGCTCTCGACCGAAGGGGGGTACTGCGATGCCGGTTGCCTTCGCTGGGCTCTCGGTGCGTGAAGCCGCCGAGGAACTCGGCGTGTCACCGTCCGCGGTTCGCCAGCTCATCGCCCAAGGTCAGGTGCGTGCCTCGAGGTTCGCCGGT
>JAWLFE010000018.1:0-8152 GCA_041685735.1 Nitriliruptoraceae bacterium
TACTGGACGTCATGCTTGGAGCCCCTTCGTGTCGAGACCGTGGTGCTGGTCCGTGGTGTGTCCTGGTGTGGTCACGTACACGGCCGGTCTCGCCACTCGCTCCCCTCGAGCCGTCGATGAGTGAGGCTTGTGGCCCCGCTCGTCAACGGGCGACCGATGCTGCTGGTGCCCGAGGATCTCTGCGTCCGTGTTGCCCGGGTCAGGTGCGTTGCCGCACGACCCGTGATGAGCTTCCCCCGAACCCCGCAGATGCGGGCCGCTGATCGCGGTCATCAGGTACGGACTGTACGGACGGATCGGGTCATTGGGCAGGCCCGATCGGCGTTCACTCGTGCGCAGGGTGGTTGCGCAGTCACAGAAAGTTCGGTGCCACGCGCCCAGCCTGTAACGCTCCGTCAGCATCCGACCATGGAACGTGATGTGGCGCTCACGCTGTGTCACGACCAGGCAGCCTTCGACTGGATTCTCGAACGTGGAGATCCGTCAACCATCAGCCGCAACCTGGGACCTAAGACCTACGCTTTCGTGCGTTCAGCGCGCACGTTCCGGTGACCGCTGGTGCTTGGCCTCACACAGCGCGTTGCCGCCCTGCTGTGTTGAGCATCGATCGCCGGGCTAGATTGCACGGTTTCCACCTTTAGTGCCGCCTCGATCCGGCGAACAGGCCCATCATCCGGGTAGCAACCGTGCAAACCCATCATGCTGTCGATGCATCCCCGTCGCGGCACCCACGATCGCCGGAGCCGTCTGTGGCGACCAGCATCACCCTCGACACCGACGCGGCGCCATCCAGCGACGCGGCGGTCGAGCGTGCCCTGGGCGTGCCCACCCGGGCCGGCATCTACAAACGCCTGCGCACCGAAGGCCACCCGCTGTCGGCCCGCGAGGTCTCCGACATGTTCGGCCTGCACGCCAACGTCGCGCGCAACCACCTCGATCAGTTGGCGGAGGCGGGGCTCGTCGTCACCGGCACCCGCAAGCATCCGGGTGGCGGCCGGCCCGCCAAGGTCTACGTCGCCCGTGAGCAGGCCGCCCCCGACCGCGACCTGCAGGTCCCCCCGGGCAGCCAGCTGGCGGTCCACACCATCGTCCAACTCATCGCCGGGCTGACTGAGCACACCGAGAAGCTGTCGCTGCTCGCCGAGGACCAGGGCCGCAAGCTCGTCGCCGCCACCGCGGGGCGCGCCGATAGCAGGGACTTCGAGGCAGCCGCCGTCATCGCCGTCGAAGCGTTGCGCGCCGCCTTCCCGGAGGTACGCATCGGCGAGAGCGATCCCGACGGTGACCGCGTCGTCGTCGAAGGGCTGGACGTCGGCCTGCGCCTGGTCGGCGAGGTGGATGGTGCGGTCGGTGACGCGCTCGCCGTCGGGTTCCTGCGCGGCGCGCTGGCCGCCGCCGGCGCACCGGCGCAGGTCCATGCGCAGGCCGGCACGGTCCACGCCGAACTCGACGAAGCTGGGATCGGGGCCATGCCCTCCCCGGTCGCCACCGTCGACGCCCGCAACCAGACCTACCAGCGCGGGGTCGTGCTGGCGATGCGCGCCATGGTGCCGCTGCGGCCGGGCGACCACCTGGAGGTCCTGACCGACGGCGAGGGATCACCGGCCGCCTACGCCCGCTGGGCCGACCGCTCCGGGCATCAGGTCATGGACGTGGCCCGGGTCCGCGACGTGAAGGGCCGGGCGGGCGTCCGCATCCTCGTCCGGAAGGCGACGGGCCGATGACCACGCTGCTGTTGACCGCCCGCGACCCGCTGGCGGCGGGTGATGGCCCGCACCCGGTGCGTGTCGCCGCCGACATCGCCCGGACCGGTGAACCGGTCACGCTCGTGCTGTTCGAAGATGCCGTCACCCTGACCCGGATAGGGCATCGGGACCTCGAGGTCCTGGTCGACGCCCTGGACGCCGGGGTGGAGGTCCTGGTCGAGGAGGACGCTTTGTCGCGGCGCGCCGTCGCAGCGCTGGACGGGATCAAGACGACGAGCTTCGCCGAGGTGGTCGACCGGCTGAGCGCCGACCGGAGCGTGTGGCTATGAGCGATCCGACGACGAGCGCTTCCGCGGAAGCGGTGGAGACCGGGGCTGCCCGCACGATCGTGCTGGCGCTCGGGACCGCGCCGAAGCACGGCGCGACCGTCGCAGCCCTGCGTCTGGCCCACGCGGCCGTGCAGCGTGGGCACCAGGTCGCGGTCTACGCCTACGGCGACGGCGTGCGCGTCGGTGCGGCCGGCTGCCCGACGGGCGCCTACGTCCGGGAGTTCGTCGGAGACGGGGCCCACGACGGCCCCGTCCGGTGGATCGTCGACGGGTCCGATCCCCGTACCTCGACGCAGGTGCCGGGGGTCACACTCGGCGACGGCAGCGACCTGTGGCGGCTGATCCGCGAGGGCGATGTCGTGCTGGGGGTGACGGCATGAGTGTCTTCCGTCCCCGCGTGCTGTCGATCCTGCGTGGTGCCGACGCCGGCGCCGCGCGTGATGCCGACCCGGCGCTGGACGCCAACGCCTACGCGGTCGCCGACGAGATCGAGCTGACCCTGGTGCTCAAGGACCGGGGTGTGGAGCTCGGCCTCGATGGGGCCTGCTGCGAGCAGGGGATGCTCGGCGGGCTGGCCATCCCGGTCGCGGAGCCCGGCATCGACCTGCGGGCGCTGATCGGATCGGGGGTGCAGGTGCGTGCGGTCAGCGAGGACCTGGTCGCCCGGGGGATCGAGGCGACCGACCTGGTCGACGGCATCGAACCGGTGACGGAAGCCGAACTCGCCCTCCTCATCCTCCGCCACGACGTGACGCTGACGACCAGTTCCTGACGGGCGGCCGGCGTCACACGTCCCGGTGCTCGAACCGGTAGAGGAGCGCGGCCATCTGCCCCCGCGTCACCGGCTCGAGCGGGCCGTACCGGGTGGCGGAGATGCCCCCGGTGATCTCCTGCTCCTGCAGCCACCGCACCGCCATCGCGTACGGAGCGTCGGCGGAGACGTCGTCGAAGCCAGCCGGCGCGGTCACGTCGGGTGAGCCCGCCAAGCGGTGCAGGAACAGTGCCATCTGGGCGCGCGTCACCGATGCGCCGGGGTCGTAGCGCGTGGCGGTGACCCCGCCGGTGATCGCCTGCCCGGTCAGCCATCGCACCGCCGTTGCGTAGTGGGCATCCGCACGGACGTCCTCGAAATCCAGGGGCGTCGAGGTGGCGGGTTCCCCAGCGAGCCGGTGCAGGAACGCCGCCATCTGGGCGCGGGTCACCTCACGGCTCGGCCCGTAGGTGTTGGGGCCCACACCGCTCGTGATCTCGTTGGCAGCCAGCCACCGGACGGGGGTGAAGTAGTGATCGCCGTGGTTGACATCGTCGAACCGGGGAACCTGAGTGAACGACCATCGCACCTCCGGCTGGCCGGGCGCGATCACGCTCGCGGTGTGGTCTCCGGGCGCCAACGGGGCGCTGGACATCACCAGCACGGCGTTCTCGCCCGCGAGGATGGCCGTGCCCGTGGGGCCGTAGATCCGGTCGGTGCTGGTGAAGTTCAGCGCCGTCACCACGCACAGGTCGGGACCTTCGGTGAGTGTCCGGCCCGAGGGCAGGCGCAGCGTGGCGGTCGTGCCCTCGGCTGGGGGCTCGGGCAGCATCGCGATGAGCGGCATCCCGGTGCTGAACGCACCGAACGCGTCACCACATGGCTCGGTGGGGTCGGGTAGTTCACCCGAGAACCGGTCGATGACGTTGGCGGCACCGTCGCCCGGGAACAGCACCGGCTGTGAGGGCAGCGCCCCGGTCGGGTCCAACCCGCGGATGATGTCGAGCCCCGCTCGGAACCCGTCGGAGGCGAACGCGGCCTCGGTGAGCCGTGGGCGCAGGATGCCGATCGCGTGGAACGGGGCCTGCATCCACCCCTCGATCGCCACCAGTTCGGTCGATCCGGATCCGAGGTTGCTGGAGCGTCCCGCGATGTCGCCGGCCTCGGTGTACCAGGGGCTGTCGGGGTTCTGGGTGTGAGCGTTGGCGTACCTCCCGACCCGATAGGACGACGGTGTCTGCGCCAGGTAGGTGAGGTGCTCGGCGATACCCGCTGACCACGCAGGTCGGGCACGGACCGGGGCGAGTCCGGACGCGGCTCGGTAGGCGTTCATCGCTCCGAGCCAGTCGTCGGCCGGTACCACCAGCCGGTCGCTCGGCATCGCGACCGCATCGCGTGGGAAGTCCGGGTCCGCGGTGTCCGCGGGTGTCGTCGGGTTCGTTGCATCGGATTCCGCGACCGCGGGCGTGGCCAGCAGGCTCATCGCCACGGCGAGGACGAGCAGCGCCAGCAGAGGGCGAGACATGTGTTGCCGCTTCCGTGGGTACCGAGCCCGATGGCTACGGACGATCGATGAATCAGGTGGGGAGGACGAGTCGGCCACGCAACTCGGGTCAGGAGCGGTTGCGCGTCGTTCGCGTACCGATGGCCCATCGAGCCTGCGGGGTCGCCCGGCGGTCAACGACCGGTACCCAACAGATCGCAACGGGCCGGGCGCACGTGACTCGACCACGCGAAACCCCCTGACGGCAAGGCGAGGATGAGGTCGTCCCGAACCGGCCGCCATCCTACGCCGGATCCCCTTGCCTCCAGCGCTGAGACCCAACCTCGCACAGCTTCGCACATCGACGGCGGGCCCCCCGAAGAGCCAGGTCGGCGTGCGAGCCGGCCCACAGCAGGGAGGTTTCCCCGGTTCGCACTCCCACCGATCGACAACGACCGCACCGACCCGGTTCCCTCCCGGGTCGGCCTGCCCGAGGAGCCACCCGGATGCCCCAGAACCTCGCCACCGATGCTGACGGTCGGTTGCTGATCGACGTGCGCGGCCCCCGTTTCGGCGCCGCGATCACGACGGTCGTGCTGGCGACCGCGCTGGTGGTCCAGGGGCCGGTGGGCATCGGGCTGGTCACCTGGCAGTGGGTGATGTTCGCGATCTCCACGTTCGCCGGGCTGGCGTGGTCGCCCTACGGCCAGATCTTCCGGTGGCTGAAGCGACGCTTCGAGCTGGGCCCGCCTCCGGAGGTCGAGCACGAAGGGCCGCCGCGGTTCGCCCAGGCCTGCGGGTTCGCGGTCGCCAGCGTGGCATTGGCGCTGTTCCCCAGCGGACTGGTGCTCGCCGGCTGGATCGCCGTCGGGGTCGTGCTGACGCTGTCGATGCTGCTGGCGGTGACCGGGATCTGCGTCGGCTGCGAGCTCTACCTCGTGGGCCAGCGCCTGCGGTCGCGTGGCGAGGGGCGCGGGGTCCGCAGCTCGCACGAGGTCCGCGACGGCGGGGTCGCCTGATGGATCCGATCCTGCTGCGTCTGCTGCTCGTCGCCGGTCTGCTGGCGGTCGTGCTCGCTGCCGGGCGGCTCCACCGCCGCCGTGATGGCCAGGTCCGGTCCGATGGCCACGCCCGTCTGGGCGGCCACCACCTCGATGCCGTTGGCCTGGAGCTGTCCGGCGGTGCCGCGGGGGCGGTGCTGCTCGGCTCGCCGACGTGCTCGCCATGCGTGCAGGTGAAGCGGGTGCTCGGCGACCTGGAGGTCGAGCGGCAGGGCTTCACGTGGGTGTACGCGGACGCCGCGGACCACCTGGACCTGGCCGACGAGCACAAGGTGATGCGCGTGCCGACGCTGTTCATGGTCGCCGCCGACGGACGGATCCTGGCGCGGACCAGCGGGGTCCCGCGCCACGACGACCTGCGTCGCGTGCTCGACGGTGCCGGAGACCTCGACACCGCGGCCTGATGCTCCGGCCGGTGCGGGTCGCAGAGCTCACGGCGGCGTAGCGCGGGTCTGCTGGAACGCGCGGGGACGCGTGTTTGGTCGGGGCGGGTGCCGATCGACGCGTTGCCGGCACGTCGGAACGCGCGTGGGTGCGTGTTCCGGTCCCGTGCTGGCGGGCTGACCGCTCCACGAGGAGCCGTACCCTGGTCGCGCAGCCACCGAAGTAACGAGGAGCCGCCGATGTCCGATGCCTTCATCGTCCGCACGCCCACCCGCCGCGTCGACGTCACCGGCAGCGACCGGCTGGACTACCTCGAGGATGTGACCTCGCAGGCCCTCGCGGGAGCCGACGCCGGGACGGTCACGGCATCGCTGTACCTCGATCCGCACGGGGCGCCGCTGGCGATGTTCGACGTCGCCGTGCTGGCGGAGCGCGTCGCGCTGCTCACGCCCGACGAGGCGGTCGCGACCACGCTCGTGGAGGTGCTCGGCGGCCGCACGTTCCTGTCGCAGGCGACCTTCGAGCTCACCGACGACGTCGTGATCGTGCTGCGCGGCGACGGTGCCGAGGAGGTCGCCAAGCAGGCCAACCTCGCCACCCGCCCCGGCACGGTCCGACCCGCCGGTGACGCGTTCGTGATCGGGCGCGACGACGGGCAGCTCGACATCGTCGGCCCGCCGGAACTGATCGACGACATCCACGGGCTGCTCATCGACGCCGGCGCCCGCGAGGGCACCGCCGACGACCTCGAGGCCTGGCGCATCGCCGCCGGCATCCCCGGCTGGGGCACGGAGGTCACCCCGCCGCACCTGCCCGAGGAGGTCGGGCTGCTGCCGAGCCACGTCCACCTCGCCAAGGGCTGCTACCCGGGCCAGGAGGCGGTCGCGCGGATGTGGATGCTCGGCCGTCCGCGCCGCCGGCTGGCGGTGGTCACACCGACCTCCGGCACGATCGACCTCGGCTGGCAGGCGGGGTCGGGCCGCCAGCAGGTCACGGTCACGTCGATGTCCCCGACCGGCGACCGCGCGCTGGCCTTCGTGCCGGGCGACGCGGCCGAAGGTGACACGTTCGCCGACGAGGACGGCAACAGCATCGAGGTGGTACGGCTGGTCGGCGCCGATCCGCATCCACCCGGCGCCGATCCGGCCGTCACGCGCCGCCGCGACAAGGCCCGCGCCTGACCGACACCCGGCACGCCCGGCGGCTCCCGCGCCTCACCCGCTTCGCGCGGCACGCCCGCCGGCTTGCCCGGCACGCCCGGCGGCTTGCCCGGCACGTCCAGCGGTTCGACCCGACCCGTCGTGTCTCCGACGATCATCCCTATCCAACGCTGCAGGCATGGTCTAGGGTGAGCCGACGGTCACCCGACTGGGGGGCCGTCGTCTGGGGCGCAAGGGGTTTGGTATGGGGTCGTTCTTCCATGGGTGGCGTACGGCAGGGATCCTGCTCGTGCTCGCGTTGGTCGCGTCCGGCTGTTTCCGCAACGAGGTCGCGGGGACCGTCGAGGCGGACGAGAGCGGACAGCTGGTCATCACCCACCTGTTCACCGCTGAGTACGTCGAGACCCGGGAGGAGGACGAGTTCTACGACGTGGACGACGACTTCGAGTACTTCGACCAGATCATGCCCGGCTCTGCGCAGATCAGCGTCGTCGACGACGGTGACGTCTACGGTCGTCGCGCTGCCATCCCGTTCGGCTCCCTCGCCGAGTTCAACCAGCTCGCTGCGGACCTGCTGATCAACGAGACGGCGATCGGTGTCTCCGACGATGCGCCTCCGGGCGCGTTCTTCGGGTCGTTCGGTGCCACCCGCGCGGGGTCGGTCTTCTCCTTCGATGCGGAGTACCTGGAGCTCGAGACCGTCGACGAATTCATCGGTGGCCTGGACGAGGAGGAAGGCTTCGAGATCGATGACGGCGGCGAGGAGATCGGCTCGCTCGGCGACTACGCCGTCAGCATCGAGTTGCCCGGTGCCGTCACCGACCACAACGCCGATGCGGTCGATGGCAACCTGCTGAGCTGGGAGTTCCCGATCGAAGGGCCGCGGACGTTGACGGCCACGTCGCAGATCGAACTGGTCGGTGGGTTCATCGACGTCGCCGGCAACACGCACGCGGAAGCGATCGTGTGGGTCGCCGAACGGGGCATCACGACCGGGTTCCCCGATGACACCTTCCGGCCGAACGATGACGTGACGCGGGGGCAGATGGCGACGTTCCTGGATCGTGCGTTGGACCTGCCGCCGGGGACCGCCACCTTCAGCGATGTCGCTGGCAACGTGCACGCGGAGGCGATCGCGGCGGTGGCCGAGGCCGGGATCACGACGGGCTTCCCGGATGGCACCTTCCGGCCGAACGATGACGTGACGCGGGGGCAGATGGCGACGTTCCTGGATCGTGCGTTGGACCTGCCGCCGGGGACCGCCACCTTCAGCGATGT
>JAWLFE010000018.1:8252-16298 GCA_041685735.1 Nitriliruptoraceae bacterium
CACCTTCCGGCCGAACGATGACGTGACGCGGGGGCAGATGGCGACGTTCCTGGATCGTGCGTTGGACCTGCCGCCGGGGACCGCCACCTTCAGCGATGTCGCTGGCAACGTGCACGCGGAGGCGATCGCGGCGGTGGCCGAGGCCGGGATCACGACGGGCTTCCCGGATGGCACCTTCCGGCCGAACGACCCGGTGACCCGCGGGCAGATGGCCACGTTCCTGTTCCGGGCCCTGGCCGACGCCTGATCCGACGGCGGCCGGTCGCTGCCCAGCCGGGCAGCGGCCCCGTCAGTCGTCGAGTGCCGCGATGGCGCGAAGGACCTTGTCGGCGTGGGCCTTCGGTTGGATCTTCGGCCACACCTCGGCGACGTTGCCGTCCGCGTCGATCAGGACCGTGGAGCGGATCACGCCCTCGTACTCCTTGCCGTACATCTTCTTGACCCCCCACGCGCCGTAGGCGTCGATCACCTTGCGGTCGGGGTCGGCGAGCAGGCGGTGGGGCAGGTCGTACTTGGCCGCGAACCTCGCGTGGCTGGCGACGTCGTCGGGGGAGACGCCGAGCACCACCGCGCCGGCGTCCTCGAACTCCTGCCACTGATCGCGGACGCCGCAGGCCTGGGTGGTGCAGCCCGGGGTGTCGTCCTTCGGGTAGAAGTAGACGACGACGGGTGCGCCACGCAGATCGGCGAGGGCGACCTCCGTGCCCTCCTGGTCCGGCAGGGTGAAATCCGGGGCGGTACGTCCGACGTCGAGCATGGTGGTCTCCTTGGCTGCGGTCGTGGGTCCAGGCGGTCCGACGGGGTCCGCCTGGCAAGGTTTCGGACCCGTGACCCGGCACGGCCGACACGTCCGGTGGCAGCCAACGATAGGTTCCGGGGCGTCGGTCCTCCGCGCCGGCGCCGCCGAACCGAGAAGGATCACCGATGAGCGACGAGAAGCTCGAGGTCTTCATCGAGGTCCCGATGGGATCGCGCAACAAGTACGAGTGGGACTTCGAACGGCAGGCCTTCGTCCTGGATCGGATGCTGTTCACCGCCGTGCGCTATCCGGGGGACTACGGCTTCATCCCGGAGACGCTGGCCCTGGACGGTGACCACCTGGACGCGATCGTGATCCTCGGGGAACCGTCCTTCCCGGGGTGCACCATCAACGCCCGCGTGCTCGGCATGCTCGACATGAGCGACGACAAGGGCCGTGACGAGAAGATCCTCACCGTCGCCGACCACGACCCGCGCTGGCGCAGCCTGCGGTTCCTCGGTGACGTGCCCGACCACCTGCTGGACGAGATCGCCCACTTCTTCGGCATCTACAAGGACCTCGAACAGAAGCTCGTCGAGGTGCGTGGCTGGAAGCCGCGCGAGGACGCGCTGCAGATCATCGAGGAGGCACGGGAGCGGTACCCCGGACCGTCCGAGACGGTTGCCTACCCCACCTGACAGACCGTCAGCCGCGACCGAACAGGCCGCGGCGCTTCTTCTTGCCGGTGTCCTGCTCCCGCGGTGGCGCGGGCGGATCATCCTTGGGAGGCTTCGGACGACCGGATCCCTGCTTGGTCGGCGGGTCCAGGGACAGTCGGCTGAGCTCACGCAGGAACTCGGAGACGTCGTTGTCGTCCCCTCGCTGTGGCGCCGACGCCGGCTCGTCCCGGCGACCGGGTTCGTCCACGGAGGGGGTCTGGCTCGGACCCGTGGCGTCGTCGGTCGCCCCGGCGACCTCGTCCGCGCCAGGACCGGTCCGGCCATCGGCGCCCCGGTTGTCGGCGCTGCGGCTGCCGGTGCCGCGGTTGCGGGTGCCGCGGTCGTCGTCGGCGTAGATCTCGGCGAAGGCTTCCGCCGGCGAGGTCTCAGATGGATCCCGGCCCGTTGGGGATCGATCCGGGGTCGGGTCGGGGACGTCGAAGGTGATGTCGAGGGTCGTCTCGTCGCCGTGGTCGTCGGACTCATCGCGGCGGCTGTGGTCACCCACGACCGACGGGCGGACCGGCGGCGTGGCGAAGAAGTCCGGCATGTCGGTGGACGCCGCCGGCGGTGGGGGCGGTTCCGCGGTGTCGCCGTCAGGCGCGGGATGCGTGCCGTCAGGCGCGGGATGCGTGCCGTCAGGCGCGGCGGGATCGCTCGCCGCGTCGTCATCCGGCGGGGAGACCCACACGTCCGGCTCGCCGGCGGCGCTGATGTCGTGCACCTGGGCCCAGGAATCCTCGTCGGCCGCGTCGCCCGGCTGCGGCCGGTCGGCATCCCGCAGCCCGTCGTCGCCGTCCTGCACCTCGTCGTCGGCGTCAACCGGAACCTCGCCCCGGTCGGCTGGGCCGAGCGCCAGTGCGTCCTCGAGCGCGGCGCCGATCGCATCCTGCGGCAGGCGGACGTCGACGATACCGAGCAGCGACAGGCCGTAGACGATCCGCGCCGCCTCGAACTCGCCGTAGCCGAGGTCGTTGGCCAGTGCCCGGATGCTGCGCTCCCCGTCAACGCTGGCCAGGACCGCGAACTCGTCGGGTTCCAGGGATGCGGACGCGGTCGCCGCACCCTGGCGGAAGTTCGGGATCGCCTCCAGGTCGGGGATCACCCGCGACAGCTGCTGCCACTCCTGCTGACGCCGGGCGACCTCGACGAGGGCGTCGTCCACGGTCAGCGACAGGGGGATCCCGGCCGAGCCACTGCCGTCGTCAGCGGTGAACGCGAAGGCCCCGTACCGCCACCGGATGATCTCGAACAGGGCGTCGAGCACCTGCTCCTGGACGAACACGCGCACGGCGTCAGGACGGACCAGTCCCTGCTCGACGAGCAGGGCACCGAGGCGGGGGTTCTGACCGTTCTCGTCCTGCGACCGCAGGGCTCTGGCGAGGTCGTCAGGATCCAGTTCGCCGGCGCCGACCAGGCGGTCGCCGAGCCGCGCACGCGGTGCGGGCGAGACCGCCGCGATGATGCGCCCAGCGGCGAACACCACGCGGGCCGGACCGTCGGGACCCTCGATAGCCAGGACCCCCGACGCCTCCGACGCCGCGAGGTCCCGACAGACATCGGCTGCCGTCTTCTCCACGAGGTCGCCACGCATGCGCGCAGCGTAGTGCAGTACGCTCCGGGGGCCGGTCACGCCTACGATGGGCGAGCCATCTCGGGGCCTGCGCGACCGAGGCCCTCAACCGTTGCAGCCGCCGTAGGGCCATCCCGGAGCCAGGTGTGCCGACCAGCGGTGCGGACCGCCGTCGGGACAGGCATGGAGGTTCACGTGTCACAGGAACGGCTCGACCGCGTTCTCGCCGACGATTTCCTCGAGGGTCTCGACACCCTGCCCACCGAGGAGATCCGGGCCCGCCGCGCCGACGCCCAGGCCGAGGAAGAGGCGGTGTCGTACGTCCGCCGTCTGCTCCAGGGCCGCCTGGACATCCTGCGCGCGGAACTCATCCGACGCACCGACGCGGGCAGCACCGACGCCGCGGATCTGCTGAGCCAGCTGTCCGGTGTGCTGTCCGACGACGTGGGAGGCAGCCGCGATCAACTGGCTGCCCGCGCCACGCGCCTGCGTGTGCCGGAGGGCACCGAGGGCTACACCGAACGGCTCGATGCGGTGCTCGACGCCTCGGCGCTCGAGGAACTCGATGGCCGCACCGTCCAGACCCTGCAGGCCTTCATCGACCGGCTGACCGAGCACGAGCACGAACTGTCGGAACTCCGGCAACAGCTGTTCGCGCGGATCGACGCGCTGCGCTCCGAGCTCGCCGGGCGGTACAAGGACGGGCGCGCGGTCATCGGTGATCTGCTGGCTGAGCGCTGATGGCGGTGGCCGCCACGGCCCGCCAGCGGGTGCTGCTCGTGGACGACGACCCGACGCTGCTCGAGGTGCTGACCACCGCGTTGAACCTCGAGGATCTTGATGTGGTCCCCGCCTCCGATGGTGAGGCCGCGCTGCGGATCGCCGCCGACGGCGGGGTCGATCTGGTCGTGTGCGACGTCGGCATGCCCGATCCCGATGGCCTGGAGGTGTGTCGTCGCCTGAAGGCCGACCCCCGGACCCGGGAACTGCCGGTGATCCTGCTGACGTGTCGTGACACCGACCAGGACCGGTCGCGGGGCCAGGCCGCCGGGTGCGACGCCTACGTCACCAAGCCCTTCAGTCCGCTGGAACTGCTCGAGCTGATCCGCGGGGAACGCGTCGGCGACCCCGGCGGGGGTGCCTGACGATGGGCACCTCGATCGCAGCTACCAGGACGCGACGATGCTGACCCAGCGCTGGGACGGGCGGGGCTACCCGCACGGGCTGGCCGGCGAGGACATCTTCCTGCCCGCGCGGATCTTCATGCTGGCGGACACCTTCGATGCGATGACCACCGACCGGCCGTACCGCAAGGCGTTGCCGATCGATGTCGTCCTGGAGGAGATCGACCGCAACGCGGGTACCCAGTTCGATCTCGAGGTGGTACGTGCGCAGATCGATCTCGTCCAGGAACGTGAACGCGCCGGGTCCTCGGTGACGATGCCGTGACCGGGACCGACCACGCCCCGGGTGGCGGCGACCGGTCCGCCGCGACGCCCGGGACCGACCACGCCCCGGGTGGCGGCGACCGGTCCGCCGCGACGCCCGGGACCGGAACGACGTCGGTCCCCGCTCCCGGGCCGGCGCCGGTGTTGACCGAGGTGACCCGGCGTGATCTGCGGCGTGGCACCGACATCATCGAGTCGGTGCACCTCGGCCACCTGGCGGTCACGGGTCTGGACGGGCGCGTCCTGGCCGCGTTCGGTGACCCGGAGCATCCCACGCTGGTGCGTTCGGCGGCCAAGCCCTTCCAGGCGCTGGCCTGCCTCCAGATCCTGGGTGCCGAGGGCCGCGACCTCGGCGAAGATGAACTCGCGGTGGCGTGGTCGTCGCACCGGGCGGAGCCGCGGCACATCGCCACGGTACGACGACTGCTCGCACGCTCCGGGACCTCCGAGGAGGCGTTGACCTGCCCCGTGGCCGTCGGGGAACACGATCCGGGCGGCGCCCCGACCCGGCTCCGTCGGGACTGTTCCGGCAAGCACGCGCTGTTCGCCCTGGCGGGCCGGGCGCTTGGCATCTCCGGCGACGATCTGATCGATCCGGACGGGCCGCTGCAGCGGCGGGTCCTGGCGGCCGTCGGGGAGCGGATCGGTCCCGTGCAGGCCCTGGCCACCGACGGGTGCGGTGCCCCGGCGGTCCAGGTGCCGCTCGTCGGTCTGGCACGCGGCTTCGCCGGGCTCGCGGGCGACGACGCGGTTGTCGACGGGGCCGGCGATGGGGCCGACGACGCGGCCGACATGGCCGGGCGCATCCGGTCGGCCGGGTTCGCCCACCCCGGCCTGGTCGGTGGCGAGGGTCGGGCGGAGTCGGCGCTGCTGGCGGCGGGGATCGTGGCCAAGCCGGGGGCGGAGGGTGTCTTCGGAGCCGGCGCGGTCGACGGGGCCGGCGACCGGATCGGGATCGCGGTCAAGGTCCTGGACGGGTCGGCCCGGGGTGCGGCGACGGCCGCCGTCGGCGTGCTGCAGGCGCTCGGCCTGGTCGCACCCGGGGTCTGGGCAGCTCCCGCGCCGACGGGTGGCGGCCGACCGGTCGGTGCGGTCCGACCGGCAGCGGGGATCGCAGGGTTGGCCAGCCAGGCGCGCTGAGGGGCCGGCGGCGATCGTCGGCTCGGATGGCGCTGCTACCGTGGCGCTTGCGAAGATGAGCACCTGGAGGCAGGGCGTGAGAGAACAGGCATCTGCGGACGACGCGTCGTCCGCGGCCGCGGACGGCACCGACGACGCGGCCGCTCCCGACGCCGCCCAGGAGGCGGCCACGCCCCGCTCGGGCAGCGGCCACGCGGCGATCGACGAACTCGGCGCCTACATCCGAGATCAGCGGGAGTCCGCCCGGCTGTCCCTGCGCAAGCTCTCGAAGATCGCCGGGGTCAGCAACCCCTACCTCTCGCAGATCGAACGTGGCCTGCGCAAGCCGAGCGCCGAGATCCTCCAGGCCATCGCCAAGGCCCTGGAGATCTCCAGCGAGACCCTCTACGTCAAGGCGGGCATCCTCGAGGAACGGGAGCCGGGCGAAGACCTCGAGAGTGTCGTGGCCCGCGACCCGCACCTGAGCGAAGCGCAGCGCCAGGCCCTGTTGGAGATGTACCGCTCGTTCAAGGCCCTGTCGGAGTTCCAGCAGGACGGCGGGAGCCGCCGCCGGGGGTTGCTCGACGTCGTGCGGACCGGCGACGTCGATGATGCCGACGTGCGGGCCGCCGGCCTCACGGCCGAGGACGACGACGGCACGATCTGACCCCGCCACCAGCGGTGGTTGTGCTGAGTACCATCAGGTGCCCGTCGGTCCGCGGATGATCGGCGGGCCCGTTGAGCCCGGGGTGCGTGATGCGCCCCATCGAAAGGTCGGCCGTGATCGAGCTGCGCACGCATGAAGGGATGCCGCAGGGTGCCGCGCGCACCGAATGGGAGCTGCTGCTCGATGAGGATCCGGCCGCGACGGTGTTCCACGGACCGCGCTACCTCGGACTGTGGCGCGAGGTGCTCGGCCAGCGATCACCGACCCGCGTGCACACCGTCCACGCCGACGGCCGCCTGATCGGCGTGATCGCGGACGCCAACGACCTGGAGGGCAGCGCCACCGGCCCGCAGGAGCTGCGCCGGTTCCTCGGTGGGACCGAGGTCACCGACTACCTCGGACCGGTCAGCCGCCCGGAGGATCGCACCGACGTCGTCGACGCCTATGTCCGCAACCTCGCCGCTGATGTGGACTGGGACGAACTCGTCGCCGGCGGGCTGGCCGAGGACGCGGGGTGGGGCGATGCGTTCCGCCGTGCCGCCCACGCGCACGGCCTCACGATCGTCGACGACGACATCGAAGACGTCTGTCCCCGCATCGATCTCACCGGCGGCTACGACGCCTACCAGTCGCGACTGCCCGGCCGGATGCGCCAGGAGCTCAACCGCAAGACGCGCAAGCTGGCTCGGGACGCCGGCGACCTCGACCTCGTCGAGGTGCCCGCCGACGAGACCGAAGCGGCGATGGACGACTTCCTCGACGAGGCCGCCGCGTCGTTCCCGGACAAGGCGGGGTTCTTCGGACGCACGGACATCCACGCGTGGTTCCGTGCGTTGGCGCGGGAGTTCGTGGACGATCGGACCCTACGGGTGCACCGGCTGCTGGTCGGTGGACTGCCGGCGGCGACCACCGTGTCCCTGGTCCGAGGAGGGCAGTGGGGGCTGTACAACTCGTCGTTCGATCCGGCGATGGGCTCGCTGGCTCCCGGCATGGTGATCATCAACCTGCTGATCGAGGAGGCGGCCGGCGAGGGCTGCCGCGTCTTCGACCTGCTGCGCGGCGACGAGCCCTACAAGTACCGCTTCGGTGCCACCGACCGGCGCCTGGAACGCCTGATGATCGCGCGAGGCTGAGGTGAACGTCCACCCGCACGTTCAGCCGCCGGCCCACGGGACGGTCACCCGTGTCGGGCTGATCAGCGTCCACACCTCACCGCTGGCACGACCCGGGACGGGTGACGGCGGTGGCCTGAACGTCTACGTCCGTGAGACCGCCACACGGTTGGCGGCGCGCGGCATCCACGTGGACATCTTCACGCGGTGGGAGGACCCCGACCTCCCGGAGACCGTCACGCTGACCGATGGTGTCGAGGTCCACCACATCGAGGCCGGCCCGAAGCGCCCGCTCCCGAAGCGCGAGGTCGCCAACCTTCTGTGTGCCTTCGTCCTCGGGCTGCAGCGGCATCCGTCGGCCGGGTTGCACGACGTCCTGCACGCGCACTACTGGCTGTCCGGTTGGGTCGGGCGCCGGGTGTCGCAGCGGTGGGGGACACCGATGGTGCAGACCTTCCACACGCTCGGTCTGCTCAAGAACGCGACCCTCGCGCCGGGCGACGTGCCGGAGCCGGCCCTGCGGCTGGTCGCCGAGCAGCGGGTCGCGACCGAGGCCGACCGGCTGTTGGTCCTGACCTGTGGTGAGGCGCGGCTGCTGCACCGTTCCTACGGCATCTCCGGGCAGCGCCTGACCGTCGTGCCGGCTGGCGTCGACCTCGATCTGTTCCG
>JAWLFE010000018.1:16398-36169 GCA_041685735.1 Nitriliruptoraceae bacterium
CCTGACCTGTGGTGAGGCGCGGCTGCTGCACCGTTCCTACGGCATCTCCGGGCAGCGCCTGACCGTCGTGCCGGCTGGCGTCGACCTCGATCTGTTCCGGCCCCGCGATCTCCGACCCTCGCCCCGCGATCTCCGATCCCCGTCCCGCGATCTCCGACCCCCGTCCCGCGATGTTCGACCCCCGCCCCGCGATGTTCGACCCCCGTCGGGCGGCGATCCGGAACTGCTGTTCGTCGGTCGTCTGCAGCCGCTGAAGGGCCCCGACGTCGCCGTGCGGATCCTCGCCGAGGTCCGGCGGTCCCGCCCGACGGCACGGCTGCGCATCATCGGGGGGACCTCAGGCACCGGGTCCGGCGCGACCGGTCCGCAGGACCTGCGCGACCTGGCCGCGTCGCTGGGCGTCGCCGAGGCCGTGACGATCGATCCCGCCGTCGACCAGAGCGAACTGGTCGCGCGCTACCACGCCGCGGATGTCGTGCTCGTACCGTCCCGCAGTGAGACCTTCGGGCTGGTGGCGTTGGAGGCGCAGGCCTGCGGCGTCCCCGTCGTCGCCGCCGCGGTCGCCGGACTGGAGGCCGTCGTCGGTGACGGCGGCACCCTGGTCCCGGGACACGATCCGGCCGACCACGCCGCGGCCGTGCTGCGCTACCTCGACGACCCTGCGCTGGCGGCGGCCGCATCGCAGGCCGGCATCGCGACGGGTCGCCGCTCGTCCTGGGAGCGGACCGTCGACCGCCTGGTCACCGTCTACAGCGAGGTTGCCGAGGGGGACCGTCCTGCTGTCGACCCCGCCTCCGGCGACGCGGTGGCGGTGAGCGCATGACGGATCCGACGCGTGGCGACGAGCAGGCTGACGAGCAGCTGGCCACCGCTGCGCACGAGCAGGCTGCCGGCCGGCAGGACGACGGCCGGGGGCACGCTCCGGAGCGCGACGCGCACCGCGACCTGATCGCGACCACCCTGGAGCAGGCCGACCTGCCCGTCACCCAGGTCGGGCAGGACCGCTGGATGACGATGCTCGAGGGCGAGCACAAGCGCACCATCCCGGTGCTACTCGACCTCGGTGACCGGTCCTTGACCGTCACCTCGCTGTTGGCCGGGGTGCCCGACGAGGGCCATGAGGCCGTCTACCGCATCCTGCTGCAACGCAACCAGCGCCCCCTGCCGGTCCACTTCGCGTTGGACGACGAAGGTGACCTGGTCCTGGTCGGCCGGGTGCCACGCGCGGCGCTGGACGAACGCTCGCTGGACGAGCTGCTGGGCCTGCTCCTGACCCAGGCCGACGAGACCTTCGACCAGGTGCTGCGGGCCGGGTTCCGTTCCTACATCGACGTCGAACAGCGGTGGCGTGCGAAGGTCGGGCTCCCACCCAACCCGGTCAGCGGTCCGTCGGACTGACACCGTACGGAGGCCACCCAACGCATGCCCCGAACCGTCGTGGTCGAGCGGGCCCTGGCGTCGCTCCCGCCCGGCGCCCGGATCGTCGCGAGCCCGGCCTCCGCAGCGCCGACGACCCTGCTCGCGGGCCTGGCTGAGCTGGCGACCCACCGCCCGGACCTCGGGTTCCACCTGTACGCGGGACTCCAGCCCGACGATCAGCCGTTCGTCGAGGCCGTCGTGGCCGGGCACCTGGGGTACACGACCTGGTTCGTGGCCGGACCGTCGCGCGCGCTGGTCCGCGACGGTCACGCCGCGTACCTGCCGTTGCGGTTGTCGGACGTCCCCGCCTTCCTGACGCGCCTGCCCGTCGATGTCTCCCTGGTGCGGGTCAGCCCCCCGGATGCGCATGGCATGGTCAGCCTGGGACCCAGCCTGAGCTACTCGCGGGCCGCCGTCGACACGGCTCGCGTCGTCATCGCGGAGGTCGATCCCGCCCTGCCGCGGACCCACGGTCCGACCCTGCTGTCGGTGGACCGCATCACGGCGCTGGTCGACAGCGATCGGCCCACGCCCACGTTCCCCTCGGCGCCTCCATCGGCCGTGGCCACGACGATCGCGGGCCACATCGCGGCACACCTGCCGCCGGCACCGACGCTGCAGTTGGGGCTCGGGCAGGTGCCGGACGCCCTCGCCGCGACCCTGGTCGACCGCGGGATCGGCCGGCTCCGCGCGATCGGTCTGGCGACCGACGGCCTGGTCGACCTCGCCGACGCCGGGCTGCTGGACCTCTCGCCCCACGCCCCGACCCCGGTCGCCCTGGTCCGGCTGATGGGCACCGAACGCTTGTGGGAACTGGCCGCGGCGACCCCGCAGATCGGGCTCTACCCGTCGTCACAGGGGCACGATCCGTC
Organism: Nitriliruptoraceae bacterium; assembly: GCA_041685735.1. Classification (GTDB taxonomy): domain Bacteria; phylum Actinomycetota; class Nitriliruptoria; order Nitriliruptorales; family Nitriliruptoraceae; genus CSSed11-175R1. The sequence goes on from JAWLFE010000018.1 coordinate 18,690, forward strand.
CTGGCTGGCCCGGCACTTCGATCGCCTCGTGTCGGTCAACTCGGCGATCGAGGTCGACCTGTCCGGGCAGGTCAACGCCGAGACCCTCGACGGCCACCCGATCGCCGGGATCGGCGGCAGCGCCGACTTCGTGGACGCAGCCCGGGCGTCCGACGGCGGGCGCAGCATCATCGCGCTGCCAGCCGCCGCGCGTGGGGGCGCGATCAGCCGGATCGTGCCGCAGTTGCGTGCCGGGGCCGCCACCACGATCCCCCGTCACGCCCACGACATGGTCGTCACCGAGCACGGTGTCGCCGACCTGCGTGGCCGGACCGTGGCAGAGCGGGCCGAAGCCCTGGTGGCGATCGCCGACCCGGCGCACCGGGACGCGCTGGCCGCCGCGTGGCGGTCGTGACCTGCGGCCGGCCGATGGTCGGTACCCGGCCGTTGCTGCTCGGTCGCCGCATCCAGGCGTCGGCGCTCAGCCGTCGTCCGCAAGCAGCGCCGCGGCCGCGGCGACGTGCTGATCGAGCAGCGACTCCAGGGAGCGCGGCAGTTCCCGACCCGGCCGGCGGATCGATGCGTCGTCGATCACGCCCCGGCGGCGCAGGATCTCCTTGCGCAGCGCCAACTGGATCCCGGCCTGCGCTTCGAAGTTGGCGATCGGGAGCCACGGCGCGAAGGCGTCCCGGGCCGCGGCGAAGCCGCCGGTGCGGTGGGCCTCGACCGCCGCCACCAGGCCCTCCGGATGCGAGAACCCGGTCATCGCGCCGGCCGCGCCGGCCGCCAGTTCGTCGAGCAGCCCGACGCCGCCGAGCCCCCCGAACACCGGCACGTCCGTCCCCGCCGCCAGCGCTGCGACCGCCACCGACGTCGGTGGCGACTCCGCCTTGATCGCGACGGTGGACGGGACCGCCGCCACGACCTCCAACAGCGTCGAGGTGGCGATCCGCACCCCGCTGGTCGCGGGATAGTCCTGCGCGACGATCCCCAGCCCGGTGGCGTCGTGCACGGCGCTGAGGTGGGCGGCGACGACGTCCGGGTCGGTGTCGTTGACCTGCACCATCAGCCCCGCCAGCCGTCCGTCGGCGGCGTCGGCGGCCGCGCGCGCCTGCGCGAGGACGGGCGCCGCCGACAGCCCGGCGAGCCCGACGACCACGGGCAGGTCGTCGGCCGCGGTGACCGCGGTGTCGACGATGGCCCGTTGCTCGTCCGCGTCGAGCTTCGCGGCCTCACCGAACACCCCGAGGGCCACGACACCGGCGGCGCCGATGCGGTGGTAGAGCTCGATCTGTCGGGCGAAGGACGCGGTATCGACCGCGCGATCGGAGCCGTGGAACGGCGTGGCGAGGATGCCCCAGACGCCCGAGGCGAGCGGAGGCGGCGCGGTCATCGTCCACCTCCCGGGCGGACCACCGGGTTGTGCAGGGTGCCGATGCCGTCGATGCGGCACGTCGCGCGATCACCGTCCTCGATCATGGCCGCCCCGGGGGTCCCGGTCGAGATGATGTCACCGGGCAACAGCGGCATGACCTGGCTGTGGAAGCTCACCAGGTGCGCCGGTCGGAACGTCATGTCCGACACGACGTTCTCGCGGTGCACCTGCCCGTTGTGCTCGGTCGACACGACGATGTCGTCGATCGACGCGAACCGCTCCAGGACCTCGTCCATGGTCACCAGCTCCGGACCGAAGGAGAAGAAGGTCGGGAAGTTCTTCGATCGGGTCAGGAACCGCGGGTTGCGCCCGAGGATGTCCTCGGCCGTCTGGTCCAGGATCGGGCACACCCCGGCGACGTAGGACAGCGCCTCGTCCTCGGCGACGTTCTGGCAGTGCCGGCCGATGATCAACCCGAGTTCGGCTTCGGCGGTGACCCGCTCGCTCTGGGGTGGCAGCACGATGTCCTCGTTCGGCCCGATGATCGTGTGGTCGCCCTTCATGAACGATGCCGGTTCCGTCGGGTACGGCGCGCCGAGGTCATCGGCGTGCGCCCGGTAGTTCAGCCCGATCCCCCAGATCTTGCGCGGATGCCGGTAGAGCGGTGCGATCGTCACCGCCGACCGGTCCAGGACGTCATCGCCCACGGCGGCGTCCGCCCGGTCAGCCAGCTGCTCACGCACCGACGCATCGAGGCCGAGCGTGAGCAGGCCGAGCAGGTCGGCCGGGAGCTCCGGAGCGATGGTCGCCACACGGGCCAGTGCACCGTCGCTCCTGACCACGGCGGCGAGGTCCTGGCCGTCCTGGGTGATGCTGCACAGTCTCACGGATCGTCCTCCGGGGAACTCTGGGAGGCCGCGCCGACGGGCGGCGCGCCTCTACGCTGCGGGTCTCGTCGCCCGCCGATCGAGGGGCGACGCTAGGCGACCAGGAGGCAGCTGTGGACGGCACGCTCGCGATCATCGGCACGGGACGTATCGGTGAGGCGTTGCTCCGCGGGCTGCTGCGCGCATCGTCGGTGACCACCGAGCAGGTCATCTGCACCACTCGCCGCGACGATCGGTGCGACGAACTGACCCGTGAGCACGGGGTCCGCGCCACGACCGACAACCAGGCTGCCATCGAGGCCGCCGACGTGGTCCTCATCGCGCTGAAGCCCCAGGTCCTGCTCCACACGGTCCGTGCGCTCGGTGGATCGTTCCGCCCGGACCAGACCGTGATCTCGATCGCCGCCGGGACCACCATCGACGCGATCCAGGAGGCGATCCCCGGGGAGGTCCCGGTGGTCAGGGTCATGACCAACACGCCGGTGCAGGTCGACGAGGCCATGTCGGTGGTCTCCGGCGGCACCCACGCGGGTGAGGTGGACCTGGCGCTCGCCGAGGAGATGATGCGCCACGTCGGTCACGTCATGCGCCTGCCGGAGTCCTACCTCGATGCCGTCACCGCGCTGTCCGGGTCCGGCCCCGCGTACTTCTTCCTGCTGGCGGAGGCCATGATCGACGCGGGCATCCTGCTGGGTCTGCCACGGGATGTCTCGACGCAGTTGATCGTGCAGACGATGGTCGGGAGCGCCAAGATGCTGCGCGATACGGGCAAACATCCCGTCGAGCTGCGGGAGATGGTCACCTCGCCCGGCGGGACCACGATCGCCGCGATCCGGGAGCTGGAGCGCTCCAAGGTCCGTGCGGCCTTCCTCGACGCGATCGAGGCGGCGAAGCACCGGGGTGAGGAGCTGGCGGGGGACCGCTGAGTCTCCGCCGGACCGTGGAGGGTCCTCCGGGGCCCTGCGTCGCCGCCGGGATCGTCGCGACCCACCGATCCGGCCCCGCGCCGAGCGGTGCGTGCGGCCCACGTGCACCCGCCGACCCGGGGTCAGCGTCGGCCGCGAACCCCCGTACGCTGCTGAGCTCCCGAACCCGCTGAGGCCGCCGATGTGGCGTCACGCCCCCCTGGTCATCGCGAGCCTCGCGCTCGTCGCGACGGCCTGCACGTCAACCGCCGACGTCGAGGTCCAGTCCGCACGCGTCACCAGCGGCGAGGTCGTCCAGACCGTCGCGGCGGGGGCGCAGCTGCAGGCGGCGGATCGCGTCACCGTCAACGCGCCGGTGGGCGGCGAGGTGGCCGAGCTGCTGGTCGGCGACGGTGACCAGGTCCGCGCCGGCGACCCGCTGGTCCGGCTCGAGTCCGACACGATCGACCAGCAGGTCGCCCAGGCCGAGATGGCCGTGGAGGCCGCGGAGACGTTCGCCGGATCGGTCACCGACACCGGTTTCGACCTGTCACCGGTCGTCGGGGCCTTCGGGGCGCAGCTCGAGGCCGTGTTCCCCCCGCTGCTCGGGGCGCTCGGCGATCAGGTTGCGACGTTGGAAGCCACGGCGCTGAACGCGGAGCGGGAACGCCGGCAGCTCGAAGCCGAGCTCGACGCTGCGCGTCGGGACCTCGAGCGCGACCTCGAGGCGGCACGCGATGGCCTGGTCGACCTCGACGCCACGCGCCGCGACCTGCTCGATGAGGCGACCGAGGCGCTGCCGGACGACCTCGCCGGGGAGCTCCCGGATGGGCTGCTGGTCGACACCGACCCGGCTCCCGTGCCGGAGATCGAGCTGCCGTCGATCGGGGTCCCGCAGCTGATCGACCCCGACGAACTGCACCGCGCGGCCGCGGACGCCCGGTCGCGGTTGGCCGAGGCCGAGGCCGGCTACCGCGAGGCACGCGGGCAACTCACGCAGGTGGAGTCCGACCTGGAGGGCCAGGCACGGCAGGCCTCCGAGGCACAGGCGGCCGCAGCCGCTGCGCAACGCGACCAGGCCGAGATGGCCCTTGAGGCGGCACGGGCGCGTGTCGACGACCTCGTGATCGTCGCACCGGCCGCGGGCGTCGTCGAACTGGCCCGCGGTGGGGATGGTGGTGGCGCGGCCGCCCCCGACCTGGGTGCGCTGGGCGGGGCCGCGGGTCCTGGCGAGCTCGGTGACCTGGGCGGTCTGGGCGGCCTGCTCGGCGGCGACGCCGGGGGTCCCTCGACCGGCTCCACCGGGCCGCTGGCCGAAGGGGTCGGGGTCGGCGCGGGACAGGCGCTGCTGACCATCTTCGATCTGTCCGGGTTCACGGCGCGCGTCGACGTCGACGAGATCGACATCGTCGAGATGGAGGTCGGCCAGGCGGTCACGGTGCTCGTGGACGCCTTCCCCGACGCCGAGCTGGCCGGCACCGTGCGCTACATCGCGCTCGAACCGGAGCGCCCGGCCGGCGGCGGCGCGGTCTTCCCGGTGACGGTCGAGCTCGACCCGGTCCCCGACGGGATCGGTCTGCGGGTCGGGCTGACGGCATCGGCGGAGATCGAGGTCCGGCGTCTGGACGGCCAGACCGTGGTACCGACCTCGGCGTTGCTGCGGCGGGGTGGGAGCGAGGTCGTCTACGTGGTGCGGGACGGCGTCGCGGTGGAGGCGCCGATCGCGGTGGAAGCGATCGGTGACGACACGGCCGCGGTCACGGGTGACCTCGACCTCGGCGACGAGGTCGTGACGACCGGGGTCGAACTGGTCGAGGACGGCACCGAGGTCGAGGTCGTGGGGTGAGCGTCACGCCGCCCCCGGAGCCGTCGGAGGCGCCCCCGGAGCGGTCGGGGCCGACCCCGACGCTGCTCGAGGCGATCGACGTGACCCGCACCTACACCCTCGGCCGCGACGTGCAGGTCCCCGCGCTGCGCGGCGTGAGCTTCCGTGTGGATCATGGCGACAGCGTCGCGATCATCGGATCCTCGGGGTCGGGGAAGTCGACGTTGCTCAACCTGCTGGGGGCCCTCGACCGTCCGACGACCGGTGCGGTGCTCTACGACGGGCGGGACGTGCAGGACCGGTCGGATGCGGAACTCGCGGAGCTGCGCAACCGACGTATCGGCTTCGTCTTCCAGTCGTTCCACCTGCTGCCGCGCATGACCGCGGTCGACAACGTGGTTCTGCCCCTGGTCTACCGGCCCGGATCGGCGCGGGACCGCCGTGAGAGGGCGATCGCGGCGCTCGAGTCGGTGGGGCTCGGTGACCGGCTGGACCACCGGCCGACCGAGCTGTCCGGGGGGCAGCAGCAGCGGGTCGCCATGGCGCGTGCGCTGGTCACCGATCCCGCGCTGATCCTCGCCGACGAGCCCACCGGCAACCTCGATACGACGACCGGGGACGAGATCATGTCGCTGCTCGAGGATCTGCACCGGGAGCGGGGGACCGCCCTCGTCGTGATCACGCACGAGGCGGAGATCGCGCAGCGGGCGGACCGGCGGATCGAACTGCGCGACGGGGTGATCGTCGGGGGCGACCTGGACACGGTCGGGTCGGGGTCGGCGTGAGCCTGCGCGAAGCCTTCCGGGTCGCGATCAAGGCGCTGATCGGTAACCGTCTGCGATCGGCGTTGACCACCCTCGGCGTGCTGATCGGGGTGCTGTCCGTCGTGCTGCTGGTCGCCATCGGGCAGGGTGCGCGCGAGGAGATCACGGGTGCCATCGAGGGCCTTGGATCGAACCTGCTGTTCGTCCTGCCGGGCGATGGGGACTTCGGCGCGGCGCCCACGCGCAGTCAGTTCACGATCGAGGACGTCGAGGCGATCGACCGGGAGTTGCCGGGGGCAGCCGACCGGGTCGCCGGCAGCGTGGTGGGGGGTGAGCCGCTGCAGGCCGACGGGCAGCGCCTCACCACCACGATCAACGGGGTGACCGCGTCCTACTTCGGCGTCATCACCCGGGAGGTCGTCCGCGGCCAACCGTTCGGTGCGTCCGATGTGGCCACCGGTCGCCGGGTCACGCTGCTGGGTGCCTCGGTCGCGGAGCAGCTGTTCCCCGGCACGGACCCGATCGGTCGGACCGTGACGATCGGCAGCATCCGCTTCCGGGTCATCGGGGTGATGCAACGGGTCGGTGGTGCCGCCTTCGGACCCGATCGCGACCGCGAGGTCTACATCCCCGTCACGGCGGCTCAGCGCCTGTTCGCGACGGGCCGGATCGACGCCATCTTCGTCCGGGCGACCTCGACCGACACGGTGGGCGATGACCGGGCCACGGTCGAGCGGGTGCTCGGACAACGGTTGGAAGCCGATGAGTTCAGTGTGCTGTCGCAGGACGACATCATCGGGGTGGTGGGCGACATCCTGCAGATCCTGACGCTGGTGTTGGGCGCCATCGCCGGCATCTCGCTGCTCGTGGGTGGGGTCGGGGTGTCCAACATCATGCTGGTGTCCGTGAGCGAGCGGACGCGGGAGATCGGGCTGCGCAAGGCGCTCGGGGCCCGCACCCGGGACATCACCCGGCAGTTCCTGCTCGAAGCCATGGTGCTGACGGCGCTCGGCGGGGCGATCGGGTTGTTGGGCGGCATCGGGCTGGCCCAGGCGGTGGCGGCGTTCCTGCCCATCCCGGCGCGGGTGACGACCTGGTCGGTGCTGCTCGCGCTCGGGGTGTCGATCGGTGTCGGGTTGATCTTCGGGGTCCTGCCTGCGCGCCGTGCCGGCCGGCTGGATCCGGTCGCCGCCCTCCGGCACGACTGACGCACCTCGCAACCACCCGGGGCGAATCCGCCCGGGACGGGGATAGGCTCAGCAGGGCGATGGTGGAGGAGGCCGCGTGGTAGGTGAAGGCCCTGGCAAGGTCGGGCGCGTCGCGTTGATCTGGGACGACGTGGTCGCGGCCTACGACTTCGGGGCCGGCCACCCCCTCGCCCCGATCCGGGTCGAGCTCACCATCGAGTTGATCCGTCGGTGCGGGCTGCTGGGTCACGGTGTCGACGAGGTGCTGCCCGGCCGGTTCGCCGAGGCCGACCTACTGCGCCTGCACCGCGAGGCGTTCGTCGACACGGTCAAGCGGCTGTCGGCGGACCCGACCGCCCGCTCCGACCCGGAGTTCGGGCTCGGCCCGGGTGACACCCCGGCGTTCCCCGGGATGCACCCCGCGTCCCTGCAGGTCTGCGCCGGCAGCGTCGAGGCCGCACGGCAGGTCTGGGAGGGAAGGTCGGACCATGCCTTCAACCCGGCCGGAGGGCTGCACCATGCGATGCCCGACCGGGCGGCCGGGTTCTGCATCTACAACGATCCGGCGATCGCGATCGACTGGCTGCTCGAGCACGGTGCCGAGCGGGTCGCCTACGTCGATGTCGACGTGCACCACGGTGACGGGGTCGAGGTCATGTTCCGCGACGACCCACGGGTCCTGACGATCTCCCTGCACGAGTCCGGGAAGTTCCTGTTCCCCGGGACGGGTGCGGCCGATGACATCGGGGGTCCGAACGCGCAGGCCAGTGCCGCCAACCTGCCGCTGCATCCGGGGACCACCGGCGGACTGTGGCTGGAGGTCTTCGACGAGGTCGTCGATCCGCTGCTGCGCGCGTTCGCTCCCGACGTGCTGTTCACGCAGCTCGGGTGCGACACCCACGCGACCGATCCGCTGGCGCATCTGCGCCTGACGGTCGACGACATGGCCACGATCTACGCCCGCCTGCACCGGCTCAGCCACGAGGTCTGTGACGGGCGGTGGATCGCGACGGGTGGCGGCGGATACCAGCTCGTCGAGGTCGTGCCCCGGGCCTGGACGCTCGCGTTCGCGGAGATGACCGGTCGCTCGTTGCCGATCGAGACCCCGATCGACTGGCAGCAGGTCGCCGCTGATCGCACCGGGGTGACCCCGCCGCGCTCGTTCACCGACGATCCGATCGTGGAGACCGAGGCGATGGCGGGGGTCGCGCGCCAGACCGCCGAGGAGTCCGTCGACGCGGTCCGCCGCCTGGTCCTGCCCCGGCATGGGGTGCGCTGAGGTCCTGCCCCGGCACGGTGTGCGCCGAGTCATCACGGAGCGCCCCGATCCGACGGATCCGGGACCGGCAAGCCTGCGCGCCGAGCGCACGCACTCGTGTGGGTGGCGTGCCTACCGTGGCTGCTGGGGCTCACGTGGAACGTCTATCGTCACGATGTCGCAGGTGCCCATCGTCGCCGGAGGTGCGGCCCTGTAGCGTGACATCCATGAGCGATCACCTCCTCACCGCCGCCGAGGTCGCGGACCAACTCCGGGTCTCGACCATGACCGTCTACCGGCTGATCCGCCGGGGAGAGCTGCCTGCGGTCCGCGTGGGGCGCAACTACCGCGTCCGCGACCGGGACCTCAGCGCCTTCCTCGATGCCCAGGTGGTCGATCCTGCCACGATGGACCTCTCCGACCTCGACGACGAGCGCGAGCAGGCCTGAGCACCACCGGGGCCGGCGGCAGGTCGACCCGCGTGCGGCTGCGCCGGAGATGCCCGAGGCCGCGGCCGTGCGGTGTAGCTGGCCGGTCTGGTTCACTCGATGCGATCGGGAACGGCGCCACCGCCGGTGCAGCGACCGTCCCACCGACCTCACGAAGACGGAGTTGAGCGCCTGTGCCCGATGCCCGCCGCGTCCTGATCACCGGGATCGCCGGTCGACTCGCCGGTCAGCTCGCCCGTGCGCTCGAACAGCGGGAGGACGTGCTGGAGATCGTCGGGGTCGATGTCCGCGAGCCGCAGCACGACCTGCGTCGAACGGAGTTCGTCCGGGCGGATGTGCGCAACCCGCTGGTGGGCCGGGTCATCGAGGCGTCCGCGATCGACACCGTGGTGCACCTGAGCACCGTCGCGACGCCCCGTGCCGCCGGCGGCCGGTCGCGCATGAAGGAATCGAACGTCATCGGCGCCATGCAGCTGTTGGCCGCCTGCCAGCACGTCCCAACCGTCGAGCGCTTCGTGTTGAAGTCGTCGGCCGCGATCTACGGTTCGGCGCACAGCGATCCGGTCAGTTTCCGGGAGCGCTCCGTTCCCGACGCCACCCCGCGGCACGGCTTCGGGCAGGACGTCGCGGAGATCGAGGGCTACGTCCGTGCGTTCGGCCGGCGGCGCAAGGACGTCGACGTGACGATCCTGCGCTTCGCGAACTTCCTCGGCGGTCAGGCCGACGGGGCCTTCCAGTCGCTGTTCAACCTCCCGGTGGTCCCCACCGTCCTGGGGTTCGATCCGCGCCTGCAGTTCGTGCACGAGGACGACGCGGTGCAGGTGCTCGAGCAGGTGACCAGCGGCGACCATCCGGGCATCTTCAACGTCGCCGGCGACGGCGCGCTGTACCTGTCGCAGTGCATCCGGCTCGCCGGTCGGGTGGCGGCACCGGTCCCGCTGCCGTTCGTCTCCGCCGTCGCCTCGGGGGTGCGTCGCTCCGGGCGCGCCGATGTGACCATGGATCAGCTGCGCTTCCTGCAGTTCGGCCGCGTCGTCGACACCACCCGGTTGCGCACCCACCTCGGCATCGAGCCGCGCTACTCGACGCGACAGGCGTTCGAGGACTTCGTGCGGCGCCGGCGGGTGCGCGGCGTCGTCGCCCGCGAGGAGGTCATCCGGTGGGAGCGGGAGCTGTACGACTTCCTGCAGCGCAAGGGCCAGGAACGCTTCCTCGACGCACAACGTGACGGGGGTCGATGATGGAACAGCATGCCGAGGTGATCTCGATCGCGGAACAGCGTGCGGCCCGCGAGGCCAGGGACACGGGTGCCGCCGACACGGGCGCCGCCCACGCGGGAGCCTCCGACCGGCCACGGTGTGAGGCGTCCACCGCCGCCGGCCGTCCGTGCCGCAACTACGCGACCGACGGACCGCTGTGCCGGGTCCATGCCGTCCAGCACGGGGGTCGGCCGTTGTCCGGCGACGCCACGGCGGGCAGCGGGACGACGGCCGATGGCGGTCCCGACACCGCCGACGGCGCAGCGACCGACGACCGCGCGGATCGTGACGAGAGTGCCCGGGACCATGGCCGTGCAGGACCGCGCGAGGACGGCTCCGGGTCGAGCGCGGATGACGCCTACGAACGGATCACCGAGGAGGTGCGGCGCCGCGGGTGGCGCATGGCCATCGATGGCCTGGCCGCGCTGGACGCCGTCGACAGCGACGCCCTGGCCGAGGAACTCAGCACCCTGGCCGGCTTCCTGCGCCGCCGGCTGGTCGGCGACTACGACATCGACGAGTTCGGGTTCGACGAGGACCTCACGACCAACCTGCTGATGCCCCTGGTCCGTCCCCTGCACCGCCACTACTGGCGGGTGGCGTCGCACGGTGTGGAGCACCTGCCAGGCGACGGCGGGGGACTGGTCGTGGCCAACCATGCCGGGACCCTGCCGATCGACGCGGTCATCACGCGGCTGGACATCTTCGATCAGACCGGCCGACATGCCCGCGAACTCGGTGCCGATCTGGTCTTCCGTACCCCGTTCATCGGGGAGTGGGCCCGCAAGACGGGGGCGACGCTGGCGTCGGGCGACGACGCGGACCGGCTGCTGGCTGCGGGCGAACTGGTCGCGGTGTGGCCCGAGGGGTTCAAGGGGCTCGGCAAGCCCTGGAAGGATCGCTACAAGCTGCAGCGTTTCGGGCGGGGCGGGTTCGTGGCGACGGCCCTGCGCGCACAGGTCCCCATCGTCCCGACGGCCATCGTCGGCAGCGAGGAGATCTACCCGATGATCTACGACCTGCGGCTGCTCGCGCGGGCGCTCGGCGTGCCGTACTTCCCGATCGTGGCCCAGATGTTCGCGCTGCCGGTCTTCGGACCGCTGGCGCTGCTCCCCCTGCCGTCGAAGTGGATCATCGAGTACGGCGAGCCGATCGACACCACGGCGTTCGGTCCGGATGCCGCCGACGATCCGATGACGGTCTTCGATCTGACCGACCGGGTCCGCGAAACGATCCAGAGCATGCTGCACCGCAACCTGATGGGGCGCCGCTCGGTCTTCCTCTGAGAACCCGCGCCAACGCGCTGGCGCCTGCCGGACCCTGCGGGTGCAGCGGCAGCGTCAGAGGTTGGCCGCCTGGGTCAGCTGCACCACCGTCGCGACGACGATGATCAGCAGCAGCACGATCAGGGTGATCGCGGTCCCGTTGCGCATCGGTGCTCTCCTCGGTCGTCAGTCGCGCGGCGGTCCGACGGTGGGTTGATCGGCGTCGTCCTCACCGGCCCCGGGAGCGCTCGTGACGACATCGGGGCGGCCGAGCACCTCCTCCGACGAGGCGCCGTCGAGCAGGGCCTCGCACTTCTGTCGCTCCTGGCGCAGGTAGCCCACCAGGGCCGACCGGTCGTCGAGGTAGCGACGGCAGTCGAGCTCCAGGGTGATCGACCGGGGGTGCGCCGCGCCCGGGGTCGCGGTGTGGAGGCCGACGTTGTGCAGGAAGCTGGCGAGCGGCAGCAGTCCGTGACCCAACGGCGCGTGACTGTCGCGCCCGCCACCGCGGTAGTCGGAGACGTGCAGGTGGACGGTCCGGTGGGCGAGCCGCGCGTAGGCCTCGTTGATGTCGACCTCGGCGACCCCGAAGTGGCTGGTGTCCAGCACCAGGTGGCGGAACGGTTCGAGGTGTTCGGGCCGGGTGTAGCGGTGGAAGCGGATCGGGCGGCCGGCGACCGTCACGGGGTAGAGGTTCTCCACGCCGATGCGGGTGCCGTGGTCGGCGGCGAACGCGTCGGCGTCCTCCAGCAGCCAGCGGTGGAACCCCCGCTGCCACCGGTAGGGCGGGTGCACGATCATCAGGTCGGAACCGATCCGGCCGGCCAGTTCGAGCGAGCGTTCGGCCTTGCCGATCAGTTCCGTGCCGTAGACCCGGCGGGTGAGCAGCAGGAAGGGACCGTGCACGACCGGGATGCGGACACCCTCGGTCTGTGCGGCCGCCAGGACGCGGTCGGCGTGCTGGGTCGCTGGGTCCTGGGTGATCATCAACTCGGCCCCGTCATAGCCCGCTTCCGCCACGACCGCCAGCGCCCAGTCCAGGGGACGGGCGAACAGGGGGCCGGTGGAGGCGAGGATCGTCATGCCGGTGACAGTATCGGCGTTGCCGACGGCGACACGGCCGCACAACGGTCGACGGCCGGTCGGTTGGGCCGGTGGGGGACCACCCGGACAGGTCGGCTCTGTGGGTCGGTCCGGCGGGTCAGCCCGGTGGCAACCGGAACAACTGGGTGACCCACAGCGCGTCCTCGGCGACGATGACGCCGATGCCGACCTCTGTCCAGCCGGGATCCAGCAGGTTCCGGCGGTGCTCCGGGGAGGCCAGGAACGCCTCGTGCAGGGCGTCGAGGTCGGGGCCCCGGCCGACGTTCTCGCCGACCCGCCGCCAGTCGCGGACCTCGGTCGAGAGCCGCGGGTTGTGCTCCAGGACACGCCGGGCGTCCATCGTGGCGCTCCAGGAGCGGGCGATCGAGGTCAGCTCCGGGTCGGTCGACAGCGCTGGCAGGCCCTGCGCACGGCGTTCGTCGTTCACCAGACCGACGAGGGCTGCTTCCAGGCTGTGGTCGGCGTCGGCGTGCGCGGAGGTCGGGTCCGGTGAGACGGGCGTCGCGACGAGGGCCAGGACCATGAGCACGAGCGTGACGAGCCGTGTCCTGCCCGGTGACGCGGTCGGGGCCGGGGTCGGCCCGCACGCGACATCGTCCGCGGTGCGCATCGGTCCATCCTGGGTCGAGCGGTGACGACCGTCCGTGGTCGCTGGTCTGCCAATCGACCACCGAACGTGATGACTTGAGCACGGACCGCGATGTCGGGTGGACGTGGGCTGTACCGCTGCACCCCGCTCGGCTCGGGGTCGCCACCAGTCAGTAGGCTGCGGCCGTCCCGGTCCACCGCGGTCCGCCGGGGCAGGGAGGCGGTCCGGTGCCCGAGGCGTTCGAACCAGGTCACACCGTCGATGTCGCCGCGCGTCTGCGCGAGACCGCCGCGACCTACCCGGACCACGTCGCCCTGCGGTGGCAGGGCGGGCAGCGCACCTACGCCGAACTGCACCAGCGCGTCGATGCGGCCACCGCGGCCCTGCAGTCCCTCGAGGTGGGGCCCGGTGACCGGATCGCGCTCGTGCTGGGGACCAACTCGACGTTCGTGGAGGCGGCCTGCGCCGTGCTCCGCGCCGGCGCTGCGATGGTCCCGCTCCTGACCGGCCTCGCCCCCGACGAGTTGCGCTACGCGATCAACGACAGCGGGGCGACCGTGGTCGTGGTCGGCCCGGAGCGCGCCGCGGCACTGCTCGACCTCCGCGACGACCTGCCTGACGTCCGTCACCTCGTGGTCGCGGACGTCGACGACGCGGCCTCCGAGCTACCACGGTGGGAGGAGCTGACCGCCACCGACGCCGAGCCCGCCCGTGTCGAGCGCGACCTCGACGACCTGGCGGCCCTGGTCTACACCTCGGGGACCACCGGACGGCCGCGTGGCGCGATGCTCAGTCGCGGCAACCTCGCCGCCAACCAGGATCAGACCCTGGCCGGCCGCTTCCAGGTCACGGACGAGGACGTCATCCTGCTCGTCCTGCCGCTGGCCCACATCTACTCGTTGAACGTCGGGCTCGGCGCATCGATCACCGCCGGCGCCACCATGGTGCTGGTCGAGCGCTTCGATCCCAAGGTCGTCATCGACGCGATCGAGGCCAACCAGGTCACCGTCGTGCTGGGGGCACCGCCGATGTACGTCGCCTGGCTGCAGTCGGGCCTGCTGGACACCGCGGACATGTCGACGGTGCGCCTGGCCATCTCCGGCGCCGCACCGCTGCCGGTCCCGATCATCCACTCGTTCTACGAACTCACGGGCCTCACCATCGAGGAGGGCTACGGCCTGACCGAGGCCAGCCCCAGTGTCGCCGCCACCTCGATGTCGCCGGTGCCGATCCCGGGCTCGGTCGGCCAGCCGCTGCCCGGGGTCGAGCTGCGGCTGGTCGATGCCAACGGTCGCGACGTCGCCGAGGGCGACGACGGCGAGGTCTGGGTCCGCGGCCCGAACGTCTTCCAGGGCTACTGGAACGACGCGGAGGCGACCGACGCCGCGCTCACTCCCGACGGCTGGCTGCGGACCGGCGATGTCGGCATGCGCGACGCCGATGGGATGCTCTACCTCGTCGACCGGCTGCAGGACCTGGTCATCGTCAACGGGTTCAACGTCTACCCGCGCGAGGTCGAGCGGGTGCTGCTGAGCTCCGGGCAGGTGGCCCAGGCCGCCGTCGTCGGCGCACCCCACCCCCTGACCGGCGAGACCCTGCAGGCCCACGTCGTCCCCCTGCCCGATACCACCATCGATGTCCCGGCCCTCGAGGCCCACTGCCGCGCGAACCTGGCCCGCTACAAGAACCCCACCAGCATCGAGGTGGTGGACTCCCTGCCGACGACGGCCACCGGCAAGATCCGACGGGTCGAGCTCCGCGAGGACGGCTAGGCCATGGTCCGCCGCCGACGATCGTCGCGCGTCCGGCTGCCGGCGTGGGGTCGGGCGGGGCGCCCGGGGGGCGCCGGGCGGGGTTCCCGTCGCCACGTCCCGGAGGTGATCGTCTACGGCCGCGAGCGGTGCGGGCTGTGTCGTCGTGCGGAGGAGCTCGTGGCCCGGGAAGCCCGGGGCGCGAACGTCCGGCACATCGACGTCGACACGGCCGACGAGTTGATCGACCGCTACGGGGTGCGGGTACCCGTCGTGGTCGTCGACGGGGTCGAGGTCGCCGAGCTCGAGGTCGACGCGGGGGTGGTGCGCGCGGCGGTCCGGGCGGCGCGGCGATCCACGGAGTTGGGCCGCTAGCCCGGGCGCCGTAGCCTTCGGAGCGCCGCGCGACCGCGTCGGCGACCCGGACGAGTGGAGCGGGGATGGGCGATCGACGGATCCCTGAGGCCACCGTGGCGCGGTTGCCGCTCTACCTCCAGGTGTTGGTCGAGGCGTCAGAGGCCGGGACCGCGACCCTGGCGAGCGAGGAGCTCGCGAAGGGGTCCGGGCTGAACTCAGCCAAGGTGCGCAAGGACCTGTCGTTCCTCGGGACCTACGGCACCCGCGGCGTTGGCTACGACGTCGCGGAGCTCACCACCGAGATCTCGCAGGTGCTCGGGCTGGTCGACGACCGCCCGGTGGTGATCGTCGGGGTGGGGAACCTCGGCAGTGCCCTGGCCAGCTACGACGGCTTCGACCGCCGGGGCTTCCGGGTGGTGGCCCTGTTGGACGCGGAGCCCACACGGATCGGGACCACCGTCGGACGCCACGAGGTGGAGCCCGTCGCCAACCTCGGCACGATCGTGCGTGAGCGCGGTGTGACCTTCGCGGTCATCTCGGTCCCGGCGGCGTCCGCGCAGGCGGTCGCCGACGAGGCCATCGAGGCCGGGGTCACCGCGCTGCTGAACTTCGCGCCGACCCACCTGACGGTCCCGGACCACGTCACCTGCCGGACCGTGGATCTGTCGACGGAACTGCAGATCCTGTCGTTCTACGAGCAGATGAACGAGCCCCGGTCCGCCGCCGGCTGAGCCCCCGGTCCGCCGCCGGCTGAGTCCCCGGTCTGCCGCCGGCTGAGCCGCCGTCTGCCGCCGGCTGATCCCCGGCCCGCCCGCCGGGCCGTGATGGCCGGCTGCCTACGCTGCGCGGTCATCGGCCGGCGATCGTCACGCCTTGGGTCCGCGGTCTCGGGACCGATACCCTCCGGAGCGAACGACGGTGCATCGCTCCCTGCCGGTCGCGCCGCTTCCACGGACGAAGGTGTCGCTGCGCATGTCCCTGCTCGTCGTCGGGTGTAGCCACCGCAGCGCCGATCTGTCGCTGTTGGAGCGACTCGCCGTGCCGGTCGACGAACTGCCGAAGGTGTTGCGCTCGCTGACCGATCTGGAGCACGTCAGCGAGGCGGCGGTGCTCTCCACCTGCAACCGGGTCGAGGTCTACGCGTCGGTGACGAAGTTCCACCCTGGTCTGCACGAGCTGCACGGATGGCTCTCGCAGCGGGGCGATATCCACCCGCAGGACCTCGATGTCCTGCAGTACAACCTCCACGACGATCGTGCCGCCGCGCACCTGTTCGCGGTGGCCGGTGGGCTCGACTCGATGGTCGTCGGCGAGCGCCAGATCGCGATGCAGGTCAAGCAGTCCCTGGAGGTCGCCCGCGCTGAGGGCACGGCCCGGCGGATCCTGCAGCGCGTCTTCAACCAGGCGGTCAACGTCGGTCGTCGCATCCGTGCGGAGACCGCGATATCCGAGGGCGCGTCATCGATGGTGGATGTGGGCCTGGACGCCGTCCAGCGCCGCCGGGGCGGCCCCCTCACCGGTCGACGCGTCGCGCTCGTCGGTGCCGGCAAGATGGGGGCGCTGACCGCCGACCGCCTCCTCGATTTCGAGACCTCCCACATCGATGTGTGGAACCGCAGCGCGGACAAGGCGGAACGACTGGCGGCCCGCGTCGGTGGCTCGGTCGTCGCCGCGGACGCACTGGCCGAGACGATCGCCGCTGCCGATGTGGTGATCTGCACGACCGGCGCCGCCGAGCCCGTCATCGACGTCGACATGGTCGCGCGGGCGATGGCCGGCCGTGGGCCCGACCGACCGCTGGTCCTGCTCGACCTCGCGGTCCCGCGCAACGTCGAGCGGGCCTGCGGTGACCTCGACGGGGTCGAGGTCGTCGACGTCGCCTCCGTGCGTGAACTGACCAACGGTGGCGCGACCGGCGAGGTGATCGCCGAGGCGCGCGCGATCGTCGACGACGAAGCGGCGCGGTTCCTCGCGTGGACGCGGGCCAGCCTCATCGAGCCGACGATCCGTGACCTGCGGGCACACGCCGAATCGGTCCGGCAGGACGAACTGGACCGCCTCCAGAAGAAGCTCGCCTCGCTCGACGACCGACAGCGCGAGGCTGTCGACGCGCTGACCCGGGGGCTCGTGAACACCCTGCTGCACGGCCCCACGATCCGGTTGAAGGACCTCGCGGACGCCGGCGATGCCGAACGGCACGCCGACGCGGTGCGCGACCTCTTCGACCTCGACGACTGACGGGTGGTCGCGACCCCACAACGCGGGCCCTGGCGCCTGGCCACCCGCCGGTCGGCGCTCGCCCAGGTGCAGGCGCAGCACGTGGCGGACGCGCTGTCGGCGGCGACCGGCCGTCCCTGTGAGCTGGTTCCGATGGCCACGACCGGTGATGAGCATCCGGACCGTGCGATCGAGGCCTTCGACGCCAAGGGTCTGTTCGTCGATCACACCCGCAGAGCGGTCCTGGCCGGTGACTGCCACATGGTCGTCCACTCCTACAAGGACCTGCCGACCGCGTCCGCGCCCGGG
>JAWLFE010000018.1:36269-38259 GCA_041685735.1 Nitriliruptoraceae bacterium
CACGTGCCGTGCAGGAGCTGGCTGCCGGGCGGTTCCCCGCGGTGTGCTTCACCTCGCCCAACGGGGTCAACGGGATGGCGGCCGCCCTGGACGCGAGCGGCCTGGACGGACGTGCCGTGCGGAGCGCGGACCTGATCGCGTGCGTCGGTCCCGGGACCGCACGCGTGTTGCAGCAACGGGTGGGGCTGCGCCCCGACCTGGTCCCGGCGGTCGCGACCACCCGGGCGCTCGGTGAGGCGGTCCCACCCGGATCCGGCCGCGTCCTGCTGCCACGTGCGGACATCGCCAGTCCCATCCTGCCCGAGATGCTCCGGGCCAAGGGCTACGAGCCCGTCGAGGTGATCGCCTACCGGACGGGCCGCCCTGACGCCCTCCCGGACGCGGTCCTCACGCGGCTGCGCGACGGTGCGATCGACCTGGTGGCCGTGGCCTCCCCGTCGACGGCCCGCAACCTCATGGCGCTCGCCGGGGACGCGCTCGAGCAGGTCGGGATCGTCTCGATCGGGCCCGTCACGACCGCCGCCTGCGAGGCGCTCGGGCTGCTCGTCGCCGCCGAGGCCGATCCGCATACGGTCGAGGGGCTCGTCGGTGCCCTGGCCCGGGCCGCCCAGGGCTCCTGAAGCCCACGGGGCTCCTCACTACGCTGCGTCCTCCCCTGGAGGTGACCACCGTGAGCTCGATCAAGGACCACCCGGTGGTGCGGACGGCGCTGGCGGTGCAGAAGCGCTACAAGGCCGACGCCGCGGACCAGCTCGCGGCCGCGATCGGTTTCTTCGGGTTCCTGTCGCTCGTCCCGCTGCTGCTGTTGGCCGTGGCTGCGGCAGGCTTCATCTACGCAGACCCGGCGGACCAGGCTCGGATCGCCCTGGCGATGACCGAGGCACTGCCCGGGTTCGAGGCGACCCTGGGGGATGGCGAGGCCGACACCGGCGTGGCCTCGCTCGTGGACACCGTGGTCAACAACCGCGGCGCGTTCGGACTGGTCGGTCTCGCGACGTTGCTGCTGACCGGCTTGAAGGTCATCGCGGCGGCCATGGCGGCGACGCGGGTCGTCTTCCGCGGTGATGTCGTCTCCGGCGTGATGGGCTGGGTGAGGAAGCTGGTCTCGCTGGTCGTGCTCGGGATCACCGCGTTGCTGGCGGTGGTGGGATCGTCGGTGGCGGGGTTCACGCCGGACCTGGTGCCACGGCCGGCCGCCGTCGCGATCGCGTTCCTCGTCGCGTTCGCCTTCGACCTCATGCTGTTCCTGGCCGCCTACTGGATGCTGTCGACCACCACCTCGATGCAGGTGCGACAGTTGGTTCCGGGCGCGGTCCTCGGGGCGATCGGATGGGCGGTCCTCAAGACGGTGGGTGCGACCTACGTCGGGAGCCAGGTGGACAGCGCGAACGCGCTCTACGGGGCGCTCGGCGGGGTGATCGCCCTGCTGCTGCTGCTCTACCTCGCCGGACGGCTCTACCTCTACGGTGCGGAGCTGTCGGCGGTGCTCGTCGAGCACCGCGATGGCCCCCTGCAGCCACCGTCCGCTGCTGTCGACGACGCCGACGATGCCCCCGACCGTGACGCCGACGGTGCCCGCGATCGGGGCGATGCCGCCGGTGCCCGCGCCGCCGGTGCCCCCGCCGCTGCCGGCCATGCCGGGCGTGCCGGTCGCGCCGGCCAGACCGGCGATCGTGATGACGCGGCGCACGGTCCGGCCGACCGTGATGGCCCCCCGCCGATCCCGCGCCGCGCCCGCGTGGCGGCGGTGGCGGATCCGGGACCGCGCCATCCCGCGACGACCCCAGGCGCGGACACCCGGACGCGGCTGCTGGCGGCGGACACCCGGGTCGCGACCGAACAGGCCGCCGCCGACCGGGGTCAGCAGGCCCGCACGGCGCTGGCCTTCGGTCTGGCGGCTGCCGCGGTGGCGGCCGGTTGGCGCTACCTGGGACCCGGCGGGGACGACTGACGGCGGTCGGCGTCCGGCAGCC
This sequence comes from Nitriliruptoraceae bacterium, assembly GCA_041685735.1. Lineage (GTDB taxonomy): Bacteria > Actinomycetota > Nitriliruptoria > Nitriliruptorales > Nitriliruptoraceae > CSSed11-175R1. The sequence continues at coordinate 38,243 of JAWLFE010000018.1, forward strand.
ACGGGGTCCGACAGTAC
>JAWLFE010000018.1:38359-55544 GCA_041685735.1 Nitriliruptoraceae bacterium
CTGGCGGCTGCCGCGGTGGCGGCCGGTTGGCGCTACCTGGGACCCGGCGGGGACGACTGACGGCGGTCGGCGTCCGGCAGCCACGGGGTCCGACAGTACGCTGCGGGCCGTCCCACCCCGAGGTCGCCCGTGAGCGGTTTCCCCACCACGCGCCTGCGTCGCCTGCGTCGTACACCGAGCCTGCGCCGGTCGTTCGCCGAGACCCGCCTGCATCCGGCGGCGCTCGTCCTCCCCGCCTTCGTCAAGGAGGGCCTGGACGACCCGGAGCCGGTGGGATCGATGCCCGGCGTGCTGCAGCACACCGTCGCGTCCGTCACCGATCTGGCGCGACAGGCCCGCGACGCCGGGGTCGGCGGGGTGCTGCTGTTCGGGATCCCGGCCGCGAAGGACGCGTCGGGGTCGTCGGGATGGGACCCGGCGGGGCCCGTTCCGACGGCGGCGCGCGCGATCCGCGATGCGGTGGGCGACGACCTCGTGCTCTGGGCGGATGTCTGCCAGTGCGAGTACACCGACCACGGGCACTGCGGGCCGGTGACCGCCGATGGGCTGGTCGACAACGACGCGGCGGTGGAGCTCTACGTGCGGGATGCGCTGGCGTACGCGGATGCGGGCGTGGACCTCGTTGCTCCGTCCGGGATGATGGACGGCCAGGTCGCGGCCATCCGGCGGGGGCTGGATGCCGCCGGGCACGACGCCGTCGGCATCGTCGCCTACGCCGCGAAGTACGCGTCGGCCTTCTACGGCCCGTTCCGCGACGCCGCCGAATCCGGGATGGTCGCTGGTGACCGGGCGTCACACCAGATGGATCCCGCCAACCGTCGCGAAGCGGTCCTCGAGCTGGCGCTGGACGCGGCCGAGGGCGCCGACGTGCTGATGGTGAAGCCCGCGTTGCCCTACCTGGACGTGCTGGCCGATGCGCGGCGCAACCTCGATGTCCCCCTGGCCGCCTACCAGGTCTCGGGTGAGTACGCGATGCTGCGGGCCGCCGCCGAGCGGGGCTGGCTGGACGGCGACGCGGCGATGCGTGAGGCCGTCACGTCGATCCACCGGGCCGGCGCGGATGTGGTGCTGACCTACGCGGCGCTGGAGCTGGCCCGGGACGCGTCATGAGCGTGGGCAGGTCGCACGGCGGTGCGCCGTCGTGGCTGCGGGAGGTCCCGCTCGCACACCGCGGCCTGCACGGCCCGGAGGTCGTGGAGAACTCCCGGTCGGCGTTCGAGGCCGCGGTCGCCGCCGGCTACGGCGTCGAGCTGGATGTCCAGCTGAGCGCGGACGGCGTCCCGGTGGTCTTCCACGACGACACCCTGGCACGGCTGGCCGGAACCAGCGACAAGGTCGCATCGCTGAGCGCCGCCGAGCTCGGTCAGGCCCACCTGCTGGGTGTCGACGAGGGCATCCCGACGTTCGCGGAGGTGCTCACGGTGCTGGCGGACACCCCGACCATGGTCGAGCTGAAGACCTCGAGGTTGCGGGCGGGTCGGCTGGAGGTGGCGGTAGCCGGCCTGCTGGAGGATCACCCCGGGCCGGTGTGCATCGCCAGCTTCAACCCGGTGCCGCTGTGCTGGTTCCGCCGCACCGCCCCGGACGTCGTGCGCGTCATGACCGCGATGGTCCCGGTCGGGTCCGGGCTCCAGGCGATGGCGCTGCGCCGGATGTCGGAGCTCAAGGACGCGCCAGCGATCCAGCCGGCGGCCATCAGCTACCACCTCGACAGCCTGCCGCATCCGGCGGTCGACCGGTGGCGGGAGGACGGCGGCGTGGTCGTGACCTGGACGGTGACCGACGACGACGGTCTGCAGCGTGCCAGGGAACTGGCGGACAACGTGATCTTCGAGCACATCCGTCCCACGTGACGTCCCACGACGGGACGGGCGGTCCCTACCCTGATGCGTCCGACATCGGAAGGGACATCCTTGGCAGCCGAAGGCGCGTCATCGGGGACGGAGGTCTCCGCCGGTCTGTTCGAGCGCGCGCGGCGCGTGATCCCCGGCGGGGTCAACTCGCCGGTGCGCTCGTTCGGCAGCGTCGGTGGTACGCCGCGGTTCATCGACCGGGGTGAGTCCGGCGAACTGATCGATGTCGACGGCAACCGGTACGTCGATCTGGTCAACTCCTGGGGGCCGCTGCTGTTCGGCCACGCGCGGCGGGAGGTCGTGGCGGCGGCCACGGCGGCCATGCAGCGTGGGTCGTCGTTCGGCGCACCGACCCTGGGTGAGATCGAGCTCGCCGAGGCCATCATCGACGCGGTCCCCTCGATGGAGAAGGTGCGGTTGGTCAACTCCGGGACCGAGGCGGCGATGTCCGCCGTCCGGCTGGCCCGCGGCGCGACCGGCCGCGCGAAGCTGCTGAAGTTCGTCGGGCACTACCACGGACACTCCGATGCGCTGCTGGTCGCGGCCGGGTCCGGGGTCGCGACCCTTGGCATCCCCGGGTCGCCGGGCGTCACCGAGGGTGCGGCCGCCGACACGGTGCTGGTGCCCTGGAACGACCGCGATGCGGTGATCGCGGCCATCGACGAGCACGGCGACGACCTGGCCGCGATCCTGTGCGAACCCGTCCCGGCCAACATGAACCTCGTGCCGCCGGCCGAAGGCTTCCTGGCCTTCCTGCGTGAGCAGGCCGACCGCAGCGGCGCCGTGCTGTTCTTCGACGAGGTCATCAGCGGGTTCCGCATGGCGCGTGGCGGCGCGCAGGCCGTCCATGACGTCGTGCCCGACATCACCGTGGTCGGCAAGGTCGTCGGTGGGGGGTTCCCTCTGGCGGCGTTCGGCGGTCGCGCGGAGCTGATGGACCAACTGGCGCCCGACGGCCCCGTCTACCAGGCCGGGACGCTGTCGGGCAACCCCGTCGCGGTGGCGGCCGGCAACGCTCAGCTCAAGCTGCTGACCGATGAGGTGTACGAGTGCCTGCAGGGCGCCACCCAGCAGATCGTGACCGCGTTCACTGACGCCTTCGCCCAGGCCGGGGTGACCGCGCAGGTCGTGCACCACGGCACGTTGGCCGGGGTCGTCTTCGCCGCCGCCGCACCGACCCACTACGACGAGGTCGCGGCGGCCGACCACGACGCCTACGCCACCTTCTTCCACGCGATGCTCGATGGGGGGGTCTACCTGGCACCCTCGAGCTACGAGGTGCTGTTCACCTCGATGGCACTGGACCAGCCGGCGATGCAGCGCGTCCAGGACGCCGTCGGCGCCGCCGCCCACGCGGTGGCGCGACGGTGAGGGTCCGGATCCCGCATCCGACCGTCCATCCGCCGCGACCGGGGTGCGCGTTGCGCAGCGCCGGGTCCCGACGTTTGTTGGGTCTTCGCTCCGGTTGGTACCTTTGGCCGAACGGACAGGGTCGATGACGGTTGTGCAGGCCGGCGGACACCCCGCTCAGACCGCGATCCCAGCCCTGCGGGGTCGGGAACCAGAAGGGACGTGACGGTGCTCCAGTGGTTCGCAGAGTTCTTCGCGGCCCTGCCGGAGGTGTTCCGGGCGGTCTACGAGTTCGGTGATCCGGCCAACGTCGGTCGGGGCTACGTCGGCGCGGCGATCACCCTGCTGTGGATCGGCCCGATGTTCGCCCTGCCGCTGTTCCTGGCCAAGATCACCTACGGCACGCGCGAATGGGTCTCGGCCACGATGGGGGTTCTGGCCGCCACCTCGTTGATGTGGTGGATCCACGGGATCCTGCCGCACGTCTGGATCCAGTTCACCTCCTCCAACTCGAACCTGTTGGAGGGCACGATCATCCCGGCGACCGTCGGGGTCGACATCCCGGCGGCCTCGCCGCTGGTGACCGAGGACTACCGGTTGGACATCGCCTCCAACTTCTACAACGTCGTCACCGAGAGCGTGCTCACGGGGCTGATGCTCGGCGGGATCGCGGTCACGATCTGGCTCGGGCTGCGGGTCCAACGCAAGCTGCCGAAGACACTGGCCAGCGGCGAGGTCAAGCCGGAGGCGGGTGGCTACAAGTGATCCGCCCGGCCGGTTCGACCGCCTGAGCGGGTGACCACAGGCGGACGACGCACGGTACGCACGGAGCGAACGTGACACAGACGATGTGAGACAGACGACGTGACACCGGCAACGTGAGACAGGAAGGAGGAGCACATGGGGAAGACCGACCGGGGCGAGCACCCCCTGATGTACGACGACTACACCGTGCAGCAGGTCGATGCCCAGTGGCTCCAGGAACGGGTCAAGCCCAAGCGACACATCGGGCTCACCCCGGAACTGTGCATCCTGTGCCGGGCGTGTGAGGACGTCTGCCCGTGGGAGTGCATCTACATGATGTCGCCCAACATCATCAAGGGCGCGGACAGCGCCGCGCTGGAGACGCTCGCGTCCCAGTCACATGCGGTGTTCATCATCGACGACAACGAATGCACGCGCTGCGCGATCTGTGTCGAGCGCTGCCCATCCGACGCACTCTGGCTCGGCCGGACCGACGGCTGAGACCGACCCAGACGGGCCCGCCACGACGGGCACGGAACACGTGAGAGAGGGACGACGAGGTGCCGAAGCTTCCGAAGCCGCCCAAGCCGCCGAGCTACTCGGAGGTCAAGGGCAGCGTTCAGGACAACGTCATCTGGAAGTCGATCTTCCGCCCGGGATCGATCTACCGGAAGGGCTACCGCGACACGTCCCGTGACCGGGCGCTCGCGGCGATGAACAACGTGCTCTACCACCTGCACCCGGTGAAGGTGAAGCGCCACGGCCTGAAGCTGACCTACACCTACTGCCTGGGTGGGTTGAGCTTCTTCATGTTCATCCTGCTGACCATCACCGGCATCTTCCTGATGTTCTTCTACACCCCGGCCGCCGGCGCGGGGACCGAGATCGCGTACCTCAACATGCGCGAGCTGTCGACCACGGTCACCTTCGGTGCGCTGGTGCGCAACCTCCATCGCTGGGGTGCCCATGCGATGGTCTTCCTCGTCTTCCTGCACATGGCGCGGGTGTTCTACCACGGTGCCTACAAGCCACCGCGCGAGTTCAACTGGGTCGTGGGCGTGATCCTGCTGCTCCTGACGCTGTTCCTGTCCTTCACCGGCTACCTGCTGCCCTGGGACCAGTTGGCGCTGTGGGCCGTGACCGTCGGCACCAACATCGCCGGCTTCTCTCCAGTGTTCGGCGATCAGGTCTCGTTCGTGCTGCTCGGCGGGCTGGAGATCGGTCCCGAGACGCTGTTGCGCTGGTACGTGCTGCACGTCCTGTTCGTCCCCTTCATCACCGTCGTCTTCCTCGCGGTCCACTTCTGGCGGATCCGCAAGGACGGCGGCATCTCGGGCCCGCTGTGATCGCTGCAGCGACGAGGAGCCACGCGATGACCGACGCCAGCCGACCGACCCAGGGGGTGTGCGCATGAGCGATGAGGTGCAGATCGACCAGGAGGTCTACGACCGCCTCATCGGCGAGGGCAAGAGCGAGCGCATCGCCCGGGCCAAGGCCAAGGCGGCGTCGGTCCGCAAGTCGAAGATCGAGGAGGGTGCGTCGCTCGGGCCCAAGCCGGCCGAGGAAGCATCGAAGGCACTCGAGGAGTTCCGCTCGTCGCGGTCCGGCGGCGGTGGGGTGGCGACCAAGACCGCCGCGCCCGCGGAGGGCGGTGGCGGTGGGCGCCTCACACCCGAGGAACGCTCCGCCCGCGTGGCGGCGTCGCTCGGCAACGGCGACTCCGGTTCGGTGGGGGTCCCCGCAGCCAGCGACCACACCCACCGCCTCCTGGCACTCGTGCCCCCCGCGGGGATCCAGCAGGTGCAGTCCAAGCAGCAGGACAAGGTCTACACCTGGCCCCACTTGCTGCTCGTCGAGTTCGTCGCGCTGCTCGCGGCCGGGTCGCTGCTGCTGGTCGTGTCGTTCTTCCTCGACGCTCCCCTCGGGTCACTCGCGAACCCCAACGAGGTCCCGGCGATCAACAAGGCGCCCTGGTACTTCATGGGTCTGCAGGAACTGCTCGCCTACTTCCACCCGGCGGTCGCCGGTATCACGATCGTCGGTGCGACGGTCCTGCTGCTGATGTCGCTGCCCTACGTGGACAAGAACCCGTCGGCCAAGCCGGAGAACCGCAAGTTCGCCAACATGGCGTTCACGTTCTTCCTCGCCTTCTGGGGCATCCTGACCATCATCGGCTCCTTCATCCGGGGGGCCGGCTACGAGTGGGTCTGGCCCTGGGTCCAGGGGCTCGGGTTCGTGCTCTAACCCTTCATCACGAGAGGTCTGAACGTCATGGCAGATGCGAAGCGCCGATCCGGTCTCAAGCCGGTCGAACGCCGCACGTTCCTGCGCTACAGCCTGGTCGGTGCGGTTGGCGCGGGCCTCGGCGGTTTCGGCCTGGCGTCCCTCGGGTTCCTCTGGCCGCAGCAGGGCGACGGGCTGTTCGGTGAGGTGCCGCTCGGCAACGCGGGCGACCTCGCCGCGCAGATCCAGGACGAGCGCGCCCCGATCCGGATCCCGGAGGGTGGGATCTCGATCATCGTCTGGGACCCGTCGATCTCCGGTGCCGATGCCGCGTACGGCGAGTTCCACGAAGCGATCCTGTCAGACGACGTCGGGTTGATGGCGCTGAACACCCAGTCCTGTCCGCACCTGGGCTGTGGGGTGCCCTGGTGCCAGTCGTCGCAGTGGTTCGAGTGCCCCTGCCACGGGTCGCGCTACAACCGTCTCGGTGAGTGGCAGGGCGGACCGGCCCCGCGAGGTCTGGACCGCTACGCATCCTTCATCGACGGTGACGGACAGTTCGTCGTCGACCTGGGCCAGGCGCTGACCGGCCCGGCCCGCACCGCCAACATCCTCGAGCAGTCAGCCGAGGGTCCGAACTGCACCGACGCGTGAGCCCCGGAGCTTCCTTGATGCCTGACATGCTGTTGCTCGTCGAGAGTGGTGGGAGCGGTGCGGCCGTTCCCATGATCATCCTCGTCGTGGCGCTGGTCGGTTTCGGCGTGGCGTACTTCCTCGTCGGACCGGGTCGGCGCCGGGGTCCGAAGCGCAACGCCGACATCCCCCTCGCGATGCGGCCGTACCACTCGGACGAGGAGCTCGAGACCACCGGTATGGAGCGGGCGATGTCGTGGGGCGTGGCCCTGGCGGTGTTCGCCTCGCTGTTCCTGCCGCTGTACTGGTTGATCGAACCCAACCGCCTCGAAGGCCGGATCGACGACTTCTACGAGCAGGATGTCGCCGACGGGCGAACCGAGTTCCAGAACGCCTGCGCCTCCTGTCACGGGGTGGATCTCAGTGGCGGCTCCGCCCCACACCCGGATCCCGACATCGACACGCCGTGGCCGGCGCCGTCACTGAACAACATCGTGGCCCGCTACCAGGACTCCGAGGTCGTGACCGACGTCCGTGAGTTCATCGAGCTGACCCTGGTCCACGGTCGGGACGGCACCCCGATGCAGGCCTTCGGGGTCGACAGCGGGGGCGTGTACAGCGATCAGCAGCTGGATGCGATCATCACCTACATCCTGTCGGTCCAGACCGGCGAGGTCGAGGAGCCGGACGCGCAGGCGTTCGTGGGACGGTCGGGCGATGAGCTGTTCGGCAACCACTGTGCGCGTTGTCACGGCGAGGAGGCGCAAGGCTACGTCGGCCCCCAGCTCATCAACGTCTTCGAACGCTATGGCTGGCAGGAGGGCGACGAGGAGTCCGCCGAGGTCGCCCGTGACGTCATCCGCCACACGCTCAACAACGGGCGCAACGTCCCCGGCAAGGCCCCGATGCCGGCCTTCGACCAGGTCCTCACCCCGGATGCCATGGATGAGATCATCGATCACATCGAGGGCTTCCAGGAGATGACCGGCGACCGGTACGGACAGATCGGTGGTCCGCCCTCGACCGGTGACGATGACGGTGAGAACGATGGCGACGACGACGGTGACGAGAACGGGAGTGACGGCTGATGGAGATCTTCCTCGCGGTTGAGTCCGCCATCCCGCCGGACCACCCGGCGTCGATCCTGGCGATCCCGCTCGGCATCCTGTTCTTCGTCGGGTCGGTGTACCTGCTGCTGTGGTCGAACTACGGCGCCAAGAAGGCGGCCGCGATGACCGGCGTCGCCTGGTTCGGGATCACGCTCGTCCTCGGTGTGTTCTGGTGGTTCGGTGCGCCCGGTATCCCGCCGGGGCTCGGGATCAACCACCTGCCGGGACAACCCAACGATCAGTACGTCGAGCAGTGGTACGCCTTCGAAGCCGGGTCCGAGCGCGCCGACTTCTTCTCGAGCGACGAGGATCCGGCGGCGTTCGAGCCGATCCACGAGTACCTCGGGGTCGACCTGCCCGATGAGGATGAGCGTGCCGACCTGCGGTTGACCAACCTGGAGGGGCTCGTCGGCCAGGCCGTGGACCAGATGCAGGAGCAGTTCCTGCCGGTCGATGACAACGGCATCGCGCTGATCGGTGCCGAGCGGCGCGCCGCACTCCAGGAGGAGGCCACGGCCAGCCAACCGGATGGGGCGGACGGCCCCGCGCCACAGTTCTTCAGCTCACGCGCCGTCAGCGACCCGCTCCTGACCGATGACACGGCGACGGGCACGCGGCTTGCCGCCGTCGAGTTCCAGACGTTCGCGAACTTCGTGGACGGCGACGGTGTGCCGCTCGATCCGGTGCCGGTCGGTGAGGAAGTGACCTGGTTCGCCTTCTACGACCCCGGTGCGGAGTGGTTCCCATCGATGCTGTGGACGGTCATCTCGCTGGTGTTCTTCCTGCTCAGCCTGGCGTGGCTCGACCGGCTGGAGATGCGTGAGAAGCGGCTGCAGTCCGACGAGGTCGAGGAACCCGAACGCCTGGCGGTCCCGGTCGCGCAGTAGCCAGCCCCGCCAGCTCCCGCACCATCCGACCTCGAGGTCGTCGTGAAGGCTGCTCGTCTGACCCTTCTGGGCGCCGCGGTCCTGCTCCTGGGTTGCTCGGGATCGTCGTCCGCGGCCGATTGCGACCCGATCGCCGGCGTGCGCTCCGGGGTCTGTCCCGTGCCGATCGCTGAGCGGGTCGAGGCACCGACGATCGCCCTGCCGGGCATCGACGCCGACGGCCCCCGCGAGGAGTTGTCCCTCGCGGACCTCCGGGGCCAGGTCGTCGTCCTGAACTTCTGGGCCTCGTGGTGCGGTCCGTGCCGGGCCGAACAGCCTGACCTGAACGAGGCCTTCGAGATCCTCCCCGCCGGCGAGGCCGCCCTGCTGGGCGTCAACATCGAGGATTCGGAGACCAACGCCGTCGCACACCTCCGCGAGTTCGACGTCGCCTACCCGTCCCTGTACGACCCGGCGAACGACTACGCCTCCGAGTTCCGCGGGATCGGGCCGCGCACCATCCCGTCGACGGTGTTCATCGATGCCGAGGGGCGGGTCGCCGGTCGGGTCTTCGGGGTGCTCGGCACCAGCGAGATCATCGGGATGGCCGACGCCATCGCCACGGGGTCGTGACCGATGGCTGAGACGATCCGGATGATCATCCTCGACGCCAACGTGTTGGCGGCGGCCGGCATCGCGTTCGCCGCCGGGTTGGTGGGCTTCGCCTCGCCGTGTGTGCTGCCGCTGGTGCCCGGCTACCTCTCGTTCATGACCGGGCTGTCCGGTCAGGACCTCGCGCAACAGGATGCACGGGCGCGGGGCCGGGTCGCGCTGGGATCGCTGTTGTTCGTGCTTGGGTTCGCGGTCCCGTTCGTCATGCTCGGTTTCGCCGCGGGTCTGGTGAACTTCCTGTTCCAGTCGACCGTTGCCCAGGTGGTGATGGGGCTGATCGTCATGGGCCTCGGTGCGCTCATGGCGTTCGGGCGTCTGGCGCGGGAGCTGCGCGTGGCGGAGCACACGCCGACGGGCAGCCTGTCCGGAGCCCCGGCCCTCGGCTTCGTGTTCGGGGTCGGTTGGACGCCATGCCTCGGGCCGGCGGCGGGCGCGATCCTGACCATGTCGGCCGGGGTGAGCTCGGGGGTGTCCGTGCGGGGGGCGTTCCTCGGCTTCGTGTACGCACTCGGCCTCGGTCTGCCCTTCATCCTGTTCGGGCTGCTGTTCCGACAGCTGTCCGGCACCCTGAGGCTGCTGCGGCGCAACGCGCGGACCCTGCAGGCCATCGGCGGAGGGATGTTGGTGCTGGTCGGCTTCGCGTTGGCGACCGGCCTGTGGGATCGGTTCATCTTCCTGCTCCGACCGATGATCGAGGGGTTCACACCACCGATCTGATCCGCCCCGGCGGTGCCACTGCCGTGCCGGGCCCGCGCGGCCTAGAGGTACCCTGTGCCCGTGCGCTCTCCAGACTCAGCCCCACCGCCAGCGGCGAACCCTGCCGTCCGCCGCCCGTCACGGCGGCGTCGCCCGCAGGGGCCCTTCGGCTTCGTTGGGGAGTCCATCGCCATGGGGTGGCGCTGGCTGGTCCGGATGCGCACCGCCCTGATGCTGCTCGGGGTACTCGCCCTGATGACCGCCGTCGCGACCGTGGTTCCGCAGGAACCCAACGTGCCGAGCACCGTCCGTGCCTGGCTCGCCGGCGAGGAGGGCCCGGGTGCGACCATCAGCGCCGTCCTGGATGCGGTCGGGGCCTTCGACGTGTACGGCTCCGCGGCCTTCCTCGCCCTGCTGTTGGCGCTGTTCCTGAGCCTGACCGCCTGCCTGATCCCGCGCATCCGTGCCTGGATCCGCCTGGTGCGCCGGAGCCAGCCCCCCGTGGTCAAGGCCGTCGGGGGCAGTGACGTCACCGCATCCTTCGAGACCGAAGCGGCGCCGGCCGACGTGCATGCAGCGGCTGCCAAGCTGCTCGGTGGTCGGGTCTGGCGTGTCCGTCGCCATGACCCCGAGGCCGCCCCCGACGGCGGTCCGTTGGACGCAGCCGGCGGTTCGGGTGCGGCCGCGTCACGTGCTGCGCCGGCGCAGGTCGCGGCCGAGAAGGGTCTGTGGTCCCGGGAGGGTGGCAGCCTGCTGTTCCACCTGAGCTTCTACGTGCTGCTCGCGGCCATCGTCTTCGGTCAGCTGCTGACCTTCGAGGGGCAACGTGGCGTCGTCGAGCGTGACCGTGGGTTCACCGACACCGCCATCTCCTACTGGAACTACCAGCCGGGGCGCTGGTTCAGCGAAGCGGACCACGCCGGTTGGCGGCTCGAGCTCGACGACTTCGAGATCGACTGGATCCGCGACCCGCTCGCGCCTGGCGCGGGTCAGCCCACGACCTTCCGGTCCGAGGTCACCATCACGCCGGCCCAGGGCGAGCCCTTCCAGGACGTCGTGGAGGGCAACCAGCCGCTGACGGTGGACGGGTTCAAGATCCATCAGCTCGACTGGGGGTACGCCCCACGGGTCGAGGTGGAGGTCGACGGGCAGATGGTCTACGACGACTTCCTCAACGCCGTCGCCAGCGACGGGGGCGCGTTCCGAAGCGCGGTGAAGGTGCCGGCCGCCGACCCCGATGTCGGCCTCGAGGTGTTCTTCTACCCCTTCGCGCCCGACGGAGACGGCGGGCCGTCGCTGACGGGTGCGCCGTGGGACGAGGCGCCCCTGCTGGTGGTCCGGCAGTGGCGGGGCGACCTGCAGCTCGGGGCGACCCAGCAGACGGTCAACGAACTGGACACCAGCAGCCTGGAGTCGGAGGGCGGAGCCTTCTTGCGCCCCGGCGACGAGATCGTCGTGGAGGGGGTGACGATCCGCTTCCCCGAGCTCCGGCGGTGGGTCGGCTTCCAGGTCAGCTCCCGGCCGCAGATCCCCTGGCTGCTCGTCGGTTCAGCCCTGCTCGTGGCCGGGCTCGTGCCCGCGCTCTACGCCTATCGTCGCCGGGTGTGGGTGATGGCGGTCCGCCCCCCGGGGCAGCAACGTACGCTGGTGACGGTGTTCGGTCGCGCGTTCCAGCGGCCGGAGAAGTTCGAGGAGGAGCACGGCGACCTCGTGACCGCGCTCATCCGCCTGGTCGGTGCTCCGCCCGACGACGCCCCCGATGACCCCGAGCGTGCCCCGCGTTCCGACGACGACCCCGCCGTCCGCGACAGCGCCACCGAGGTGATGCCACGATGACCCCGACCGAGCTCGCGGATCTGTCCCGCGTCCTGTACTCACCGGTGACCCTGTCGCTCTACCTCGCCGCTGCTTTCGTCTACCTGTACGCGTTGACGACCACGGTCGGCCGCCGCGAGGAACGCGAGCGCGGGATGCGTGCCCGCAGGGTCGGCCTGGTCCTGGCGGTCGCCGGCATCGGGACCCACGTCGCGCACGAGATCGTCCGGGGCGTGGCCCAGGAACGCCTGCCGCTGGGCAACATGTTCGAGGTCACCTCCCTGATGGCCCTGGTCGGTGTCATCACGGGGTTCGTCTACATGCAGGTGATCCGCAAGCGACCCGAACTCAACGGGTTCGTGCTGCTCGGGGGCGCCCTCGTGCTGGCGTCCGCTCTGCTGATGTACTCCGAGCCCGGCCCCCTGATGCCGATCCTGGACACCTGGTGGCGGACGTTCCACGTGTCCCTGCTGGTCGGCGCGATGGGGATCTTCGCCGCCGGCTTCGTCTTCAACAGCCTCTACCTGCTGCGTGATTCCGGGGAGCTCGCCGTCGCCAGGACCCGGGAGCAGCAGCGGCAGGGCGTGACGGTCGGCGGGCCCGGGACGGGCGACCTCGACGTCGCCGATGAGACCTCCGGGGTTGGGGGGAGGACCATCGACCGCCTGGACGCCATGGCCGACGACGATCGGGATCACGATGCCGAGTACCGCTCGGCACTGCGTGCCGGCGTGTCGATCCCGCGCCTGGTCGTCGGCACCTTCCTCGGGACCAGCCTGGTGTCGTGGGTGTTCGTCTACAGCGCGGCGACACTGGCTGAGGGCCTGACCCGGTTCCTGACGATCAACGGGGTGATGGTGGCTGCTGCGCTCGTCGCGCGCTGGTTCGTGCCCCTGCTGCCATCCACCGCGACCCTCGACGGCATCGCCCACCGCACGATCGCGTTCGCGTTCGTGATGTGGACGGTGGGCACCATCGCCGGGGCGATGTGGGCCGAGCAGAGCTGGGGGCGCTTCTGGGGGTGGGACCCCAAGGAGACGGGCGCGTTCCTCACCTGGGTTGCCTACGCCGGCTACCTGCACGCTCGCGCGACCACGGGGATCAAGGGCCGTGGGGCGGCGTGGATCGGGGTGTGGTCGTTCGTCGTGCTGATGGGCACCTACCTCATCGCCAACTACGTGATCGTCGGCCTGCACTCCTACGCCGGCCTCTGATCCGATGCGACCGGTGGCGCACTAATCTGCGTCGGACGTGCGGGCAACCGCACGAGCGAGGTCGCCGAACCTCCGGATGTAGCGACGTCCTCACCCAGGGGCCGACCCGATCCGGAAGCGACGCGACACCATGCAGTTGGCAACGGTGACGAGAGGGCCCTGGATGGACCAGGATTCCCCGCGTCTGCGGGCGATCCGGGACGAGACCGGGCCCACGGACGACGAACTGCTCCAGGCGGTCGCACATGGGGACCGGCAGGCGTTCAGCGGGCTGTACGACCGGTTCGCGTCGATCGCCCACGGCGTGGTCCGCGGCGTCGTCCGCGATCCATCGCAGTCCGAAGAGGTCACGCAGGAGGTCTTCGTCGAGGTCTGGCGGCTGGCCCCCCGGTTCGATCCGGACCGTGGTTCAGCGCGCACCTGGTTGTTGACCATGGCGCACCGCCGAGCCATCGACCGGGTCCGGTCCGAACAGTCCTCGAGGGACCGCACCGAGCGGGTCGGCCATCGCGATCGTGGTCGCTCCTTCGACGAGGTCAGTGAAGAGGTCGAGGTGAGTCTCGAACACGAACAGATCCGAGCCGCTCTCGGGTCCCTGACCAAGTTGCAGCGCGAAGCGGTCGAACTGGCCTACTACCAGGGCTACACCTACCGCGAGGTGGCAGACATCCTCGACACGCCACTCGGCACGATCAAGACCCGGATGAGAGATGGTCTCATCCGCCTACGAGATGCGATGGGGGTGACGGCATGACCAGCAACGATCCGGACATCCACACCCTCACGGGTGCCTACGCCCTCAACGCGTTGCCGGACGACGAGCGGGCGGCGTTCGAGGAACACCTCGACAGTTGCGACACCTGTGCAGCGGAGACGGCGGAGTTCCTGGCGACCACTGCCCGGCTGGGGGGTCTGCTCAACGAGCCCGCGCCTGCCGACCTCAAGGCCAGCGTGCTGGACGAGATCGACCGGACGCGGCAAGATCGTCTGTCGCCCGGTCACGAGGCCGAGGTCGTCGACCTGACGTCGCGCCGCGCCACCCCGCCGGCGTGGGTGACCTGGGTCACCGCCTCGGCCGCCGCCGTCGCCGCGATCGCCGTGGTCGTGATGGGTGTGCAACTCGGCTCGGTCACCGACCGTCTGGAACAGGCCGAGTCGGTCGCGTCGCAGGCCACCCAACAGCTCGACGAGGTCACGGGACGCTCCGCTCGGGTCGAGCAGCTGCTGGCCGCCCCGGACGTCCAGACGATCTCCTACCAGCAGGATGGCGTCCAGGGACGGCTGGTCGTCTCCGACGACCGCGGTGAGGCGGTCTTCGTCGCCTCCGGGTTGGACCCGGCGCCACACGAGCACACCTACGAGCTGTGGGTGATCGGTGAGGACGGTCCTGTGCCGGCGGGACTGTTCGACGTGGACAACGGTGCGACCGTGTCCCAGATCGTCGAGGGCGACTTCGCGAGCGCCGCGGCGCTCGGGGTCACGGTCGAACCCGCCGGCGGATCTCCCCAGCCCACGACCGACCCGGTGATGGTCATGGAGCTGTCCAGCTGACGGTGCCGACCCGGTCGGCTCAGCTGACGGTGTTGACCCGGTCGGCTCAGCTGATCGTTCCGACCGAGGCCATCCCGGACCGGTCGCCGCGATGTCCCGCCGCGGCGACCCTCGCCCGCGCAACGTCAGGTGCGGGGGGCCCGGTGGAGCATCGAGCGCAGCGCCGCGACCGTGACCTTGCCCATCGCGTCACGCGGGAACCGGTCAGCCACGATCAGCCGCCGCGGCGCGTAGGCGGCGGGCAGCCGGGCACGGACCCGCTCCCGCATCTCGTCCAGGGTCGGCGGCAGGGCGGGGTTGGTCGGGATGACCACCGCGACGACCAGTTCGCCCCAATCGTGGTCGGGCACCCCGACCACGACGACGTCGAGGATGCGGGGATCGTCGCGCAGCGCGTCGGCGACGACGCCCGCCGGGACGTTCTCGCCGCCGGAGATGATCACGTCGTCGCCGCGTCCGGTGACCTCCAGGCGCCCGTCGTCGGCGAGCGTGCCGAGGTCACCGGTCACGAACCAGCCGTCGTCGTCGAACGCCGCCGCGGTCGCGCCCGGGTCGTCGAGGTACGCCGTGAACAGCACCGGCCCGCGCAGCCGGATGCGGCCATCGTTGCGGCGTGCCACCTCGACGTTGTCGAGGGGGTAGCCGTCGTAGACGCAGCCGCCGCAGGTCTCGGTCATGCCGTAGGAGGTGGTGACCCGTGCACCCGCCTCGATCGCACGGTCGAGGAGTTCGGGGGCAGCCCGCGCGCCGCCCAGCAGGATCGTGTGCCAGCGCCGGAGATCGACCTGGGCGTCCAGGAGCCGCTGGAGCTGTGTCGGGACGAGCGAGAGGTGATCGCCGGTCGCCGCCGTGATGGCCTGGGCGGCCGGGACCGTGGGATCGAGGACCTCGGCCTCCGTGCCGCACGCCCAGGAACGCAGCAGGATCTGGATGCCGGCGACGTGGTGGACGGGCAGCGCCAGCGTGAACCGCTCCCCGGTCGTGGCGCCCAGGCGGTCGATGCTGGCCGTCGTGGATGCCGTCAGCGCCGCGTGGGTGAGCACGACCCCCTTCGGTGGGCCGGTCGACCCGGACGTCGCGATCACCAGCGCCGCGTCGTCAGGCAGGTCGTCGTGGCGGTTGTCGTGGCGGTCGCCGGTCGGCGTCGGGGGGGGCAGGGTGGTGTCGGGGCTGGTCACCAGCTCCGTCGGTCGGAGGCTGGCCAGGGTGCGTTCGATCGCCGCCTCCGGGGCATCCCACGGCAGGGGCAGGACCGCATCGCCGTCGGACCACACGCGGTGCAGTGCCGCGCCGAACTCGGTCGGGGGGAGCCGGACAGCGATCAGGCGGGTGGACACAGCGGGCCTCGGTGGCTCGGCTCGGAGGGTGGCCGGCGCGCGGTAGCGTAGGCCCGCGCTCGAGGCGTTGACGAAGGGATGGCGGGTGGCTGCGGCACAGGTGTCCGAGGTGTTCGATCCCACGCGGTGGCGTGCGGTGGACGGCTTCGCCGACCTGACCGATCTGACCTACCACCGGGCCGTCGATCCCGGGTCGGGGGCAGACCTCGCGACGGTCCGTGTCGCGTTCGACCGGCCCGAGGTGCGTAACGCGTTCCGACCCCACACGGTCGACGAGCTGTCCCGGGTGCTCGATCATGCCCGGGCCACCTCGACCGTCGGGTGCGTGCTGCTGACCGGCAACGGTCCGTCACCCAAGGACGGTGGCTGGGCCTTCTGCTCCGGTGGCGACCAGCGCATCCGAGGCAAGGACGGCTACCGCTACACCGAGGGTGACGGCGTCGATGCGGCGGCCATCGACCCGGCGCGGTCCGGGCGCCTGCACATCCTCGAGGTCCAGCGGCTGATCCGCACGATGCCCAAGGTCGTGGTGTGTGTCGTGCCGGGTTGGGCGGCCGGCGGCGGGCACTCCCTGCACGTGGTGTCGGACCTGACCATCGCCAGCCGGGAACACGCACGGTTCAAGCAGACCGACCTGGACGTCGCGTCGTTCGACGGCGGGTTCGGTTCCGCCTACCTGGCCAAGCAGGTCGGCCAGAAGTTCGCGCGGGAGATCTTCTTCCTCGGTGACGAGTACTCGGCCGACGACGCCCACCGGATGGGCATGGTCAACGCCGTGGTGGACCACGACCGACTGGAGGAGGTCGCCTTGGCCTGGGCAGCGAAGATCACCGCCAAGTCGCCGACCGCGATGCGGATGCTGAAGTTCGCCATGAACCTCACCGATGACGGTCTGGTCGGCCAGCAGGTGTTCGCCGGGGAGGCGACCCGCCTGGTCTACATGACCGACGAGGCCGAGGAGGGCCGGGACGCCTTCCTGCAGAAGCGCGACCCCGACTGGTCCTCGTTCCCGTACCACTACTGATGTTCACAACCCCCCATCGGCCTCGCGTCGACCCATGCTCGGCCTCGTTCCCCCCTGGGCTAGGGGGGAACCTCTTGGTCGCAACCCCCCATCGGCCT
>JAWLFE010000018.1:55644-56845 GCA_041685735.1 Nitriliruptoraceae bacterium
ATGTTCACAACCCCCCATCGGCCTCGCGTCGACCCATGCTCGGCCTCGTTCCCCCCTGGGCTAGGGGGGAACCTCTTGGTCGCAACCCCCCATCGGCCTGACTGGTGAACCGCTTCGTGGAGGCGGCGCGGCCACGGACCCTGCCCGCGGCCGTCACCCCCGTCATCGTCGGGACCGCCGCGGCGCTGCGCCCGATGACCGACATCCACCTCGAGCGGGCGGTGCTGGCGCTGGTCGTCGCCCTGTCGCTCCAAGTCGCCGTCAACTACGCCAATGACCTGTTCGATGGCATCAGCGGGGTGGATACGGCGGATCGCACGGGCCCGCGCCGCGCGGTCGCCAGCGGGCTCGTCACGCCCCGCCAGATGAAGCTCGCGACGGCCGCCGCCCTGGGTGTCGCGGCCGTCGCGGGCCTGGTCCTGGCCGTGCTCGTCGGCTGGGAACTGCTGCTCATCGGGGCCCTCGCGATCCTGGCCACACTCGGCTACTCCGGCGGGAACCGCCCCTACGCCTCCCGGGGTTTCGGCGAGGTGAGCGTCTTCGTGTTCTTCGGCGTGGTCGCCACCGCCGGGTCCGCCTACGTCCAGGACGGCGTGCTCAGTCCGGTCGCCGTGCTCGCGTCCTTCCCGGTCGGGTTCCTCGCGGTCTCGCTGCTCGTGATCAACAACCTGCGCGACATCCCAACCGACGCGGTCGCAGGGAAACGAACCCTGGCGGTCCGCCTCGGTGAGGCCGGGACCCGCCGGCTGTACCAGGCGCTGATCGTCGCGTCCCTGCTCGGTGTGGGCGTGGTCGCGGTGGTGGCCCCTGGCTGGTGGCCGTTGTTGGGGCTGTTGGCGGCCCCGCTCGCGGTGGCGCCCCTCCGGATCGCGGCGACCGCGCCGCTCGGACGCGAGCTGATCCCGGTCCTGGAGGCGACCGGGCGGGTGCAGCTGCTGCTGGGCATCGGGCTGGCCGTGGGTCTGGCGCTGACACCCCTGGCCGGTGCCGATGGAGGCGTGCTGCTCGGTGGGTCGGCTGCGGTGTCTGGCGCTGTGCTGGCCGCGGGACCGGCCGCGGAACCCGCAGCAGCGGCCGCAGGGGCGCCCGCCATGGGGTCGGTCGGGCCGGTGGGCTGAACGGTGGCATCGATGCCGGCTCCGATCGAGGATCTGCGGATCTACCGCATCCCGATGCGCGTGCGCTTCCGTGGTCTGGACGT
>JAWLFE010000172.1:0-4238 GCA_041685735.1 Nitriliruptoraceae bacterium
CCGCCCTGGTCGTCGTCGGACTGCTCCTGCTCCTGCGGCCGTCGCGCGGTCACGGGCAGGACAGGGGCTGACCGAGTCAGGAGCACCCCGACCTCACCCAGGATGGGTGAGGCGCAACGACGGCTTCAGGCACGAACCTGCGCGCGGAGGGGACGCAAGGTCCCCGGGCTTCGCCTTGCGCGCGCACGGGTCGGACCGGTTCACCGGGCCGACGACGGCGGTCTCGCCGGACCCGTCGCGCCCGAACGATGGCGGGCAAGCCCGACCCGACCCACGAGGAGGTACACCCATGGCAACGCTCACCGCCTGGAAGTTCGCCGACGAGAAGGGGGCCGCCGCGGCCCAGGAGACCTTGCAGACCCTGCAGCGGGAGGGCCTGATCACGATCGTCGACGCCGCGATCGTCGAGTGGCAGCCCGACAAGAAGAAGCCCAAGACCCGTCAGCTGCACGACCTCACCGCCGCCGGCGCGTTGGGTGGTTCGTTCTGGGGGCTGCTGTTCGGGCTCATCTTCTTCGTGCCGCTGCTCGGGATGGCGATCGGGGCCGCGACCGGTGCCCTGGCCGGCTCGTTGGGCGACGTCGGCATCGACGACGAGTTCATCCGGCGGACCCGTGACTCCATCACCCCCGGGACCTCGGCGCTGTTCGTGCTGTCGAGCAACGCGGTCGTGGACCGTGTCGCCGAGCGCTTCCCGAAGAACGCCGAGCTGATCCACACCAACCTCAGTCAGGAGCAGGAAGCGGCGCTGCGCGAGGTCTTCGCCGGCGAGTGACCGTTCCGAGGTGATGACCACCGCCACCCGCGCCTCGGTCTGGCGCGGGTGGTGTCCGTCCACCGCCCTCCGGAGCTCCGTAGGCTGGAGGGAGGGTGGAGGTGGATCTCATGGTGGCGTCGCAGCAGGGTGGGCCGACGCCTGTCCCCGTCACCAAGCTGCGATCGCCAGCGCTGCCCAGCACCGTCGTGGAGCGTGTTCGTCTGGTCGAGCTCCTGGATGATGACCCGCGACCCGTCACCTTGATCTGCGGTCCCGCCGGGGCGGGCAAGACCACCCTGTTGGCCGCGTGGCTCTCGGCGCATGACGGGCCCCGTCCGGCCGTCGCGTGGCTGGATATCGACCAGCACGACAACGACGCGTTCCTGCTCTGGAACGCGTTGCTCGCGGCGCTTCGGACCTCGGGTGCCTTCGAGGCGGGCGAGCGCATCCATACGCTTCAGCCACCGCAGGGGGGACCGGACGCAGCCTTCCTCGGCGAACTCCTGGCCGCGCTGGATCGCCTCGATGCGCCGCTGTGGCTCGTCCTCGACGATGTCCATGAGCTCACGGACAGCGTGGCGTTGACCAGCCTGGATCTCCTGCTCCGACGCCTACCACCGGCCCTGCGTCTGGTGCTGTCCAGCCGGACCGACCCACCGCTGGGCTTGCAGCGGCTCCGCCTCGCAGGGGGCCTGCGCGAGATCCGGATGGAGCAACTGGCCTTCACGTACGACGAGGCGAAGGAACTGCTGCTGCGTCACTCGGTCACCCTCGATGACGGGCTCATGGATCCGTTGCTGCGTCGGACGGAAGGGTGGGCTGCAGGCCTGCAGATCGCAGCGCTCGCGCTCGCCGAGGACCCGGATCCGGACGCGTTCCTGCGACGTTTCGACGGCAACGATCGCTCCGTCGCCGACTACCTGGTCGCGGAGGTCCTTGGCCGCCAACCGCCTGAGGCCCGGCGGCTGCTCCATGAGACCAGTACCTGCGACCGGATCACGCTCGATCTCGCGGAGCACCTCACCGGGCGCAGCGACGTCGGCGAGGTACTCGAGGGCCTCGTGCGTGAGAGCCTGCTCTCGCTCCTGCCCGGCGCCGACGGGCCGGTCTACCGGTACCACGAGCTGCTGCGTTCCTACCTGCAGTCGGAGCTGCGTCGGACGGACCGGCGCGCGTACGAACGGCTGCATCGCCAGGCGGCGCGCTGGTACGACGCCCGTGCCGATGGTGCGCACGCGCTCGAGCATGCGGTCCTCGCCAGGGACGGCGAGCTCACGCTCGACCTGCTCCGAGGATGCGGGATCGGACTGCTCCTCGACGGCCACGGCGCCCGGCTGCAGGACGTGCTTGACGCGCTCGAACCACCGGCGGCGCACGCGCCGATCGTGGCGCTGTTGCGCGCGGCCGTGTCGCTGCACCGGCTCGGCTTCGATGACGCGGACGTCGCCGTGCTGCCGCCGGTCGGAGTGCTCGAGGGGTCTGACGACCCGTGGCTCACCGCGTTCCACGCGATCGTGGGACTGCACCAGGCACGGCTGTCGGGGGCACCGTCAGCAGCACTGGCGCACGCAGCGACCACGACCGCTGGCGCGACGGGTGACGAGGACCTGGACCTGCTGGCCCTGCAGCATCTGGGGACCAGCCGGGTCTGGAGCGGCCAGTACGCCGCGGCAGCCGCTGATCTGGAGCGTGCGGTCGCGATGGCCGTGGCACGGGGTCGGGATGCCATCGCCGTCTCGTGCCTCTCCGGGCTCGCGGGGGCGGCATCCGGCTTGAGCGACTTCAACGGCATGAAGCAGCACGCCGATCGGGCGCTGGAGCTCGCGGCCCCACGTGGCTGGAGCCGCTCGCCGATCGCCGCGAACTCCCACATCATACGGGCCGCCGGCTCCTACCTGCGGGCCGACACCGAGGATGCCTCTCGGCACGCTGAGCTCGCGATCGAGGCGCTCGGTACCCATATCGACGCGCCGATCGAGCTCAGCGCTCGCTGTATGCAGGCCTTCATGGATGTGGAGCGGGGCGGCTCCCCCTTCGAGGCCCTGGGTGCGATCAGGGCTGCCTGGGCCGATGCCGCCGGACGGGAGATCGGTCCTGCCGCGTACGCGTTCGCCATCCCGATGGAGATCCGCTTGTGCCTGAGGATCGGGCAGGGGGGCTGGGCCACCGAGGCGGCGGAACGCACGTTGCAACGCTTCTCCGGCAAGGGTGAGGCGGCCTTCGTCTCCGCCCTGCTGCTGACCGGGAGAGGCCAGGGGCTCGCAGCCCGGAAGACGCTCACGCCGATCCTGCGTCGCGAGCTCCCCAGCGTCGTCTCTCTCACCGAGGTGTCCGCATGGCTGCTGGAAGCCGAGCTGGCCGCAGAGCAGCGGTTGGATCGGTACGCCTTCGACGCGGTGGTGACCTCGCTGCAGCTGGCGGAGCCGGAGGACCTCATCCGTCCGTTCCTCGATGCCGGCATGCCCGTCCGGGAGCTGCTGCTCGCCCACGTCGGGCGCTTCGGGTGGTCCGAGGCGTTCGCGACCCGCATCCTGGACCAGTACCCGGCCCCTGGGGGAGCGGCCAACCCGCTGACACCCGCGGAAGCCAGCCTGCTCCAGGATCTCCCCTCCCTGCACACCCTCAGCGAGATCGCCCGATCCCGGCAGGTGTCGGTCAACACCGTGAAGACGCACGTACGGGCCATCTACGCCAAACTCGACGCGGATAGCCGACGAGGAGCCGTCGAGGAAGCGCGACGCCGGGGGCTGCTCTAGGCACGCACCGCGGGGTCGCGACCGCAGGTCTGTGCCCGGTCCTGCCCGTCCGCGGTCAGGCCGCGACGTGCGCCCGCCGGTCCAGCGTCCCATCGAGGTCGTCGACCTCGTCGGCGACGACGGACAGCAGTTCGTCGTCGTGGGAGATCGCCACGACCGTCAGCCCGTCCTCGCGGACGTGCCGGAGCAAGGTGTGCCACAGCTGTGCCTGGGTGATGGCGTCCAGCATCACGCTGATCTCGTCGGCGAGCAGCACCCGTGGCCGCGCCGCCAAGGCCCGTGCCAGGGCGAGCCGCTGGAGCTCCCCACCGGAGAGCTCGTTGGGGTACCTCGCCAGCCAGGCCGCGTCGATGGAGAGGTCCTCGAGCAGGCGGTCATCGGTCGGCCCGGCCTCGGCCAGGGACCGGCCCAGCCGCCAGCGCGGGTCCAGCGCGTGCTCGGGGTGCTGCAACACGAGCTGCACCGGGCTTCGTCCCGCCACCGGTAGCGGGGCCCCATCGAGCGTGACCTGGCCGCGCTGGGGGCTGAGGTAGCCCGCCAGCAGCCGGGCGAGGGTGGTCTTGCCCCGTCCGCTCGGGCCCCGGAGCGCGGTGACCTGTCCCGGCGCTGCGGCGAAGGAGACGCCCTCGAGCACCCACGGGCCGTGGTCGTCGTAGCGGAAGGAGACCTCGTCAGCTCGTAGCACGGACGCACCTCACCAGGGACGGGCCGACCTGTCGGGGCTC
>JAWLFE010000173.1:0-4230 GCA_041685735.1 Nitriliruptoraceae bacterium
GGTCCTGCAGGTCCCGATCCACACCTTCCAGGATCCGGGGCTCACCGCCCGGTTCCAGTCCCTGCTGGCCCACGAGTACCTGCACCTGTGGAACGTCAAACGGCTCGTGCCCGCCGACCTGGTCCGGCCGGCCTACGACCGACCGACCCACTCGCCCTCGCTGTGGGTCGCCGAGGGGTGGACGGCCTACTACGACGAGCTCCTGCCGACCCGCGCGGGCCTGTGGCAGCCTCGCCAGCTCCTCGACCACCTCGGTGCGTCCGTCGCCAAGCTCGACGCCACCCCGGGCATCCACCGCCAGAGCCTGAGGCAGGCCTCCCACGAGGCGTGGATCAAGCACTACGTCCGCGACCACCACGCACCCAACGTGATGACCGACTACTACGGCCACGGCTCGCTGGTCGCCTTCGAGGTGGACCTGCGCCTGCGGGCGGCGGACCCGTCGGGCGACGGGCTCGACGAGGTGCTGCGGCTGCTGTGGGACCGCCACGCCGGCACCGACACGGGCTTCACCGAGCAGGACGTCCTGGACGCGGTCGCCACGGTCGGCGACGACGACCTGGCAGCGCTGGTGGAGGGACGCGTGGCCCAGCCCGGACTGCCGGACCTCGACGACACGGTGGCGGCGATCGGGCTGGCCTGGCAGGACACCACGGGCGACACCCCGTCGCTGGGGGTACAGCTCGAGGAGACCGATCACGAGGTGGTGGTCGCCAGCGTGTTGCGCGACGGTCCGGCCTGGCGCGGCGGCGTCAGCGGCCAGGACCGCCTCGTGGCGGTGGACGGCACGACCGCCCGGCGCGGTGTCCTCCCGGCGCTGCTCCGCGCGCATGCACCCGGGGACGAGGTCACGCTGACCCTGGCGCGGGGCCCACGCCTGCTGACCCGGCAGGTCCGGCTCGGCGCACCGACCGTCACCCGCCGGCTGGTCCCGCAGGCGGACCCGTCCGAGCAGGCCCGGGCGGCGTTCCGCCGCTGGTGCCGGACCGACCTGGACCAGGTCAGCCGATGACGCCCCGCCGTGACGGCCGGACTGGCCGCAGCCCGGCCGGTCTGCGACCCTGAGCGCCATGGACCGCATCCCCACACCCCAGCAGCTCCAGGTCGCCGCCCGCGCCTGCGTGCTGATGACCTACGCGCTCGGCCTCGGCGGCATCGCCGGGGGTACCTGGCTGCTGCGCGACGGCGAGGTGGCGATGGCCATCGTGCTGTGGCTGGTGACCTTCGCCGTCGGCGCCTCGCTGATGGGCACGGCGCTGCTGATCCGCGCGCTCGGCGGGATCGGGGCGCAGCTGACCCGGCTGGAGTCGGACGTGCGGGTGCTGGCCGACGAGCGTGCCCGCGGCGGCCCCGCGCCCGGTGACCGCGACCCGTGGCTGCGGCACTGACCCCTCCGCAGGGTCCCGAAACCGATGGGGTCTAGCGATCGCTGGGGTCGGCGCGTCCGGTGAGCCGCCGGGAGCTTCGAGCCGTGCCGGTCGACCGACATCGGACATCGGGCTGCCGACAGCAACGGCCACGACGCGCTCGCGTGGCGTCGAGCCCCTGGCACCGTATGATTCTTGATACCCTAAAGGACGGAAACGAGGTTTAACGTCTCTTTTTCGATACGGAGGGAGTCGTGGACCTGAGACTGATGAGTGCGCCCGAGCTCGCGACGGAGCTCGGCGGACGCGTGCGTCGCGAGCGGCTACGTCAGGATCTGACCCAACGCACACTCGCTGAACGTGCCGGCGTCTCCCGTCTGACCATCACCCGCATGGAGACCGACGGGTCCGCAACGCTCAGCAGCTTCCTGGCGGTCCTCATCGCGCTGCGCCGGGCAGGAGACCTCGAGCAGGTGCTGCGACCACCGGAGGTGACGACGGTCGAGCAGTTCCTCGGCGAAGAGCGGCCGGCGCGACAGCGGGGCAGCCGATGACCGTGGTCGACGTCGTCTACGAGGGCGAGGACGGGCCGTGGGACGTAGCCCGTGTTGCGCAACGCGGGACGGAGACACTCCTGGAGTACACCGAGGATCATCTCACGCGGGACGCCGATCTCGCCCCGGTGCACCACCCCCCGTCCGACCGCGGTCGCCGCTTCCCCGGGCGCCGGG
This sequence comes from Nitriliruptoraceae bacterium, assembly GCA_041685735.1. Taxonomy (GTDB): domain Bacteria; phylum Actinomycetota; class Nitriliruptoria; order Nitriliruptorales; family Nitriliruptoraceae; genus CSSed11-175R1. The sequence continues at coordinate 2,099 of JAWLFE010000173.1, forward strand.
TCGACCACCTTCCGGGCCTACTCTCGGACTCACTCCCTGACGCATGGGGACGGTCGGTGCTGCGCCGGGACATGCGCGCGCACGGCATCGAGGACCCGACGCCGCTACCGATGCTGACCTGGCTGGGGCGGCGCACCATGGGTGCGCTGACCTACCGGCCCGCTACGGGACCCGAGACTCCTGACGCCGCACTCGTCGACCTCGACCGCGTCCAGGCCGAGGTACTGCGCCACCTCGACGGGGCAGCGACCCAGGACGTCGAGGCGGACCAGCTCACGAAGGCCGCAGGCACCGGTGCAGGTGGCGCACGCCCGAAGATCACCGCCGCGTACACCACCGACGGCGAGCTCGTCGTCGACAACGGCGCCATCCCGACCGGCGCCACACCGTGGCTGGTGAAGTTCCACAGCACGTACGACACCGAGTACCAGTCAGCGATCGAGGCGACCTACCTACAGATGGCCGCGGCCGCAGGCATCACCACCTGCAACCACCGTCTCCTACCCGGGTCTTCGGGCACCCAGTACCTCGCGGTCGAACGGTTCGATCGGCAAGCGGTCCCGGGAGGCCAGCCTCGCCGGATCCACATGGCGACAGCAGCAGGCCTCCTCGAGGCCTACCCCGAGCACGGCCAGCTCGTCGACTACGACCAGATCATCCGACTCGTGCGACTGGTGACCGGTGACAGACGGGACGTGGCCGAACTCGTCCGGCGGGCGGTGTTCAACGTCGTCGCCCACAACCGCGACGACCATGCCCGCAACTTCGCGTTCCTGTGGACACGAACGGACGGGTGGCGCCTCGCACCCGCCTACGATCTCACGTACTCCATGGGCCCGCGACCGGAGCACCTCGCGGACGAGCCGGGCGAGCACTACCTCGACATCCAAGGCAAGGGCAAGCGGATCAACCGCGAGGACCTGCACGGGCTCGCCCGCCCAGCCGACGTCAGCACCGCCGAGATCGACGGGATGGTCGACGCCACCCTCGAAGCGGTGGCTGTCTGGCCGGCGCTCGCCACAGAGAACGGCGTCAGCGACGAACTGGTGGCACGGGTCGCCACCCGGCTACCTGCGCTGGGCCGTTGACGTCCGCGCTATCCGAGCTCCCGCAGGCAAGGCACCGGGGCGGCTGAGGCCCAGGTGACGTGATCCGCCCCCCTCGAGGCCATCAGCCACGATCCTCCGGACACCCGCTGCCGTACTCAGGGCGCCCCGACGCGGGCGGCACCCCGGTGGACCGCCGCCAGCAGGCCTCGCAGGAACACCGACCGCAGCGGGTCGATGGCCCGCAGCGCCGTCCCGAACGAGGAGCGCTCCAGGTGCTGGAGCAGCCGGGCCACCGCGACGGGCCCGGCCCCGTCCAGCGTGTCGAGGAGCAGGTCGCCGAGCTTGCCGCGTTCCACCGCCATGGCGATCATGCGGTCCAGCGTCGTCTCGGGGGTGAACGGTCGACGCTCGCGCGCCACGAGCTCCAGCGCGTCGAAGCGGCAGCGATCGACGCACACCCCGCATCCCAGGCACCGGTCCGCGTCCAGGACCGCCTCGTAGGGCCACCGGCCCGAGTCCGTGCGCTCGCGACGCTCGATCGCCTCGGCGGGGCAGGCGGTCACGCAGCCGTCTCGGCAGCCCCGGCAGCGATCGGCGTCGATGGTCGCGACCCAGTTCGACGGCACGATCGCGTCGTGCAGTCCCGCCTCGCGGATGGCCTGCATCATCCCGCAGCAGCACCCGCAGCAGTTGCACAGGTAGCCGACCCGCTCCTTGACGTTGTCGCCCGTCTGCGCGAGGCCGGCGGCCTTGGCGGCGGTGAGGATGTCGAGCCCCTCGGCGTTGCTGATCGGCTCGGCCAGCCCGGCACGCACCAGCGCCTCGGCGGCGCCGTCGAAGCTCAGGCAGGTGCGCACCGGTGCATCGCAGGCCCGGCCGAGCAGGCCCGCGTGGGTCCGGCACGGGCACAGCGACACCGCGACGGTGCCGGCGTCGGCGACGACGCGTGTCGCCCGCTCGAAGGCCAGCACCTCGGTCGGTGGTTCGGCCGGCAGCGCCTCCTCGCGGACCATGGCCCGCCCGACCTGCACGCTGCCGGCGAACACCGCGTGGGCGAAGCGGTCCTCGTCGTCGGCGAACAGG
>JAWLFE010000059.1:0-17276 GCA_041685735.1 Nitriliruptoraceae bacterium
ATCTCCAGATCCAACCCAAAGATCGCCTGGGTCCCATCCGGATACACCTTGTCCAACCCGTCAAGAACCACCTTCGCCATCGAACACTCCCTCGTACGTCGATCCTGGCCGTGGCGCGGGCGATCACCCGCACTCCCAGGTGCGAACGATAGCCGCTACGAGCCACGGCCGGCGGGTCGATACGCCCGGATCTGCCCGGATCGGCCCGATCGCCCAGGCGCGTCGGGAGGCGTCAGCCCTCGAGCAGTTCGTCCAGGGCATGGAGCAGGCGATCGACGTTGGCGTGCGTAGCGCCATCACCCATCAGGCCGACCCGCCAGGCCCGGCCGGCGAACGTCCCGAGCCCTCCCCCGACCTCGATGCCGTGTTCGTGCAGCAGCCGCTGGCGCAGGGGCGCCTCCTCGACGTCGCCGGGGAGCGCGAAGGTCGTCAGCTGCGGCAGCCGGTGGCCCTCCTGGGCCAACAGCTCCGCATCGCGGTCCTGCACGTGCTCCTGGAAGAGCCGCCCGACCTCGGCGTGGCGGGCCCACCGTGCCTCCAGGCCCTCCTCCAGCACCATGCGCAACCCTTCGTGCAGGCCTAACAGGGCACTGATGGGTGCGGTGTGGTGGTAGGCACGGTCCCCACCCCAGTACTTCCGCACGGCAGAGACGTCGAGGTACCACGACCGGACGATGGTGCTCCGCGCGTCGATGACCGCTTCGGCCTTCTCGGAGAAGGTGATCGGCGCGAGTCCCGGCGGGACCGACAGACACTTCTGGGTCCCGCTGTACACGACATCGAGGTGCCAGTCATCGACCTCGAGCGGCACCCCGGCCAACCCCGTGACCGTGTCGACCAGGAACAGCGTGTCGGTGTCGGCCAGCAGCGCGCCGATCTCCTCGAGCGGCTGGTGGGCCCCGGTGGAGGTCTCCGCGTGGACCAGCGCGACCATCTTGGCGCCGGGGTGGGCTTTGATCGCGGACGCGACGCGCTCCGGGGACACGATGCGACCCCACGGCTCCTCGAGGGCGACCACGTCGGCACCCGCGCGCTGCGCCGTGTCGGCGATCCGCCCACCGAACACGCCGTTCACGCCGACGATCACCGTGTCACCGGGTTCGACGACGTTGGCGACGGCGGTCTCCATGCCGGCCGAGCCGGTGCCCGAGACGGCGTAGGTCAGTCGGTTGGTCGTGCGGAAGACCGTCCGCAGCATCTCGACGACCTGGTCGGTGACCCCGAGGAACCAGGGATCGAGGTGGCCGACCATCGGGCGTGCCTGGGCATCCAGGACCCGCTGGCTGACCGGAGACGGCCCGGGTCCGAGCAACAGGCGTTCCGGCGGTGCGGCGACAGCGATGGGGGCGGTGGTGGACACGGGTGGCGCTCCTGGGACGGGTCCCTGCAACGCTAACGGGTCTGACGGCCCCCACCGCAACTGCCGTCGGCCGGGCGCCGGGTCCAGCTGGCAACGCGACGCGGATGGTGCCGCGACCGGCGCGGGGTCAGACGACCCGTTGCATCCGGAGCTTGGACCCGTCGGTGATCGAGCGGGTGCCACGGGCCAGACCGATCGTGCCGCTGCGCACCATCTCGCTGATGCCGTAGGGCTCGAGCAGCTCCAGCATCGCCGCGAGCTTGCCGGGGTTCCCGGACGCCTCGATCGTGACGGCGTCCTGGGCCACGTCGACGATCTTCGCGCGGAACACGTCGGCGATCTCGATGATCTGACTGCGGGTCTGTGCGTCGGCGTTGACCTTGACCAGCTGCAGCTCGCGTTCGACCGATCCGTCCTCGTCGAGCTCCACGATCTTGAGCACGTGCACGAGCTTGTTGAGCTGCTTCGTGATCTGTTCGAGTTGGACGGCTTCCGTGCCGACGACGATGGTCAAGCGTGAGATCCGCTCGTCGTCGGTCGGGCCGACCGCCAGGGACCGGATGTTGTAGCCGCGCCGCGCGAACATGCCGGCGATCCGTGCCAGGACCCCGGGCTTGTTCTCCACCAGCACGGACAGGGTGTGACGATCGTGGTGCATGGTGGACCCCCTCTGGGTCGTGGTCTGTCGGGGTGCTCCGAGGCCGGCGGGGACCGGACGCATCTTCATCCGTCCATCCGAGCCGCTCACGCGTTCTGCGCAGCGACGCGGGCGTGCCACTCCTCGACCGATTCGAGCAGGTCGTCGTTGCTGGCTCCCGACGGCACCATCGGGAACACCATCTCGTCCGGGTCGACACGCAGGTCGAGCAGCACCGGCTGGTCGGTGATGGCCCTGGCCTTCTCCAGCACCGTGTCCAACTCGTCGATCGAGGTCGCGCGGAACCCGGGGATCCCGTAGGCATCGGCGAGCTTCATCAGGTCGGGGCAGTCCTGCGGCAGCGCCACCTGCGACAACCGGTCCTCGTAGAACAGGTGCTGCCACTGGCGGACCATCCCGAGGTAGCCGTTGTTGATCACGCAGAAGATGACGGGGATGTCGTGCTGCACGGCGGACGCGATCTCCTGGAAGGTCATCTGGAAGCAGCCGTCACCGTCGATGGCCACGACCGGGACGTCCGGACCCACACCGACCTTGGCGCCGATCGCAGCGGGCACGGCGAAGCCCATCGTGCCGAGCCCACCGGAGTTGATCCACTGCCCACCACGGGTGTACGGGATGATCTGCGCGGCCCACATCTGGTGCTGGCCGACGCCGGAGACGTAGACGGCCTCGTCCCCCCAGGTCTCGTGGATCGCACGGATCGCGGTCTGGGGCTTGAGCACCCCGGTCTGGGGTTGGTCGACGCGCAGCGGGTGTTCGACCTGCATCTCGGTGAGGTGCGTCCGCCACGCGGCGGTGTCGGGCAGGAACCGATCGAGGTCGTCCCGCTCGGCCTTGTCGTTCAGCACGCCGTTCAACTGCTCGAGCACGACGCGGACGTCCCCGACGATGGGAACATCGACCTCGCGGTTCTTGCCGATCTCGGCCGGGTCGACGTCCACCTGCACCACCTTGGCGAGCGGCGCGAAGGCGTCGAGCTTGCCGGTGACGCGGTCATCGAAGCGCGCCCCGAGGGTGACGAGCAGATCGGCTTCCTGCAGGGCCCGCACGGCGGCGTAATGCCCGTGCATACCCGGCATCCCGATCGCCAGTTCATGGGTGTCGGGGAACACACCGCGACCCATCAGCGTGGTCACGACGGGCAACTGCAGGCGGGTGGCGAACTCGTAGAGCTCGTCGGCGGCCTTGGCCCGCACCAGACCGCCACCGGCGTAGATGACGGGCCGCTCGGCCGAGGCGATGATCTCCAGCGCTTCGCGGATCATGCGCCCGTGTCCACGGACCGTGGGGCGGTAGCCCGGGAGATCGACCGCGTCGTCCCACTCCCACTCGACCCGCGCGTTGAGGATGTCCTTGGGCAGGTCGACCAGCACCGGACCGGGACGCCCCGTCCGCGCGACGTGGTAGGCCTCCTTGATGGCACCGGCGATGCGCTCGGGCGTGTGCACCAATTCGTTGTGCTTGGTGATCGGCGCCGTGATGCCGGTCACGTCCGCCTCCTGGAACGCATCCGACCCGATCGCGGTCGTCGCGACCTGGCCGGTGATGGCCAGCACCGGGATGGAGTCCATGTTCGCATCGGCCAGGCCGGTGACGAGGTTGGTCGCCGCCGGACCGGACGTCACGATGCAGACCCCGACCTTGCCGGTGGCGTGCGCATAGCCCTCGGCCATGTGGATGGCGCCCTGCTCGTGACGGACCAGCACGTGGGTGAAGTCCGCATCGATCAGTGGGTCATAGGCCGGCAGGATGGCGCCGCCCGGGTACCCGAAGACGGTGTCGACGCCCAGGGCTTCCAGGCTCCGCATGACCGCTTCTGCGCCGGTGATCTCCATGTCGTTCTCCTGGTCTGCCGGTCCTCTGACGAGGCGACCGCCCTGCCAACGACCCCTGCGACGAGAGAACCTCCCGTGTCCGGGAGGTTCGCGCGCGCTCGGAGTCGAGCACGCGCTACGTAACGAGTACGAGCACGAGGGCACGCAGACGGGCGTCGTGACGTCCGTCGATGCCGTCGATGCCCGCGATGCCACGCTTCACGTGCACTCCTGGTGGGTCGTGTCCGACGCGATAGTGACCGGTGGACGCCCGTTGGTCAAGTCGCCAGAGCCGAGCCGGCCACAGCGACGCTCACGGACCGACCCACCGGCACCGGTCACCGATCGTCGGCCAACACCTTGCGTGTCGCCGCGGCGATACCTGGGGCGTCCAGACCGATCTCCGAGAGGATGTGGTCCGGCTTGCCGTGTGGGAGGTAGGTCGTCGGGACCCCCAGGCGCAGGATCGGCGGAGCATGGCGCACCCCCGCGCGTTCGGTCAGCCGGTCGGCGAGTTCGGAGCCCGCCCCACCGCCGACCACACCGTTCTCCACGGTGACCACCAACGGCGACGTCGCGGCGGCATCCAACATCGCGGGGTCGGCGGGCCGCACGCTGCGCACGTCCCAGACCGCCACCTCGATGTCGTCCTCGGCCAACAGGTCGGCCGCGGCCAGGGCGGCACGGGCCCGGTCGCCCACGGCGAGGATGCAGGCATCGGCACCCTCGCGGAGGCAGCGCGCATCGAGCCCCTCGGGAGGTGCAGACGGATCGAGGTCCAGGTCGGCTGCCGTGGTGACGGTGCCCTTCGGGAACCGGATCAGGACCGGTCCGTCCATCGCGACCGCGGCGGAGAGCAGCGCCTTGAGGTCCTCTTCGTGCGATGGAGCGAGGACGCTCATCGCGGCGATCCGCAGACCCAGCGCCATGTCGAGGATGCCGTGGTGACTCGGGCCGTCGTCACCGGTGATCCCGGCACGGTCCAGCACGAACACGACGTGTTCGTTGTGCAGCCCGACGTCGAGGTTCGCCTGATCGAAGGCCCGGGCGAAGAACGTGGAGTAGACCGCGACGATGGGCAGGCGTCCGGCGTGCGCCAGACCCGCGGCGCTCGTCACGGCGTGCTGCTCGGCGATGCCCACGTCCAGCACCCGGTCGGGGTCACGCGCTGCGAGGGGGAGCAGTCCCGTCGATCCCGGCATCGCGGCGGTGATGCCCACGAGCTGCGGGTACTCGTCCGCCAGATCCAACAGGTGATCGGTGAAGGCCTGGGTCCAGCGCCGCCCACTCGATGGCTTGCGGCCGGTCACGATGTCGAACGCCGAGGTGTCGTGCAGCTTCATGACACGGTCGGTCTCGGCGGGTTCGTAGCCCTTGCCCTTCTGCGTCAGGACGTGGACCAGCACGGGGGTCCGCAGGCGGGCGGCGTGTGAGAACGCGCGCTCGAGCCCCCGGACGTCGTGCCCGTCGTACGGACCGAGGTAACGCACCCCGAGAGCTTCGACGAAGGACTGCAGCGCCGGCGCGTCGGAGACGACGGACTTGACGCCCTCGATCGCGGCGTTGCGCACACGCTCGATGCGCGGAACCCGCGCCAGGATGACGTCCCACCGGTCGCGCATCCCCCGGTAGCGCGGATCGGTGCGGAGGTCGGCCACGCGGCCGGAGAGGCGACTGACGGTCTCCGCGTACGAGCGGCCGTTGTCGTTGAGCACGATGATCGCGGGCAGTTGGTGATGCCCGAGGTTGTTGAGGGCCTCGTAGGACATCCCGCCGGTCAGGGCCCCGTCACCGACGACGGCGATGACCCGGCTACGCACGTCCGCGGGCAGGGCCATCTGGCCACGGGCCAGGCCGCTGGCCCAGGACAGCGCGGTCGACGCGTGGCTGTTCTCGACGATGTCGTGCTCGGACTCCTCACGTGACGGGTAGCCCGACAGACCGCCCCCCTGCCGCAGCGTGGAGAAGTCACGTCGGCCCGTGAGCATCTTGTGGACGTAGGCCTGGTGCCCGGTGTCCCAGACGATCCGGTCGTTGGGTGAGTCGAAGACGCGGTGCAGCGCGATCGTGAGCTCGACCGCGCCCAGGTTCGACCCCAGGTGGCCGCCGACACGCGAGACCGCATCGACGATGGCGGTGCGCAACTCGTCGGCGAGCTCGTCGAGCTCGGTGTCCGAGAGCCCCCGCAGATCGTCCGGGGATCCTATTCCGTCGAGGATCACACAGGCTCCTGGCGTATCGGCCGGCCGCTGACAACCCTTCCAGGGTAGGCGACCGCCGGGGTCGGTTGATGGTTCTGGAGGCGGGGTCGTCGTCGTGGGCCCCGTCGGGGGGCCGTCACCTTCGGTTCGGCGCCGGCGGCCCGCTGGCTCATGCCGTCATCGCACCGGCGTCGGGCCGTCATCGCACGTCCTCGGGGATGTCCTCCCATGTGCGCGATCCCATCGTCACACGCGTGCCGGCCCGGCGACCAGTCGGGCCGCCCGCTCGCCGATCGCGATCGCCGGGGCGTTGGTGTGACCACGGATCAGGGTCGGCATCACCGAGGCGTCCGCGACGCGCAGGCCGTCGATGCCGGTGACCCGCAGCTCGGGGTCGACCACCGCATCGGGGTCGGAGCCCATCCGGCAGGTCCCGACCGGGTGGTAGAGCGTCTGGGCGGTGCGCCGGACGTGCTCGGTGACCTGCTCCCCGGTGGTGAGCGGCGACGCCGGATCGATCAGGTGCGTGACCCGGGAACCCAGCGTGGAGGTGTCCACCAGCAGTCGTTGACACCACCGCAGGCCGTCCGACAGACGCCGCAGATCATCGCTGGCGTCGTCCGTGAACGTCCCGGGGTCGATGACCGGCGGCACCGACGGGTCACCACTGGCCAGGCGGATGGAGCCGCGACTGTCGGGGCGCAGCAGGATCGCACCGACGGTGATGCCGTGTTCGGGATAACGGACACGTCCGTGGTCCTGCAGCCCGACGGGCAGGCAGATCAGTTCGATGTCCGGTGCCGGTTCGTCAGCACGGGTGCGCACGAAGCCGATCGCCTCACCGAGGTTGGAGGTGAGCGGTCCCCGCTTCTTGGTGAGGTAGCGCAACACCGCTGCCGGGTCCCGGTCCGCCCCGTACAGGCTGTCGCCGTCGGTCCCCGCGGCGATCCCCGTGAGGACGTGATCCTGCAGGTTGTCGCCGACGGCCGGCAGGTCGGCCACGACCGGGACGCCGACCGATGCCAGGTGCCCCGCGGGACCGATCCCCGAGCGCAGCAACAGGTGGGGGCTTCCCACGGTTCCGGCGCTCAGGAGCACCTCCTGTCCAGCTCTCGCGAACCGGGGGGCCCCGTCGACGAGCACATCGACGCCGATGGCGCGGCCGCCCTCGACGATCACGCGCTGCACGTCGACATCCGTGCGCACCGTCAGGCGCCCGCCAGCGGCCGCCATCGCCGGACGGAGGAACGCGTCGGCCGCGGACCACCGGCGACCACCTCGTTGCGTGACCATCGTCAGGCCACAGCCGTCCGTATCGGCGTGGTAATCCTCGACGCGGGGCAGACCGAGCTCCTCGCAGGCGTCCAGGAACGCCTGCGACAGCGGTGACGGGTCCCGCTGGTGCTCGACCCGCAGCGGCCCGCCGATACCCCGGTGGGGTGCCGGGCCGCGTTCGTCGTCCTCGAGGTGGTGGAACAGCTCGTTCATCGTGGCCGCGTCCCAACCCGTCGCGCCGCCCGCCGCCCAGCCGTCGTAGTCGACGTCCATCCCACGCACGTACATCATCGCGTTGATCGACGACGACCCCCCGACGACCTTCCCGCGGGGCCAGGTGTCGACGCGACCGCCGAAGCCCTGCTGGGCGGTCGTCTCGTAGGCCCAGTCGAGCCGGCCGAACCACAGATCGGACGCGGCGGCCGGGACGCGCACCCGTGGGTCGCGGTCCATCGGGCCCGCCTCGAGCAGCAGCACGGTGGCATCGGTCCGGGCGATCAGGCCGGCGGCCAACGCGCAGCCCGCCGACCCTGCCCCGACGATGATGTAGTCGTGCCCCATCTCGCGTCTCCCGATCGTCCACCACCCAGCCTCCGACCCTACCCGGCGGACGGCGATGGATGTGGTCGGGCGATCTGACCTGCTGCGTCGGTCTACCGTGTCGTGGGCTATGTTCTGGTCGTACGACCTCGTCGGCACAGCACGCTTCCGTCGGTGGGGAGGGGGCGGCGGCGCAAACCTGCGTCGCTGGGGTCCGTCTGCGTCGTGCGCGTTCCTCTGCGTCATGTCCGCAGCTCGTGTGCAGGTTCTCGTCCTGCGCAAGGAGAACATCAATGGGAGTTCCACGTCGGTTCGCACTCGCGGCCACGTTCGCGCTCGTCCTCGCTCTGATCCCGGGGATGGCCGCCGCCAACCACACCAGCGCTGCATCCAGCGCCTGGCCCGTCGACGGGGGCGACGCCGCCAACCGGGGCTCGTCCTCGGTGGTCGGCCCCGCCCAGCCCACACCGGTGTGGGAGCGGACCTATAGCAACTACACGGTCGACGGCATCATCGGCGGCACGGCGGGCGGTCACGCCCGGATGGTCACCGACAACGACGGCAACCTGCTGGTCCGTACCAACCTGAACGACACCGATCCCCGGTGGACACCGGGGACCGTGGACCACGTGCTCGCGTCGATCGACCCGGTGGACGGTTCGATCAACTGGGAGGCACTGGACACCGCCGGACGCGACGCCGGCGCGACCTGCATCCCCGCCGTCGCTCCCGACGGCACGATCTACACCTTCAACCAGGACGCCACAGCGGGGCAGACGGCCCGGCTCGTCGGACTGGACCCGGCCACGGGGGCGGCGCTCACCGAAGGCACCCTCGTGCGGCGAGGCTGCACGGGATCGTTGCAGTTCACCCATGAGGGGTTGCTGCTGTACGTCGAGGAGTCCCGCAACGTCAGCCCACCGGAGTTCCCCGCCCTCCGTGCCTTCTCGGTCAACGCGGGTACGGCCACCCAGGTCTGGGAACGGTTCAACACCCGCGAGGGCGTCTTGGGGGTGACGGACACCGCGCCTCTGCAGCGCGAGAGCATCCGCCCGGTCGTCGCCGACGCCGGCACGCCGGCTGCCGGCGGGGTCTACTGGGTCGAGAAGCGCACGCCCGCGGATGCCCCGAGTGAACTGGTCCTCCACCGGCTGGACAGCGCGACCGGCCAGAGCGTGACCAGCGTCGTCGTGCCCGGCCAGGACCTCAACAGTGTCCACGCCGACCCCGCCGGTGGCGTCATCGTCTCCACACTCGCGGCCGGCGACGACGACAACGACGGTTACCTGTACCGCTACCTCGACAACGGCACGACCCTCACACCGAGCTGGTCACACGACATCGTCGCCAACAGCGACGGCACACGCCTCCGTGCCGCCATCAGCCCACGGATGGTGCTGGCCGGCGACAAGCTGGTGTCGTGGTACCGCAGCCCGGACGTCATCTTCGGGCTGGACTGGCGGACGGGTGACTACACGTGGGAGTTCCGTCCGACAGGCGCCGGCGGCTTCAGCACCACAGACATGCTCGTCGCCGACCGTGCCGGCAACGTCTACTACGAGACCTTCGGCCAGGAGTTCGTCGGATCGGTCGACACCAACGGTCGCGCTCGCGGCACGCTCCGGGAGCTGAACATCGGCGGTCGGGTCGGCTATTTCGCCTTCACACCGGACGGCGAGCTGTACGTCGCTCGGGGCGGGAACGGCATCGCGATCGCCCTGCTGGAGGAGGGCATCGACCTGGCTTCCTGCCTGGCGCGATACGCCGACGTCTCCCCCGATCAGACGCACGCCGGAGCGATCTGTTCGGTGAGCCTCGCGCAGATCGCGGGTGGGTTCAGCGACGGCACGTTCCGACCGGGCGACCCCGTGACCCGGGCCCAGATGGCGACCTTCATCGCCAAGGCGGCGTTCCCGGGGGAAACCTCCTCCCCGGGTGACGCCTTCGATGACGTCGACCCGAGCAACGTGCACGCCGGAGCGATCGCGAAACTCGTCGACGAAGGCATCGTCAGCGGGTTCTCCGACGGCAGCTTCCGACCGAACGATCCGGTGACCCGCGGCCAGACCGCGACGTTCATCGGTCGGGCGTCAGGGCTCGAGTTCCCGGCCTACAACGGCGAGGTCGACGACGTGTCATCCGATGACGTCCACGCGGACGCGATCGCGTTGCTGCTCGACGGCGGCATCGTCGGCGGGTTCCCGGACGGCACGTTCCGGCCGGGAGACGCGGTGACCCGCGGCCAGATGGCCACGTTCATCGCTCGTGCAGGTGAGGCCGGCTACATCGGCGGGGAGGTCGTCAACGACCTGTAGCGACCGATGACGCACAGGGACGGGGCGGACATCCGTGCCTGCCCCTTCCCTGTGCCATCGCGACGGTCCTCGTCGCTGAATCCCCGCTGGACGGATCGTCAGGAACCGATCACCTCGTGCAGCAGTTCGTTGGTCTTGCGTGGGTCGGCCTGGCCCTTGGTCGCCTTCATGACCTGCCCGACCAGCGCGCCGATCGCCTTGGTGTTGCCCGCGCGGATGTCCTCGACGGTGGCCTCGTTGGTGGCGACGACCTGTTCGACGATCGCCCGCAACTCACCCTCGTCGGAGACCTGCTGCAGCCCGCGGGCCTCGGCGACGGCTGCCGGCCCCCTGGCGCCACGCTCCTCGAGCACGCCGGCCAGGACCTCCTTGGCCAGTTTGGTCGACAGCGTCCCGTCGTCCACCAACGCGATCAACTCCGCGAGGTGGGTGCCGGTCAGCCCGCTGTCCTCGAGCGTCAGCCCTTCCGTGGACAGCTGTCCCGCGACGTCACCGGTCAGCCAGTTGGCGACCGCCTGGGCATCCGCCCCGGCGGCGACGGCCTCGTCGAACCACGGCATGAGCTCCCCGCTGACCAGCGTGATGGCCTGCGCCATCGGCACCCCGGCGTCAGCCAGGCGGGCGCGGATGGCCGCGGGCAGCTCCGGCAGCAGCGCCCGGATCTCCTCGACCCACGCGGGCGGGGAGACGACCCCGACCAGGTCGGGGTCCGGGAAGTAGCGGTAGTCGGTGACCGACTCCTTGACCCGCAGGGTCTCGGTCACGCCCTTCGTTTCGTCCCAGTGGCGGGTCTCCATCCGGATCGAGCCGCCGTCCTCCAACACCGCGATCTGGCGGTCGGCCTCGTAGACGATCGCCCGTCCGAGCGAACGGACCGAGTTGAGGTTCTTGATCTCCGTCCGGGTCCCGAGCTCATCGCCGATGCGGCGGACCGACACGTTGGCGTCGCAGCGGATCGAGCCCTGGTCCATCCGGGCGTCCGACACCCCGGTCGCGCGGACGATCGCCTGCAGTTCGCGTAGATAGCCCTGCGCGGTCTCCGCGTCCCGGATGTCGGGGTGGGACACGACCTCCAGCAGGGGGATACCGCAGCGGTTGTAGTCGATCAGCGATCGGTCGGCGCCGTGCAGGCGGCCGGTGTCGCCGACGTGCAGCGACTTGCCGGTGTCCTCCTCCATGTGCAGCCGTTCGATCCCGATCCGTCGCGTGTCGAGCGTCCCGTCCTCGAGCTCCACCTCGACGTCCAGGTAGCCGTCGTGGATCAGCGGGACGTCGTACTGGCTGATCTGGTAGTTCTTGGCCATGTCCGGGTAGAAGTAGTTCTTGCGGTGGAACCAACAGTGCTCCTCGACCTGACCGTTGAGCGCCATGCCAAGCAGCGCCGCGTCCCGCACCGCCTGCTCGTTGACGACCGGGAGCGCCCCCGGCTGGCCGGTGCAGACCGGGCAGACGTTGGTGTTCGGGTCACCGCCGAACGTGGTCGAGCAGCCACACCACATCTTGGTGTTGGTCGCAAGTTCGACGTGAACCTCCAGGCCCACGACCAGCTCCCACCCGTCTCGGAACTCCACGGCCGTCATCGTGCCACCTCGCCGTCGTTGCCTGCCGTCGCTCCCCAAGGGCCTGCGGCCAGGGCCCGGGGACCGGCCGGTGTCGGGTCGAAGCCGAGATCCTGCTCGAAGGCCCAGGCCGCGCGGTACATCACGTCGTCGCGGAGCAGGGGTGCCATCATCTGCAGCCCGACCGGCAGTGCCGTCCCCGGCGCATCCGGCGCCTCGGCGAGGCCGGCCGGCAGGGACAGCGCCGGGATCCCGGCGAGCGACGCCGGCACGGTCGCGACATCGTTGAGGTACATCGCGATCGGATCCGCCGTCTTGGTCCCGAGACCGAACGCCACGGCCGGCGAGGTGGGGCTGACGAGCACGTCCGCCGAGGCGAACGCCGCCTCGAAGTCGCGGGCGATGAGGGTCCGGACCTTGCTCGCCTGCAGGTAGTAGGCGTCGTAGTAGCCGGACGACAGGGCGTGCGTGCCGATCATGATGCGGCGCTTGACCTCCGGACCGAACCCCCGGGCGCGGGTGGCCGCGTTCATCTCCTCGGCGGTCGGCGCGTCGACCCGCAGCCCGTAGCGGACCCCGTCGAAGCGCGCGAGGTTCGACGAACATTCGGACGGGGCGATGAGGTAGTAGGCCGGCAGCCCGTAGGCGGCGTGCGGCAGGGAGACCTCGACGATCTCCGCCCCCATGCGTTCGACGCGCTCCAACGCCTCCTGGTAGACGCGCGCGACGCCGGGCTCGTAGCCCTCACCCTGCAGTTCGGTGATGACCCCGATCCGCAGGCCGTCGAGGCCGTCGCGCAGGGTGGCGAGCACGTCGGGTGCCGCCTGCGGCACCGACGTGGAGTCACGCGGGTCGTGCTGTTGGATGATCGACTGGAGCTGTGCGGCGTCCTCGACACTCCGGGCGAACGGCCCAGCCTGGTCGAGCGACGAGGCGAAGGCCACCAGCCCGTAGCGGGACACGGTGCCGTAGGTCGGCTTGACGCCGACCAGCCCGGTGAGCGCGGCCGGCTGACGGATCGAACCGCCGGTATCCGTGCCGATGGACAACGGCGCCTGCAGCGCAGCGACCGCGGAGGCCGACCCGCCCGAGGAGCCACCCGGAACCCGATCGAGGTCCCACGGGTTGCGGGTGTCGCCGTACGCGGAGTTCTCCGTCGACGAGCCCATCGCGAACTCGTCCATGTTGGTCTTGCCGAGCACGACCACGTCGGCGGCCCGGAGCAGCTCGGTCACGGTCGCGTCGTAGGGCGGGACCCAGCCCTCCAGCATCTTCGACCCGCAGGTCGTCGGCGCACCCCGCATCGTCAGCACGTCCTTGAGGGCCAGCGGGACCCCGGCCAGGGGGCCGAGTTCCTCCCCCGCGGCGCGGCGTCGGTCGATGTCATCGGCGTGCTCGCGGGCTGCGGACGCGGTCACCTGCAGGAACGCGTGGACCTTGTCGGGGCCCAACGAGCCGGCGTCCTTGGCGGCCCAGGTATCACCTTCGGCGATCACGCCGTCCGTCGCCGCGATGCGATCGAGGTGCGCATCGACGACCTCACGCGCGGACACCTCCCCCGCTGCCAGGGCCGATGCGAGCTGGGTCGCGGTCCGTGTGACCAGGTCCGTCACCATCACCCTTCCTCCGCGACGATCCGGGGCACGCTGAACCGGTCCTGCTCGACGGCCGGTGCGGCCGCCAGGATGTCCTCACGGGCGGACGACGGACGACGGACGTCGGGCCGCGTGACGTTGGTCAGGGCGAATGGGTGCGTGGTCGGTGGGACATCGTCGGCCGCGACCTCGCCGACCTGCTCGGCGTAGCCGAGGATGTCGGACAGCTGCGGCGACAACGCCTCGACCTCCTCGTCGGTGACCGCGAGGCGGGCGAGCCTGGCGACGTGACGGACCTCGTCGGGGGACAGAGCCACACGGGCCTCCTGGCAGAGCGATGGAACGGTGCGGGACGGGCCGAGGCTAATGCGTCGGTGACCCCGGGGTGTTCCCGCCCCCGTCGCCGTCATCGTCGCTGGCGTCACCCGTGGCATCGTCCCCGGACTCGTCCCCTGCATCGTCGTCGGCCTGTGCGCGCCGCGCGTCCCGGGCGGCGATGGCCGCGTTGCGGCGGTCCGCCTCGATGGCGGCGATCGCGGCCGCCTCCTCGGCAGCCTCGGGGGGCACGAACGCCATGTGCAGCCCCATCCACACCGTCTTCGACCACGGGTAGCCGACGATGGGTACCACGAGGTTGAGCACGAGCCCGCCGATCAGCAGCGCGGTCCACGGCACGTCCGGCCAGGTGATGAGCATCCCCCCGACGAACCAGATCCCGAACAACGCCTCGGTGACCCCGATGGCCACGATCATCGCACCGAGCCAGTACCCCTCCTCGCGCTCGAAGGTGAGGCCGCAGGCTGGGCAGCGCTCCCGGATCGTGAAGTAGCCGGTGAAGAGGCCACCGGTCCCGCAGTTCGGGCACCGCTTGGCGAGCCCTCGGGTCAGTGCGCGCATCCCTGGTCGGGCGGGCTGCGCCGCAGCGGGTTGCTCAGGCACCTCGATCCCATCCTCTCGACCGCCGGACGCGTCGGCGGAACGACGCCACCCAGCGTACGGCTCACCGCGCCCACCCGATGCGGCGGCATTCGCGCGAACGGTCCCCAGTGGTTACAGTCAAAGTGACTCGAACAACACAGGAGGCGCGGGATGCGCTCCACCGCCCTGCTCACCGATCGGTACGAGCTGACGATGCTCGACGCGGCCTTGCAGGACGGCGGCGGCAACCGTCGCTGCGTGTTCGAGGTCTTCGCCCGGAGCCTTCCGGAGGGCCGCGGGTACGGCGTGGTCGCTGGCACGCAACGCCTGCTCACGGCGATCGAGCGCTTCCGCTTCGACGACGACGATCTGCGCTACCTCGATGCTGCCGATGTCGTCTCCGCAGCGACGTTGGACTGGCTCGCCGCCTACCGGTTCAGCGGTGACGTCCATGGCTACCGGGAGGGGGAGGTGTTCTTCCCCGATGCGCCGGTGCTGACCGTGACCGGTTCGTTCGCCGAAGCGGTCCTGCTGGAGACCCTGAGCCTGTCGGTCCTGAACCACGACAGTGCCGTCGCGGGTGCTTCCTCCCGGATGGTGCAGGCCGCGAACGGGCGCTCTCTGCTGGAGTTCGGCGGCCGCCGCACCCAGGAAGATGCCGCCGTGGCGGCAGCTCGGGCAGCTGTGCTGGTCGGCTTCGACGGGACCAGCAACCTGACAGCGGGCGACATCTACGGCGTACCGACCCTCGGCACCTCCGCGCACGCCTTCACCCTGCTGTACGACGACGAACCGCGAGCCTTCGAGGCACAGGTCGCCGCGCTCGGCACGGGGACCACCCTGCTGGTCGACACATACGACGTCGCGGAGGGTGTGAAGCACGCGATCAGCGCGGGCGGCCCCGACCTCGGCGCGATCCGGATCGACTCGGGTGACCTGGCCGCCCACGCCGTCGCGGCGCGGCGTGAGCTCGACGCCGCTGGCCTGACCGAGACCCGGATCGTGGTGTCCGGCGACCTCGATGAACACGCCATCGCCGCCCTCGCGGACGCTCCCATCGACGGGTACGGCGTCGGGACCGCGGTCGTCACGGGATCGGGTGCTCCGGCCGCCGGACTGGTCTACAAGCTGGTCGCCCGAGCTGAGGAGCCGGACGGCGAGCTCCGACCCGTCGCGAAGGCGGGCGGCGACAAGGCCACGGTGGGCGGCCGCAAGGCGGTGTCCCGCGAGCTCGGGGACGGCGTCGCGACCGCCGAGATCGTCCACCCCTGGGAAGCGCCGCCGCCACCGGGATCACGGCCGCTCCAGGTCCCGTTGATCATCGATGGCGAGGTCGTCGCTCGCGCGGACATGGACGCGATCCAGGCCCACCACCGCGCCGCCGTCGCAGAACTCCCCGCGTCCGGGCGGTCCCTGACGGCCGACGGTCCGGCCATACCGACCCACCTGTCGACCCACCTCTCATAGAGGGCATGCACCACCATCCGAAGCGACCGAGGAGCGAGCATGAGCACCGACCATCGAGTTCCCGAGTACCGCAGCGACGACGCGCTGCTGATCGTCGACGTCCAGAACGACTTCGCCGACCCGGAAGGCGGGCTGTACGTCGACGGCGGCGAACAGGTCGTCCCGCTGATCAACGAGCACATCGCGGCTGCCCGCCAGGCCGGCGCCACCGTCGTCTACACCCAGGACTGGCATCCGCCGGTGACCCCGCACTTCGAGAAGGACGGCGGAGACTGGCCGGTGCACTGTGTGAAGGACACCTGGGGCGCCGAGCTGCATCCGGACCTCGACGTCATCGACGCCCCGATCGTGAAGAAGGGGGTCGACGGCGGCGATGGTTACTCCGGGTTCTCCGTCCGCGACCCCGTCAGTGGCGACGAGTCCGCGACCGAGCTCGGACGGATCCTGTCGGACGCCGGGACGCGCCGCACCGTGGTGACGGGACTGGCGGGCGATGTGTGCGTCAAGGCGACCGCGCTCGACGCCCTCGACCACGACCTCGAGGTGGTCGTCCCGGTGGCCACGACACGTTTCGTCAACCTCCAGCCGGACGATGGGGAACAGGCGCTCGAGGAACTGCGAGCCGCTGGCGTCCAGGTGACGGCCTGACCGTCGGATGACCACCGAACCGGTGCGACCGGAGAGGACCACCATGACCCGCGCGTCGACGACGTCGCCGGTGTCGACCTGCGCGGTCGCCGTCGATGTGGCGATGCTCACGATCCGCGAGGGGCGGCTGCTCCTCCTGCTGGTCGAGCCGGACGCGCCGGATCTCGCCGGCCAGTGGGCGCTGCCGGGCCGCCGGGTTCAGGACGAGGAGACGCTCGACGACACCGCGCACCGGGCGCTGCATGAGCTCGCTGGCATCAACGCTCCTGATGCCCACCTCGAACAGCTGCGGACCTACGGCGATCCGGCCCGCCATGCGATCGGACGGGTCGTCTCCGTGGCCTACCTGGCACTGACCCCGACGCGCGACGACCCGGTCGACCACGACCGCGTGCGGTTCTGGGCCGTCGATGATCTCGGAACCAGCCACGGTCCCGTGCTGGCGTACGACCACGACCGGATCATCCCGGATGCGATCGAGCGGGCCCGCTCGAAGCTCGAGTACACCGCCCTGGCGACGGCGTTCGTCGAGGAACCCTTCACCCTCGGGGAGCTGCGGGCGGTCTACGAGGCGGTCTGGGGCGTCCGCCTGGACGCCGGCAACTTCCGCCGCAAGGTGGTCTCCACCCGCGGTTTCGTCGTCGAGGCGGGAGGGCTCGCGCCGCCGGGTCCCGAGGGCGGCCGACCGGCACGTCGCTACCGGCGCGGCAGCGCACAACGCCTGCACCCCGCGATGCTCCGTCCATGACGGGGTCGCACCGATGAACGTGCTGTTCGTGGCTGCCCTGGCCGAGGAGGCCGCCGCACTGGCGGCTCACGTTCCCGTCCTGGAGCTCGGGGTCGGCAAGGTGCAGGCGGCCACGGCGTTGGCGGCCCGGCTGTCCCGCGACCCGGTCGATCTGGTCATCAACGTCGGCACGGCC
>JAWLFE010000174.1:0-4172 GCA_041685735.1 Nitriliruptoraceae bacterium
CAAGCTCGACGTCGCCGCGGCGGTGCGTCCGGCGGTCGAGGAGCTCGTGGCGGAGATCGTCGACTGGCGGCTGGTGCGCTACCTCGACGACCTCCAGGCACGGCAACAGGGAGGCGCCGACCGCCGTGGCGGTCCGGTCGTGGCACAGCTGAAGGTCGCCCAGAACACCAGCGGCCGCCCGATCCTGTTCCTGCGTCGCGAGCACAACCCCCCGCTCCCACACGGCGAGGTCGACGTGCTGATCGACGGGCAGCCGCACACGGCGAGGTTCGTCAAGGTCGCCTGCAACGTGCTCACCCGACCCGGCTCCGACACCAACGTCCTCCCCGAGGTGCTGCGCGGCTGGTTCGGCGAGGACGCCGGCGCCACCGGGACTCACCACACGGTCGAGCTCACGGCTGCCGATGCAGACCAGGGGTGGCAGCTGCGACCGGTGGATCGGATAGGGCAAGCAGAAGATGCGTGAGTGTCTCAGCCGCTCAGCCTGTCGGGCTCCTCAGCTTGCCCCCCTCCGTCGCCGTGGCGGGGCAGACCGTGCGGACCAGACGCCCGGCTCGAAGGGACCGTTGGTCACCGTGAACTCGCTCGGAGCACGGGCGCGGTAGTCGAAGTCAGGATCGCCCGGGGCAGGTTCGATCCCGCCGCCGGTCGAAGGGTCCTTCGCCCGGAAGTGCACCCCGTCACGGCCTGGCTCCGCTGAGCGGCTCCCTCGTCGCCTTGCACGCTCCAACCGACGGAAGCGTCCCAGCTCATCTGGATCGTTGAGCATCCTGAATGCCGCCGTGATGCTGGCCATGCGGTGATGCGCAGCCTGCCGCTGCTCCGGCGTTCCGGCTGCTATCCGATCAGGATGATGGCGAGCCACGAGTTCCCGGTAACGACGTCGGATGCGTTCGTCCGACGCATCGGGTGGAACGCCCAGCACCTCGAACGGATCCTCCACCGGCGCCCCCGTAGCAGTCGATCTTGCCTCCCCATCGGAGAAGACGGCCTGAGCCTTGAACGCCCGCTGTGGATCGCATCCCCCGGCTGGCTGCTCGCTCGCTGTGTGGCGACCTCGATCCAAGCACCGACATGCCTGCCCGTCGGCCCGCGGATGTCGTGGGGGCTCGGCGCCTCTGCATCGATGTTCAGGAGGTCACCTGGGTGCGGCGGACTGCTCCTCAGCCTCCTCGACAAGGCTCCGCACCGCGCGGGTCGCCGGCCAGTCCACGGTGAACCGGTCCGCGGCTTTGCTCATCCGCTCCAGCCAGTCCGTCGCGGTCGCGCCGGCCACGATTCGGGTCTGCGACTGCTTGTCGAGTTCGGGCTTGTGCTCGAGCGCCTCGGCGACCCCGTTGCCCCAGATCACCAGCAGCGGAACGACCTGCCGATCCACCCCCCGTGATGACAACTCGTCCGCGAGCCGTGCCGCCTGCTTCGCTGCCTGTTGGGCGGCCCCCTCGCGGAAGCGACCCTTCGCAGTGGTCCACTTGGTCTCGATCGCGTAGACCCGTCCGGGACCCACAGCGACATGGTCGACGTTGCCCCACCGGACCGGAACATCGTGGAACACTTTCCACAGTCTCGGGTCGAGCTTGCCGAGTTCCTCGGCCGTCCAACGCTCTGCATCGGCACCGAGCTCACGTGCCGCGATCCCGGTGGAGATCTTCAGCTGCATCACCAGTAGCGGCACGGCAGTGATGCCTATCCCGACCGACAGGCCGACAAAGAAGCGGTCCACGCCCCACCAGGCTGACAGCGCGACGATGCCACCGACAGCGGCCAGCATCCCGCCGACACCCTGAATCAGCAGCCGGCGGAAGCGGCGTCGCTCGTCCCGCCACTCGTCGCGAACCAGCTGCCGTGCGTGCTTCCCCGCACGGCGCCGCTCCCGCCGCTGCCCCTGTCGACCACCCACACGAAGCCCCATTCCCCGTCGCTGCTAGTCGTTCGACCCATCGGCAGCTGAGCTTCGAGCCTTCAGGAGCTCCCGGGAACAACCGTCACGTTGCGCGATGATCGTGCAGCCTTAGCTTCCATCGGGACGCTCGGCCACCCACCGGTCATCACCTGGGTCGAGGTGAAGGCGAGCCTGTTAGCCGCTGTGGGCGAGGCTGGCAAGCAGTCCCAGCAGGAGCCAGGTGGCGCCTGCGTGCGTGCCGCTCTGTGGCGAGGCATTACGGTGTTCGTCATGGCTCGAGTCGCAGAGCTCCTGTTGACGCCTCTCATGCCGAACCTGAGTCTCCGGTCCCTAGGTCGATGGCAACGGTGGGGTGGTCGCTGAGGCGGGTGCCGTCGGTGTCCGTGCGTTCCCAGCAGTGCAGGTGCACGTCCGCCTCGTCGGCCCATCGGCGAGAGATGGCGATGTGGTCGACGAGGTGTGCTTCGTCCAACTTGCCCGTGGCGACGACATTCTCGGCGGTGACGCAGGCCAGGTCGGCGTGCTCGAGCGCATCGGTCAGGAGCTGCCGTCCGTGGTGTGTCCCGTACCAGCCGGACCCGTCACGGTCCTGGTTGAAATCCCCGGCGACCACCAGGGGCAGCTCGGGGTAGCGCTGGCGGAGGGTCTGCCATTCGGCGCCCTGCCGTTCAATCTGCTCATAGTGGACCTGCCACATACGGGCGGTGCCGTCGTCGCCCTTCTCATTGGCCCAGGGCAGCACCGTCCCGTAGATCACCAGCGGGCCGTCCGGTGACTGGACGATCGCCGAGACGGCACCTCGAGGGTCCGCCGGTAGGTCGGTCGGGTGCAGCGGCCAGCGTGACCAGATGCTGACCCACCGCTCGTCCTCATCGGGTCGTCGCAGGGGGTGTGGGGGAGTGTGAAGCCCGTGAAAGCCGTCGCCCGGTTCGATGGACGCCCGTGTCTCGGTGAGTATCCAGATGTCGGCGGCGGCCTCCGCCATCCGGGCGCGCTGCCGAGGAAGGCGCTTCCAGGAGCGCAAACTCGGCCGCTCCAGGTTCCACGTCGCGATCCGCATCAGCACCCCCTCGCCGTCCAGCAGCGTAGGCACCGAACGGCAAGTCGACGCCGGTGCACATGACTGACCTACGGTGACGGCCGCAGTGTTGGCGCCGCAGGGGGGTGGCATGCAGTTCAGAGTGGGGTTCTGGGATGTATGTCGTGGCGGGATGCGCAAGCTGCCATTGCCGGACCGCCTGGACGCCGATCTGTTGCTGCTCCTCGCGGTGTCGCCGAAGTCTGGGCATAGCTACCGGCAGCACTGGCAGGATCGCTACGACTGCGCCGTAGGCCTTGAGCTGACGACATCCGGACACAAACGGCCTCACGGAGCGATGATCGCTTCTAGTTGGCCGATCACAGACGCATGGGTCATCGACGACCTGCCTCTACCGGAGCGCGGCCTGGTGGCCCGGATCGACCATCCGACGGGCCCACTCACAGCAGTCAGCTGGGGTACCCCGAACGCCGCCGGCAACACCCGCCCCGTCAAAGAGGCCGCCTACCGGCACATGGCGACCTACCTACCCTCCCTGCCGCGCCCGCTGGTGGTCGGCATCGACACCAACAGCTGGTACGACCCGCCCGCCCAGAGCGCCGAACTCGAGCCTGACACCCGCCAGCCCGCCGAGCACGGCTTCCTGCACCGAGGAGCAGCCCACGGGCTCGTGGATGTGTACCGAGCGCTAGTGGACGCCGATCCTCACCGCGCCAGGCTGCTGGCGGATCTACGTCCGCACGGGCCGATGGCCACGACCTTCATCCGCCGACCGCACCGCCAGCCTCGACGCATCGCTGCAGGTTTCGAGGCTGGTCGAGCGTTCGGGCTCGACCGGATGGATCGGCTGTTCGTCTCCGCAGAGGTCGCACCGTTGGCCTGCGAGCACCTCTACCACGAGTCCCTCGACGTTGGCGGTGACCACGCCGCGGTCGTCGCTGACCTCGCGCTGCGTCGGTAGGCCGGTTCGCGGTCTCTAGCAATGTCGAGCTGGCTGGCGTGACGGGAGCGGGTGCGCCTCGGTCGTTGGGTCGGCATGTCGCACCTGCGCGGGACACTCGAGCATGGCTACCCAACCGTTGCAGACGAGCTCCGACCACGGCGATGTCGTGGTGGCCGAGCCGTTCCTGGACGACCTTGACGTTGACCCCGCCTTCGCCGATCAGCAGGGTCGCGTGCGTGTGACGCAGGTCCTGCATGGGCCGGATCCGGGGGCGGTCGCTGGCGATC
>JAWLFE010000175.1:0-4140 GCA_041685735.1 Nitriliruptoraceae bacterium
TGCTCCCAGCCGCCCTCGGCTGCGCCAATGCCGCGCCATCCGAGGGCTCGGTGACGATCGCCGACGAGGTCATCGGCCTGCAGGTGGACCGGTGTTCGCTGTCGCAGGGCGCCTTCCGTGAGAGCCTGCCGGACAACGCGACCGAGACCCTGCTCCGCGCACACGGTGAGACCGCGGACGGCCAGCCGGTGGAGGTGACCGCGCGTCGCAGCCGATCGACCACCACCCCACACACCGTCCAGACGGTCGAGATCACCGTCGGGGACCCGACCGGTGAGCTCGAGGCGTTGGTGCTCTACCGGGGCTACGACAAGGACCGGGACCGCTGGGTAGAGATCCGCGCCGACGACCCTTCGGGCCGCGTGGAGGTCGCCGGTCCGCTCATGCGTTTC
This sequence comes from Nitriliruptoraceae bacterium, assembly GCA_041685735.1. GTDB lineage: Bacteria > Actinomycetota > Nitriliruptoria > Nitriliruptorales > Nitriliruptoraceae > CSSed11-175R1. The sequence continues at coordinate 393 of JAWLFE010000175.1, forward strand.
GACGGGCCGCGGCTACACGCGTTGGGGACCGTCGTCCGACCAGATGGTGGCCAGCGCATCCGCGCGTCACTGCGGATCAGCTGCCCCGTCGAGGGCACCGACCCGCAGATCATCGCAGCGGTCGTCCCCGACGGCCGTCCCTACGCGGCGGCGGCGCCGACTTCGAGCAGCGCGGCCTTCCACGCTTCCTGATCCCGGGCTTCGGGGATCGCGTTGCGGTCGGTGTAGACGACCGTTCCGTCCCGGTCGATGATGAACGTGCCGCGCACCGCCAGGCCGAGGGTGTCGTCGAACACGCCGTACGCGGATGCCACCTCCCCGTGGGGCCAGAAGTCGCTGAGCAGCGGGAAGTCGAAGCCCTGCTCGTGCGCCCACTGCCGGTGGGTCGGTGGCGAATCCACGGAGATCGCGAGCGTCTCGACGTCGTCGTTGCGGAACACCTCGATCTGATCGCGGATCGAACACATCTCGCCTTCGCACACCCCGGTGAACGACAGGGGGTAGAAGACGAGGACCACGTTCTTCTTGCCGCGGTAGTCGGACAGCTTGACCGGTTGTCCGGTCTGGTCCTTCAGTTCGAAATCGGGGGCGATATCGCCGACCTGGACGGCCATGTGCGAGCTCCTACGGGGCGTGGGTGGGGACCACCTCGTCAGGTGGTCGACAACAGAGCGGCGCGCGAGCCTACTCGGCGGTGTTTCGGAGCTCCGCGAGCACCGGGATGGCCGCGATCTTGGCGGGCGTGAGGTCCTCCCAGAGGATGCGCCCCGGGCTCCGCGACCGGGAACCCTGCACCTCGATGACCGCATCGGGCGTGATGATCAGGTCCAGGCGGACATCGTGGTCCGTGACCGGGATCACCCCGGGACCGAGCACCTGCAGGTCGTGCACGGTGGTCGCGATCAGCGTGTCCTGACCGATCAGACCGGCGCGCGAAGCGATCGCGAACTCCAGATCACTGAACCCCCCACCCTTGCCGAGCCTGGCGCCGTCACGCCCGGCGGCGACGCAGCCGGTGACCACCAGGTCGACGGGCTCGAGTTCCTCCAGCGCCACGGTCCGGGCCGAGGCCGTCGCTCCCTTGATCGAGGAGGCGCGACGCGGGGTGTCGGCCAGGTGGTCGGGGTCCAGCAGGAAGAACGGGTCGCGTGCAGCCAGCCGCGGGACAGCCATGTAGACCACCTTGCCGTCCTCCAAGGCCCGTTGCCGGACGGGCCACTGGGGGCTGTCCGGGTTGGCCTTCACGGTCGTGGCGCCCGCCCACACCGAGGTGGCGCGCAGCCGGTCCGCGGCACGCTCGGCACCGACGAAGTTGCTGATCCGATGCCGTGGGCCGGGGAACCGCCGCACCCCCTCGGCCTCAAGGCGCGACCAGACCTCGTCGCGGAGCGCCGCCTTCGCGGCCAACAGGTCGCGATCACCGCCGGCATCGTGGTCGTGCCTCCGGTGGGTCCCGGGGCGCTCGCCACGCACCGCTCAGGTAGTCGACGGGCCACGGGCGGCGACGTCGTCGGCGATCAACTCATCGGCGATGAGCGCGACCATGTCCAGGTCCGTGTGCACCAGGTGCTGGAGCATGACGCGATCGATGCCCAGCTCGCCCAGCCGACCGAGACGGTCCCGCACCTGGTCGGGTGTCCCGACGATCCATCGGGCCGACCGATCGGACAGGAACGCCGCCGGGTCACCGTCCTCCCCCATCCGCTCCATGACCGCAGCCGTCCGGGCGTGGAGCTCGTCGGTCGACGACCCCATGATGCACCCGGTCATGACCGAGCGCCGCAGATCCGTGGGGTCCCGGTCCGCTTCCTCGCAGGCGACATCCAGGCGGGTGAGCCGTTCCGGCAGCTCCGCCGGCCCGACCCCGACCGAGTTGTACTCATCAGCGAACCGGGCGGCCAGGGCGGCCGCGCGGGGTCCCGCGCGCCCGCCGAGGATCAGCGGCGGGTGGTCCTGCGCGGGTCGCGGCAGGGCCCGGACCGCGTCCAGGTGGTAGTGCTGACCCTCGAAGGTGACGACCTCCTCGGTCCACTGTCGGTGGATGATCTCGGTCTGCTCCTCGAGCAGCTCGAACCGCGTGCGCAGCTCCGGGAACGGCAGGCCATACGCCTCGTGTTCCCGGTCGTTCCATCCGGCACCGATGCCGAGCTCCACACGCCCACCGGAGATCTGGTCCGCGGTCGCCACCATCTTGGCCAGGACGGACGGATGGCGGAAGGTCACCGGCGACACCAGCGTGCCGAGCCGTATCGTCGAGGTCACCGCCCCCAGGCCGGCGATCAGCGTCCACGCGTCGGTGGCGTCACGGGTCTCATCACCCATCAGACCGTTGTAGTGGTCCGAGCGGAACAGGGCGTCGAACCCCCGGTCCTCGCACGTGCGTGCCAGCGCGACCCATTCGTCCCAGGTCACACCCTCCTGGCCTTCGATCATCAGGGCGATGCGCATGTCGTCTCTCCTCCCGGGCTGTCGGGGCGGTCTTCAGTCGTCGGTGTTGCTCGGTCGGTACTCGGGTTGCTCCGCCTCGAGTTCGGGGAAGCGGTCCTTCTCCACGAGCTCGTCGTCCTCCGGATCCCACTCGGGTTCCCGGCGAACGGGCTGCACGGCGGTCGACGGGAAGGACGCGAGCGGTCCGGATGGCCTGGCGTCCCAGGACCGGAAGGTCAGCGGGGTCTGCAGGTACAACGAGATCAGCCGGGCGGTCGCCACGATGGAATCGAGGTGGGTGCGCTCGTAGCCGTGCGTGGCATCGACCCCGAACCCGACCAGCGCCGCGCGTGTCTCCGCGCCCCCTTCGAGCGCTGCGGCGACATCCGATCGGTAGTACCGGAAGATGTCGCGATGGGACTCGATGCCGTACTCCTCAGCCAGGCCACACAGCCGCCGGGTGAGGTGGTAATCGAAGGGTCCGTGCATGTCCTGCATCGCGATCGTCACGCCGGTCTCGGTGGTGTACTGCCCCGGTGCCACGACGGCGGCATCGATCGAGAGCAGCTCCGCGACGTCCTTCGGGACCCCGCTGGAGGCGCCGGTGCCGACCTCCTCGGTGATCGTGATCATCAGCTGCGCCCCGACCTCCAGGTCCCGACCGGAGTCGATCAGCGCCTTGAACGCGGTCAGCGCGGCCGCGACCCCCGCCTTGTCATCGAGGTGGCGCGACGTGACGAACCCGGACCGGGTGATCACCGGGTAGGCGACCTGGGCGACGAAGTCGCCCACCTGGATGCCGAGGTCGCGCAGGTCGTCTGCCGTGTGGACCTTCTCGTCGACGCGGACCTCGACGTGGTCCCAACCGATCGGGTGCTCGTCGATCTCGTCCCCGAACGCGTGCCCGGAGGCCTTGGTCGGCAGCACCGTGCCGGTGTAGGCGCGGTCGATGTCGTCGGTGAAGATCGTGACCCGCGTGCCCTCGGAGAAGCGGGCGGAGTGCGTGCCGATCGAGACCAACTCCAGGCGGCCGTTGGGCTTCAGGCCCCGGACCATGCAGCCGATCGTGTCGGTGTGCACCACCACGGCCCGGTTCAGGCCCCTGTTGTCCTCGTGCCGGGACCCCGGGATGGAGCCGATCATCGCGCCCCGACGGGTGAGCTGGAAGTCCAGACCGATCTCCTGCAGTCGCTCACCGACGTGCTGCATGACCACATCGGTCCGTCCGGAGGGGCTCGGGATCCGCAGCAGTTCGAGCAGCACCTCCTGCATCCAGGTCGTATCGAGGTCCAGGTCCAGATCGTTCACGTCACTCACCATC
>JAWLFE010000060.1:0-5003 GCA_041685735.1 Nitriliruptoraceae bacterium
GACCCTCCCCACGTCCCAAGGAAGAGCCGGTCACGGCAGCGACGGTGACCGGCTCCTTCGTGCGCTCGACGCCGGCGGCACGTCCGGGACGTGCACCACCCCGAGGCGGTCGAGGATCCTGCTGCTCTCGGCGTGCCAGTCGTCGACCTCGGACGGCTCCCCACCACCATCTTCCTGTGACGCCGCTTCGATGATTCCGCGCAGGGTGAGCGCGACCTCGTAGTCCATGTCGCGTGCCCGACCCGCAGCCAGGCTCTCATCGAACGCGCCACGTGCGTCGGCGACCGCGCCGGAGCGGAGCAGGGCATAGCCGCGTATGCGGTTGAGCAGCGGTGCCTGGGCCGAGATCCCGCCGAGTGACTCACTGCGCGCCACGGCGTCCTCGACCACCGCGAGAGACTCTGTTGGCTGCCCCTGGAGCAGGTGGCCCTCGGCGAGCACCGCGAGGGTGTCGATGTCGTCCACCTCAGCGCCGACATCCTGGAACGCCTCGTGAGCCGCCTTGAGGAGCTCCATGGCCTTCTCGTGACGGCCGGACCGCGCAGCGACCCGCGCGAGATCGCGCTGGGCCATGGCGGCACTCGCCCGGTGGCCGGCCGCCTGCCCCAGGCGCAACGAGGCACCGAGCAACTCCTCGGCCTCGGACAGGCGCCCCTGGTCGCACAGCAGATGCCCGAGGTTGTAGGTGGCTGCCGCCACCCCATCCTGATCGCCGATCCGTTCGCAGACCTCCAGCGACCGCTGGAGGTGGTCGCGCGCCGTCGCCCAGTCACCGAGGTGGTACGCGAGCCCCGCCATGTTGTTGGTGACCGCAGCCTGGCCACGGAGGTCCCCCAATTCCTCGTAGATCACCAGTGCGTTCGCCGAATGCGTCGCCTCATCGAACCGTCCCAGGTTCGCGTAGGCCCGGTCGAGGATCCGATAGGCGTGTGCCAGCACGTCCCGCGCATCGGTCGCCTCCGCCTCGGCGATGGCACGGTCACACCAGCGCAACGCGAGACGGTGGCGGCCCTCCTCCTCGCAGAACTGCGCGTACCAGACGGCCAACCGTGCCCGCTGGTGCGCGGCCTCGGGGCCACCCACGTCCTCGATGCGCTTCAGTGCACGTCGGATCCACCGCAGCGCCTGGGAGTACTTGCTGAGCCAGCCGTGTTGCTGTGCTTGCTTGAGCATCAGGCGACCCTCGGCGACCGGGTCGGCCGGCAGCAGCCGACGTGCCGCCCGGTAGGCCGCAGCAGCGTCGGGGTAGGCCCCCATGTGGTCACGGACGTCGCCGAGCCGCTCGTGGACCGCAGCGATCTCGGCCGGCGCGAGCGTGGAGATGCCGCGTGCCGACTCCAGTGCGCGTTCCAGGAACGCGCCTGCCTCCGCATTCGCGTACACGGACCGTGCCGCATCGGCGGCGGCGAGCGAGTACCGCCAGGCCTCCTCGTGGCGCCTGGCGTGGAAGAAGTGGAAGGACAACAGCGGCGCCTGCCGGTACGGCTCCTCACCCGCGGAGGCGGCGATGACATCCCCCGCCTTGGCATGCAGGTCACGGCGCAACCGGTAACGCATCCCGCTGTAGGCGGCATCACGCACGAGTGCATGCTGGAACCGGACCAGATCCCCCTCGTCGACGAGGAAGTCCCGCAGGCCAGCGAGGTCGGCCACGTCACCGGAGGTCAGGACAGCGGCGGCAAGATCCCGCGGGAAGCTGTAGCCGAGCACCGAGATCTCCCGCAGGACGCTGCGACGGTCCGAGGGAAGGCGATCGATACGTGCGGTGACGAGCGACTCGATCGAACCGGGCAACGACTCCACGCCACCGACGTCCCGAGCCGCCGTCACGAGCTCCTGCAGGAACAGCGGGTTGCCCCCACTGCGCTCGACGAGCTGATCCATCTCGTGCGTCGGAAGCGGCGCGGCTTGCGTCGCGGCCATCGCCAGTGTCGTGGTGTCCGTCGCGTTCAGTGGCTCCAGCAGCATGGTGGTGGCCGGAGCCCCCTCGGGTGCCATCTCATCCTGTTCACGGCGGGAGAGACACAGCACCCATGGCTGGCGGTCCACCTGCTCGACGACGGCGCGCAGGACGTCGGCGGACGCCTCATCCATCCACTGCGCGTCCTCCACGGTGACGAGCGTCGGACCGGCCCATGCCCAACGCAGGAAGTCGATGACCACCTCGTTGAGCCGTGGCCGCAGGAACTGCTCGTCGAGGTTCACCGTCGCCGGCGTCGCAGGGAGCTGCGTCCCGAACGCGATCGCGAGGAGTGGCGCCCAGTCGAGCAGGTGCGGCAGGTCACGACGAAGCACCGCGAGCACCTGCTCCGCCACCTCCTCAGAAGCCATGTCGGTGGGGATGCCGAGCACCGTACGCAGGAGCTTGCGTGTCGAGCCGTACGGGACCGATGCCCGGTGGAGTTCGCACACGAGCTGATGGATGGCGTGGCCGGTGGCCCGGGCTCGGAACTCCGCGATGAGTCGAGACTTGCCGATCCCGGCATCGCCCACGACCTCGAGCAGGCGTCCCGTCCCGGCAGCCGCGCGGGCGAGGACGTCGTCGCAGATCGCAAGTTCCGCCTGCCGGCCGACGAACGGTAATCCGTGCGCCCCGGTCTTCGCCCGCACCCCAACCACCGGTCCGACGGTCGAGGCGATGACCGGGTCGCTCTTGCCCTTCACCATGAACGGTTCGAGCAGAGTGGTCTCGAAGGTGGTGTTGGCCGCGTTGAGAACCTCGTCGGTTGCGAGGATCTCCCCGGCGCTGGAGCGGCTCATCACCCGGGCGGCGAGGTTCACCGCGTCACCCATGACCGTGTAGGAACGTCGGTAGGGTGGACCGATATCCCCCGCGAAGACGTGACCGGCGTGGACCCCGATCTGGAACCGGATCGGTGACGGCTGTTCGACGATGTCGCGCAACGCGAGCAGCATCCGCTCCTCGTCGTTGCCGCCGGACACCGGGGCGCCGGCGATCAGCAGTACCTTGCCGCCACCCGCATCGACATCGGTGCCGAGGAAGGTGATCCCGTGACGGTCGGCGCCTTCCTGCGCGATGCGGATCATCGTGTCCAGAGCCTCGGCCGTGGCGGCCGGGCCGTCGTCGCGGATGCGCTCGTCCATGCCGTTGAACTTCAGGAAGGCGATCGTGACGCGCCGGTGCTCCGCATCCCGCCGCGAGGAGCTGAGGTGCTCGCGCAATGCGACCGGGATCGCCTGGAGCAGGAGCGCATCGTTGCCCTTGCCGACGAGCGTGTAGCCCGGGTCATCGATCGTCGGGGCGGCGGCCAGCAGGAAGCCGGGTCCGCAGGGTTCGCCGATCACCCCCGGGTCCAGCCGCGCCGCGGTGGCCGGACTCACGATGATCTGTCCGGCTTCCGCCGCGCCCTCCATCGTCACCGTCTGGGTGGCAGCCGGTCCCGTGATCATGAACTCGCGGTGCGATCCACCGACGACGAACGCGTGGAGATCGCCACTGTGGACACCGATCGACATCCTGAGGGTCACCGAACCGGCGGAGGTCTGGATCTTGCCGAGCTCGCGGAGCGTGGTACGCATACCCACCGCGGAACGGGCACCCCGCTCGACGTGGTCCTCACCGGAGAACAGCAGCAACAACGCGTCGCCACCGAACTTCAGCAGGCTCCCGCCGCCCGCGTAGGCCACGCCGAGCAGGGCGGCGAAGCACGTAGAGATCGTGTCGGTCAGTTCCTCGGCACCGATGTTGCCGGCACGGGCCAGCCGCTCCGACAGCGCCGTGAAGCCGGAGACGTCGACGAACACGAGCGTCGCGTCGACCCCCTTCCACCGCGTGGTCGGATCCTCGCGGAGCCACGTCGCGAAGACTCGGGGCACGTAGGCATCGATACCCGCGGACCGCCCATCTGGGGGACTGCCATCCGCTGCACCCGTACCCATCGCCGTGCCCCCACCATCCGAAGCTGCACTCGGACCTGCACTCGACCCGGCACCCGACCCTCGACCGGACTCCCCCTCGGACCGTAGTCGCTCACGCCCAGAGGGTGCCGGAGATCGACGAGGCGATCTCCTTGACATCGCCGGGCGCGTAAGCACCCGTGGACAGGTACTTCCAGCCACCGTCGGGCGACAACGCCACGACGCTGGATCCCCCCGGTAGCCGCTTGCACACGCGGATCGCCACCACCAGCGAGGCGCCGGTGGAGACCCCGGCGAAGATCCCCTCCTCGTCAGCCAGGCGACGCGTCATCTCCAGCGCCTTCAGCGAGTTGACCTTGATGCGCGAGTCCAGGACGTCGAGGTCGAGCACCTCGGGGACGTAGCCCTCATCGAGGTTGCGTAGGCCGTAGACGAGGTCGCCGTACTCGGGTTCAGCGGCGTAGACCTTGACCTCCGGGTTCCACTGCTTCAGGCGTTTGCCGGCGCCGGTCACGGTCCCTCCGGTGCCGAGACCCGCAACGAACGCCGCCACATCCGGCAGGTCGGCGATGATCTCCGGCGCGGTGGTCTCGTAGTGGGCCAGCGCGTTGGCCGGGTTGCCGTACTGGAACGGCATGTACACCGACGGGTCGGCGGCCGCCATCTCGCGGGCGACGCGCACGGAGCCGTTGGACCCCTCGGTGGCGGGTGAGAAGACCAGCTCTGCCCCGAACATCGTCAGCAGCTGCCGGCGTTCCTCCGAGGTGTTCTCCGGCATCACGCACGTCAGCGGATAGCCCTTGACCCGGCACAGCGCCGCCAGGCCGATCCCCGTGTTCCCGGACGTCGGTTCGAGGATGCGCTGGCCGGGTGTGAGGTGGCCGTAGGTCTCCGCCTGCTCGATCAGGTACTTCGCGACGCGGTCCTTCACCGACCCGGTCGGGTTCTCACCCTCGAGCTTGAGGTAGATCCGGTAGCCGGGCGGGGACAGGCGCGGCAGACCCACCAGCGGCGTGTTGCCGACGGCCTGCGCGATGTCCTCGACCAGCACCCGCTAGGCCCCCGCGCCACCGGCGACCAGATCGCGCCGTGCGTGCTCGCTCCGCTCCGCGCCACCGGCGACC
>JAWLFE010000060.1:5103-16979 GCA_041685735.1 Nitriliruptoraceae bacterium
CCAACCCGGGTCGATCCCGTCGCCCACCAACCCGGGTCCTCCCCGTCGCCCACCGACCGGGCACTACCGTTGGCGACATGCGGACGTTGACCCGCCGACAGGCCCGCCGCATCGCCCTGACGGCGATGGGGTTCGCGCGTTCACGTCCATCACCTGGCACGCGGCGTGACGTGCGTCACCTTCGCCGGGTCCTGGACACCGTCGACATCGTGCAGCTGGACAGTGTCAACGTGCTGGCCCGGGCCCACGAGCTGCCCTTCTGGTCGCGGCTCGGTCCCCATGACCGCCAGCGCCGGGATGCGTGGCTGTGGCGGTCACGCGAGGCGTTCGAGGGCTGGATCCACGTGGCGTCGGTGACGTCCGTGGACGTGTGGCCGTTGCTCGACCACCGACGTGCGAAGACCAGGGTGCCTCGCGGGCTCCGTCAGCTCCTCGCCGATGACCCCGGCTACCTCGATGCTGTCCTCGAGGAGGTGGCGGGTAACGGGCCCACCAGCATCCAGGACCTCGCGGATCCGGGCCGGCGCACCGGACCGTGGTGGGGTAACCCGCGCGGGAAGATCGCACTCGATCACCTCGCGGCGCGTGGCGACCTCGCCATCCACGAGCGCACCCCGCAGTTCGTCACCGTGTACGACCTGGCGGGACGTGTGCTCCCGGCAGGGGTCCTCGACCAGGATGCCCCACCCGAGGACGTCGCCGTCCGACAGCTGCTGCACCGAGCCGTCCGCGCCCACGGCATCGGCACCGCCGCCGACCTGGCCGACCACCACCGCCTGCGCACCCGCGCCGCCCGGCCGGCCCTGCAGCACCTCGTCGAACGCGGCGATGTCGAGGAGGTCCGTGTCGACGGGTGGGGTGGCGAGCCGGTCTACCTCGACCCCGAGGTGACCCGCTCCCGGACCTTCCCGGCGCGGAGCCTGCTGTCCCCGTTCGACCCGCTGGTGTGGAACCGGGACCGTACCGAGCGGCTGTTCGGCTTCCGCTACCGGATCGAGATCTACGTCCCGGCGGCCGAGCGGGTCCACGGCTACTACGTCCTGCCGTTCCTGCTCGGCGAGGAACTGGTGGCGCGGGTCGACCTGAAGGCCGACCGGCACACGGGCCGGCTGCTGGTGCAGGGGGTGTTCGCTGAGCCGGGCACCGACGCGGTCGTGGTGGCGCGCGAGTTGGCGAGCGAACTGCGCGGCTTGGGTGCCTGGCTCCAGGTCCCTGCTCTCGAGGTCGCGCCCCACGGCGACCTCGCCGAGAACCTCCGTCGCGCCCTGCGCTGACCGATCCAGCGCGGAGCGCGCCGCGACCACTCAGATGGAGCGTTCGCTCAGCGCCCTGCATGACCGCTCAGTGCATGTCCGGTCTGCAGCATCGCGAAGGGCGACACATCGTCAGGACCCGTCGTCGTAGTGTGCGCGACATGGACACTGGAGACACGCTCATCGGTCGTGAGCGTCTGCTCACCACCATCGAGGACCTGCTCGTCCGAGCCGCGTGCACCCCGGTGCTCCTCGAGGGACCTGCCGGGATCGGCAAGTCCGCGGTCCTGCGCGCCTCGATCGCCAGGTTGAGCGCACGCGGTCTCCGGCCGGTCGAGGTGCGGACCTCGGCCACCTCCACCCTTGCCTACACCGCCATGCTGGACCTGCTGCCGGATGGTGCCAGGGGCCCGATCCCGGAACTCCTCGCCACCGCCCTCGCCCATCGTGTCGCAGCGCGGGGGCCGGTGATCGCTGCCATCGACGACGTCCACGACCTCGATGCCGCGTCCCTCGACCTGATCGGCGACGCCATCGCGCAAGGCCGTCTGACCGTGCTGTCCGCGGTGCGCAGCGACCATCACCGGGCAGCGGCCATCGGCACATGGGCCGACCGGCACGCCGCGCACCGGCTGCAGGTTCCGCCGCTCGCGCCGCAACACACCGCCGCCCTGGCGGCCGGGATCGCCGGAGGTCGGATCGGCGGCATGACGGCCGACGAACTCCATGGACGCACCGGCGGGAACCCGCTGCAGATCCAGGAGACCATCCGGGCGGCGCTCGACACCGGCGCCCTGCACCCGGATCCGGATGGGACGTTCCGGGCACGTGTCGCCCTGCCGGTCACACCGTCGCTGCTCACCGCCGTCCACGCCCGGCTGGCGTCGTTGCCGCCCCGAGCCCGTCACGCGACCGAGATCCTGGCCCTCGGCCAGCCGATGCGCCCCGACGTGCTCCGGCGTGTCGCCGTCGATCGCGGGATCGTTGAAACGCTGGCCCGCGCGGGCATCATCCGCACGGACACCTGGGGGGTGTGGCTGGATCACCCGCTCCATGCGGAGACGGTGCTGGACGGGATACCGGACGATCGTCGACGGCGGCATCTGCACCGCATCCTCGACGCGGTCGCCACCGATCCAGAGCGCGATCGTGGCCTCGAGATCCGTCTGGCCGCCTGGCAGCACGAACTCGGCGGCAAGGTCGCAGCGACCGCACGCCTCCAGGCCGCTCGCACCGCGATGGTGGTCGGCGAGTTCGCGCTGGTCGACGGTCTGTTGGCCGATCTCGATGGGATCGATGCCGAGCTCATCCGCGCCGAAGCCGCGTCGGTGCAAGGCGCTCCGGCCGATGCCCTCCGCCGCCTGGAGGGGCTGACCGGGACCACCGTCCACCAGCAGGCCCAGATCGCGCTGCTTCGCAGCCAGATCCACCTCATCGCCCAGGGGCGGGCCGACCTCGCGGCGGCGGCACTCACGGGCGTGGACACCACGCGGGTCGAACCGGCGTTGGCCAGCGAGGTACGAGCTGCCCATGCCCTGGTGCTCCTGCTGATCGGTCGGACGGCGGACGCCGCCGCACTCGCGGGCGACCTGACCGACGACACCCCGGACTCGGCGCGCATCACGACGCTGGTGGCCACCTCCATCGCCGAGATGCTCCTGGGCGACCTGGAAGCGGCGGAAGAGCAGGCCGATCTCGGCCTCCAGCTCGTCCGGTCGCTCGTGCATCCAGCCCTGCTGCCGTTCAGCGAGGTCCAACTCGAGGACAGCCGGATCTACGCCCAGCTCTACAGCGGCCGCATCACCCTCGCCCTCCAGCGGTGCCGACGCGAGCACCACGACCACCTGCGCCGTGGCGGCGCGGTCAGCGGCCTGTGGGCATCGATGCGGGGACACGCCGAACTGCTCGCCGGCAACCTGCGGACCGCCCGCGACGTCGCGTCCGATGCGGTGGCGATGACCCGTCGCGAGGATCCACTCGGTCACGGTGGGTTGACGATGGCCGACCAGGCGCTCGCGACCGTCCTGTTGGGCGACCTCGATGACACCACCAGCCTGCTCGAGGAGCTGACCAACCGACCGGATGCCGCCAGTCCCCGGGTGGCGGTGAACCTCGCCAGGGTGAGGGCCTGGCAGCACGCCATCACCGGCGACCTCCCGGCCGCGATCGGGTCGGCCCGGGACGGGGCCCGTGCCGCGAACGAAGCCGGCTACCGCACCTGGGGGCTGTTCGCAGCCCACGACGCGGTCCGGTTCGCCGGTGTCGAGGGCGCGAGGGCCGTCATGGACGACCTCGAAGCCTCTGCCCGCGGCGTCCGGGGTGGGCGGTTCCTGGCGGACCTGGTGCAGCACGCCCGTGCCGTGCTCGCGGGTGACGCCGGTGCGCTCGAGCAGGTTGCTGATCGCCTGGCCGGCTACGGCGCGGGCTTACACGCCGCCGAGGTGTACGCACACGCCGCCGCAGCCGCGGAGCGGGCCGGCGACGTCCGTCGGACGGTCCGCCTCCGACGTCTCGCTCTGGATCAGTGCAGCGAACCCGCCTGGACGCTCCGGGGCATCGATCGCCCGCCCAGGTTGACCACACGGGAACGGCAGATCGCTGCGCTCGCCGCAGCCGGCCACCGCAACCAGCAGATCGCCGACCACCTGTCGGTGTCCATCCGGACCGTGGAGAACCACCTGGGCACCGTCTACGTCAAGCTCGGGATCTCCGGACGGCCCGAACTCGACGCGGCGCTCAGCGCGTAGACATCCCACGGACCCGGCATCGGTCTAGCCGGCCCCCTCCTCGCCACCGAGGGCGCGGAACAGGAACGCGGCCATCTGGCCCCGGTTGACCGGCCGCCCCGGGCGGAACGTGCCGTCCGGGAACCCGGTCGTGATCCCCGCCTCGGCGACCGCCGCGATCGCCGCCTCATGGGTCGTGCCCGTGACGTCACCGAAGGTCGCCGACCCGGGCGGAAGATCCAGACCCCGCGTGAGGAACGCCGCCATCTGCCCACGCGTCACCGCATCACCGGGCCGGAACGTGCCGTCCGGGAACCCGGTCGTGATCCCCGCCTCGGCGACCGCCGCGATCGCCGCCTCATGGGTCGTGCCGACGACATCATCGAACGTCGCGGTCCCAGCCGGTAGATCCAGGCTCCGCGCCAGGAACGCCGCCATCTGCCCACGCGTCACGTCAGCGCCCGGCCGGAACGTGCCATCCCCGAACCCGCCGGTGATGCCCTGCTCGGCGACCCACGCGATCGCCTCCGCATGGGTCGTGCCGGCAACGTCGACGAACCCGGCGATCAGTTCCGTCTGGGACCGGGCCCGGAGCGTCCGCGACTCGGCCTGGTCCCAGCGCCAGGTCAGGACACCACCGTCGACCTCGTCCGCGTTGTGTTCGGTGACCACCCCCGGTAGTTCCAGGACGACCGCCGTCGTGATCTCGATGTCGAGGTCGTCCTCGAACTCGGTGTCCGCAGCACCTTCGGGGTGCTCCGCATCGAAGGCGAAGACCGAGCCCTGCTGGCTCAAGCCGTAGGAGAGGAACTGATCGCCCTCGGCCGGCTCACCGGCTGGGACGACCACGGCCTGCGCGGCCAACGCATTGAACTCCTCGATGGAGGAGAACGTGATCCGCGCCTGCCGACCGGTGTCGTCCCCGTCGACGACGTCGCTCAGTTCCCACGGTTCCGGGAACGAGGCATCGAAGTCCGAGTAGTCGACCTCCCCGCCCTCGGCGAACACCTCGACCGCTTCCGGGCTGAGGAGGATCGCGACGACGAACTCACCCGACCCGTCCTCCTCGACGGTCACCGCGGTCTCAGACCGCAGACAGCCGCTGAGCGCCACGGCCAGGACCAGGAGCAGGCTGACCCGCCTGACGGTCGTGTTCGCGCCTCGCCCGATCATGTTCCCGGTCCATCCGCCGCTGCGTGTCATCCTGATCCCCCGGCTCGTGTGTCCGTCTGAGCGCAGCCCCATCAACTGCGGGCCGGTATACGACCCTCGTCCAGCACGAGGGTCTCCAACGTGCGGGCGAGGAACGATGCCATCTGATCGCGACGCACCGGGTTGTCCGGCGCGTAGCTCGTCGCCGTCAGACCCTGGGTGAACCCCAGGCCCGCGACCTTGCGGATGTTGACCTCGTGGACGTTGCCCGCGATATCGGTGAAGGCCACCTCGGCCGGGTCGACCTCCCGGTCCACCAGGAACTCGAACGCACGGACGAGGAACGACGCCATCTGATCGCGGCGCACCGGACTGGTCGGGTCGTAGATACCGGGCTCACGGCCCTGCACGATGCCGGCCGCGGCCAACCGCTCGACGTTGTCGGCATGGACCCCGGAGACATCGGTGAACGTGCTGCCGCCCGCCGGCAGGTCACGATCGGACGCATCGATCAGGCGTGCGATGAAGGACGCCATCTGCTCGCGCGACACCGAGCGTGACGGCTCGTAGGTCGCTGCGCCCGTCCCCTGCGCCAGTTCGTAGAAGACGACGCAGTCGATGTTGGCATCGTGGGTGCTATTGGGCACGACATCCTCGAAGCCGGCATCGGGAGCCACCGCACCGACGCACTGCGCCAGGGGGCCAGCACCACCGGTGAGTGCGAACCAGCCAGGCGTGCTGTCCCGACCGAACATCGTGCCGTCCGCGTCGATGGGGCCGAGCGCCTCGATGCCGGTGAGTCCACCGGAGCCGTCGAGCACGGCGATCTCCTCACCGCTCGGGGACAGCACGGCCATGCGCGGGCCGGTCGTCCCGCTCAGTCGGCCGGTGTAGGCGTTGCCCGTACCGTCGACCACCAGGGGACCGGTCGCGCCGGTCGTATCCCGCCACTCCAGACTGCCGTCGGTCGCGTCCATCGAGATCACCCGGTTGCCCTCACGCGCCACGAGCCGGTCACCGGCGACCGTCAGATCGCGGATCTCCGCGCACACCAGCGCGGCACACTCCGGATCGGTCGCGCGCAGCGCCGTATCGATGTCGAGCTCCCAGTCGATCGCCAGCGGATCGGTGTCGACTCGGAACAGGTACGCCTGGTCGATCCCACTCCCGGCCTGGCGGGGGACGGAGACGAACAGGTCACCGTCGGGGTGCACGGCCTGCGCGAGCCGCGAACCGAAATCGGTCCCGGGGAGGGCCAGCGTGTCCACCACGGCACCCGTGGCGAGGTCGAGGGCGAGCAGGGTGTTCTGCGTGTACGGACAGCTCTCGTTGCGCACCCGGCTGGCGGCGAAGACGCGGTCACCAGCCTCGGGGGTCCAGAACCACGGCTGTATACCGCATCCGCGATCGAACACCTCGACCCAGCGCGAGGTCCCGTCCGCGTTGATCGCCCGCACCGTCGGGTCGAAAGCGGTGGTGTCGTAGGTGAGCACCGCACCGTCGGCTGCCAATTGCAGGCCGTAGTCTCCACAGCCCCTCCCGCCCGGCGGGTTCAGGGGGACGCCGTCCCCTGCGGTGTACCGCTTGCCTGGCACGAGTGCCCCCGTGTCGGGGTTCAGCGCCACGATCGCCTGTGACGCGCCCGGGTCGTCGCCTGCCTGCCGGGTGTCGTCGTCGAGCGTCTGCACGGCCCAGATCTCGCCGGAGTCGGCGACGGAAGGACGGCAACTGTCGTCGAGCCCGGATGTCGCCCACTGCAGCGCTCCCGTCGCGGCGTCCAGCGCCATGACGGCGCCCTCGCGGACGTCCTCGCCACCCTCGTCGATCACCCGGCTCGTGGTGGCGATCAGATCGCCGTTGGACGACAGGATCAGGTCGCCGAACTCGCCGCCGGTCCCGCGGGTCCGGCCGTCCACCGACCAGCCGTCGAGATCATCCGACACGCTGCGCCAGGCGAGGCCCGGGTCGCTCGCGGGGCCGGTCGCCGCTGGCTGGTGGTTGCGCATCCCGACGCCGCCGGACGTCGGCCAGTCGCTCCCGCCGTTGGCTCCAGCCGGACCGGCCACGAGCACCGCCATCGCCGTCGCGGCGAGCAGGCTCACCGTGCGGCGGGCCGGAACGCCCCCAGCCTGGCGGCGGTCGGAGACCGCGCGACCTGAGCCCTTGACGCGGGCGGTGTGCAGGACATCGGGCAATGAACGCATCAAACTCGGCCCCCTCATCGATCTCGTCCCCCTTATCGATAGAGCGGGGAGTCTGGGTGCCCCGCCCGACCGACGCGGAGCCGACCGCCCGTACGTGCGCGGGATGTGCAGTCCGATCCACCAAGCGCACGCTCCACCTGAGTGGTTGGCGCGCACGCGGTCAGCGGTGGTCCGGACCACCTCGGCGCAGCTTGCCGGCGACCTGCCCCGGTGCCTTCACGACCCGGTCGGCGGTCTGCCGGACCTTGGCCTCCGGGAGGTCGCGGTGGTGACGAAGCGCGGTGCGATCGAGCTCACGGTCCGCCAACGCCAGCTCGGTCACCGACAGCGGCGGGAAGGACCGCAGCGGTTCGCCGTCGATGGACGGGAAGACGATCCAGTGTGTCGCCTTGTCGGTGGTCCAGCGGCCGATGTAGCCGTCGACCGAGGAGGCCAAGCTGTAGGCCAGCACGTGCGGTCGCAGCTGCTTGTCCAGCTGTCGGGCAGCTTCCAGCGCGATCGGGGCGTACTTGAGCGCAACGCGGGCGGCGGGACCGATCATGACCATGGTCAGGCCGCCTGTTCATCGCGCACGATAACCGGCTTCTCGGTCACCTCGCCGTCGACGATGGAGTAGGCGCGGACATCCGGATGATCGCGGTCCTGCAGCGTGACGATGAGGTAGGTCGCATCCGGGTAGGCGGCGAGCCGGATGTCGGTGGCGGACGGGTAGGCCTGCGTATGGGTGTGCGAGTGGTAGATCGCGAGGCCATAGCCCTCGTCCTCGATGTGACGCATGGCCCGCAACAGCTGCTTGGCATCCATCACGTAGTAGGTCATGGACCGTTCGGCGTTGTCGATCGGGAAGTGCGCGATCGACCCGTCGGGCCGGACCCCGAGCATTCCGCAGACCTCGTAGGGGAAGTCGGACCAGGCGTGCTCGACGAGCGTGTCCCAGGTCCCGCGGTCCAGGACGAAGCCGTCAGCGACATCATCCTGCACCGCATCGGTCGCGCTCACGTCACCGTCCTTGTCTCGCGGTCCGAGCCCGGACACGCGCTGCGACCGTACCGAACCCGGCGACCGCATCCATGCCGTGCAGGCCCGTCCGGCCGCAAGGCAGTAGCGTTCCACGGACCGACGCGAACCACGCGCCGCTCCGACCGATAGGCAAGCTCGTGCCCCTCGACGACGACATCAGGACCCTGGCGACCGGGCGGAACTTCGCCGCGTTCACGACGCTGTTCGCCGACGGCCAGCCACAGACCCACATCATGTGGGTGGACGCGGACGAGGATCATCTGCTCATCAACACCGAGGTCCACCGGACCAAGTTCCGCAACACCGAGCAGGACCCTCGGGTGACGGTGACCATCTGGGACATCGACAACGCCTACCGCTACGCCGAGGTCCGCGGCCGGGTCGCCGACGTCGTGACCGGGCCGGCGGCACGCGAGCACATCGACGCATGCTCGCACCGCTACCTCGGCAAGCCCTACCCGAACGAGGTCGAGTCGGAGCGGGCCATCCTGCGGATCACCCCCGACAAGGTCCATCGCAACGGCCTGTAGGCCGCCACCGCAGCCGATCAGTCCTTCGGGAACCAGGGCACGAACGCGTTGGTGCGCCGGACGTACTCGTCGTAGCCCTCGCGCTTGGACGAGCCCTTGCCCATGTTCCTGTCGGTCAGCGCCACCCCGGACACCTTGACGATGAACAGCGTCATCGCCAGGGAGCCGACGAACGTCCACCAGGCACCGGTCGACAGCGCGATGACGAAGAACGCCCACCACACGGTGGTGTCCCCGAAGTAGTTCGGATGACGGGTGTAGCGCCACAGGCCACGGTCCATGACCTTGCCGCGGTTGTCCGGATCGGCCAGGAAACGGGACAGCTGCCAGTCGCCGCCCGCCTCGAAGACGAACCCGACGATCCACACGGCGATGCCGAGGTAGTCCAGCCAGATCAGGCCGGCCGGCAGGTCGTACACGGTCGCGGCCAGCAGGGGCAGCGAGATGAACCACGCCAGCACGCCCTGGAGCAGGAAGATCGTGACGAGGCTGCGGGCGGCGAAGCGGTCCGGGTTACGCCGTCGCATCGCCTGGTAGCGCTTGTCCTCGCCGTCGCCCCAGTTGCGCCACGTGATGTAGATCGACAGCCGCAGCCCCCAGATCGTGACCAGGACCAGCACCAACCAGGTGCGCGCCAGCCACGTGTCCGCCACGATGGCGTAGGTCCAGGCACCGACGACGAACGCCAGGCCCCAGACCCGGTCGACGACACTGGCATCCTTGCGGACGACACTGACCACCCAGGTCAGGGCCATCATCACCCAGATCGTCCCGAGCCCGACCAACCAGATCTGCCACGTCGCCATGCTGTCCCTCGTCTCGCGGCCACCTCCGCCGGTGGTCGTCGTAGAGGTTCGCACACCACGCCCGACCAGATGGACAGGCAGCCTGCTGGGACGGCTCGGTCCATCGCCACCCAGGAGCACCAAGTCCATGACCTACCCGGACCTCGACGCCGTGACCGCCGACGTCATCCAGTGCCGGCGCTGCCCCCGCCTGGTGACCTGGCGCGAACAGGTCGCTCGGGACAAGCGCGCCGCCTACGCCGACGAGCCCTACTGGGGACGCCCGGTCCCGGCGTTCGGGGACCCCGAGGCAGCGGTCATGGTGGTCGGACTGGCCCCCGCAGCCCATGGCGCGAACCGGACGGGGCGCATGTTCACCGGCGATCGGTCGGGCGACTGGCTGTTCGGATCGCTGTACCGGACCGGGTTCGCGAGCCAGCCAACCTCGACATCACGGGACGACGGGTTGGAACTGACCGACGCGTGGATCACCGCGCCGGTGCGCTGCGCCCCACCGACGAACCGTCCCACCACCGGGGAACGCGACGCCTGCGCCCCCTACCTCGCTGCGGAGTTCGACCTCGTGCCCTGGCGGGTCGCCGTGGCACTCGGCGGCTTCGCCTGGGACGCGGTGCTCCGACACCGAGGTTGGGATGGCCGCAAGCCACGGTTCGGGCACGGCGGACAGGCCACACTGCCGGACGGCCGCACGCTGCTCGGCAGCTACCACGTCAGCCAGCAGAACACCTTCACCGGCCGGCTGACGGAACCGATGCTCGACGAGGTGTTCCACCGGGCTCGCCGCCTGGCACCGTAGACCGGAAGGTCGAGCGGTCGCCGTTCTGGCGCTTGGCCCGGTACATCGCGGCGTCCGCCCGCCGCAACCCACCGTCCAGGTCCTCGTCCCGCCCGAGCAGGACCGCTCCGATGCTCGGACGCACCCCGACCTGGTGACCGGTGACGCTCACCGCTGGCGGCTCCATGGTCGTGAGCCGGTCGGTGAGCTCCTGCAGTCCCCGACGTCCGTCGATCGGCGCGCACAGCACGACGAACTCATCCCCGCCGAGCCGGCAGACCGTGTCGGTGTCCCGGGCGGCCGCCAGCAGGCGACGACCGGTCTCGATCAGGACCTGGTCACCCACGTCGTGGCCGTGGATGTCGTTGACCCGCTTGAAGTCGTCCAGGTCGATGAACAGGAATCCGACATCGCCACCGCCCCGGGCCTGGCGGTGCTGCGCCTCGAGCAGTCGCTCGGCCAGCGCGCGACGGTTGGGCAGCCCGGTCAACGGATCCTGGATGGCCGCCTCGCGCAACTCGGCTTCCAGTGCGCGCCGTTCGGTCAGGTCGACGACCTGGGCGATCAACCGGACCGGTGTGCCGTCGTCGTCCCGGACCACCGCGACCGACATCTGCGTCGGAACCCACCGTCCGGAGGCATGGCGGAAGCGACGGTCGACCATGTGCGACTGGTGTTCACCCGCGAGCCAATCGCTCCACAAGCGGCGGCTCTCCGCGCGCTCGTCCGGATGTGCCGCGCCCTCCAGGCTCATGGTCAGGAGTTCATGCTCGGTGGCCCCCAGCAAGCGGCAGAGCGCCCGGTTGACCTGCAACAGCTCGCCGTCCGGATCGAGCACCGCGATGCCGATGGGGGCGTGGTCGAAGGTCGAGCGCAACGAACGTTCGGCCAGCGCGAGCCGGTGCCGCGCCGCATGTTGCTCGGTGACGTCGTCGAGCGTCACAACGGTCCCACGGGTCCCATCGGGCAGTGGCACGGGGGCGGCCCGGACGCTGTACCAGGCGGTCTCACCGTTCGGTAGCTCGTAGCCCAGCGTGGATTCCTCGTTGCGGGCGTGGCGGACCGCGTTGACGACGGGCAGGGTCGACGGTGCGTAGGGCTGCCCATCCTCGTCCACCACGCGGACGTGGGCCAGCAGGCTGGCGGGACCGTCCCGGACGGCATCGACGTCCACCCCCATCCGCGCCACGTACCGATCGGCTCCTGGATTGAGGCGCACCAGGCGGCCGTCCGCGTCGCGCAGCATCACCCCGACCGGTAGCTCATCGAGGATCGAGCTCAGCTGGGCGTCACGGGAGGTGATCTCCGCGACCAGGCTGCGATGGTCGCGCAGGACCACCGTCAGGATGCCCACGAGCGCGAGCAGGGTCGCGCTCGGGCCGAGCGCCACCGTGACGTTGTCAGCGAGCC
>JAWLFE010000176.1:0-4127 GCA_041685735.1 Nitriliruptoraceae bacterium
CGGGCACCCCGCACGCCGGGCGCGCTACGAGTTGGAAGAGGTCGGTGAGCCCAGCTTGCGGGCGGTGCTCGCCGATCACCTCGGCATCGAGGTCTGATCCGCTTCTCAGGCGGTGTCCTCCGATACGGAGGCCACTGGGACGGACGCGTCTGCGTTCGGCCCTGGCTCGGCACTGGACGCGCGTGCCCTAGGGCCGCTCGCTCGCCGGGCGTGGCCTAGGTCCCCTATTGCCTGTGCCGCAGCGCATGCATCCTGCAGCACACTGCACAGTCAGCATGCACTGCAGGACATGCATGAGCGGCAGGAAGAGGCAGCAGATGGCGGACGGACTGCTCACGACCCAGCAGGTGCAGGGCCTGTTGGGCGTGGACGCGTCGACGATCTACCGCATGGCGGGGGATGGTCGGCTGCCGGCGGTGCGTGTCGGGCGGCAGTGGCGGTTCCCCGCGGATGGCATCGACGCCCTGCTGCAGCCCGGTGATGTCGGCATCGACGCCGAGGCCCGTCATGGGTCGCCGCGCGCCCCGAGCTTCGAGCCCTCGCAGCCGCCCCACGCGCCGAGCCGTCCTCTCGCCGCAGCGGTCGCGGTACCGGCCGAGCCCGCAGACAGCCCGCTGTCACCGGAGCTGGCCGTCGCCGTTCTGGAGGTGGTCGCGCCTGCGATCGGGGTGTCGATGGTCGTGACCGACCTGGCTGGACAGCCGCTGACCCCGATCATCAACCCGGCACCCGCGATCATCGCGCGGAGTCAGGATCCCGATTTCGGTGCGGCCTGCGCCACCGAGTGGCGCGGTTTCGCCCAGGAACCGCATCTCGCCCCACGGCTGGGGCCGGGCCGGTTCGGGTTCCTGTGTGCTCACAGCTTGGTGCGCCAGGGAGCCTCCCTGGTCGCCATGGTGCTGGCGGGAGGCATCGCACCCCCCGGTAGCGATGACCCCGACCTGTTCGATCTCGATGCCGACGCGAGAGCGCTGGTGCTCGAGACGCTGCCCCGAACGGCGGCGCTGCTGTCGCACCTGGTGCCGCCCGCAGCCCCGTCGTCGCAGGACGACGACCCCCACACCACGTGACCGTCCCTGGTCACCGACCCCCAAGGAGCACCCGCATGCGACGCCTGCTGGTCCTCGGCGCCGGCACCGCTGGCACGATGGCCGTGAACAAGCTCCGCCCACTGCTGGCTGAGGACGAATGGGACATCACCATCGTCGATCAGAGCGAGGAGCACCACTACCAGCCCGGCTACCTGTTCATCCCCTTCGGCTGGTACCGGCCCGAGCAGATCGTCAAGCCGCGCAGGCGACTGATCACGCGCGGCGTCACGCAGGTCACCGCGGAGATCGACCGGGTCGATGCCGACGCCAACCGCGTCCACCTGACCGACGGCACGGAGCTGGCCTACGACCAGCTGATCATCGCCACCGGAACGCACCCCACGCCCTCGGAGACCCCTGGTTTGGCCGATCCGAACGCTCGTGAGCGTGGGGTCCACAGCTTCTACACCCTCGACGACGCCGTGGCCCTGCGCGATGCCATGCAGCGCTTCGACGGCGGACAGTTGGTCGTCAACCTGATCGATCTGCCGATCAAGTGCCCCGTCGCGCCGCTGGAGTTCGCCTTCCTCGTGGAGGCCTGGCTGCACGAGAGGGGTCTGCGGGAGACGACCGAGGTGACCTACGTGACCCCGCTGGACGGGGCGTTCACCAAGCCGCTCGCGGCCAAGGAGCTCGGCGGGATGTTCGCTGACCGCGGGATCGAGCTCGAGCCCGACTTCATGCTCGAGCAGGTCGATCTCGACGAGCAGTGTCTGGTCAGCTACGACGAACGTGTCGTGCCCTTCGACCTGCTGGTGACGATCCCGGTCAACCGTGGCGCCGCCTTCGTCGGCCGCTCGGGCCTGGGCGACGAGCTCGATCACGTCCGCGTGGACAAGCGCACCTTCCTGGCGGAGGGTCGCGACGACGTCTTCGCCCTCGGGGACGCGGCGAACCTGCCGACCTCCAAGGCGGGCTCTGTCGCCCACTTCTCCCTCGACGTCTTCGTGGAGAACTTCCTCCGCCACATCGAGGGGCTGCAGATGCACGAGCACTTCGACGGTCACGCGAACTGCTTCATCGAGTCCGGCTACGGCAAGGCGATGCTGCTGGACTTCAACTACGACACCGAACCGCTCACCGGCACCTTCCCCTTCCCCGAGCTCGGCCCGCTCAAGCTGCTCGGGGAGAACGAGGCCAACCACTGGGGCAAGCTCGCGTTCCGCTGGATCTACTGGCACCTGCTGCTCCCCGGCCGGCCACTGCCCCTGCACGCCGACATGTCGATGATCGGCAAGTCACGACCGGCGATCGCGGATCCGGAGCCGGAGCCTGAGCAGGGTCCCCGCCGTGACAGCGCCCTGATGGAGGTGTCGATGTGACCGCCCTCGATACGCACGCGAACCCGACCACCGACGTGCCTGCGACGCAGGCTCGCCTCGACCGCATCGAGGCCCGCCTCGACCTGCTGCTCGACCACGCGGAGCGCCGCGATGCGGAGCTCGAGCCGCTGCGCGACCTGGCCGCGGAGCTCGGAGTGCTGTCCGGCCCAGCCATGGATGCCGTCACCGGACGCATCCACGAGCTCGAACAGCGCGGCTACCTCGGCTTCGCCCGGAGCGGCGGCCGGGTGGTGGAGCGCATCGTCGCCTCCTTCGATGAGGACGATGTCGAGGCCCTCGGCGACAACGTCGTCCTCATGCTCGAGACGCTGCGCGACCTGACGCAGCCGGAGATCCTCCAACTGCTGCGCCAGACCGCCGGATCCGTCAGCCACCTCGACAGCCCGGTCGGCGGCGCGCCGCCGTCAACCTTGGCGCTGGTCCGGCAGCTGCGCGACCCGGAAGTGCGGCGCGGGTTGGGCCGCATGCTCGAGCTGTTGCGCAGCGTCGGCAGCGACCAGACCTGAGCCCACCAACGAACGTCCATCCACCCTGCAGCACCGATCACCAAGGAGCATCGACCATGCCGGTCGTCACCGTGCAAGACCGTGAGATCCACCTCGACGACGAGGGGTTCCTCACCGAACCCGGCGAGTGGGACGAGGAACTCGCCCGTGAGCTCGCCGCGAACATCGGCCTCGAGCTGACACCCCGCCACTTCGAGGTGATCGCCTTCGCGCGCGCCGACCAGGCCGAGCAGGGCGAGACCCCGACGTTGCGCCGGATGACCTCGGTCGGTGGGTTCCCCACAAAGGAGCTGTTCCAGCTCTTCCCGAAGAAGCCCGCCAAGAAGCTGTCCTACGTTTCCGGGCTCCAGAAGCCCGTGGGCTGCGTCTGAACCGGAGGAGATCATCATGACCGCGACCGACCTGAGCACCGCTCCCGTCCCCTCCTTCGATGACGACGAGGAGGAGAGCGGCCGCAAGCTCGTGCTGATCTGCTCCAAGGGCTCGCTGGACATGGCCTACCCCGGCCTGGTCCTGGCGAACGCCGCGCTGGGGGAGGGCATCGAGGTCCACATCTTCTTCACCTTCTGGGGCTTCGAGATCATCAACAAGAAGACGATGGGTGACCTGAAGTTCGTCGCCATGGGGAACCCGGCCACCCACATGCCGAACGCGGTGATGGGCCTGCCGGGCATGACCGCGATGGCGACGAAGATGATGCGCAAGCAGATCGCGGAGCTCGACATCCCCGAGGTGCCTGAGTTCCTCGACATCATCCACGAGTCCGGTGGTCACCTGTGGGCCTGCCGGATGTCGGCCGACATGAACAAGCTGACCGAGGACGACCTCTACGAGGGCGTCGAGGGCATCATCAGCGCCACCGATTTCATGGAGCTGTCCGAAGGGGCACAGACGCTCTTCATCTGAGCCCGCGCCGGGCGGCGACACCGTTCGACGTTCCGCCCGTTCACATCCTTCGTGCCCCGCGGTCATCGTGTTCCGATCCCCACGTCAGCGCCGCAGGTGCCGTTGCAGGCACCACCGGCGCGCGTGGGGATATCGGTGCGAGTGGCTCGTAGCCGCCGCCCTGCGCCGGGCGTCGGTCCTCTTCGCCGCGGTTCGGCCACAGGGCCATGGCGCGCTCGGTCATGGCGGTGATCGTCAGCGAGGGGTTGACGCCGAGGTTGGCGGTGATGGTGGAGCCGTCG
>JAWLFE010000177.1:0-4090 GCA_041685735.1 Nitriliruptoraceae bacterium
CGCGGTCCTCAGCTGGGGCTACCTGGACGACGCGGTCCGGGGACGGGACGTGCGCATCACCCTGACCCGGAACGACGACGGCCAGTGGCAGCCCGGCGGTGCCGAACAACGCTTCCACTGCCTTCGTGGTCTCGCCGATGAGGGTGAGCTCTGCGTGTGAACCACCCCGTCGCCACGGGTTGGCGGACCTGCACCGAACGTCGTGCCACGGCACTTGCCCGTGGCCGGCACCGGCCCGACGGAGGGCGATGCGGCGATCAGTACATGCCGGGGTCGTCCTCCACGGTCCGGGTCGTCCCGACCCGGCGCCGCCGCATCGTCAAACCGAAGATGAGCCCGATGACCCCGCCGGCCATCAGGATCAGGCCGACCATGTTGATGTTGATCCCTGAGACCTCGAGCGTGACCGCGAACGCCAGGATGGCGCCCAGGATGATCAGTGCGATGCTCCCACCGATGGTCATGACAGAACCTCCGCGGACCCACCGGTACCGGCTGTCTTCTGGCGCCTGTCCAGGCACACGTGGCTGGCGGGTCATCATCACCGTATCCACCGCCCGAACCCATGGGGCACCGACGAACGTCCACCTGGTGCTCGACAGCCTCCGTCGGGGCCTGGTCAGAGATCGGGCCCGTCGACATCCCACGGTGGGGCGAACCCGGGATCGACCAGTCGCAACCCATGGGCGAGACCGTCGATCCGAGCGCGGTCATCGTCGGACAGGTGCACCGAACCGGCCGCGAGGTTGGCGGCGATGCGGTCGGGATCGGAGGAGCGGGGGATGACCGCGGTGTCGCCCTTCTGGAGCAGGTAGGCCAGGGCGACCTGGGCGGGCGTCGCATCGTGCTGCTGCCCGATCTCCTGCAGGATGGGGTCAGCCACGACCCGGCCCTTGGCGAGCGGGGAGTAGGCGGTCAGGAAGCCGCCTCGTCGCGCGAGTACCTGCCGGATGGCATCGACCGCGAGGTAGGGATGGTGCTCGACCTGATCGGTCACGATCGGGGCCACGTCGAAGGCGTGGTCCAACATCCGGGCCGGGAAGTTCGACACCCCGATGTGGGCCGTGATCCCGGCATCCCGCACCTCGGACAGGGCGGTCAGGGTCTCGTCCATCGGAACGAGGTCATCGGCCGGCCAGTGCAACAGCAACAGGTCGATGTGACCGATACCCAGCCGGTCGAGGCTCTCCCGGGCACTGCGATGGACGTCGCTGGGGGCCGCCTGATCACGCCAGATCTTCGTGGTGACGAAGAGTTCGTCACGATCGATCCCGCACGTCGCGATGCCCCGACCGACCGCGGCCTCGTTGCCGTACATCTGCGCCGTGTCGATGTGCCGGTACCCGACCTCGATGGCGCGGCGCACGAGCGCATCGACCGACCCGTCGGGCAGTCCGTAGGTGCCGAACCCGACCGACGGAACCGTGATCTGCCGGAGGTCGATCGTCGACACATCGGTCCTGAGTGGTGGTCCGTCGCGGACGGGCGCTCGGCGTGTCAGCGCCCGCGGCCCGTCATCGTACGACGACCACCGGGCAGCGCGAATGCTGCAGGCACTGCTGCGAGACCGATCCGAGCAGCAGCCCCTTGAACCCGCCCCGGCCGCGGCTCCCGACGACGAGCAGATCCGCGTCACGGCTCAGGTCGATCAGGGTCTTGGCCGGCCCATCCGGCACCGCCAGGAGTTCGATGTCGGGACCGTCCGAACCGGTGCGCGCGTCACTGAGCAGCCGCTCGAGGAGACGTTCCGCGGCCTGGCGAACGTGGGTCTCGTCCTCGTCACGCCGGGCACGATCGCTCTCGGTCCGACGCTGCATGGCACCGGCATCCAGGAACGCATCCGCGTAGGCGGCGTCGTTGCGGATCTCCGGCGGGCGGTAGGCATGGACGATCACCACCCGCTCCACCTGCCGCAGGTCGGCTTCCTGCAACGCCCATCGAAGGGCGTTCTCCGAGGACTCCGAGGCATCGACACCGACGATGATCCGCGTCACGGTTCCTGCTCCCTCTCGCTGGCCTACCGGCACCCCCGACCTTCCCAGGCGCGCGTCCCGATGAACAGGGACCAACGACCGGAACCCGACGATGAAGGGCCCCGGTCAGGGAGGCACTGACACCGCGACGATGGTCACCTGACCCGCCAGGGTGGCGATGACCAGGACGACGACGATCAGCAGGGCCGCGAACAGCACGATGCGGAACCGCCAGGCCGCCGGCGCCGCCCAGAGAGGGACCACGAGCGTGACGAAGGCCAGCAGGGGCACCCCCACCGCCACGGCGGGTCCCGATCCGCGTGCCCCGATGGCGATGGCGATCGACGCGGCGGTGAAGGCGCCACCGGCCCAGCGACGAGCCGCCCGGTGACCGAGGGACGGGACCGTGCCGCCCAGACCCACCGCCCGATCGCTCTCCAGATCCTTGAGCCCGTTGGCGAGGTGCGCACCGGCCGCCACCAGGACGAACGCGACGACGGCCCAGGAAGCCGGCCTGGCGCGGGGTGCCGCAGCGGTCACGACGAAGACCACCAGGAGCCCGAACGAGACGACGTAGGGCAGGAAGGACCAGGCGGTTCGCGCCAGCCGGAGGTTGTAGGCCCAGGCCGAGAGCACCGCAGCCACATGTGCGGCACCGCCCAGCAGCCCGCCGGCCAGCACCGACAGCAGCATGGCCAGGCCCAACGCGATGAACGCCGCCACCCACACGGACGAGCGGGTGACCTGCCCCGACACGATCGGCTTGTCGTCACGACCGGCCCGACGGTCCACACTCGCATCGTTCGCATCGTTCGACCAGCCGACCGACAGCTGTCCCGACAGCACCGCCCCCGCCACCCATGCCGTGGTCGCCAGATCCCCCGCGATGGCCCAGACCAGCAACGACGACACGCTGGTGACCACGACCGTCGGGCCCGGGTGGCAGGCACGCAACAGTCCGACGATGGCCCGCCCGGTCTGCACGTTCACAGGCGTTCGAACAGTGCCTGCGGCCCGCTCACCTGCGCACCGAGGGCCACGACACGGCGGCGCAGGTCCCGGTCCGCGGTCACGACCTCGACCTCGAGGTGGCGTGCTTCCCGCACGAGTTCAGCGATCCGGTCGTCCGCGGCGTCGACGCCGGCCCGGGTGGCGTGCCGGACCTCGACCCCGCCGTGCCTTCCCTCATCGATCGCGTCGCGGACGACACCCTCGACGATGACGACCACCTCGCCCGGATGCCTCGTCGCCCATGCCTGCAGCTCGTCGAGCAAACGTTCCACGGCGCCGACGCGGTCGCGCCACCAACCGTCCGGACGCGAGCCCATGACGTTCGCGGCATCGACGAGCACCAGCGTCCCGACCGGAGCAGCCATCACCTGGGCGACCCGGCTTGTGAACCCGCAGACCGATCCGCCAGGATCTGCTGACTGGCGAGCCGGCCGGGGCCGCCGGTGACGCACCCACCCGGGTGGGTGCCCGACCCGCACTGGTAGTAGCCCGCGATCGGGGTCCGGTACTGGTTCCACCCGGGTGCCGGTCGGAAGAAGTACATCTGCGGTGCCAGGAACTCACCGCCGAAGATGTTGCCCTCCGTCAGTCCGACGACGCGCTCGATGTCCACGGGGGTGACGATCTCGCGGTGCAACACGAGCTCTCCGAAGCCCGGGAAGAACGACTCCAGGGCGCCCTGGACCGTGTCACCGAAACGGTCCCGCTCGATGTCCCAGTCGCTACCTCGGAGGTCGTACGGCGCGTACTGCACGAAACAGGACATCACGTGCTTGCCCGGCGGTGCCATGTCCGGATCGATCACGGACTGGATCATCGCGTCGATGTAGGGCCGCTGGCTGTACCAGCCGTACTTCGCGTCGTCGAAGGCCCGTTCGAGGTATTCCATGCTCGGCCCGATGTTGATGAACCCCCGGTACGCATCGTGCCCGTCGTCCAGGGACGGCGATCGAGGCAACCCGTCCAGGGCGAAGTTGACCTTGGCCGACGTGCCCTGGAACCGAAGACGGCGGATGGCGTCGACCAGGTCGTCCGGGAGCGCCGCGGGGTCGACCAGGTCGGTGAAGGTCCGGCGGGGGTCCAGGGCGCTGACCACGATGTCGGCA
>JAWLFE010000178.1:0-4079 GCA_041685735.1 Nitriliruptoraceae bacterium
CTTGGCGGCCTTGAGCCGCTCCTGTCCGGCGATCCCGACGTCGGGGATGATGAGGTGACGGGAGTAACGGGCGATCTCCTCGTGGCTCAGCGGCTCACGGCGATCGATGACCGGGATGGGCACGGCGTGCTCCTCGGGTGCGGGAGGATGCTGCAGGCGGCGTACGCACCGGACCGCCGGACCGGATGGGTCGAGCGCTCACGGGCCGGCGCCGGAGTGTGGAGGGCGTTCGGAACCGGTGGGCCCGACACCGTGCGAACGGTGCGAACCGTGCGAACCCGGTGATTCCTCGGGCGGGCGACATCCGGGACGGTAGCGTTCGCGCCCAGCGACGTGACGAGCGGGGGCCCATCCCTATGGCCGAGGAAGGCGCGAGTGCACCGCAGGGACACCTCGCCGAGCTGCTCGAGGAGCTACCGGCGATGCTCCAGAGCTTCGCCTCGTTCGACAACGAGCACCTCGACGCCGGTCTGGAACAGGTCGTCGCGCGGCTCGGCCAGCTCGCCGGTGTGGACCGTGCCTACGCGTTCGAGGTCGCCGACACCGCCCAGGGCCGGGTGCTGGTCAACACCCACGAGTGGTGTGCGGACGGCATCGAACCGCAGCGTGAGCGGCTGCAGGCCGTCCCGCTGACCACCGTCGGCCCGTGGCTGCCCTCGTTCGAGGCGCACGACACGGTCTACATCCCCCGGGTCGCCGACCTGCCGCCCTCCCGCCCGGACCGGGCCGAGCTCGAAGCGCAGGACGTCCAGTCACTGGTGGCGACGCCGCTGATGGCCCACGGGGAGTTCCTCGGGTTCATCGGCTTCGACGCGGTCCGCTCCGAGCGCACCTGGACCCGCGGTGAGCTGGTGCTGCTCGAGGTCGTCTCCGACGCGGTCTGCGGGGCCCTGCTGCGCCGCCGTGCCCACGAGGACCTGGCGGCCAGCGAGCGACGCTTCCGCCTGCTGGCTCGCTACTCCTCCGACCTGGTCGTCACGATCGGCGCCGATGGACGCTTCCTCGACATCTCCCCGTCCGCGGCCTCGCTGCTCGGTTGGTCGCTGGAGGAGGCCCGCACCTCCCTGCCCGTCGACCACGTCCACCCCCACGACTGGCAGGGCGCGGCCCGGCTCATCGGGGAGGCGACCGTTCCTGCCGGCACCCCCATCGAGCTCCCGGACTTCCGCCTGCGACACCAGGATGGCAGCTGGCGCTGGCTCCAGGCCACCGCGATCGACCTCACCCACGAGCCGGCCGTCGGCGGCCTGGTGATCATCGGCCATGACATCACGGAACGGAAGAAGGCCGAGGCAGCGCTCAGCTTCCAGGCCGTCCACGATCCCCTCACCGGCCTCGCCAACCGGACCCTGTTGCTCGACCGGCTCCAGCACGCGCTGGAGCGGACCGATCGCAGCGACCGGGCCGTGGCCCTGCTGTTCCTCGACCTCGACCGCTTCAAGGTCGTCAACGACGCCCTGGGACACACCGCGGGTGACGACCTGCTGCGGGCGTACGCAGCCCGGCTCCGCGAGCTGGTCCGCGGTGGGGACACCGTGGGCCGGTTCGGCGGTGACGAGTTCGTCGTCGTGCTCGAGGACGTGGTCAACGAGCAGCAGGCGCACCAGGTGGCCCAGCGGCTGCTCGCCGACCTCGAGGCGCCGTTCAAGGTGCAGGGACGGGACCACCGGGTCACCGCCAGCGCGGGGCTGGTCGTCGCGGCCCCAGGGGCGCGCGCCGAGGTGCTGATGCGTGATGCGGACGCGGCGATGTACCAGGCCAAGGCGCGGGGACGCCAGCGCATCGTCACCCTCGACGAGGACGTCCGGCGCTCCCTGATCGAGCAGGCGGACCTGACGCGGGAGCTCGAGGGTCTGGCCGAGCGGGACGAGCTCGCGGTGGAGTACCAGCCGGTGGTCGAGCTGGCCACCGGTCGGTGTGTGGGCTACGAGGCGCTCGCCCGGTGGCACCACCCCGACCGGGGACGCATCGCGCCGAGCCGCTTCATCCCGCTGGCCGAGGAGCACGGGTTCATCGTCGCGATCGGCCGGGAGGTGCTGCACCGCGCGGTCGCCCAGCTCCTCGACTGGGACGAGCGCTTCCCCGGGCACGGCGAGCGCTGGATGGCCGTGAACCTGTCCGTCAACCAGCTCCTCGACCCGGAGCTGGTCTCGGACGTCGCAGCGCTGCTGGAGGACACCGGGCTCGAGCCGAGCCGGCTCGAGCTGGAGCTGACCGAGAGCACGCTGATGCAGGAGCCGGAGGCGAGCCTGCGGGCGTTGAAGCTCCTCCGCGACCTCGGGGTCGGCATCGCCATCGACGACTTCGGCACGGGGTACTCGTCCCTGGCCTACCTGCGGGCACTCCCGGTGACCACCCTCAAGGTCGACCGGTCCTTCGTGTCCGACCTCGCCCACGACGCGCGGGGCAGCCGGGTCGTCGCGGTGGTGCTGCACCTCGCGGCCGAGTTCGGACTACGCACCGTCGCCGAGGGCATCGAGACCTCCGCCCAGCAGCTCGAACTGGAGCGCATCGGGTGCCGTCTCGGCCAGGGCT
This sequence comes from Nitriliruptoraceae bacterium, assembly GCA_041685735.1. Taxonomy (GTDB): domain Bacteria; phylum Actinomycetota; class Nitriliruptoria; order Nitriliruptorales; family Nitriliruptoraceae; genus CSSed11-175R1. Next base: position 2,536 of record JAWLFE010000178.1, read on the forward strand.
ACAGGCTGGCGCTGCCAGCGCCAGCGCACGTGCTCGAGGCTCAGACGTTCATGCCCATTGCCCGCAGCTCCTCGCGGACGTAGTCGGCGATCATGTCGACCGACCACGGTGGGGTGAAGGTGAACTCCACCTCGACCCGGTCGACCCCGGGCATCGCCCCGAGGATGACCGAGCACTGCTGGTGGATCACCTCGGTCAGCGGGCAGCCCATCGAGGTCAGCGTCATCAGGACGTGCGCGTAGCCGCGTTCCGGCTTGGTCACGTCGTACACGAGCCCGAGGTCGACGATGTTGTAGCCGATCTCCGGGTCGACCACGGCGCGCAGCCCGTTGCGCAGGTCCTTGGAGGACGGCATGCCATCCTCCTCCAGCGGCAGGTCCTCGAAGGGATGCCGTTGGCGGGTGGGTTCCTCGGCGGGCGGCTGGCCGTCCGGCGTGTCGTACTCCGGGACCTGCTCGTCGTCGAGATGGGCGGAGGTGTCAGTGGGGTGCACGGTCACTCCTCGTGGGTGACGGTGTGGGCGGTCGAGCCGCGCTCGAAGGTCTCGATAGCGTCGCGCAGGGCCATCCAGCCGAGCAGCGCACACTTGACGCGGACGGGGAACCGAGCCACTCCGGTGAAGGCGATGCCATCACCGAGGTCGTCGGGGCGGGCGGGATCGTCGCCGTGCATCATGCGTCGGAAGTCCTCGACGAGGTCGAGGGCGTCGGACAGCGGGCGTCCCCGGACCGCTTCGGTCATCGCGGAGGCGGACGCCTGGCTGATGGAGCAGCCCTCGCCGTCGAAGACCACCGCGTCGAGCTGGTCGTCGACGACCCGGATGCGCAGGTCCATCTCGTCCCCGCACAGCGGGTTGGAGTGGTGGACGTGCACCGCCTCGTCGGCCAGGTCCGGCGCCCGGTTCTTCGGCTTGCGGTAGTGGTCCAGGATGATGTCCTGGTACAGGTCCTCCATCGACATCTGGGGCTCCTCAGCGGGCGAAGAACGTGGCGGCGGCCTCGAGCCCCTCCACGAGGGGTTCCAGGTCGTCCACGTCGTTGTACACGTAGCTGCTGGCCCGCACGGTGGCGTTGACCCCCAGGCAACGCATGAGCGGCTTCGTGCAGTGATGCCCGACCCGGACGCAGACCCCACGCGAGCCGAGCATCGCCCCGACATCGTGGGGGTGGACACCGTCGAGGGCGAAGGAGACCGCCCCGCCGCGTCGTGTCGCGTCGAGCGGTCCGTGGACGGAGACGCCGTCCACGCCGGCCAGCGCGTCCAGGAGCGCGGCGGTCAGCTCGCGCTCGTGCGTGCGGACCTCGTGCAGGTCGAGGTCCTCGAGCAACCGGATGGCCGCGGTCAGACCGGCGGCCTCGGCGATCATCGGGGTCCCCGCTTCGAAGCGGTGGGGGATGTCGTTCCAGGTCGCGTCGGTCAAGGTCACGTCGCGGATCATGTCCCCGCCGGTCAGGAAGGGCTCCATCCGTTCCAGCAGCGCCGGCCGGGCCACCAGCGCCCCGATCCCGGTGGGACCGAGCATCTTGTGACCGGTGATGGCGTAG
>JAWLFE010000179.1:0-4077 GCA_041685735.1 Nitriliruptoraceae bacterium
CACCTCACGATGCCGCAGTTGCCTCCGGCTCAGTCGGGCATCACCTCCCAACTCCGGGGACTTCCACCCCGGAAGCAATCGCCCATGCCGGGCGTACACGAGCAGCGGCCCCGCCGTCCGGCGGGGCCGCTGCAGTTCGTCGACGGTGGTCGAGGACGGGTCCCTACAGGCCGTCGTCCTCGCCGCCGTCCTCCTCGACCTCGCCGTTCGGGTCGTCAACGGGGTCCTCGAGGTCGCCGTTCTCGCAGGCGACGACGCCCAGGGCGAGCGGGAGTGCGGCAGCCAGCGCGATCTTGCTGGAGAGCTTGCGGTTCATGGTGTTCTCCTTCCCGGGTCTCGGCGCACCCGGGTGTCGACGTCGTACGCCCATCACGGTAGGCACCACCACCCGACCCCCGACCCTGCGTCACCGCAGCCCGTCCATCGCCCGAACGGTCGGGACCCATCGGCCGGGTGCAGCACGCCGACGAGGTCAGTCCGGCAGTGGGGCACCCAGCTGCTCGGCGACCGTGTCCAGCCACCGTGTCAGGAACGCCGCCATCTGTTCGCGGCGGACCACCTCGTGATAGCCGTAGGTTCCGTCGCCGAAACCGGCGGCCCACCCCGCGTCGGCCGCCTGGTTGATCGACGACTCCAGGGTCCGACCATCGTCATCCGAGAACCAGTCGGTCCCAGGCGAGGGCAACGGTGCGCCGGCCCGGACTTCGAAGGCCGCGGTGAGGAACCTGGCCATGTGGCCGCGCTCAACCGGCTGTCGCGGACCGTAGGTCCCGTCGGCGAAACCGCTGATGACGCCGGCTTCGGCGAGCGCATTGATGTCCGGCGCATGGGGTGAGTCCGACGCGACATCCGCGAACCGATGGGTCTCGGACGGCGGTAGCTCACCCCCCGAGGCGCGGATCGAGCGGGCCACGAAGGCCGCCATCTGTTCGCGCGTCACGGTCCCCTGTGGTTCGAAGGTGCTCGCCGAGGTTCCGGTGGTCACCTCCCACCACGCCAGGCAGTCGATCGCGCGGAGATGCGTCCCGGTGGTGACGTCGCCGAACCCCTTCGCCGCGACCTGGTCCGTCGGGCACGCCTGATCGATCGAGCGGATCTCCGGAACCTTCGCGGCATCCTCGGGCTCGTCGACCGGATCCTCGACCGGATCCTCGACCTCGGGGCCGTCATCGACCTTGGCCGGATCGTCAGCCGTGACCGGGTAGCCGGCGCTGCCGACCGGGGCCGAACCGTTGGGCCGACGGAACACCGCGGTCGCGTACACCCCACCGGATGCCGACGTCGACACGCCGATGCCGACCTGACTGAAATCCGGGTGCATGATGTTGTTGCGGTGCCCGGTGGAGTCCATCCACAGCTGGATGAAGAGGTCCGCGACGGCCTCTGGCGAGCCGTGGTAGGCGCCGTTCGAGGTGTAGACGATGTTCTCACCGATGTAGGACCAACAGCAGGTCTCGGTGGTGAAGTTCGGGTTGTGGACGAAAGCACCCGTGCGGGCCATCTCATCGGACCAGGCCCGCGCGACGTCGGCGACATCCTCGGCCCAGTTGAGTGTGTGCTGCCGTGACATCGAGCCGTAGCCGAACGCACCCGGATCCGTCCGCGCGACGTTGTGCTGATCGAACAGACGGGCCTCGGTGCGGACCTCGTCGGCTGAGCGGGATCGTGCTGCGGCGTCCGCCGGGACGCCCGCGACACCGAACAGCGCGGCGACCAGGGCGACGACGAGCAGCACAGGGAGGGGTCGAACGCGAGCGGCGGGCATCGGCGGGTCCTCGGACGTCTCTGCCCGGTATCGGCGCACATGCGCCCGGACTGTAACGCTGGGTGACGACGAACCACGTTGTGTCAGCGATCGGCCGGATGGACCGCGCCCGGGCGACGAGATTCCGGCACCGGGTGGGTGACGGCGTCAGATCCCGTACTCGGCGTCGATGCGGCCGGCGGCCGCTGCCTTGACCAGGACCTCGTGGTCACGTTCGGTCTGATCGGCGTAGGCGCGAGCGAACCGGCACAGGGCCACATCCACCTTGTCCGAGCGCCCGATGTAACCGACGATCGTCGACGCGCCGCTGGTCCGTGCGTGCCCCTTGGCCAGGAGCCGACCGCAGATCGCCGCGTAGTCCGCCCGCGCGTCGTCGTCGATCTTGTGCAGCTTGATCGCGCCCTTCATGTTGCGGAACTGGCGCACGTAGTACTGGCGATCGTCGACGGTGGTCCAACCGAGGAGCGGATCGCTGACCGTCTGCAGGGCCTGCTGGTACTCCACGACCCGTTCGCCCTGATGGTCGTGCCATGCGGACTCACCGTGCACGAAGGGCGCGATCACCGACCGGCGGGCCTGCTTGAGCTGCAGGAAGATGACATCGTCCGAGCTGCTGCCCTCCAGCAGCGCGACGTACGCGCGGAGCCCGACGCTGCCGACACCGACGACCTTGTGGGCGACGTCCACCAGCGTGTAGCCACCCACGACCCGTCGCCAGTGCGGCGCCAGCGTCAACAGGTAGCGGTCCAGTCCCTCGGCCAGGCGCTCCTGCTGCTCGGTGTCCAACCGGGTGATCAGCGGGGGCTCCTCCACGATGCGCCGATCCGCGCCCCGATCCTCGGTGAACCGGGGCAACGCGCGGTCGCTCGTCCGACTGCGGGCACGCTTCGACGCCTTCTTGATCCGCTTGCGCAGCGACTTCGTCCGTGCGAGATCGTGGAGCTGGTCCCGGTCGAGGCGGCGGAAGGAACGGTCGAGCAGCGGCTGTTCGAACAGTTCCCAGAGCTGCTCCCGGTACGCGCCACAGCATGCCGCGACCGCCTCCTCACAGGCATCCTCGTCCGCGCCGTTCTCCCGCCCCGATACCCACACGCTGGCGCTCAAACGCCGGAGATCCCACTCCCAGCCCCCCGGGTGGGCCTCATCGAAGTCGTTGATGTCCAAGACCAGCTGCCGCTCGGGCGATGCGTAGAACCCGAAGTTCCCGAAGTGGGCATCCCCACCGATGACGGGGGTGATGCCCGTGGCGGGCAACCCTGCGAGGTCCGCGGCCATGATCCCCGCTGCGCCGCGCAGGAAGCCGTAGGGTGATGCCGCCATCCGCCCCACACGGACCGGAACCAGGCGGTCGACACGTCCCTCGTGGATCTGCCGCAGGTGGTCGATGACGTCGCGGCGATCCGGTGGCGCCTCCCAGCCACCGAGTGATGATCGGGGCGTGTCCCGCCGCAACGCCTTGCCGAGGTAGCGCCGTTGTTCACGCGGGATCGGCCGGCCGCGCACCGATGCGTACGGAGCGCTGTCCGCCATGTCCAGCACCACGTGCCCGGCACCATCCGTGTCGGGCAGGGACTGCGCCATGGGTCACCTCCACCGGTCCCTCGTCCACGGGTCGTCGCCGCGACGGCACCGTATCGCGAGGACCCGACGGGCCGCGGCGTTCTGGCGACCGGCGGAGACCCGTGGTGACTACACTCTCGCCCCCGATGACCGGTAGGGCACCGAACCTTTCCCAGTCGAGGATCAGCGTGGACCAAGGGACCGGCTCCCCCGGACCTGACGTGCCGACCGGGCCGTCGACCGAGGACGCGGCGACCATCGGTGCCGGGTTCGACCGTGGCCGGGTGCTGCTGATCAGCGGTGCGCATCTGGGCCACGACATCTACCCCGCCTTCCTCGGCATCATGCTGCCACTGCTGATCGATGAGTTGGGGATCTCACTGGCGATGGCGGGGATCCTCGCATCCGCGATCCGGTGGACGACGAGCCTGCAACCCCTGCTGGGCCACTGGGCCGACCACACCGACACGAGATACTGGGTCATCGTCACCCCGACGACGACCGCCATCTGCATGAGCCTGCTGGGGATCGCCCCCAGTACGGCCGTCGTGTTCATCCTGCTGCTGGCCGCCGGGCTGAGCCACGCAGCGTTCCACCCGGCGGGAGGCGCGCTGGCCACCCGCGCGTCCGGTGACGAGTGGGGCAAGGGCATGTCCTACTTCATGACCGGGGGCGAGATCGGTCGGGTCGTCGGACCGTTGTTCATCGCCGGCGTCATCGGCGTCGGTGGGCTCGCCCTGAGCCCGATCGCG
>JAWLFE010000061.1:0-710 GCA_041685735.1 Nitriliruptoraceae bacterium
CGTGATGGCCGCCGTCAACGTCGTCTTCCCATGATCAACGTGACCGATCGTCCCGATGTTCATATGCGGCTTGTTCCGCTCGAACTTCTCCTTGGCCATCTTGTTCAGCGCTCCTCGTGAGACTTGCTGGTGGTCACGCGCTGCAAGGCGCGGGGGTCGGCATCCTGCCGGTCTTGTCGCCATCGGGCGGACTGTCCGTGCGTCCTGCGGTACCCGATGGGTGCTTCCACGCAGCCTGCCCTCCGTCGCCCGATGGGCGGCGAAGGGGCCGGGTGCATGTTGGTAGCGGCGGGTGGACTCGAACCACCGACACAGCGATTATGAGCCGCTTGCTCTACCCCTGAGCTACGCCGCCGGGTGTCCTTGCGCGCCTCGGGAGTGGGTCGGGCGTGGCCCGAGACGTCGTACTTCGCCGGTGGTAGCTCTCGCTCCACCGCGGACCGCGACGCGCCGTGGCCGTCACACCGACGCGGGGCGTCGTGACGATCACGGGCGGTGGCGGTCCGACGGCCCGTAGAGGCCGCCGAGCCCTGGCGCGGAATCGAACCGCGGACCCCATCCTTACCATGGATGTGCTCTGCCGACTGAGCTACCAGGGCGGGCGAGCGCGCAGCGTAGCCAGGACCGCGACACGCGTCGAACCGGGCGCACGTTGCGCGGACGCGACGGCGGGGGGGCCCCCCCCCCCCCCGGCGGCCCCCCCGCGAGGG
>JAWLFE010000061.1:720-10849 GCA_041685735.1 Nitriliruptoraceae bacterium
GGGCGCTCTGGGGGCGCGCGCGCCGGCGGGGGCCCCCGCCGCGCGGGGGCCCCCCCGCCGGTTCGTGGAGGGAGCAGGATTTGAACCTGCGAAGGCATAGCCGTCTGGTTTACAGCCAGATCCCTTTGGCCACTCGGGCATCCCTCCGGGAACGAGCATCGCTGCTCGGCGCGCAGACTACGCACCCGATGACGACAGCGGCAAACCCCGTGCCCTCGCCGCGCCCTGCCGGGACGCCACCGACGCCCGTGGGCCGCGACGCCAAGTAGGCTCGTGCCCGAGGTACGAACCCGCCCGAACACACCGTAGGAGGGCCAGCCGTGGCCGATTCCAGCTTCGACATCGAGGTCGGTGTCGACCGTCAGGAGGTCGACAACGCGATCAACCAGGCGGCCCGCGAGGTGGCGACCCGGTTCGACTTCAAGGACACCGACACCGTGATCGCCTGGTCGGGGGACGAGGCGATCCAGGTCGAATCCGCCTCGGAGGATCGGGTGCGAGCCGCCCTCGAGGTCCTCAAGGACAAGGTCGTCAAGCGCAAGGTGTCGCTCAAGGCGCTCGACATCGGCGAGCCGCGCGACGTCGCGCAGTCGCGCAGCCGCGTCGACGTGAAGCTCGTGACGGAGATGCCCGCCGACCTCGCCAAGACCATCGTCAAGGACATCAAGGCGACCAAGCTCAAGGTGACCCCGACCAACATGGGTGACCGGATCCGCATCGCGGGCAAGAAGCGCGACGACCTGCAGGAGATCCAGGCCATGGTCAAGGCCAAGGACCACGACGCGCCGATCCGGTTCACGAACTACAAGTAGGCCACCGCCGCCGGGGCACGAACGCGCGCCGACGAGCCAACGGGGACCCGGGAGCCGAATACCGTCTGCTCCCCGATCCCCACGAGGCGACGACGTGCCCGAAGGCCACACGATCCACCGCTACGCGCGGGATCACGCGTCCTGGTTCAAGGGCGGACCCGTCCACGTGTCCTCGCCCCAGGGCCGGTTCACCGGGGCAGCCGGGCTCATCGACGGGACCGTGTTGACGTCCACCGACGCCCATGGCAAGCACCTGTTCCACCGTTTCGAGGGTGAGCGGACCGTGCACATCCACCTCGGGTTGTTCGGTCGGTTCTTCGTCCACGACGCCCCACCGCCCGAGCCACGTGACACCGTTCGCTACCGCGTCATGAACGGGGGCAAGGTCATCGACCTCGTCGGCGCCACGGCCTGCGAACTGCTCACCCCGGACGAGGTGGCGGCCATCACGGCGCGGCTCGGGCCGGATCCGCTGCGCCGTGACGCCGACCCGGACAAGGCCTACGCGGCCCTGCAGCGCCGCAGCGTGGGCATCGGTCGGGCCCTGATGGACCAGAAGGTGCTGGCCGGGGTCGGTAACGTCTACCGGGCCGAGGTGCTGTTCGTCCACGGCCTGCATCCGGAGCGCCCCGCTCGCGACGTCTCGCGCGCCGACTGGGACGCGATGTGGGCGACCCTGGTGGCGTGGTTGCGCCGCGGGGTCCGCGAACGGCGCATCATCACGGTCGACCCCGACGAGATCGGCAAGTCGCGGGGCAGGATGACCCGCGAGGACGCGACCTACGTCTACAAGCGGGAGCACTGCAAGCGCTGTGACACCGAGATCCGGCGCTGGGACCTGGCCGGCCGTTGGGCCTACGCCTGCGAGACCTGCCAGCCACGACCACGGAACCGCTGATGACGGACCACGATCAGGACGGCTCGGCCGAGCGCGCAGCCGACGACGCGCCCACAGCGGGCGCCGCCGGGCCGTACGCGGTGGTGGCCGATCATTGGCGCAAGCTCGCGCTCGCGGTGGTCGCGCTGCGCTTCGCGGTCCCGCTGGCCGCGATCCCGTTCATCCCCTGGCTGATCATCAACGACGTGGGCCTGCTGGTACTGGTCCGTCCCCAGAAGGAGTTCCTGCTGGTCGGCGGCGGGCAGTGGCGCTACCTCGGCGAACCCAACGCTGCGATCCTGTTCGGCGCGTTCCTGCCGCTGGGCATCCTGGCCGTCTCCGCGTTCTTCCTGGTCGGACGGGCCTACCGCCAGACGTTGGAGGACGGCGGCGGCCCCGACTGGCTCCAACGCACGATCCCCCCCAAGCAGCTCGCGCTCGGGCAACGCGTGCTCGCCCGCCGCGGGCCCTTCATCGCGGTCATCGGCCGGCTCGCGGCACTCCCGCCCACGGTGCTGGCCGCAGCCGCCGGGCTGTCGGACATCCCGGCCCGGCGCTACCTCGTCGCCGATCTGGTCGGCTCGCTGCTGGCCTTCGCACTGACCGTCGGAGCCGGCTTCGCGCTGGGTCGCGCCTACGAGGAAGGCGGTGTCTGGCTGACCGCCGTCGGCGTCGCGCTGTTCGGTGCGGTCATCCTGCTCGTCACCCAGTGGATCCGGCGCGAGGCCGAACGCGACGAGCAGCCGGTCAGCTGAAGGGACCTCCCACCGGTCACGTCGGGCCCGTTGGCGCCCGGCACGAACGGCCGGATCAGCCCCAGCGCTCGTCAGGGCGGTCGCCGAGCTGGCCCTTCGTGCGAGCCTGGTGCTCGAGCGCCGCGACACGCTCCGCGATCGGCGGGTGGGTCGAGAACAGCTTCATGGCTGCGCGACCGCCGAAGGGGGCGGCGATGTAGAGGTGCCCCATCGCCTGGTTGGTCTCTGCCGGGGTCCCACCACGGCGCAGCTGGCCAGGGTCGTTGGCCGACGCCTCCAGCTTGCGCAGCGCCGAAGCGAGGGCGAGGGGCTTGCCGGTGAGTTCCGCGCCGGTGTGATCCGCCAGGGACTCGCGTGAGCGGGTGATCGACGCCTGGATGATCATCGCGACGATCGGCGCGACGATCGAGATGGCGATGGCCGCGATCGGGTTCGGGGCATCGTCGTCGGCGCCGCCGAAGATGGGGATCCAACGCAACATCAGGGCCAGGTAGGTGATCGCGGTGCCGATCATGGCGGCCACCGAGCCGATCAGGATGTCGCGGTTGTACACATGCTGCAGCTCGTGCCCGATCACGCCCTCGAGCTCCTCGGGCGTGAGCGCCTCGTACAGGCCACGGTTGAGGCAGACGGCGGCGTTGGCCGGGTTCCGACCGGTAGCGAAGGCGTTGAGCTGCGGCGAGGGCGAGAGGTAGAGCGCCGGCATCGGTTCACCCGCGCGTTCCGCCAGCAGGCGCACCATCCGGAAGACGTCCGGGTAGCTCGCCTCGTCCATCGGCTCGGCCTTCGCCATCCTGATGGCGATCCGATCGCTGAAGAAGTAGCTGCCGAGGTTCATCGCGACGGAGACCACGAGCATCACCGTCAAGAACGTGTTGGAGCCACTGCCGGCGTCGAGCCACGACCCGATGAACAGCAACAGACCGGACAGCGCCGCGAGCAGGACGAAGGTCTTGGCACTCTTGAACATCGCAGGCCTCCTCGGGGCGAACGACTCCGACGATGCAGGCGGCGATGGCCATCACCGGCGTCTGCATCGTGACCACATCGGAGGCTGGTGACGGTACGTCCGGCCTCCTCGAGCAGTGTTCGGAGCAACGCAGCCCGACGGCACGGACCTTGCGCCTCGGTGGCTCATGCGCGCACACGGGCGTCGGTCGGGTCGCTGCCGGGACCCGTGACCGCGACGCGACCCGCGACGCAGCCCGCAACGCAGCCCGCAATGCAGCCCGGGGGTCGCAACCCGGGACCGGACCCGCGACCCCGCGGGGCGTCGCGACCCGGCACCCGATCCGTGACTCAGCCGGTCGCGAGCAGGTTCACCACCGAGGAGTAGTCGGTCACCAGCCCGGGCAGCACGCCCAGCACCACGGTGCCGATCATCAGGATCACGACCACCGCGGAGAGGTTGAAGCCCGGTTGCAGGGCCGGTAGTCCGGCGCGAGCCTCGTCCATCCAGATGGTCTTGACGACCCGCAGGTAGTAGAAGAAGGCGATGACGGAGTTCACCACGAGGAAGCCGGCCATCACGATCCCGAACAGCGTGGCGTCGACCGTCACGGCCTCCAGGATGGCGAACTTCGCCCACAGCCCGACCGTCAGCGGGGCCCCACCGAGGCTGAGCAGGAAGACCGTCATGCCCATGGCGAGCAGCGGGCTGCGCGAGCTCAGGCCGGCGTAGTCGCGCAGGGAGCGCAGGCCGGTGCGGCGGTTCACGGCGATGGCGACCCCGAACGCACCGATGTTCATCACCGCGTAGGCGACGAGGTAGAACAGCACCGCACGGACGGCCGCCTCGTTGACCGCCGCCCCCGCGGCACCCGAGCGCGCCAGGCCGAACGGGATGAGCATGTACCCGGCCTGGGCGACCGAGGAGTAGGCCAGCAGACGGATCACGTCGCGCTGCTGCAGCGCGATCAGGTTGCCCACGGTCATGGTCAGGATCGCGAGCACACCGAGCACCGGTGCCCACACGTCCGCGACCGGCTCGAACGCGATGAACGCGATCGCGATCAGCCCCGCGAAACCAGCGGCCTTGGAGGCGACGGCCAGCATGGCGGCGACGGGCATCGGGGCGCCGGCGTAGGTGTCGGGGGCCCAGAAGTGGAACGGCACCGCGGAGATCTTGAACCCGAACCCGACGATCACCAGCATCACGGAGCCCAGCAGCAGCGGCACCGACGCGACCTCGCCCTCGATCGCGGCGGCGATCTCCACCAGGTCGGTCGTCCCGGTGAAGCCGTAGATCATCGACATGCCGAAGAGCATGAGCGCCACCGACAGCACACCGATGAGGAAGAACTTCAGCGCGGCTTCCGAGGAGTACAGGTCCCGTTTGCGCAGCCCGGCCATGACGAACGCGGGGATGGAGACGGTCTCGAGCGCCACGAACAGCAGCAGCAGATCGCGTGCACTGGGCATGACCAGCATGCCGATGAACGCGGTCAGCAGCAGGAAGTAGTACTCGCCCTGGAAGTAGCGCCCCTCGGCGAAGAACCGCCAGCTGATGCCCAGGATCGCGAGCAACGCGCCGAGGAAGAGGAGCTTGAAGACCACGGCGTAGTCATCGACGACGAACATCGTGCCGAAGGTGACGCGCTCCGAGCCCCACAGGTAGACGGTGAAGCCGATCGCGACGAGCGTGCCCAGCGCCGCGAGGGGGTTCACGAGCTGCTTGGCTTCGCCGCGCAACGCGAGGTCGGCGGCGAGGACGAGCAACGCCGTGACCGTCAGGGCGATCTCGGGCGCGATGGCGATGAAGTCGATCGTCATCGGTGGGGTCTCCTCATGAGCGGGCGGACGACTCCGCCGGTCGGCTTCTCAGCCGCTCGGCGTCGGATCCGGGGTGCTCAGCCGCCGAGGAAGGCGACCAGGTTGGTGACGGCGTCGTTCTGTACCCCGAACAGCAGGCGCGGGTAGACCCCGAGGGCGAGGATCAGGACGAAGAGTGGCGTCCACGAGACCCACTCGATCGCCTGGATGTCGTCGAGCGGCTCGTCCGCCCAGCGTTCGAGGGGCTTGCCGAGGTTGATGCGCTGCAGCAGCCACAGGAAGTAGCCGGCGGTCAGCACCGTCCCGATCGCGGCGATGACCACCAGGGCGAGGTAGAGGCCCTGGAAGTTGTCCGCGAGGCCCTGACCCGGGTTGATCGCCGCCCACATCGCGGCGAACTCCCCCCAGAAGCCGGCCAGGCCCGGCAGGCCCAGCGACGCGACCGCGACGAAGGTGAACATGACGCCGTAGCGCGGGATCTTGGTGAGCATCCCCCCACCGATGACCGCGATCTCCCGGGTGTGGTAGCGCTCGTGCAACGACCCGGCCATGAAGAACAGCATCCCGGTGATGACCCCGTGGGCGATGTTGCCGAACAGGGCCGCCTGGATCCCGGCCTCGTTCATCGCGGCGATCCCGAGCATCACGAACCCCATGTGCCCGACCGACGAGAACGCGATCAGACGCTTGACGTCCGTCTGGGCGAGGCAGCACAGCGAGCCGTAGATGATGCCGATGACGGCCAGCACACCGATCAGCGGGGCGAAGCGGACCGCGCCCTCCGGCAGGATCGGCAGGCCGATCCGGATGAAGCCGTAGGTCCCCATCTTCAGCAGGACACCGGCCAGCAGCACGGAGCCGACGGTCGGGGCTTCGGTGTGGGCGTCGGGCAGCCAGGTGTGGAACGGCCACACCGGCACCTTGATCGCGAACCCGAGGAACACCCCCAGGAACGCCCAGGTCTGGAAGGTCGTCGACCCGAAGGGCGCCATGGCGGAGAGCTCCATGATGCTCCAGGTGTCGCCGCCCGCCTGGAAGTAGATGGCCAGGAAGGCCACCAGCATGAACACGGAGCCGAACAGGGTGTAGAGGAAGAACTTCACCGATGCGTAGTCGCGACGCGGGCCACCCCACATCCCGATCAGGAAGAACATCGGGACCAGCGTGAGTTCGAAGAAGATGAAGAACAGGATCAGGTCGAAGGCGACGAACGTTCCCGCCATGCCCGTCTGCAGCAACAGCATCAGCGCGAGGAACGCCTTGGGCTTGCCCGGCGAGGGCAGATGCTTGGTCGTGTAGACCGCACACAGCACCGGCAGCAGGTAGGTCAGGACGAACAGCGGCAGGGAGATGCCGTCCATACCCAACGAGAACCGGGCGTCGATCGCGGTGATCCAGGGCACGTCGGTGGTGAACTGCAGTTCACCGGAGCGCCCGTAGTCGAAGCTCAGCGCGATGACGGCCACGAGCGCGAACGCGACCGAGGTGATGACGACGGCGGCACGCCGGATCTGCTGGTCCATCGCGGCGGGCATGAGGCTCAACAGCCCCGCCCCGACCAGCGGCAGGAACAGCGCGACCACCAGGGCCCAGCCTGCGGTGTTCGGGTCCATCCTCGTCTCCTTGAAGGCCCGTGCGAGCGGGTGATCGCTCTGGAACGGGTCGGTCCCCGTGGAGGCGGACCTGTGCGTGATGTCGGTGGTGTGGGAAGGATCGGGTTCGTGCGGTGTCCCGGTGGGGACGGATGACGGAGCTAGCGCGCCGCGGCGAAGGCCAGGACCAGCACGATCACTCCGGCGACGATGGCGCCGGCGTAGCGCTGGACGTCACCTGACTGGATGCGCTTGAGGCGATCGCTCCACCAGGCGGCGCTCAACGCGGAGCCGTTCACGGCGCCGTCGATGACCCGCTGGTCGAGCACACGATAGGTGGCGAACGCGACGTTCTTGGTCGCCCGGCCCACGCCAGCGACCGCCCCGTCGATCAAGGTGTTGCTCGAGTACGACGCGGCGGCCGACAGCTTGTCGCGCACCGGCACCACGATGAAGCGGTAGCCGAAGTCGTCGAAGCCGTACTTGGCCACCAGCGCCCGGGTGAACGGGCCCATCTGCATCGTCGGGTCGCGCTCCGGCAGGCCCTTGCCGTAGAAGCGGTAGGCCAGGAACACGGCGAGCGAGAAGATGATGAGCACGATCGCGAGCAGATCCGGGTGCCAACTGGGCACGCCGTGCAGCACCTTGACGGGACCGTCACCGGCCTCGACGGCCAGCACCTCACCCGACCCGGCCGCGAGCACACCGTCGCCCTGCAGTCCCAGCGCCACCTCGTCCTCGCCGGTGAACGGGTACGCGGCGTCCGCGTCGAGGATCGGGGTGGCGGTCCAGGTCTCGAAGTTGGGGCTCTCGGGCGAGAAGGGCGAGAACAGGTAGCCCGAGGCGATCGACAGCACGGCGAGCAGCATGAGCGGGCCGACCATCTGCTTGCCCGACTCGTGTGGTGGGTGGTGGCTGCGGTTCTCCCCGGTGAAGACCAGGAAGCAGGCACGTGCCATGTAGAAGGTCGTGATGCCGGCGGCGGCGATGCCGACCCAGTACACGAGGCTGCCCGTCAGGAACCCGCCGCCGGCCCAGATGTCGCCGGCGATCAGGATCTCGTCCTTGGAGAAGAAGCCGGCGGTCAACGGGAACCCGGCCAGGGCCAGCGAGCCGACGATGAAGGTCCAGAACGTGTGGGGCATGGCCTTGCGCATGCCACCCATGTCGGAGATGTTGTTCGAATGGACCGCGTGGATCAGGGAGCCCGCGCCCAGGAACAGCAGGGCCTTGAAGAAGCCGTGCGTGAACAGGTGGAAGATCGACGCGGTGTACCCACCGACGCCGATGGCCGCGATCATGTAGCCCAGCTGGGAGATGGTGGAGTAGGCCAGGATCTTCTTCAGATCGTCCTGGACCAGCGCGAGCAGGCCACCGAAGAACAGCGTGATGACGCCGACGATGGCGATCGTGCCCATGACGACCGCCGACTGGGCCAGCACCGGGAACAGCCGGGCGAGCAGGAACACCCCGGCGGTCACCATCGTCGCCGCGTGGATCAGCGCGGAGACCGGCGTGGGACCGGCCATGGCGTCGGGGAGCCACACGTGCAGTGGCATCTGTCCCGACTTGGACACGCATCCGAGGAAGATCAGCAGCATCCCGAGCACGATGGTCGTGGTCGAGAGTTCGCCGGCGACCGCCGCCTCGTTGATCTGGATGATGTTGAACGGGGTGTCGGTCAGGCCGAGCATGCCCGCCGACAGCACGATCACACCGACGATGAGGCCGACGTCACCGAACTTGGTGGTGAGGAAGGCCTTGTTGGCCGCGTCCTGGTTGGACTTCTCCTCCCAGTAGAACCCGATGAGCAGGAACGAGCACAGGCCGACGAGCTCCCAGCCGATGACGGCCTGGAGCAGGTTGTTGGCGATGACCAGGACCAGCATGGAGAACGTGAACAGGCTGAGCATGGCGTAGAAGTAGGTGAAGCGGACCTCACCCTTCATGTACTCACGCGAGTAGATGTGCACCATCAGCGACACGGTCGTGACCAGCAGCAGCATCACGGCCGTCAGCCCGTCGACGAGCATGCCCAACTCGAAGATGAAGCCACCGCCGAGTGGTGCCCACTCGAGGAAGTGCTCCACGGGTTCCATGGGCGAGTCGATGAACGTCTGGTAGGCGATCGCGATCGACAGCAGCCAGCCGCCGCCGAGCGCGGCGATGCCGAGCTCCGCACCTTCCCAGGGCAGCCGTTTGCCGAACGCCGCGATGGCCGCCGCCGAGACCAACGGCAGGACGACCACGACCCAGGCGTAATCCAGAAGAGCTTCCACGTGGTTTCGCCCCCTACCAGCGCATCAGGTCGACGTCATCGACGTTGACCGTGGCGCGGTTGCGGAACATGTTGAAGACGATGGCGAGACCGACGCCGACCTCCGCGGCGGCGACCCCGATGATGAACAGCGCGAACATCAGGCCGCTGACCGCGACCTCGTCCGGGAAGAGCACGTTCTGGAAGGCGACGAGGTTGATGTTCACGGCGTTGAGCATCAGCTCGACGCTCATGAGCACCAGCACGGCGTTGCGTCGCGCGATGATGCCGTAGATGCCGACGCAGAACAGGAACGTCGCGAGCAGCAGCGGTCCGACGAGGCTCATGCCTGTCCCCCACCGTCGGAACCGGCACCGGCGGGCAGCTCGGCCTTGTCCGTCTCGATGGCCGCGGCCGGGCCGTCCGACTCGGTCGGTGGCGGGTCCCCGAACTCGATCCGGGTGACCTCGGCCTCCGTCCCGGACTCCCCCGCCTCACGCCGGGCGAGCACGATCGCCCCGATCAGGGCGGCGAGCAGGAGCATGGACAACAACTCGAAGGGTAGGACCCAGTCGGCGAAGATCGACAGACCGATCGCCTCGATGCCGGGGCCGGTCATGACCTCGACCTGGACGTCCCCGAACGCACCGATGATCAGGGCCGACAGCACCACGAACAACCCGCCGGCCACCGCGATCCCGAGCCCCCGGTTCTGGCTGTCGAGCGCCTCACGACCGATCGGTGCGCGGGTCAGCATCAGCCCGAACAGGAACAGCACGGCGACGGCACCGACGTAGACGACCAACTGGACCAACGCCAGGAAGTCCGCGTGAAGCACGAGGAACACCCCGGCGATCCCCGACAACGTCACCGCGAGCGACAACGCAGCGTGGACGAGGTTCTTGGAGGTGACGGTCATCACGGCGCCGGCGGCCGTGAGCAGCCCCACGAGGATGAAGACGACATCGAGCCCGGTCATGCGCCGCCCTCCTCGTCGAGCTTCGCCTGTTTGGCCTTCTTGACCCAGGCGGCCTTGGCCTTGGCCCGCGCGATCCGCTCCGACT
>JAWLFE010000061.1:10949-16761 GCA_041685735.1 Nitriliruptoraceae bacterium
TCGAGCCCGGTCATGCGCCGCCCTCCTCGTCGAGCTTCGCCTGTTTGGCCTTCTTGACCCAGGCGGCCTTGGCCTTGGCCCGCGCGATCCGCTCCGACTTGCCCTCGGCGATCAGCGCGTCGTAGGTCTCCTGGTCGATCTCGCCGGCACCCTCGACCTGCACGTCGCCGAGCTTGGGTGCGGCCGACGGCTGCGTCGTGGCGGCGTCGTCCCCCTCCGCGGCGTCGTCGCCTCCCGCGTCGGCCTTGGCAGCCTCGGCGGAGGCGCCCAGCTCGGTGGGGACCTCGGCCGACTGGTCGGCGCCGGTTCCCTCGCCGGTGTCGGACTCGGCCTCGGCGCGCAGCCGCGCCTTCTCCTTCTTGACGTACGCGGCCTTGGCCTTGGCTCGCGCCATGCGCTCGGACTTGCCCTCGGCGATCAGCGCGTCGAACGTCTCCTGATCGATCTGGCCGGCCTCGACGTGGATGTCGGCTGGCTTGGGCGCCGCCGCGGCGTCGTCGCCTCCGGCGTCACCGCCGGCCTCCGACTGGCTCTCCGCTTCCGCCTTGAGCCGCGCCTTCTCCTTCTTGACGTAGGCGGCCTTGGCCTTGGACCGGGCGATGCGCTCGGACTTGCCCTCGGCGATCAGCGCGTCGAACGTCTCCTGATCGATCTCACCCGCGGCGACCTTGGGCTCGTCGGCCTTGGCCTTGCCGGCCTTCGGGCCCGCGCCGGCATCGGTGCTCTTGGCCTCGGCGGCCTGGGCGGCCTCCGCTTCCTTCTGGGCGGCGGCCTCGAGCTCCTTCTCCGCCTTGGCGATGGCGTCCATCACCTCGGCGGGCGCCTCCGCGCCCTCGTCGAGCGCCGGCGGTGGCGGGACGGTGTCGGCCCAGGCGCGCAGCTTCTCCTTCTCGTGGAGGAGTTCGTCCATCGCGTACTCGCTGTACTCGAACTCCGGCGACCACCACAGCGCGTCGAACGGGCACACCTCGACGCAGATGCCGCAGTACATGCACAGCGAGAAGTCGATCGCGAAGCGGTCCAGCACGTTGCGGGTCCGTGCGCGGCCGCCCTCCTTGGCCGGGGGCACCGTCTCCTTGTGGGAGTCGATGTAGATGCACCAGTCCGGGCACTCACGGCTGCAGAGCATGCACACCGTGCAGTTCTCGTCCATCAGCGCGATGACGCCACGGGTACGCGGGGCCAGTTCGTTGCGCTCGTAGGGGTACATCAGCGTGGCGGGACGCCTGAACAGGTGCTTGATCGTGACACCGAGCCCCTTGAGCAGGCCCGTGCCGGGAAGCGAGGTCTGGGTCATGGGAGCACCACCGTCAGGACCGTGATCACGGCCAGGTTGGCGAGCGAGAGCGGGACCAGCACCAACCAGGAGATGCGCTGGAGCTGATCCTCGCGCAGGCGCGGGTAGGCGACACGGAACCAGACCATCGCGAAGACCAACGCCATGATCTTTCCGAGCGTGACGGCCACGCCGATGACGATCCCGATCGGATCGCAGTCGAACAGGCCACCGGTGCCCTCGCAGCCGGGCAGCGGGACCCCGGGCAGGATCTGCCAGCCACCGAGGAAGAGGACGACCATCAGGGCCGACATGGAGATCATGCCCGCGTACTCGGTGAGCAGGAACATCGCGAACTTGATGCCGGTGTACTCGGTCATGTACCCGAAGACGAGCTCCGAGTCACCGATCGGCATGTCGAACGGGGGCCGGGAGAGCTCCGCCATCGCGGCGACGAAGAAGATGCCGAACCCGATGATCTGCGGGAAGACGAACCAGATGTTGATCGCGGTCCCGGGGATCGTGAAGGCGGCCTGCGCCTCGACGATGCCGACCAGCGACAACGTGCCCGCCTGGACCGCGACCGCGATCGCGGCCAGGATCAGCGGCAGTTCGTAGGCGATGAGCTGCGCACCGGCGCGCAGCCCACCGATCAGCGAGAACTTGTTGGCCGACGCCCAACCACCGAGCATGACGCCGAGCACGGAGATCGAGCCGATGGCCAGCGCGTAGAACAGCCCGAGCTCGAGGTCGACGGCGAACACACCGGGACCGAGCGGGATGACCAGGAAGATCAGCAGCGCGGGCACCAGCGCCAGACCGGGCGCCAGGGCGAACATCTTCGCGTCCGCCGACCGCGGGATGATGTCTTCCTTCTGGATGAACTTGATGCCGTCCGCGACCAGCTGCAGCGAGCCGAAGGGACCCGCCTCGACGGGACCGCGCCGGGCCTGCATCCGGCCCATGACCTTGTGTTCGAGGTAGCCGCCGACCAGCGGGACGACGAAGAACAACCCGAGCACGAACGCGATCTTGAGCGCCACGGGCAGCAGGAACCCGTCGCCGACGTCGAGCAGCGAGGCGGATTGGGCCACGGGGCTCAGCGTGGCAGCGGTCACGGCGTCGATCATCGGTCGATGTCTCCCACCACGAAGAAGACGGAACCCAGGATCGAGATCGCGTCCGGGAGCAGCGCGCCCTCCATCAGGTAGGGGATCGCCTGCACGTTGGAGAACGACGGGGTGCGCATCTTCAGCCGCCAGGGCGTGCGGCCGCCGTCGGACTCCAGCCAGTAGCCGAGCTGGCCCAGTGGGTTCTCCGTGCGCACGTAGGTCGAACCCTCCGGGGCCTTGACCATCTTGGGCAGCTTGGAGTTGACCGGGCCGGCCGGCATGTGGTCGTGGATCTGGTCGATGATGTCCAGCGAGCAACGGATGCGGTGCAACAGGCAGTAGAAGCGGTCGTAGGCATCGCCGTTCTCGCCGACCGGCACCTCGACGTCGATCTCGCCGTACTTGAGGTAGGGCTCGGTGACCCGGGAGTCCTCGGCGACGCCGGTGGCGTGCAGGGTCGGACCCGTGACCCCCAACGACAGGGCGACCTCCGGCGGCAGCGGGCCGACGCCCTTGGTGCGACCGTGGAAGATCTCGTTGCCCAGCACCAGGTCGAAGTAGTCGTCGATGCGCGAGCGCACCAGATCGGCGACCTGCACCGACTGCTGCATGAAGCCCTTGGGCAGGTCGATCTTGATCCCACCGGGCTGGTTGTAGGTGAAGTGCAGCCGACCACCGGTGGCCGACTCCATCAGGTGCTGGATGTCCTCACGTTCACGGAAGGCGTAGAACATCGGGGTGATGGCGCCGAGCTCCAACGCGTAGGAGCCGATGAACATCAGGTGGTTGAGGATCCGGTTCCACTCCGCCATGAGCATGCGGATCCACTGCGCGCGGTCCGGGACCTCCATCTCCAGCATCGTCTCGACCGCGAGCGCGACACCGAGTTCGTTGGAGAAGCCCGACAGCCAGTCGTGGCGGTTGACCAGCGCCATGATCTGGCGGTAGTCGCGGTACTCGGCCAGCTTCTCGAACCCGCGGTGCATGTAGCCGATGACCGGTGTGGCGGTCCGGACACGCTCACCGTCGAGCTCGAGCACGATGCGGAAGACGCCGTGGGTGGCCGGGTGGGCCGGCCCGATCGACAGCGACATCTCCGTGGTCGGGAAGTCCCCGTCCCCGATGATCTCGAAGGCGATGTCCTCGCCCGGTGCGGTCCCGGGAAGGACCTGCTCCTTGGTGTCGAGCTCACTCATGCGTCACCCCCCGACGCGTCGTCGTCGGCATCCGCCGCGGCGTCGGATCCGTCCTGCGCACGCTCGGCCGCCCGCTGCTTCTTGATGAGCGCGGCCTTGGCCTTGGAGCGGGCGATGCGTTCCGACTTGCCCTCGGCGATGAGCGCGTCGTAGACCTCCTGGTCCAACTCCGCTGCTGCCTCGCCGCTGCCGCCGCCACCGCGCTCGGCGGCCTTCTTCGCCCGCGCCTCGGCCTGCGCCTTACGGCGGTCGTCGGCCTTGGTCGCCGCACTGACCGTGGGGTCGTCGTCGCCACCGGTGGTGACCTCGGCGGGGTCGTCGCCGTCACCCTCCGCGACGTCGAGCACGACCTCGTCGGGTTCGTCCAGCGGGTTGACGGCCTGGGCCTGCTCGGCCATCACCTTGTCGAGGTCGTAGGGCCCGGGTGCGTCACCGATGCGGGGCACCCGCTCGATGACGTTGCCGTCCTCGTCGAGTTCGGCCGGCTCATTGACGCCCGGCCAGGGCTTGGCGACCCGGGAGGCGAGGTGGAAGTCCTTGCGCAGCGGCCAGCCCTCGAAGTTCTCGACCGTCAGGATGCGCGGGCCGATCGAGGGGTGGCCCGGGAAGTCGATGCCGAACATGTCCCAGCTCTCGCGCTCCATCCAGTCCGCGCCGCGGTAGACCTCCGTGATCGACGTGCACGTCGGCTCGTCGCGACCACCCGCACAACGGGTCCGCAGCGCGATCCGGTTGCCCGTCGAGGTGGAGTACAGCACCGCGACGACGTCGAGCCCGTCGTCGCGGGCATCGATACCGAACAGGTTGTCGAACATGTCGTAGGCGAGCAGCGGCTCGTCCCGGCACGTCTGCGCCGCCTGGACCCAGTGCTCCTGATCGACCCAGATGGTGAGTACCCCGAACTCGAGCACGGAGCGTTCGATCCCGGCACCGAGCCGGTCCCGGAGCAACTGCTCGGTCTCGTCCGGCGTGAGCGCGCGATCGCGGCGTGCGAGGACGTCGCTCACGCGCCACCCTCCAGCGCCAGCGGGGCATCGGCCCCGAGCGTGATCGGGTCCTGCCGCCGGCCGGCGATGCGGTCCTTGAGCGACTCGTTCTGGATGCGGTGCTGCAGCGCGATGACGCCGTCGAGCAGGGCCTCAGGCCGCGGCGGACAGCCCGGGACGTAGACGTCCACCGGGATGATCTGGTCGACACCCTTGGTGACCGAGTAGCTGTCCCAGTAGGGCCCGCCGCAGTTGGCGCAGGACCCGAACGAGATCACGTACTTCGGTTCGGGCATCTCCTCGTAGAGCCGCTTGACCGCCGGTGCCATCTTGTCGGTCAGCGTGCCCGACACGACGAGCAGGTCCGCCTGACGCGGACCGTGCGCGAACGGGATGACGCCGTGGCGGATGAAGTCGTGGCGCGAGGTGGACGCCGCGATGAACTCGATCGCGCAGCAGGCGAGACCGAAGTTGAAGCACCACAGCGAGTACTTGCGACCCCAGTTGAAGACGTACTTGACCGGTTGTGGGAGCTCGACCTGGTCCATCAGTCCCATCGAAGGACCCCTTTCTTCCAGGCGTAGGCCAGACCCTCCAGCAAGGTCAGGACGAACAGGAACATGGCGACGATCGCGAACAACGGCGAGATGCGTGTGGTGGCATCGAGATCGGAGACGACGACCGCCCAGGGGAACAGGAAGATCGCCTCGACGTCGAAGATCACGAACAGGAAGGCGAAGATGTAGTAGCGGATGTTGGTCTGCGACCAGCCGGCACCGATCGCATCGACCCCGCACTCGTAGGTCGTCAGCTTCTGCGGCGACGGCACGGTCGGACGCATGACCCGGCTGGCCAGCATGATGACCGCGTACAGCGCACAGCCGACGACCACCAGCACGGCGAAGGTGCCGTACTGCGCGTAGAAGCTCGTCACCCGGTCCTCCCCGGCTTCGGCCGGCCCGCCCCGCACGTCGTGATCACCGTGGCGGGTCTCGCGTCGGTTGCCGTCGCGGTCCGATGCGGGCGGCACGGCCGTGGGCCTCGTCGGGTGCGGCTGGCACCTCGACGACCGGCTCCACCGCCGCCTCACCTTGCCGACCGTCGTGCGGCTCGCGCGCCCGGGACTGCAGCGCGTCGGACCTCCGGTCGGCACCATCGTGGTGCGCGACACGGCCCGGATCGGGCCGCGGGGGCGATGCTAGCAACCTGGCCGGACACCGTTCCAACGCCGGGGGTCCGCGC
>JAWLFE010000180.1:0-4067 GCA_041685735.1 Nitriliruptoraceae bacterium
ACGTCACCGGCGGACGTCCGTCGCCACTCATCATCGACGACCGCGACCGCGGCCCTCGATGATGACGGTAGCAACGCGCACGGCTACCCGCGAACGGCGTGCGGCCGGTTCAGGCCGTCAGCTCGACCCGGTTGCGCCCGGCACGCTTGGCCTCGTAGAGAGCGTCGTCCGCACGCTTGACCAGATCCCTGGCCGCGTCGTCGGCCCGGAAGCTGGCGACACCGATGCTGGCGGTCACACCCTCGGGCACCTGGTCGAAGCCGTGGGCCGCGAGCTCGGCACGACACCGCTCGGCGAGCTGTTCGGCGGCCACGTCATCGGTCTCCGGGGCGACCACGACGAACTCCTCCCCGCCCCAACGCCCGATCACGTCGTTGGCGCGCAGCACCGTGCCGAGCAGGACGGCGGTCTCCCGCAGCACGGCATCGCCGACCGGATGGCCATGGCGGTCGTTGATGGCCTTGAACAGGTCGAGGTCGAGCATCAACAGGCTCAGGGGGCGGTCGTAGCGCTGGGCGTCGGCGATGCGCTGGTCGATCGTCTCCTGCAGTGCGCGCCGGTTCGCCAGCCCGGTCAGGGCGTCGGTGTAGGCCAACCGGGACATGTCCTGCGCGTGGACCTGCTCCGCCGCCAGTTGCTCCTTGACGTGCGCCAGGCCGTAGAGCAGCACCACGAAGGCGCCGTGGAACGCCGTGACACGCAGGAAGGTCACCGCCTGGGTGTAGGACGCGCCCACGGCCAGGTCGGGCACCACCCGGATCAGCAGAACCAGAGCCGTGACGGCGTAGACGGCCAGGCTGATGCGCAGCGCGACCCGCGTCTCGTAGGCCAGGTAGGCCAGGATGAACACGATGGCGACGTTCAGGAACGTCGACTCCAACAGCTCGGCCGTGACCACGGCCAGGTCCTGCGGACCGAAGACCGCCATGGTCAGGCGGGTCAACTCGAAGAGCGCGACCGCCACGACCATCTGGCGCTCGCTGGTCGGGACGCTCAGCCGGCGAGTCGCCAACGCGAACGCCACACCCGCGAGGTAGAGCCCGAAGACGGGGTAGATGATGCGCAGCAGCGGGTCGTCGGCCCCGCGCGTCAGCCACACGATCGGCAACGTGGGGATGCCCAACGCGAGGCCGACGAGGTAGACCCGCCGGCGTACGTCCTCGTTCATCGCCCCTCCGGCGTCACACCGCCCCCGAACCCGTTGCGCGGGGAACATAGCGCCACCGCTGGTCCGGTCGGCCGCTCGACGCCGGACCATCGTGGTGCCGATTCGTTACCGTCCCGCCATGGACACACCTTTCGAGCTCGAGACGTTCCTCGCCCAACCCCGACTCGGTGGCCTGTGCCTCTCACCGGACGGCACACGGCTGGTGGTCGGCATCGCCACACCGGCCCCCGACGGCAGCCGCTTGCGCACCGCCCTGTGGCAGGTGGACCCGGCCGGTTCGGCCCCACCGCGGCAGCTCACCCGTGGCGCACCGAGCGAGGCGCCGATCGGGTTCCTGCCCGACGGCACGCTGCTGTTCACCGCCCCACGGCCGGATCCGGACGCCACGCCGGACGGTGATCCACCCGCGGCGCTGTGGGCGCTGCCCGCGGCGGGCGGCGAGGCACGGCTGCTGGTGTCCACACCGGCCGGCATCGCCGGCGTCGACCTCGCGCGCGACCGCGACACGATCGTGCTGCGTTCGTCGATCCACCCGCGGGCCGACACCCTGGCCGCCGACCGCGAGCACGACCAGGCGCGCACGGAGGCCAAGGTCGGTGCCCAGCTGCTCGAGGACTACCCGCTCCGCCTGTGGGACCAGTTCCTCGGACCCCGCGAGCCCGGCCGCTGGGTCTTCGAGGTGCCCGACGAGCCGGACGGTCCGACGATCGAGGTGGCCTCGACGGACGACACCACGACCGACCAGAGCGCCGGTGACGGCGAGGCAGCGGTCGACGAACCACGCCTGCTGGTCCGCGGGTCGGCGCTGGCGCTGGCGCAGAGCACGCTGAGCCCGGACGGCACCACGCTGGTCACCGGATGGGGGCGACGCTCGGACACCCCAGAGCGTCGTGACCCGAGCATCCTGGGCAGCGACCTCGTCGTCGTCGACGTGGCGAGCGGGGACCGTCGGGTCGTGGTGGCCGACGGCCGCGACTACGCCCCCGTGTCGGTCTCACCCGACGGCACGCGGGTCGCCTGCCTCATCGAGGAGATCGGTGCGCCCGGACGGGCCGAGCGGCTCCGGCTGGGCGTCGTCGAACTCGACACGGGGACGGTCACCGAGCTGGCCGCTGCGCTCGATCGCTGGCCGAACAACCCGCAGTGGCTCCCCGACGGCGATGCGCTGGTGTTCGAGGCCGACGACGCCGGTCACCGCCGTCTCTTCCGGGTCGACATCGCCACCGACTCGATCACGACCCTGACCGCCGACGGCGCCTACACGGAGGTCACGGTGGCTCCGGACGGCGCCACGCTCTACGCGATGTACGCGACGGTGGACACACCGCCCCGGCCGGTCCGACTCGATGCCTCGACGCCGTCGCAGGAGCCGACCGAACTGCGATCGCCCGTCGGCCACACACCCGCGAACGTCCGCCTCGAGCGGCTCGACGCCACCGCCGACGACGGCACCACCGTCGGGTCGTGGCTGGTGTTGCCGACCGACGTCGACGGACCGGTGCCGCTGGCCGTGGTGATCCACGGTGGGCCCCGCGGATCGTGGAACACCTGGCACTGGCGGTGGAGCCCACACGTGTTCGCCGCGCAGGGCTACGCCGTGCTGCTGCCCGACCCGGCGCAGTCGACCGGCTACGGCCAGGACTTCCACGACCGCGGGTGGGGGACGTGGGGCGACGAGCCCTACACCGACCTGATGGCCGCGGTCGACGCGGCCGAGCAGCACGAGGCGATCGACGCCAGCCGGACCGCCGCCCTCGGCGGTTCGTTCGGGGGCTACATGGCGAACTGGATCGCCGGCCACACCGACCGGTTCCGGTGTCTGGTCACCCACGCGTCGTTGTGGAACCTGCCGGCGTTCCACGGCACCACGGACATCGGCCTGTTCTGGGAGACCGAGTTCGGGGATCCCTACGACGATCGCTCCCGCTACGAGCAGCACTCGCCGCACCGGTTCGTGACCGACATCACCACCCCGATGCTGGTGATCCACGGTGAGCAGGACTACCGCGTGCCGTTCAGCGAAGCCCTGATGCTCATGACGGATCTGAAGCGCAACGGCGTCGACGCGCGACTGCTGTACTTCCCGGACGAGAACCACTGGATCCTCAAGCCGCAGAACGCCCGGATCTGGTACCAGACGGTGCTGGCGTTCCTCGCCGAGCACCTCGACGACACGCCCTTCGAGCGTCCGGGACTGCTGTGACCCACGCGGCCGGCAGACCGTCAGCCGCGATCTCCCCGCGTCACCCGACGTTGTGGATGACCCGGTCGCGGCCCAGGTCCTTGCCCCGGTAGAGCAGCTCGTCGACGCGGGCGAGCAGCTCATCCAGCGTCTCGCCCGGCTGGAGTTGGACGACCCCGAAGGTCGCGGTCAGGCGGACGTCGTCGACGACATCCAGCGCCCGGATCGCATCGCGACACCGATTGGCGAGCTGCTGGGCCGCGTGCAGGTCCGTGTCCGGTGCGATGACGAGGAACTCCTCGCCACCCCAGCGGGTCGGCACGTCCACGTGTCGGACGGTCGTCCGTAGCGTCTCACCGACCAGGCGCAGGACCTGGTCACCCGCGAGGTGGCCGTGGTCGTCGTTGATCCGCTTGAAGTGGTCGAGATCGATCATGATGACCGACAGCGACCGGCCGTAGCGCGAGGCCGCTTCGCGCTCCCGGGCGAGCACCTCCTGGCCGCTCCAGCGGTTGGCGAGTCCCGTCAGCGGATCGGTCGATGCCCGCTCGTCGAGTGCCTCGGCGCGAGCCAGCGCCCGGACGAGCTGCTCGTGGAGACCGGACACGGCGACCACCAACGCGAGCAACGCGGCGAGGAACCCGTGGACCCGGGCGAGGATGAAGACCGCGTCGGCGGGGAACGCCCCGCCGGCCGCGACCTCCCGCCAGACGCTGG
>JAWLFE010000019.1:0-55059 GCA_041685735.1 Nitriliruptoraceae bacterium
TGGCCGCCTTCTTCGCGGGAGACTTCTTCGCCGCCTTCTTGGCCGCCTTCTTGCCGGCCTTCTTCGCGGGAGACTTCTTGGCCGCCTTCTTCGCGGGAGACTTCTTGGCCGCCTTCTTGGCGGGTGACTTCTTCGCCGCCTTCTTGCCGGCCTTCTTCGCCGCCTTCTTGCCGGCCTTCTTCGCCGCCTTCTTCGCGGGTGACTTCTTGGCCGCCTTCTTGCCGGCCTTCTTCGCCGGTGACTTCTTGGCTGGCTTCTTCGCTTGAGCCATGGTGATCGTTGCCTCCCATCGAGTGGCGTACATCGCCGCTCTGCGGCGCTCGGAGGGAAGCCTAGGCATGACGGCGCATCTCCACCACCATCTCCGACGTCGTGGCTCGGTAGGGTCCCGCGACGACCGTGCGGCCAGGAGCCGGGACCCTGCAGGAACTCGACGAAGCGACCGCGCTCTGGTTGGTCTCCGACGACGGGCTGGCCACCGTGCAGGCCGTCACCAGCTGGCTCGACGATGGAGACGCGACCCTTGGCGTCGCGAGCCGCCTGCGCGCGGCTGGGTGGAGCCACGACCGATCGGCCGCCGCCATCGGGGCCGGGGTCGCCCGCCGTCGAGCACGGGGTCGGTGGCCGGATGCGGATGCGCTGCTGTTCACGCGCGAGGCCCTCGAACAGGCCAGCGATCCCGAGGTCTCGCGGTGGCGCGCACAACGCTTCCGCGACGCTCCCTCGGTCGTGGACCTGTGCGCCGGGGTGGGGGGTGACACCCTGGCACTCGGGCAGGTCGTGCCGCATGTCACCAGTATCGAGGTGGACATCGGTCGGTTGCACCTGCTGCGCCACAACGCCGGGATCCGCGGAGTGGACGTCGCCGCCGTCGCCGCCGATGCGCTCGTCGCTGAGCTGCCGCCCGATGCCTGGATGCACGCCGATCCCTCTCGTCGCGATGGCGATCGGCGACTGCGCGCACTCCGGGACCATCGTCCGTCCATCCCAGCGCTCCTCGACCGACACCGGCACGCACCCGGGCAGGGCATCGTGCTGTCCCCGGCGGTCGACCTCAACGACCCGGACCTTCCGGACGGCGAGGTGGAGTTCGTCTCGCTCAACGGTGCGCTCACCGAAGCCGTGGTGTGGCTCGGCCGGTCGGCGACCCCGGGGGTGCGGGCTTCGGCGACCCTCCTACCATCGGGCGAGCGGCGTGAGCGCTCGGCGATCGCACCGGATCTTCCGATCAGACCGGTCGGGGACCACCTCATCGAGGTGGCGCCGGCAGCCGTCCGTGCGCGTCTCCACACCATCATCGGCCAGGAGATCGGGGCAGCACGGCTCGCCCAACGACGGGCGCTGCTGACGACGGACGCCCCGCCGGTTGCGTCCCCGTGGTACCGCGTGCGAGCGGTTGAAGCCGTCCTCAACGTCCGAGCCAGGGAGATCCGCCAGTGGCTCCGCCACCACGACGACCACCCCCTCGAGCTGGCGAGCCACGGGTGGGCTGGTGATCTCGGTGCGCTCTGGCGCGCGATCGGACGACCGGTCCGGGGTCCGCAGGGACGCCGACTGGACGTGGTACGTACGGACGAGGGCGCGATCGCGATCCTGTCGATCACGTCCCCGACCGCTGCTCGGCCTTCTACGTAGCGACGCAGGTTTCCACCGCGATCGGCCGGCGGGGGTACGATGCACCCATGGATGACACGAAGATGACCACCGGCGGCACCGCACTCGTTGAGGTGCCCGATTCCCGTTCCTGCACGCGCTGCGACGATCAGCAACAGCTGCTCGGCGGTGCGAGCGGGCTCGGGAAGTACCAGTGCGACAGCTGTCAACTGGTCGTCGGGTTCGACCTCGAAGCCGATCCCGCCGAGTTCATCATCTCGCGCGGCTCACCGAGCCGCTACACCAAAGACGTCTTCGGCAGCCGCCTGCTGCCGAGCGAGCGCCGGTTGCCCTGATCGGTAGCGCATCCGCATCGGCGACGTGCGCGACCTGCGGCACGTCGTTCACGCCATCACCCGACCTCCTCGAGCGGTATCCCGGGTGGACGCCGCGGCAGTGCCCGTCCTGCTTCCGCACGGACAAGCCCAGACCGGGTGGGGCACGGGCACGGTCGCGTGGTCGGACACCGACCGCCCAGAACCTCACGCTCGCCGAGGTGTTGGACACCTACGAGGATGGCCCGCAGTCGGGGGTCTTCACCGACGGCTCGGCCAGCCCCAACCCGGGTCCCGGTGGTTGGGGTGCGGTCTACGTCGTCGATGGGCAGATCATCGCGGAGGCCAGCGGGGCGGATCCGGACACGACCAACAACCGCATGGAACTCCGGGCCCTGCTCGCGGCACTCGAGCTCGTCCCCGAGGGAACCCCGGCCACCATCTACACCGATTCGAACCTGGCGGTGAAGACGCTGACCGAGTGGGCGCCAGGCTGGAAGGCCAAGGGCTGGCGACGCAAGACCGGCCCCGTCGAGAACCTCGACCTGGTGCAACCGCTGTACGAAGCGCTCCAACGACGTCCGGAGTTGACCGTGACCTGGATCAAGGCACACGCGGGCAACCGGTGGAACGAGTACGCCGACAGCCTCGCATCGGCCTACGACCGCCAGGAGCGCTGACACGCGGTCCCGGTGGCTCTCGGTGCAGCGTGATCCTCCCGATCGCGATCACCCCCAGCCGAGCAGGCGCGTCAGCGCCGTCGCCCCGGCCCCGACGAGCACCACGACGGCGAACGGTGCGCGCAGCCAGACCGCGACGGCGGCCACGCTCACCCCGACCACCCGGGCGTCGAGGACGAGCGACGATCCCGTCGCCAGGGTCTGGGTGGCGACCAGGGCCGCCAGCAGGGCGGCCGGGAGCAGGTCGGTCAGCCGCTGCATCGTGGGTGACAACTCCCGCCCGGCGGCGAACAGCGGCCCCGCCGCCTTGCAGGCGTAGGTCCCGACGGCCAGGACGATGACGGCCAGCACGATCACGAGGATCCCTCATGGGGGCGGCGACCGCCCTCGATGGGCAGGCTCGATCCGCCGGGATCGTCAGGCACCGACACCGATGTGTCCGCGAAGCGCAGGGCGACGAGCGCGCCGATCCCGCCCGCGATGACCGGGACGCCCGGCGGCGCGAACGGTGTCAGCAGGATGGCCACCACCACCCCGATGCCCGCGGCGACCTGCCCGGACCGGCGACGCAGCCATGGCGCCAGCAGGGCGAGGAAGCCGGCCGGGAACGCGGCGTCCAACCCCCAGGTCCGCGGATCGCCGAGCAGGGCACCACCGTAGGCGCCGACGGCGGTCGCACTGACCCAGGCGACCACGACGGTGGCGCCCGTGACCCGGAACCGACGCACGACGTCGCGGTCGGGTCCGGACAGGGCGAGCGCGACCGGCTCATCCACGACGTAGTAGCCATCGAGCGCCCGGCGGAGCAGGGAGGCGGTCGGCAGGTGCCGGGCGATGGCCACACCGAACGCCAGGAACCGGAGGTTGAGCAGCAGACCACTCGCCGCGCCCATCAGCGGTGCACCGCCGGCCGCGAGCACCCCCACGAAGGCGAACTGCGAACCCCCGGCGAGCACGAGCAGGCTCGACAGGGTGGCCAGGAGCGGGGAGAGCCCGGCGGCGACCGCCAGGACGCCGTAGGAGACCCCGTATGCGGCCACGGCGATGCCGACCGGTATCGCCTTGGCGAGTACCGATCCGTCCATCGACGCGCGCAGCGTTCGGGGGAGCGACCACATCGTCCGGTATCCTGCACGTGTCGAGGCCGATCTGCACGTTCGGGGAACCGGACGAGCGTTCGGCGCACGGGATGACGCGATGCCGGCGATCCGGCCCTCCATCGAGCCTCGGGGGTCGCCGACCAGGGAGGCGACGTGGGCGTTGGACACCACCATCCGCGGGTCGTGGACCCGTCGGATCCCGGCGAGTTGCGGACCCGCATCGCCACCACCGTGTCGGATCTGCGGTCACGGTCGGGACGGAGCCTCGCGGATGTGGCCAGCGCGGCGGGGATCGGCAAGTCGACCCTGCACGCCATCGAGTCCGGCGATGCGAACCCCGGGATCGAGACCCTCTGGGCGCTCGCCCGAGCCCTCGACGTGCCGTTCGGTGCGCTGCTCGAGCCACCGTCCCCGTCCGTGCGGGTCGTGCGAGCAGGTGAGGGACCGAGGGTCGACAGCGAGGATGCGGGGATGATGGCCCGCCTGCTCGGCACCACCTCCCACGGCGCGAGGGTGGAGGTCTACGCCCTGACCCTGACCCCGACCGGCGGGCGGGACGCCGCGGCCCATACCGGGGGGACCACCGAACACGTCCTGGTGACCCGCGGCCGGCTGCGCGTCGGCCCCCGTGAGCAACCCGTCGACCTCGAGGTTGGCGACCTCGCGAGCTTCCCCGGGGACGTCGCCCACCTGTACGAGGCGCTCGAGTCCGAGACCGAGGCCGTGCTGATCATCGAGTACGCCTAGTTCCCTGGGTGGAGCGGGCGCACGCGGGGGAGTGGTCCAGGGGCGGAACGGACGTCCCCGGTACCCACGGGTAGCGTGGGCGTCGTCGTGTTCCGGGCTGCCGTCGCCACCGCCCCTGCCCACCCCGTGATGGAGAGAGTCGTGCCTGACGTTCCTGCGGTCGTCGTCGACGACGTCCGGAAGCGCTTCGGCGACACGGTGGCGTTGTCGGGCGTCGATCTGGACGTGGCCGAGGGCGAGGTGCTCGGGCTCCTGGGCCCCAACGGTGCCGGCAAGACCACGCTCGTGCGCGTGCTGGTCACCCTGCTGCGGCCGGACACCGGCTCCGCGCGGATCTTCGGCCACGACGTGGTCAGCGAGGCGAGCACCGTCAGGCGCCTCATCGGGCTCACCGGCCAGTACGCCGCGGTGGATGAACTGCTGACGGGGCGCGAGAACCTGCGGATGTTCGGCGAACTGTTCCACCTCAGTCGTCGTGACGCCGTCCGACGTGCTGACGACCTGCTCGAGCGGTTCGATCTGGCCGCCGCCGGTGACCGCCCGGCCCGGACCTACTCCGGCGGGATGCGCCGTCGCCTGGATCTCGCCTCCAGCCTGCTCGTCCGTCCCCGCCTGTTGTTCCTCGACGAGCCGACGACCGGACTCGACCCCCGCTCACGCTCGGCGATCTGGGACATCACCCGTGAGCTGGTCGCCGACGGCACCACGTTGCTGCTCACGACCCAGTACCTCGAGGAAGCCGACCAGCTTGCGGACCGGATCGCGGTCATCGATCATGGGCACATCATCGCGGAGGGCACCGGCGATGACCTCAAGGACGAGATCGGCGGCCAGGTGGTCGACATCGTCCTGACCGACGCGGGGCAACGCGTGGCGGCATGCCGGGCCCTGCCCGACGCCGACCTCGGGCAGGGGGAACGCAACCTGCGGGTGTCCGTCCCGGCGGGTGACGCCCTCCAGGAACTGTCGCGGGTCTCACTGGCCCTCAGCGACGCGGGTATCGGGGTCCGCGATGTGGGGCTGCGCCGTCCCACCCTTGACGATGTCTTCCTGCAGTTGACCGGGGGAGACGCAGGCTCGACCTCCGTGACCGATCACCCGGCGCCCCAGGCGAAGGAGGGTGCCACATGACCACCACCGAGCATCCCCGTGAAGCGTCTGCAACGGTGGACCCTGGCGCGCCGACATCGCCTGCCGCCCGCGTCTACTGGCAGGCACGCGACACCTGGACGGTCACCAAACGCAACCTGCGCCACTTCCTGCGCCAACCCCGGTTGCTGGTGTTCTCCACGATCCAACCGGTGATGTTCGTGGTCCTGTTCGCCTACGTCTTCGGCGGCATCGCGACCGTGGCGTTGCCCGACGGCCTCGAGTACATCGACTTCCTGTTGCCAGGCATCTTCGTACAGTCGGCGGCGTTCCGCTCGACCCAGACCGCCGTCGGGTTGGCCGAGGACCTCGAACGGGGAGTGGTCGACCGGTTCCGCTCCATGCCGATGTCACGCTCCGCGGTGCTGGCCGGGCGCACGCTGGCGGACCTCGTCCGGTCGCTCGCCGTGATCATGCTGATGCTCGCGGTCGGCTACCTCATCGGGTTCCGGTTCACGCAGGGCATCCTGAGCGCCATCGGGGCCATCCTGATCGTGGGCCTGTTCGGCTACCTGATGAGCTGGCTGTTCTGCTGGATGGCGCTGCACGTCCCGGGTGCCGAAGCTGCGCAGACCGCCGGCTTCGTGATCGTGTTCCCCATGGTCTTCGCCAGTTCGATCTTCGTGCCGCTGGAGACGATGCCCGACTGGCTGGCCGGGTTCGCGGCCCAGAGCCCCCTGACCCATGCCGCGGACGCAGCGCGGGCCCTGTCGATCGGTGGCGAGGCCCTGCGTCCGACGCTGCTGACGGTGGCCTGGTGCGTCGGGCTGTTGGCGGTCGTGATCCCGTTGGCGGTCCGCCGGTACCGGACGATCACGTGACCTCGGAGACGCGCGGTCCGGCGAGCCCGCCACCGGCGACGCAGACCCCCGCGGTGGGTGCCGGGCGGACGATCGCGACCGCCTCCGGGGCCCTGATCGTTGGCACCCTGCCGATGTTCCTGCTCGGGGCCCTGTCGGGGCGCATCGGAGCCGACCTGCAGGTCGGGGGCACGGTCATCGGTGGACTCGTCGCGTTGTTCTTCGCCGCCGGTGCGGTGAGTTCCATCCCGGCGGGGCACCTGACCGACCGCATCGGCGCGACCGCCGCGCTGCGGACCGCTGCGGTCATCGCCGCGTCCTGCAGCCTGGGCGTCGCCGCCCTGGGGGTGGACGTCCGGATCCTGTTGGTGCTGTTCGTCATCGGCGGCACGGCGATCGCGATGGCCGACACGGGCGGTGCGCGGGCGATCGCCGCATCGATCCCCGCCGGACGCCAGGGGATCGCCTTCGGCGGCAAGGAGGCCAGCATCCCCGCAGCCTCGATGCTGGCCGGGCTGGCGGTTCCGATCCTGGGTGCCCAGCTCGGCTGGCGACCCGCCTTCGCCGTGGCAGGCGGACTGGCGGTGACCTTCCTGTTCGCGGTGCCGGGCGGTCTCGGTCCGAGCACGACCCGCGGGAGCACGACCCGCGGGAGCACGACCCGGCGCAGGCGCGTCCCCACGCGGACCCCGACCGGATCGGACCGTCGACCGGCGACCTCGGAGACAGGGCCGGGGACCGGGCACGTGCTGCTCCTGCTAGCGTTCGCAGCCGGGCTCGGGGGAGCAGCGGCGACCGCGACCCCCACGTTCCTGGTCCCGGCCGCGGTCGCCGGAGGACTCGGGGAGTCCCCTGCGGGGTTCCTGCTCGCCGGCGCGAGCATCGTCGGCATCGGCATGCGGCTCAGCGCCGGGGTCCTGGCTGATCGCATCACCGGTGCGGAGATCCGTTTCACGGCGCTGCTACTGGGCGTCGGGACCGTCGGCCTCCTCGCCCTGTCGCTCGGTGGAACGGCCGCCACCGCGATCGGCGCCGTGCTGGCCATCGGTGGTGGATGGGGCTGGACGGGCCTGATCTTCCTCGCGGCCGTGCGTACCCGTCCGTCGCGTCCCGCCGGCGCCGCCGGCACCGTCCTCGCGGGCCTCGGCACCGGTGGCGCCGCCGGCCCGATCACCTTCGGCTGGCTCGCCGATGGCCCGGGCTACCCGACGGCCTGGCTCACGGCCGGGGCCGCGATGTTCGTCGCCTGCGGCATCGGCCTCTTGGCTGACCAGCGGCGCAAGCTCATCCGTGCTGACTGATCCCGGCGGTCGCTGGTGCTGCACGGAGCGACCTGACGACCGGTCGCCCCTTCTCTCCGTCGCCGTTTCCCCCATAAGCAACATTACGTAAACTAACGCGCGGATGCGCGACCGCGTTCGTCGCCACACCCCTCTCCCGCTCCACTGGTCGGCCGGTCGACGCCGCGGGGCGCGAACCGCTGGCTCGTAGACCACATCATCGGGCTCAGCCGCTGCCGGCGGCGTCAGATGACCCCGACGTCGCGTCCTGCAACGCTGCGACGACCTCCTCGAGGTCGTCACCGAGCGCCAACCTGGCGACCGCCGTGACGAACGCTGATCGGTTCAACCCGCAGTCGACCGCCGTCTCATCGAGTTCATCACGCTCGTCGGGCGTCAGGTACAGCGCCGTGAACGCCGCATCCTCGATCCTGGGACGTTTCCGCACGTCGACGTCGCCGAGAGCGCGCGTGAGTTCCGGGCCGTGCTCCGCCGCTGCCGCCAGGACCCAGTCCCCCGCGGACCAGTCCAGCGCGTCCGCTGCAGCCAGGATCCCGTGCTTGACGGGGCGCGGGACGGTCAGGCCGACATGCTTGCGCTCCGATGCTGCGCTCGCGCCCGTCCGTGACCGCTTGGTCGCCACGTCGCTCCCCTGCTCTCGTTGCCTCGTCCGCGCACGATATCTCGCGGGCAGTAGCTCGTTATATCACGGGCAGTCTTCGACACCATGTCGGCGCGTCGCCGGTGTCGCCGGCCGTCACCTGTCGTCCGTGGGCAGACGCTCGCGGAGCGCATCGACCAGCGCATCGACCAGCGCATCGGCGTGTGGCGTGAGCAGGGTCAGACGCCGCTCGTCACCCGAGTCGGTCACGTACCGGATCTCAGCCCCTTCCTGCCCGACGAAGCCGAGCAGACGGTCACGGCGTGAGCCCTTCACACCCACACCGCCGTACGAGCCGAGGGGCTCGACCGCAACCGCGCGCACCGACGTGATGGACGGCAGCGGGACGCTCGTGCGGGGCAACGGCCACAGGCGGGCACGTAGCTGCCGCCCGCTGATCGTGACCGAGACGTGCATCGTGACCAACCAGATCGGGACACCGAGGGTGGCCAGGATCAGACCGGCGACTGCGAGCGAACGGCGGACACCCACGATGTCCGGGTCGTTCAGGAGCCCGGCGAGGCTGACGGCACCGATACCGAACAGCACGACGGCGGGAAGCACGAAGGCGACGACGAGCGGACCGGGGCGAAGTCGGGTGCGCCACACGCCTCGGTCCATGGATGCGTCCCCCGACGCCGGCCTCGGCCGGATGGTAGCCCGCCACGCCTAGGCGACCAGCTTGGCCACCGAGGCACGCAGGCGCCGCAACTGGCGTGCGACCGGCTCTCGTCCGCTCTCCCCCGGGAGCTCATCCACGATGGCGGGAGCCGGCGCGCTGCCGTCGGCAGGGCCAGGACCCGACTCCAGACCCGTGGCACGCAGGGAACGGACGACCCGGTCGGTGGGGAGGCGACGCAACCGACGGGCCCGCGCGGCTGCGTGCCGACGGGCGAGCGACAGCATCCACTGGTTCGCGGTCGTCTCGGCCGGATCGAACGACCCGGCGGTCTGCCAGGCCTCGTCCTGGACCGATCGGATCACCGTGTCGATCTGGTGTGGCTCCTGGACGTGGCCCTTGATGATGAGCCGGGCCGAGAAGTCCATCCGGTCGCACAGTTCGGCGAACGCGGTGCGATCGCCAGCAGCGGTGGCGAGCAGGAGGTCGTTCGGCGTCACGGGGTTCCTTGGTTCGGCGTCGATGCGCGCGCGATCGTCGGCCGTTCGGCTGACGCACCGGTGATCCGGATGCGATGAGACGGTCGGGCCGTTGATGTCGAGTGACCCACGCGATGGCTGCCGAGCAGCTCGATCCGGGGCCGAAGGTGCAACTCATCAGTGTACTGCACGGCAACCGCCTGTCACTGGGCCGGCCAACCCCCGCGGACCCGGCTCTCAAGCGTCGCCGACAGCGCGCGGCCAGGGCAGTTCGTTGCCGTCCGGCCCCTTGAGCTCCAGGTCATCGAACCTGGCGAACAGATCGAGGGACAGCTCTGCCTCCTGCACCGACACCGTCACGGTGCGTCGGGTGCCATCGGGGGCGCTCGACCGACCCTGCAGGCTGAACTGCGGTCCCCAGTCCCCCGGTCGCGGTTCCGGTCGGCCGAACAACGGTGTCTCGACCGGTGCGCCACCGACCATCGCAGCGATCTCGACGAGCTGCTCCTCGGAGAAGGCCAGCAGCTCCCGGCCCTCCGGGCCCGCCCGTCGCAGTGAGCCGAGGATCGTCGACACCGGGAAACACAGCAGCTGGATGCGGCGGTCCGCGGCCGGCAGCCACCCCGCCCCGTCCGTGGTCGGTTCGAGGGTCGCTGCCAGGACGCGGAAACGCGGGTCGAGCTCCAGGCCCCACAGCGCCGCGCCCCGCAGGGCGTGCTCCAACGCGTCCATGTCCGGGGCGGGCCCGCCGCCGTGGCGATGCCCGGCTGGGTTCAGGTCGCCGAAGATGTCATCCACTGCCACCTCGATGCTGTCGACAACGCCGCCGCGGCCCGTCCGGGGGCACCGCGTGCGGCCGTGCCCTGAACGACGATGGTGCCCCGCTCGTCGTGACCCGGGGCACCATCGTCGTTCGAGTGTGACCGATCTACAGCAGGCCGTTGCCTTCGAGCCACTCGGTGGCCACGTCATCGGACTCGCGGAACTCGATATCGGTCTCGGTGTTCCAGGCGAGCAGATCGTCCGTGGTGATCATCGCGCTGAGTTCGTTGATCGCATCGGTCAGGTCCTGGCCGTAGGCGTCGATCAGGGCATCGTCGAGGATCGGCGCGATGTTCTGCGCCGGGAACAGACCCATGTCGTCCTCGAGCACCTTGAAGCCGAACTCCTCGATCTGCGGTGCGGTGTCGTTCCACACGACCGCGTCGACCTCGCCCGCGTCGAGCGACTCACCGAGGATGGGACCGAACTCGATGGTCTGGGTGTCGGCGAACTCGATGCCGTAGACCTCCTCGAAGCCGATGAAGCACTGCGGACGTTCGAAGCACTGGGCAGAGGCTCCGAGCACCAGGCCCATGTCGGCCACGTCGGAGATCGTCTCGGCCTCCAGGTCACCGCGGACCACGAACGCGTCACCGTCGATCGCCGGGGTGTAGTCGAGCGGCGTCGCGCCGATCTCGGCATATGCCTCGGTGATGATCTCCATGACCTCATCCGGGTCGCTCGACGGTTCGGCGTCCGGAGCGAGCTCCGCCTGCGACCCACCGATGTAGTCGACGATCATGTTGAGCGTGCCGGTCTCGAGATCCTGGATGGCCTCGACCCGGAACCCGGCGGGGGTCAGGATGTCGACGTCGTAGCCGAGTCCCTGGAGGTACTGGCCGTAGACCTCGGCGAGGGTGATCGCCTCGGAGAAGTCCTGGCCCCGCAGCATGATGGTCGGGCCATCGGAGGCCGCGGCATCGTCGGCGGCATCCTCCTCGGGCGCATCGTCGGCGTCGTCCTCGTCCTCGTCGGCCGACTCGTCGGTCTCCTCGGTCTCCTCGGACTCGTCGGGGACGTCGTCGACGTCGTCACCGTTGCCGCACGCTGCCAGCACCAGCAGCATCGCTGCCAGCAAGCTCGCGATCTTCCATGGGTTCAACCTGCTCATCTGTTTCTCCGGGTCGTTTCGATCGGTCGGAACGCAGCCGACGAACCCCGTAAGGTTTGACGAGCCGTTCGATGGCACTGAAGACGAGGCCGGTGATCCCCGCGAGGGCTGCGATCAGGATGGTTCCACCGATGGTGAGGGTAGCGTTGTTCTGCCCGATGCCGTCGCGGACGTAGCGTCCGAGCCCGTCTCCACCGAGGAACGCACGGATCGGTTCGGTCGCCACGACCTGCACGGCGGCGACCCGCAGGCCCGTGAAGATCACGGTGCTGGCCAACGGCAGTTCGACGCTGGCCAGCACCGCCCGCTCGCTGAAGCCCATGGCGCGTGACGCGTTGACCGCGGCCTGGTCGACCTGGCTGACCGCCACGTAGGTACTCAGGTACATCGGCGGGATCGTCAACAGCACCAGGGCGATGAAGATGGGCCAGGGTTCCGCGCCGTAGCCGCCGCGCAGGGACACCGGGACCAGGAAGGCGGCGACCGCGAAGGTCGGCAGCGCCCGGCCGATGTTGACCACCCACGCCGAGGTGACCTCACCCCATCGCTTGTGCGCCAGGAAGGCGGCGGGTGGCACCGCCACCAGGATCGCGAACAGGATCACCGCGGCGCACAGCAGCACCGTGTCGCCCAGGCTCGCCCAGATGCCGTTGGACCCGGCCCAGGTCGACGGGTCGGAGAACCACTCCCACAGGGTGGTGTCACGCGGGATGGCCCGTTGCGCCAGCACAGCCGTCATGAGCGTCGCGCCCGGGACCATGGGGTCAACCAGTTGCGCAGCAGGACGAAGAGCAGATCGAAGGTCAGGGCGAGGATGATGGCCAGCACCGAACCGATCGTCAGCGGGGTCCAGAACGTGCGGCGCAGACCGTCGAGGATCAGCGCCCCCAAGCCGCCCTGGCCGACGATCGCGGCGACCGTCACCAGACCCACCGTGGTCACCGTGGCGATCCGCAGGCCGTTGATCATGTACGGGATCGCGACGGGGACCTCCACGGTCAGCAGCCGTCGGATCGGGCTGAGCCCCATGGCGTCTGCCGCTTCACGGACCGCCGCCGGGACCGACCGGAACCCGTCCAGGATGTTGGTGACCAGGATCAGGATCGTGAAGCCGGTCAGCGGGATCAACACGGTGAAGATCGACAGGCCCAGCACCGTCGTCCGCAGGACCCCGAAGAACGCGACGCTCGGGATCGTGTACAGGAACGCGGCGAACAGGGTGATCGGCCCGACCGTCCAGCGGTAACGCAGCGCGATCCCGGCGAGCACGGCCGACAGCAGGAAGCCGAACCCGACCGCCAACATCGTGAGCTGGATGTGCTCGAGCAGCGCCGGCTGGATGCGATCGGTCCACTGTTGGGGGATCCAGCTCCATCGCAGGATGGGGTTCGGGTTGGCCAGCAGGATCACGCTGCGCGCTCGGCTGGGCCGTCGAGTTCCCCCGCGAGCCCGGCGCGGATGCGCTCGAGCGTGACGGTGCCCCGGAAGCGGCCACCGTCGTTGATCACGGCGACCGAGGTCCGGGACGTCATGATGACCTCCAACGCCGACCGCAGGGTGCTGGACGGCGCCACCTGCGCGGCCGGAAGGTAGCGCTCTGCCTCGGCCAGGGAGCGCCGACCGACGACCTGGTCGCGCGGCACCCACCCGAGGAAGACCTCGTCGTCGATCAGGCCGAGCCAGTCGGTCCGGTACTGATCGATCACCGCGAGGCCGGCCGCCGGGTCCGCGGTCACCTCGATGACGGGGCCCGGTTCGAACGACAGGTCACCGACCGTCGCCAGTGCGAGCCGGCGCATACTCCGGTCCTCGCCGACGAACTCCTCGACGAAGTCGTTGGCGGGCGCCCGCAGCAGCTCATCGGGACTCGCGTACTGTTCGACGACACCCCCGACGTTCAACAACGCGATCCGGTCGGCGACCTTGACCGCCTCGTCCAGGTCGTGGGTCACCAGCACGATGGTCTTGTGGACCTCGCGTTGGAGGTCGAGCAGTTCCTCCTGGAGGCGACCCCGGACGATCGGATCCACCGCCCCGAACGGCTCGTCCATCAGCAGCACGGGTGGGTCGGCCGCAAGGGCTCTCGCCACCCCGACGCGCTGCTGCTGCCCGCCGGACAGTTCGTCCGGATAGCGCGACAACATCGAGGGATCGATACCCACGACCTCGGCCAGTTCGTGCACGCGCTCGTCGATCCTGGCCTTGTCCCAGCCGAGCGTGCGCGGCACCGTCGCGATGTTCGCACCGATCGTCCGGTGCGGGAACAGCCCGACCTGCTGGATCACGTAGCCGATCCCCCGGCGCAGCTGCATCGCCGGCTGGTTGGTGACGTCTCGGCCCTCGATCTCGATGGTCCCGGCCGAGGGCTCGATCAACCGGTTGATCATGCGCAGCGTGGTGGTCTTGCCGCACCCGGAGGGCCCGATCAACGCGACGATCGAGCCACGATCGACATCGAGGTCCATCGCCGCGACGGCGTCCTCCGCCGCGCCGGGGAAGCGCTTGGACACTCCGCGCAGACGGATAGCGGGCGTCGGGACGTCATCGGGCATGGTCACAGCCTTCAGCGTGGACATCGGACGACGAACGAGCGCCCCGACGACGATGCTCCCAGGGCTGCGGCTACCAGGATAGCCCCCACGCGTCCACGCGTGGCTGACCCGCCGGGCACGGTTAGGCTCGTCGCACACGTCCCCCGACGGTCCGGAGACACGGTGGCCAACCTCCCGAGCTTGCACGTCACGACCGACGACCTGCGTGAACTGGACGTCGATGCGCTGCTCGTGCCCGTCTTCCGGGGTGCGATCGAGGGGCCCGGCACGGAGACGGCATTGCGCGCGGTCGGGCTGACCGATGTCCCGCGTGAGGCCTCGTTCCGGGGGGAGGTCGGAGAACTCCTGCACCTCGCCGCTCCCGGCCAGCCCTGGGGACGCCTCACCCTCGTCGGGCTCGGACGGCTCGACGCGCTCTCGGACGAACAGCTACGCAGGGCGATGGGCAGTGCGATCAGGGACGTCGCCACCGCAGCGCGGACCGTCGCGACGACGCTGGCGCAGACCAACCCGTCGGACCAGGCCCTGCGCGCAGCCGCCGAGGGTGCGCTCCTGGGTGCCTACCGCTACGACACCCACCGTGCCGACCCGCCACCGATCCGGCTCACCGACATCACCTTCGTGGTGCCGTCGACCGCGGTCAGCGGAGCACGGGACCAGGTGGCCCGCGCCCGCATCCACGCCGGGGCCCAAACGATCGCCGCCGACCTCGTCTCCACGCCCCCGAACCTGCTCGGACCCGTCGAGGTCGTGGCCGCCGCACGCGAGCTCCTGCCCGACGACATCGAGGTCGACGTCTGGGACGAGGACCGGCTGGCCGAGGAAGGGTGTGGCGGGCTCATCGCCGTGGCCCGCGGCTCCGCGCGTCCCCCGCGGCTGCTGCGTCTGGTCTACCGCCCGACGGACCCCGTGGCGCGTGTCTCCGTCGTCGGCAAGGGCATCACGTTCGACACCGGCGGGATCTCGCTGAAGCGGCCGTCGTCCGCCATGGAACAGATGAAGGGCGACATGGGCGGCGCGGCCGTGGTCATCGCCCTGTTCACGGCGCTGTCGCAACTCGAGATCCCGGTCGAGGTCCACGGCGAGGTCTGCCTGGCCGAGAACATGCCGGGCGCCGACGCGCAGCGGCCGTCGGACGTGATCACCGTCCGGGACGGCACCACGGTCGAGGTGATGAACACCGACGCCGAGGGGCGGCTC
Source organism: Nitriliruptoraceae bacterium (assembly GCA_041685735.1). Lineage (GTDB taxonomy): Bacteria > Actinomycetota > Nitriliruptoria > Nitriliruptorales > Nitriliruptoraceae > CSSed11-175R1. The sequence continues at coordinate 15,129 of JAWLFE010000019.1, forward strand.
GTGCTCGCTGACGGGCTGGCGCTGGCCGCGGAGGAGGCCCCCGACGCCATCGTCGACATCGCGACCCTCACCGGGGCCGCACCCCGCGCGATCGGCAAACGCGCGACCGCCGTCTTCTCCAACGACGACGACCTGCTGCGCCAACTGCTCGGCGCCTCCCGCAGCGCCGGCGAACCCATGTGGCACCTGCCACTCTGGGAGGACCTACGCGAGAACCTCGACTCCGATGTCGCGGACCTCGAGAACCTCGGTCGTGGCGACGAGGCCGGCGCGACCATGGGCGGGCTGTTCCTGCGCGAGTTCGTCGACGACCTGCCGTGGGCGCACCTGGACATCGCCGGGCCGTTCTGGCAGGACGAGGCGCGCTACCACCTGCCGTGCCATGGCACCGGGGTCGGCGTCCGGACCCTGCTGCGGTGGCTCGACCCCCGGGACGACTGACACCCGACAGCGACCTACCGGTCGGCCCGATCGCGACCCACCGGTCGGCCCGATCGCGACCTACCGGTCGACGGCCTCGGCGGCGGGGAACTCGCCGACGATCGGTGTGGGGTCGACGCGTTCCATCGGGAAGGCGGTCACCTCGCCCTTGAGTTCATCGATGACCGGGTCCAGGGCGATCGCGAAGACCCCCTGCCCCCGCTTGAGCAGATCGAGCAGCTGCTGATCGTCATCGATCGCGTAGACCGTGATCCCGTCGGACACCAGCGTGGAGTCCGCCAGGGTCTGTCCGCGGGCCTGGAGCTCCTCGATCGCCAGCCGGACCTTCTGCAGCGACACGCCCGTGTCCAGCAGCCGCTTGACCAGTCGGATGCGCACCACGTCGTCGAACGAGTACAGGCGTTGGGTCCCCGACCCTCCGGCCTTGCGCATCGACGGTTCGACCAGGCCGGTCCGGGCCCAGTAGTCGAGCTGGCGGTAGGTCACGCCGACGATCTTGCAGACCGTCGGTGCGCGGTAGCCCGACGGCGACGCGCCGGCGTCACCGACATCGAAGGCGAGTTGTCCCGACCCGGTGGTGGCGGTGGCCATGCGCGCTGCTCCTCGTGATCATCGAACGGTCGATCCGCGTGGAGCGGTGAGCGCCGTCGCGCTCCCCCGGTCCGAGGCGGTCCCCGAGCCGTCCGACAGATGTCTGACATGCGTGGAACTTCGCCGTTGACGGTATGTCCGGACCATGGACCCTGTCAACGGGCATCCGGCACCCAAGACCCTCGAGTGCGTATCGAGGTGGAGCGACAGCAGGAAACGTGCGCCACATCCGCAACAGCAGCAACGACTCTCAGCGCGTTCGGACGGCCCCGGAACGGCCAGCTGCCCCAGGTCGCTTGCATGAGCAAGCGGGCTCCGGCACCCTGACCACGCTGCGTGACCGCCGCGCCCAAGCGCGCAGAACAACACCGGGGCGTGCGCGCACCGCGCTGGACGCCCCTCGCCCCGCTGTACGACCCCCGGCCCTTGGCTGCCTCCCAGGCCTCGCCCCCGACCCGCGCCGCCGGTCAGGTGGGCGGCGGGCGGCTCAGCCCTTGAAGTCCTCGGGCGAGACGTCGTCGAGGAACTCACGGAACTCGCGGACCGCCTCCTCGGCGTCGACGCCCTCTTCGGTGTCCCCGTCGGTGGGTTCGATCTCGAGCCCGGCATCGTCGAGGACGTCGCTGGCGGCGAACACCGGGACATCCTCCAGACGACTGGACAGGGCGATGGCATCCGACGGGCGGGCCGAGACCGTCCAGGCCTCCTCGCCGCGCTGCAGCTTCAGCTCCGCGTAGAACGTGCCGTCCTGCAGCGCCGTGACGTGCACGGCGACCAGCTCCACCCCGAGGGTCCCCAGCACGTCGACGAACAGGTCGTGGGTCAACGGCCGTGGCGTCTCGACGCCCTGGAGGGCGAACGCGATCGCCGTGGCCTCGACCGCACCGATCCAGATCGGCAGGTACCGCGTCCCCTCACGCTCCTTGAGCAGCACGATCGGCTGGTTGGCGGGCAGCTCGACGCGAACGCCGACGAGTTCCATCTCGATCATGTCGCCCATGTCCCACTCCTGTCCACGACCCTGCTGCTGTCCAGGGCCACGGGGGTTGCCCCGGCCTGGCCGATCACAGCGTGCCAGCTGCACTGGCCGCGCGCAGCGCAGCGTACGCGCCATCGACCAAGGCTCGGCCCATCGCCGGTGACCCGGGATCCAGGGGCATCGGGCCACCCGTCGGTGCGGCGGTCAGCACCCCGAGCTCCTCGCCGTCGACCAGGACGGGGAAGCGCAGCAGATCGGTTGGGGGTCGGATCGGCAGGGTCAACTGCAGGGATGCCTCGCTCGCGGCCGGGATGGTCACCGGGGTCGGTGGGACCACCAGGTCCAGCGCTCCCCCGGCGACCCGTACCTCGATGGCGGTGCCGACCTCCGCCCGGGTCATCGCATCGAAGCCGTGATCGAGCAGGCTCGCCGTCCCGTCGAACCGGGACGGGTCCTGCCCCGCGCCGAGCACGACACCGACCAGGTGGCGATCCCCCCGCTGCGCGCTGCCGACCAGGCTGTAGCCGGCCGGCGTGGTGAAGCCGGTCTTCAGACCGGTCGCTCCCGGGTACCGGGTGAGCAGCTCGTTGCGGGTCTCGGCCGCCGGTTGACCGGGCAGGGCCACGATCTCCCGGGCGAGCAGCTCGGGCAGATCCTGGTCCTGCAGCGCGGCGACACCGATGAGCGCGAGGTCATGCGCGGAGAGCGTCTGGGTGTCGTCGAGGCCCGACGGGCTGGACAGATCCAGGTCCGGTACGCCCATCGCGGCGGCATCCTGCTCCATCAGCACGAGGAACGCTTCACGCGTGCCGCCGACGTGGACCGCGAGTGTCTCGGCCGCATCGTTGCCGCTCCGGGACAACAGGCCGTCGAGCAACTGTTCGATGGTCCACTCGTCCCCCGGCTGGAGGCCGGCGCCGGAACCGGGAACGCCGAGCACCTCGTCCCCGACGGTCACCACGTCGTCCAGGTCGGCCCGCTGGATGACCGTGTAGGCGGTCAGCAGCTTCACCGTCGAGGCCACGGGACGGCGCTGGTCGGCGTGGAGCTCGGCCAGCCGCTGACCGGTCGCGACGTCGACCAGCACGTAGGCCTGCGCATCGATCGGTCCGGGGTCCGGCCAGTCGGCGCCCGGCGCATCGACGAGGACGGGCTCGGGCACCGTCTGGCTGGGCGTCTGTGCCGCCGCGGGCGCAGCGACGACCGGCACGAGACCGCCGAGCACGACCGCTGACAGCAGCGCGGTCATCGCGACCAGCGGGGCGGGTCCGCGACGGTCCGGGCGGGAGGTGCGGCGACGCATCACGCCCGCAGGATCGCCTGGAGCTCGTCCGCCAGCAGGGCGCGCTGCAGTTCACTGCCGAGCGCGACCATCTCCTCGGCAGACCGGACCGCCGAACGGCGACTGTCCGGGTTGCGCTGTCGGAGGGCCGGTGCGACGCGCTGCTCGACGAGCGCGGCCTCGCGTTCCGCGAACTGCCGATACATCCGCAGGTGGCGTACCTCGAGTCCCGCAGCGAGCAGCTTCCCGCAGATCTTCGCCACCCGCAGGGCCGCGCCGTCGTGCGGCGCGCCTCCGAGCAGACCGTGATCGCGCAGGGCGGAGAGGTCCTCACCGGTCAGTCCGGCGGCGTCCGCAAGTTCCTGATCGGAGAGCACCACGTCGCTGAGGTTCGCATCGAGCAGGGTCGGTTGCGTCTCGTCGGGGGCCGTCTGCATCGGTGCGGGGGGGTCCGGGCTGTGGGGGTCCGCGACGGGCAACCCCGCGTCCAGCCGGTCGAGTTCCTCCCGGATGACCTTGAGGGGGAGGTAGCGGTCCCGCTGTGCCCGCAGGACGTAGCGCAGGCGATCCACATCCGTCTCGGTGAACTTGCGGTAGCCCGAATCGGTGCGATCGGGCGTGATCAGGCCCTCCGCTTCCAGGAAGCGGATCTTCGAGATGGTGATGTCGTCGAACTCATCGCGCAGGCGGTTGAGGACGTCACCGATGGTGGTCGTCACGACTCCGCAACCCCCGTGGCGCCGGGGCTGCCGAGATACAGCAGCTTGAAGCGGCCCACCTGCAGTTCGTCGCCCGTGCCCAGTTGGCGCTCGTCCACACGATCACCGTTGACATAGGTGCCGTTGAGGCTGCCGAGATCCTGCAGGGTGATGCCCAACTCGTCCTGCAGCAACTCAGCGTGTCGCCGTGACACGGTCACGTCATCGAGGAAGATGTCCGAATCGGGGTGACGCCCGACCGTCGTCGTCTCGTGGTCGAGCAGGAAGCGTGATCCCGCGTTCGGACCGCGCACGACGACGAGCATGCCCGTCCCCGGCGCCATCTCGGGCACCTCATCGACGACGTGCTGCGGGTCGAGTGCGCCGACGTCGATCGACGCCGTGGTGTTCTCACTGCCACCCGGGACGGGCACCGCGGCGCCGCAGGACGGGCAGAAGTTCGCCCCGTCCGGGACGGGCTCGTCACACGCTTCACATCGCATGGTCACATCGCATGATCAGGGCCTCCTGCCCACCGCGCCGGTGTGGATGCGCTCATCGCGTCCGGCCGTGGGCCTCACCATCAGGTCGAGGGTCAGGCCAGGCCCGGCACCGCGCGGCCGCGTGCCGCGTGGCGCGTCCCGTCCGTCGCTCGCTCACCTGGGTCGCGTGAGGGTAGTGCAGGACGCCGCCGGACGGAACCTCGGAACGACCGACCGTCAACGGGGACGGCCGGAGACCGATGTCGGACCGGCGGGCCGGTCAGCCGGGCAGCAGCGCCTGGTAGGCGGCGGCATCCAGCAGATCGCCGGGCGGCGACGCATCGGTGAGACGGATCGTGACCAGCCAACCCTCGCCGTACGGGTCACTGTTGACCAGTTCGGGTCGCTCATCGAGGGCGTCGTTGCGTGCCTCGATCGCGCCGGTCGCCGGGGCGAAGAGGTCCGAGACGGACTTGGTCGACTCGACCTCCCCGAAGGGCTGACCCTCGGTGACCTCGGTGCCGGGACCGGGGAGGTCGACGTACACGACGTCGCCGAGTTGCTCCTGGGCGAAGTCGGTGATGCCCACCCGGAGGAGCTCTCCCTCGACCTGGACCCACTCATGCTCGGCGGTGTAGCGCAGTTCGGTCGGAACCTGCTCGGACACGGTCGCACACCCTCCCTCGATGGACTACGGACCAGAACCCTAGCCGACGTCCTCCGGCTGGAGTACGGCGCGGGCGTAGCCGAGCGCCGACACCCAGTAGAGGCAGGCATTGATGGCGTAGGTGCCCCAGGCGACGATGGACAGGATCGGTTCCGGATCCGCCGGCCCGTCGCCGAACACGACCGCACCCAGGAAGAACGGCAGGGCGAACATCAGGCCGAAGGTTGCCACCTTGCCGAGGCGGGTGACCGGCGGTGGGCGCAGCCCCCGCAGCATCAGGACCGCACCACCCGACAGGATCAGCGCGTCACGGACGAACAGGACCAGCACCGCCCACAGGGGCAGGATGCCGCTGACCACGAACGCGATCCCCACGACCAGGAACAGCGCCCGATCGGAGATCGGATCGAGGAGCTGCCCCAGCCGGGTCACCTGGTCGAACCGTCGCGCGACGTAGCCGTCGAGCCAGTCGGTGGCCGCGAAGACCGCCAGCACGATCAGGGCCCGCAGGTAGCGCCCTCCGACCAGATCGAGGTAGATCCAGGGCAGGGCCAAGAGCCGGGCCGCCGACAGCGCGTTCGCCGCGGTCAGAACGCGGGTGCTCGCCGCACCAGGATCTGGTTCGGTCCCCGGCCTGGCGCCGATGTCGAACCAGCGGTCGAACGCGCCCATCGATCCCTCGCAAAAGTGAGCGGGCCGGTCGGCCGGGGTCATGACCATCCCTGAACCGGCAGGACCCTGCTCGTGAACCTGACCCGGCGGGATGGCCCCGCGGACGGCCCCGTGCAGTCTCGCACGGAGCCGTCGCTGCGGTGGTCGGGCTGGTCGGACTTGAACCGACGACCCCTCGCCCCCCAGACGAGTGCGCTACCTGACTGCGCCACAGCCCGTTGACGAGGACGCACGTATCGCGTCCACGGGCGGCGCACGCTACCGCGTCGGGACGGGGGTGGCGAACCACCGACCGTGCATCAGCGGCGCGAACGACGCGCGCCCGCTCCGCGGGGCGCACGCGGTCGGTCGTCCAGTAACAGCGGAACCCCCGTGAAGTCATGGTTCTCGCGCAGCACCCGCTCCAGGTAGCGCAGGTAGCCGTCCGGCAGCGACCCGTTCGAGAACAGCACGAACCGTGGTGGCCGCACCTCCGGCTGGGTCGCGTACCTGATCCGCAGTTGCTTCTGGCCACGGCGCGGGGGCGCGTGCTGCGCCGTGGCATCGGCCAGCAGGCGGTTGAGCTCACGCGTCGGGACCCGCCGCCCGTAGTTCTCCCAGATGGTGAGCAACTGGGGCAGGAGCCGGCGGATCCCCCGCCCACTCTGCGCGGAGATGTTGACCCGCGGCGCCCAGGCGGCGAACGACAACAGCCGGTCGAGTTCACGGTCGAGATCCAGCCGCCGGTCCTCATCGACCAGATCCCACTTGTTGCAGACCAGCACGATGCCACGGCCGGCGTCGCGCAACAGTGCCGCCAGGCGCTGGTCCTGCTCTCCCAGGGGTTCGGAGGCGTCGATGACGAACAGCACCAGATCGGCGGCTTCGACCGCCCACCGGGTGCGGTCCACCGAGTACAGCTCCGTGTCCTCACCGTGGCGGTACCGACGACGCATCCCCGCGGTGTCGACGAACGTCCAGGGACGTCCGTCGATCTCCACCATCGTGTCGACGGCATCGCGGGTGGTGTGGGCGACCGGGTCGACGATCGACCGCTCCTCCCCCAGCAACCGGTTGAACAGGCTCGACTTGCCGACGTTGGGCTTGCCGACGATGGCGACCCGCGGCACGCCCCCGTCGTCCGGCGCCGGCCCGGCCGGCGTGGGCAACGACTCCATCGTGGCGGCGAGCAGGTCGCCGACCCCCCGACCATGCAGCGCCGATACCGGCATGGCGGTGCCGAGCCCGAGCGTGTAGAGCTCGTGGACCAGCGCCTCCTGCCGGTCCCCGTCGATCTTGTTGGCGACGAGGATCGTCGGGACACCGCTCTTGCGCAGTGACCGGGCGTAGCGCTCGTCGTCCTCCAACGCGCCGAGGGTCCCGTCGACCACGAACAGCACGACGTCGGCGTCGGCGATGGCCGCCTCGGCCTGTTCGACGATGCGCGCCGCCATCCCGCGCGCACCGTGCTCCCAGCCCCCCGTGTCGATCACGAGGAGATCGCGTCCGAGCCACTCGGCCAGGTGTTCCGTCCGGTCCCGCGTGACGCCCGGCTTCTCCTCGACGATCGCGACGCGGTGACCGATGATGCGGTTGACCAGGGTCGACTTGCCGACGTTCGGGCGACCGACGATGGCCACGCGGGGTAGGGATCGCCGTGCGGTGACGGGATCGAGGTCGGGGAGCTCGGGGCCCAGCCGCACCTCGATCGCGGCATCGACGATCGCCGCGACGACATCGTCGATCGTCAGGTCGCTCGTGTCGATCTCCATGGCGTCATCGGCGAGCTTCAACGGCGCGAGGGCGCGTGAGCTGTCCGCCGTGTCCCGGGCCGCGATGTCCCGAGCCAGGTCATCCAGGTCGTCGCGGCCGAGTTGCTCCGCGCGGCGACGTGCGCGTGTGGAGACGGACGCGGTCAGGAAGACCTTCAGGTCCGCATCGGGCAACACGACCGTCCCGATGTCACGGCCCTCGACGACGCCACCATCGGGCTCCACCGCGCGACGTTGTGCCGGCACCAGCGCCTGGCGGACGGCGGGGTGCGCCGCGACCTGCGACACCGCGCCCGTCACCCGGTCCTGGCGGATCTCCTCCTCGACATCGTCGCCATCGAGCAGCGTCCGGTCGTCGACGCGCCGGATCGTCGCCGCCGCGGCGACCGCACCACACGCCGCCTCATCGGTGAGGTCGACGTCGGCACGCAGGCAGGCCAGGGCTGCGGCGCGGTAGAGCGCCCCCGTGTCCACATGGTCGATACCCAGTGCGTCCGCGACGGCACGGGCGACCGTCGACTTGCCGGAACCGGCCGGCCCGTCGATGGCCAGGACGAACCCATCGAACGGATGGACATCGGGCTCGCCGAGGTCGGGATCGATCAGGTCGTGATCGTTCGTGCCCGGCCCGATCGGGTCGTCCCAGCCGTCGACATCGTCATGTGGCATGGTGGCGTGGTCTCGATCGGACGGCACGGCGTTCCTCCGGACGGTGAGGGGACGGGGCGGAGTGGATCACCCCGGAGGGTCCACCGGAGCCCTCACCGGAGGGACCTCGCCCGATGGACGGGGCGTGCGATCGGATCGCAGGTGGGGCGGCGGACCACGAACCGGACAGCGTACCGGTGTCACGCCTGGCGGAGTTGGTCCAGCACCGAGAAGTAGGTCGGGAAGGTCTTGGTCACGCAGCCCGGATCGGCGATGCGAAGACCCGGCGAGCGCAGTCCCAGGAGCGCGAAGCTCATCGCCATCCGGTGGTCGTCGTAGGTGGCGATCACCGCAGGTTGCGGAGTACCGGGATGGATCAGGAACCCGTCAGGTTCAGCTTCGGCCCGGATACCGCAGCGCTGCAACTCGGTGACGACCGCGTGGATGCGGTCGGTCTCCTTGGCCCGGATGAAGCCGATCCCCGTCACCCGCGTCGGGCCGTCCGCGAACACCGCCACCGCCGCGAGGGTCTGGGCGGTGTCCGACATGGCACCGAGGTCGACCTCGATCCCCCGCAGTCGCCCGGTCCCCTGCACCTGCGTGCCGCGCTCGTCGATGGTCACCGCAGCCCCCATGCGCTCCAGCACGCGGGCGAACCCGGCATCCCCCTGGCGGGCCGCGGCGGTCAGTCCGCGCACGCGCACGCGCCCGCCCGTGATGGCGGCTGCTGCCAGGAGGTAGGAGGCCGCGCTCGCGTCCGGCTCGATCGCCAGGTCCGTGGCGTCGTAGCCCATCGGGGGGACCACGAACCGGCGCTCGGTCGGCCGGTCGACCTGCGCGCCGAAGTCCGCCATGGTCGCGATCGTCAGCTCGACGTACCGCTCGGAGACCAGGTCGGTCGTGAGCTCGATCGCCAACCCCTGCGGACACGCGGGCCCGGCCAGCAGCAGGCCGGACAGGAACTGACTCGAGGTGTCGCCAGCGACGCGGATCGCGTGCCCCCGCACGCCTTCCGAGGACACCTGGACCGGCAGATGACCGGGGTGGCCGAGGTCATCGACGCGGGCCCCGAGCGCGCGCAGCGCATCGAGGACCGGGCCCATCGGCCGGGCACGGAACGGTTGCCCCCCGTCCAGCCGGAAGGTCCCCGTGGCCAGTGCCAGCAACGGGGCGACGAACCGGGCCGTGGTCCCTGACAGGCGGACATCCACCCGTCCCTCCAAGGCCGGCACGACCCCCGCGCTGCCGGCCACCAGCGCGGTCGGGCCCGCGGCATCGACCTCGATGGTGAACCCGAGTTCGGCGAGCGCCGCGAGCATCGCCTCGGTGTCATCGGCCACCAACAGCCCGGTCAGCCGCGACCGACCCCGAGCCAGGGCCGCCGCGATCAACGCCCGGTTGGTCACGCTCTTGGACCCCGGGACCTCGATGTCCACGTCAGGTCGACCGTCCAGAGGGACGATCTCGTAGGGGTCGGGCAGCGTCGGTCCCGTCATCGCGTCACCGGTCCGCTCGCCCCGTCACCGGTCCCGAGCCCATGCCAACCCTCAACCCTCAACGTCCACCTCCACTTTAGAGCCAAGGTTGGTGCGGCGAGGATCCCGATCACGCTGCCCCCGTGCGCGACCTTGGCCATCATTCGGGCAGATCCGTGCGCAGCTGCCGGGCGGCGTGCAGGTAGGGGTGGCGCAGTTCACGCACCGACCGTGAGCTGTAGGCGTGGACGAGCAACCGGACACACCGCTCGATCCCACCCTCGATATCGAGTTCGCGCGCACACAGCAGCGGGACGTGGGTGATGCCGGCCACCCGGGCCGCCTCCGCCGGGTAGGCCGAGGAGATGTCGTCAGTGGCGGTGAACACGATCGACACCAGGTCGTCCTCGGTGAGATCGTTGCGCTCCAGCATGGCGGTGATCAGTTCCTGGGTGCGCTCGAGCAGGTGGTCACGCTCATCGACGTCCAGGGTGGTCGCCCCGCGCAAAGCCCGCACGCGTTCGCGTTGCGATCCGCTCATGCCGGGCCTCCCTGCTCGCCGGTCGCCGCGTACAGCATGCCGACCTCCTTCGTGGTCAGGAACCGCCACTTGCCCTGTCGCAGGTCGCCCAGTTCCACGCCGCCGTAGGCGACCCGGGCGAGCCGCTCCACCTTGAGCCCGACCCCACCGAGCAGCCGGCGGACCTCGCGTTTGCGCCCCTCGGTCATGACGATCTCCAGCAGGGCCTTGCTCTTCTCCTCCTCCAGCACACGGGCTCGTTTGGGCCGCGCGAGACCGTCGTCGAGTTCGATACCGGCACGGATCTCGGCCAGGAGCTTGCCTCGGACCGGGCCCGGCACCAACGCGACGTAGCAGCGTTCGACCTCGAACGAAGGGTGCATCAGGGCGTGGGCCAGATCACCGTCGTTGGTCAGCAGCAGCAGACCTTCGGTGTCCTGGTCCAGACGCCCGACGGGGAAGAGGCGCTGCGGCAGGTTGATCAGATCGACCACGGCGGGCCGTCCCTGCGGATCATCGGCGGTGGTGATCACCCCGCGCGGCTTGTTCAGCATGACGTAGACCCGGTCCGGATCGACGTTGATCCGTTCCCCGTCAACCTCCACGATGTCCGCCGTCGGGTCGATCTTGCGCCCGAGGACCGCGACCTCACCGTTCACGCTGACGCGACCCGCGGCGATCAGATCCTCCGATGCCCGCCGTGAGGCAACGCCGGCGGCGGCCATCATCTTCTGCAACCGCTCTTCAGCCATCCTGGGGCTCCCTTCGGGTGTCGCCGGATCCGGTCTCATCGGCTGGCGGGCCGTCGTTCCCGCCGCGGTCATCCCCCGGGTCGGCGCGGTCATCCTCCGGGTCGGCGCGCTCGGCATCCGGGGTGCCCGACGAGGCCTGTTCCGCGACCACCGCCCTGCGCAACCGATCGACGGCACTCCGGGCCGCCCGTTCGAGGTCGTCGGTCAGGGCGTCCATCCGGCCGTCGTCACGCTCCATCGAGGGTGGTGCGGGTGGCGGGAGATGATTGTCGTGGTCGTCGTCATCGACCTCTCCGCCGCCCGGGTCGTCGGGCGATGCGACCGGTGCGTGCTCCCGCGGCTTCCCGGTCGCGAGGTCCTCCCCCGATGCCAACCGTCGCCGGATCTCCTTCAGGGCGCCGAGCGCCGGTTCGTCGGGTGCGGGCGCCTCCGGGAGGTAGTCGGTGAGCGGTGGCAGGTCCTCGAGCGACGACAGGCCCAACCGCTCCAGGAACGACTGGGTGGTGCCGTAGAGCACCGCCTGGCCGGGGCCCGCATCGCGCCCCACCTCCTGGACGTATCCCCGCGCGACGAGGCTTCGGACCGCACCATCCGCGTTGACCCCACGGATGTCGCCGATGTCCTGCCGTCCGATCGGCTGCTTGTAGGCGATGACCGCCAGGGTCTCGAGCGCCGCCTGGGTCAGGCGTCCCGATCGACCGACCAGTGCCCAACGCTCCAGGACCGGTCGGGCACCGTCCGCGCTGTACATCCGCCACCCTCCGCCGGCGTGGCGGATCTCCATCCCCCGGCGATCGCGCACGTAGGTCTCGGCGAGTTCCTCGAGCGTGGTCCGCACGACCTGCGGTTCGGCCTGGACCGCGTCGGCGATGGTCTGGACATCGAGCGGTTCATCGGCGAGGAAGAGCAGCGCTTCCACCCCCTGGTGCAGGGGCGGATCGGGCTGGTACTCACCGGCAGCCGGTTGGTCATCGGACACGTTGGTCACGTCCTCGCTGGTCATGGCTGGGGGCTCAGGGGTGGCTGGGCGAGGGCGGGAACGGCCGCGGGCGCGGCGCCTTGGTCCCCGGGCGTCTCCGCAGGGAGGGGTCCATCGGTGGGCTCGTCCTCATCTTCGAGCGAGCCCAGATCCTGGCCTCCGTCACGGCGTTCGATCTGCATGTCAGCCCGCAGGTCCGGCTGCTCCAGATCGATCTGGCCGAGCTTGAACAGCTCCAGCAACGCCAGGAAGAACACGACGCGGTCCCCGCGCTCCCGTCCGTCGGTCAGGGTCGGGAACGCCGTGCGCTCCCCCGGTTGTGCGAGCAGATCGAGGATGTGGGTGGCGGCCTCGCGGATCGTGACGTAGCTGCGCCGGATGTGGGTGAGATCGACCTCGGGCACGGGCCGCGGTGCCGTCGCGCCGGCAGCCAACGCCGCCAGGCCGCGGGCATCGATCGGCAGCGGTGTGGCCGGCACCAGACGGAGCAGCCACGGTTCCGGCGCGACCTCCCGAGGCAGCCGGTCACCGAACCGGTTGATGCGGTGCTGGAACCAGCGGCTGACATCCCGGTAGGCGCGGTACTCGAGCAACCGGGCGTACAACAGGTCACGCGCATCACCGAGCAGATCCTCGAACTCGCCGGCATCGTCCACCGGCAACAGCCTCGATGCTTTGAGCTCGACCAGGGTGGCCGCGACCACCAGGAACCGGGTCGCCGACTCCAGGTCCAGCGCGTCGATCTCCTTGCCGAGGTGCGCGAGGAAGTCCGCGGTGATGTCGGCCAGGTCGACCTCGGTGATCTCCAGTTGGCGCCGCGCGATCAGCTGCAGCAGTAGATCGAACGGCCCCTCGAAGACCTCGAGCTGCACCTGGTAGGACATCCGGTTCCCTGACAGACGAGCGTTCCCTGACAAGCGTGTGGCGGCGGACGGCATCGGCCGACGCCTGCCCGGTCGAACCGTGGCAGGCTAGTGGCTCGCCGGACGATGGGATCGCGCCAGAGGGCCGGGGGCCGCCCCGGCGCGACCCGATCCCGCGGTCACCCGGGCGGCGCGAACCCCCCGCTCCGGCGTGGTCCAGCAGGAGGTGACGGCGGCGCAGCCCCACGAGGCTCCGCACGGCTCCCGGTCGCGGGGTCGCCAGCGCGGTCCAGACGTCGGTCGGCTGCGGGCGGTGGCAGCGTCGCGGTCGGAGCCCGACCCTCGGTCGGGCCGGATCCGACGCGCCGCTGGGTCTGCGCGGTCCCCCGCTGGACCGCCGCCGCGACCGACCGCAGCCACACCTCGGCCGTCATGCCATCGGGGGGTGGCGGCATGACCCTTGGGACCAGCGCCTCGGCCAACTCCCCCACGATGCGCCCACGGACGTCTGCGGGCAGATCGTGCATCCGGCGCAGGGTGTCCCGGATCGCGGCACGCTCCTGGCTCCCGAGCCCGGAGACGTCCAGCCGCGCCACGTAGTCCTCCCACCCGGGTGGCGGCGCGAAGGTGATCGCGCTCGGCTGCCCACCGGACCTGCGTTCGCGCAGCACGACCGTTCCGGCCGCGAGGTCACCCAGCCGCTGTCCCCGCGCGTTCGAGAGCGACGAGATGACCGCGACCATCCCGAAGGTCCCGAGCAGTTCCAGCAGGCCGATCACCGCGCGGACCGTCGCGTGGCGGATGCCAACCGGCAGGCCCTCGACGGTCACCACCCGCAGGCCCATCGCCGCCTTGCCGGGGGTCCGGCCTCGCATCAGCACCTCGAAACCGATCGGGTAGCCGAACTGCAGGGTGAACCCGAACAGCAACAGCAGTGCCAGACCGAACCACCCGGGGACGAACCCGCTGACCCCGAGGATGACCTCCGCGAGCCCGATCAGCAGCAGGCCGGACAGGATGACGGCCAGGTCGATGATGTAGGCCACCCCCCGCGAGCCGACGGTTGCGGTCGCCAGATCCAGGGCGACCGCGTCCGGCGTCACCCAGGGAGCCGGGCCGTTGGCCGGTGGCGTCGGGGCCCTACCCTGTCGCTCCACGCTCGTTCCTCCTGACGCTCCCGGACCACGATATGGATGTCGACCACATCATCACGACCAACCAGGACGTGTGGTCGCGGCTGGATGCGTTGACCCGACGAGCGGCACGTGACCCTCGCCGGCTGTCGACCGCCGAACTCGACGAGCTGGTGACCCTGCACCTGCGGGTGTCCAGCCACCTCGCCAGCGTACGGACCCACGCGCACGACGCCGACCTCGCGGCCCACCTGTCGGCGCTCGTCGCCCGCTCCTCGGCCGTCGTCCACGGCACGCGACCCCGCTCACTGCGCCAGATGCTCCGGGCGGTCACGGTCACCTTCCCGGCCGCCGTCTGGCATGCCCGGATCGCGATCCTGGTCAGTACGGCGATCTTCCTCGTCGCCGCGGTCGCCGTCGGTGCCTGGATCGCCTGGTCGGATGCGGCGGTCCAGGCGAGCGCCCCCGCCGAGGTCCGGGACGCCTACGTGCAGACGCAGTTCGCCGAGTACTACTCCTCCGAGCCGTCGGCGACGTTCGCCGCCCGGGTGTTCACGAACAACGCGGGCGTCGGCGCGATGGCCTTCGGCTCGGGGATCCTGTTCGGGCTGCCCACCCTCGCCATCCTCGTCCTCAACGGGGTCAACGTCGGTGTCGCCGCGGGGCTGTTCTATGCCGCCGGCGATCCGGGCACGTTCTGGAGCCTGATCCTGCCACACGGCCTGCTCGAGTTGACCGCGGTGTTCATCGCCGGGGGTGCGGGGCTGATGCTCGGTTGGGCCGCGGCAGTGCCCGGCGACCGACGACGCTCGGTCGCGCTGGCTGAGGAGGGACGACGCAGCGTGGTCATCGTGATCGGGCTGGTCGGGGTCTTCCTCATCGCCGGGCTCCTCGAGGGGTTCGTGACCGCCGCTCCCTGGCCGACATGGGCCCGTGTCGGCACCGGCGCGCTCGTCTGGCTCGGGTTCCTGGGCTGGGTCAGCGCGACGGGTCGCGCGGCGGCCGCGCGGGGCCTGACCGGCGCCCTCGGCGAGGTCGCGCTGACGGATGACCACCAGCGGCCCGACCACCAGCCGCCCGCTCACCAGCCGCCGCGCGCCTTGGTCTCCAGGTAGGCGTCCGTCACCGCCGACGCGAACGACGCCGGCGGTTCGTCCACGATCTCCACGCCCATCGAACGCAGGGCCCCAGCCGCCCGGCCGCGCGCCGCGAGCACCGTGGCCGCTCCGGCCGCGGCGTAGGCGTCCCCGACATCCTCGACCGGGGTGGTCAACCGCTCCTGGGTCGCAGGGTCGCGGACACTCGCGACGATGACCCGGTGGTCGCGCACGAGCCCGGGGATGACCGGGACGAGCGTCGCCTCCACGGCTTCCGGTGCCAGGTCCGTGAGCAGCACGACCAGCGCCCGGCGCCGGAACCGGGCGCGGACCGTCCGGATCGCGGCGGCGTGGTCGCTCTCCGCCAGTTCGGGTTCCAGGGCGTGCAGCTCACGGGACAGCCGCCGGAGCTGGGTCGCGTCACGGCGTGGTGCCAGGAGCCGGTGCACACCCCCGCCGTAGGCCAACAGCCCGACGCGGTCGCCCAGAGCCGTGCCGACGGTCGCCAGGGCGAGAGCGGCATCCATGCCGTGATCGAGCCGCGGGACACCTTCCACCCGCCCGGCCACGACCCTGCCCGTATCGAGCAGGATGAGCACGGTCTGATCGGTCTCGGCGCGGTAGGTCCGTACCACCGGGTGTCCGACGCGTGCACTGGCAGCCCAGTCGAGGTGGCGGAACTCGTCACCCTGGACGTAGTCGCGGAGCGCTTCGAACTCCGTGCCGCCGCCACGACCACGGGCCGACCGCCGGCCCTGCTCCAGGATGCGTCCGCGGCGGATGCGCAGCTCCGCCTCGGCCCGCGACCGGAACCTCGGATGCACCTCCATGCGGCCCGGCAGATGGCGTGCCGCCTGCCGTGTCACGAGGCCCAACGGCCCGCGGACCCGGACGGTCAGCTCCGACGGGCGGAAGGTGCCCCGACGGACGGGATGGATCATCGTGGTCGCCCGCACCCGGCCGTGGGGGGCGACCGTGACCTGCACCCGTCGACGGTCGGCGCGCAACGACGGCGCGAGTTCGTCCGCGATCGCGACCGTGACGGCGCGACCGGTCGGGTTGCCGATCGTCCACACCACCTCCCCATCGGCATCGAGCGGCAGGACGCCGGGTAGCTGGCGCGCCACCTCGATGGCCCAGGGCGGCGGCGCCAGCCAGGCATCGACGACCAGGACGATCCCGACGAGCAGCAGCGGGATGACAACACCGATCGCATCCGGACCGACACCGCTGACGAGCCCCGCGACGCCGACCACCGCCGCCGCACGCACCGTCGGGATCGGGAGGATCCCGGCCCACCACGCCCGGTCCCCCCGGGCGGGACGTGCCGCGGGCACCGGCGCTGCGGACGAGCCCGTCCCCGGTGGCCTGGTCGCCGGGAGGGGGACCTCGCTCACCGGGGTACCGCGACGTTCGCGAGCGTCGCATCGAGCACCCCGTCGGCGGTCGCACCCTCGAGTTCGAGCTCCGGGCGCAGGCGGATCCGATGCCGCAACGTCGGCTTGACGACGGCCTTGACCTCGTCTGGACTGAGGTACTCCCGACCCGACAGCCACGCCCACGCGGTCGCCGCATGCAACAGCATCGCCGCACCGCGGGGCGAGACCCCGAGCTCGATCGACGGGGTCTCGCGCGTGGCGCGGGCGAGGTCGACCACGTAGTCACGGACGGGCGGTTCGACCCGGACCTGCGCGACGGCACGCCGGGCCGCGTCCAGGTCAGCGGCCGTCGCGACCGGTGCCACCTCGATGTTGCTACCCGCGTCCATGCCGTCGAGGTGGCGGGCCAGGATGTCCCGTTCCTGGGCCCGATCGGGGTAGCCCACCACCAGCTTGAACAGGAAGCGGTCGAGTTGCGCGTCCGGCAGCGGGTAGGTGCCTTCGTGGTCGATCGGGTTCTGGGTGGCGACGACCAGGAAGGGCGTCGGCAGGCCCCGGGCCGCGCCGTCGACGGACACCTGACGTTCCTGCATGGCTTCGAGCAGGGCGGCCTGCGTCCGTGGCGGCGTCCGGTTGATCTCGTCGGCGATGAACAGGTTGGTGAAGACCGGACCCTCGCGGAAGCGCACGCCACCTCCGTCCGGGTCCAGGATGGACTGGCCGGTCACGTCGGATGGCATCAGGTCGGGGGTGAACTGGACACGCGTCGACCGCAGATCGAGCGAGCGCGCGAGCGTGGTCACGAGCAGGGTCTTGGCCACACCCGGGACCCCTTCGAGCAGGACGTGCCCCCGGACGAGCAGCGCAGCCAGGAGCCCGGTCACGGTGCCGTCCTGCCCGACGACGACCGACCCGATCGACCTCCGGACCTGCTGCAGGGCCTCGCGGGCGCGATCGCTGGCCTCCACGTCGAGGTCCGGCGCGCCGCCGGGATCGGTGCGGCTGCCCGCGGGGGGTGGCGGTGGCCCGGGCGGTGGGGTGGGGTGCTGGTCGTCGGTCACAACAGCTCCGAGGTGGCGGGTGAGGGGTGGGGCGATCCGGAGGTACAGGGTCAGGTGGGTCGGGGTCAGGTGGGTCGGGGTCGGGAGGGTCGGGGTCGGGAGGGTCAGGGTCGGGAGGGTCAGGGTCGGGAGGGTCAGGGTCGGGAGGGTCAGGGTCGGGAGGGTCAGGGGTGTAGATGGCCGTGAGGCTCGCCGGGGCCGGTGGCCGCGGTCGGATGCTCGAGGCGATCGAGCACGACGGCGACCGCGCGCGCGACCTCGACGAGCGTGGCATCATCGGCGACGTGCTGGGATCGGAGCGCCAGTTCCGCGTCGTCGGTGGACACCGAGGTGACGGTGACGAGCCGGTCGATCAGCAGCTGATCGTCGGCGGTCGATGGCAGGCCGAGCGCGGAGGTGGCGCGATGCCGCGCCCGCGACCGCAGTCGGGCGGCCGCTCCCTGCCGGTCACCGGCGCGGGCGGTCAGCCCGGCCAGGGACCGGGCGAGCTCACCACTGGGCAGCACCGGTGGCAGCTGCTCCTCGACGGGCGGCCCCAGCCGACGGGACCGGGCGACGACCAGGATGACCACCCCGACCGCGATGAGGAGCAGCGCCCGCCATACCCCGGGCGCGACCAGGTCCAGCAACCCGACGTCACGCTCCCCTGCCGGGGGGCGTGGCACGATCTGGACGACGCTGCCGGGTTCCCGCCCCAGGAGCGCAGCCGCGAGCACCGCGTTGTCCGCCTGCCCGAGCCAGGCGTTGGTGAACGCATCCGCGGAGGCCAGGATGGTCAGGCGCCCCTCCCCGAGCTCCGAGAGCAACAGCCAGCCGCCTCCGTCCGGCGATGGGAAGCACCGCTGGTCACCCTCGTCGTCGCCGAGGTCGCGCCAACCGTCGTGGCGGACCTCACCAACCACGTCCAACGCCGGGGCATCGCACCCCACGGTGCGTACGGCCGGCGCGAAGACCTCCTCCAGTGGCGTACCGAGGTCCTCACGGTCGTGGAACCGTGTCTCCCCGGCCACGAGCAGGTTGCCGCCCGCGCGTGCCCAATCGAGGAAGCGCTCCCGGCGCTCCTCGCCCAACAGATCCAGGGGCACGAAGACGGTGGTGTCGGTGGCGCTCGGAGGCTCGAGGCCCACGTCGACCTCGACCTCAAGCTCCTCGAGCAGCAGCACCAGGCCCAGCAGCCCGTCACCACCGGCCGAGTCCGGATCCAGGGCCGGCCCCCCACCGGTCGGTCCGAGGATCACCACGAGGACGCCCATGACGACGAGCCCGGCCGCGACCGGCCAGGCGCGGCGGAGTGTCCCCCCGGGATCCGATGCGGGCTGGCCCCCGACGGCCGGGTCACTCACGGCGAGGCCGCACGGGCCGCGGTCAGCGTCCGGAGGGCCTGATCGACGACCTCGACGTCCTGCGGTGTCGCCGGAGCACCGCCGTAGGTCACCCGCTCGAGACGTGCCCCGGCGAGCGCGACCGGCTCGGACAGATCCGGGCGCATCGTGGCCAGATCCGCATCCAGCTCCCGGATCGTGCGACCCGGGACGTCCTGGAGCACACCCCGCTCGACCAGCACGGCGACGACGGCCAGGTACCGCAGCCGCAGGGCGCGGTCCAGTTCGTCACGGTCGATCGCCTCGTCGGAGAGTCGTCGCCAGTCATCGGCGGTACGACCCTTGAGGTCCGGGACCTCGACACCCACCCCGCCGGCGACGCGCAGCCCACGGGTCCACCGCCACACGGCGGCGACCAGCAGGATGGTGCCCAGCAGGACGATGATCCAGGCCACCGCCGTGTCGCCGCTCACCAGCGCGATGAGCCGTCCGAGGAGTCCGCCGATGATGGAACCGGCACGTTCCAGCAGCTGCTCGACGGCGGACGGCTGCTGCTCACGGAAGGGCGACTCGGACAGCAGTTCACGAGCCAGCTCGCGGACCCGCTCGGGGTCGTGCACGAACGGTGCGGCCAGGGATGGCACGGTCCACGTCACGCGGCGGGCCCGCCACCCAGTGCCTGGTTCCGGACGACCACGTCGTAGGCCTCCAGGCGGACCCGCGCGTCCCGGTGGATCACCCAGGCCGCCAGAGCCGTCACGGGTGCGGACACCAACGACGACAGGATCGCCTGGATGGACTCGACGATCCAACCGGCACCACCGAGCACCAACGACAGGATGAGGAAGGCGACCCCGAGCCCCAGGGTGACCGCGATCAGCAACAGCAGCACCAGCATGGTGATGCCCGTGATGTAGCCGAAGCGGCGGCGGAGCAGGCTGACAGCGCGCACGAACGTCGTCCAGGCGCCGCGCTGTTCCTCGACCGCGATCGGGATCACCAGTGAGCTCAGGACGAGCCCGCACAGACCCACGACCAGGACGACCGGCAGGAACAACACGATCGCGACCGCCGGACTCGCCAGCCCGACCAGGCCGAGCGGGATCGCCAGGACCAGGGCGGCCAGGACGGCGGCCGCCAGGACCAGCACCGACGAGCCGATGGTCGCCCCGGACCGCTCGAGGCTGATACGCAACGCTTCGCCCGTCGTGATCGGGCGGGCGCGGTCCGCGGCGCTCACCACCGCGGTCAGGGCGCCAGCCACGATGACACTGACCACCAACCCCACCACGAACAGGACCGCCAGCCACCCGAGGACCGGCACCAGATCCTCGAACAACGTGTCGAACGCCTCGAACTGCTGGGGATCGTCGAAGGTCCCGAAGCCGGGCAGGAGCCGGTCGAAGACCGCGCCACTCAGCAACTGGTAGGGACCGATGACCAAGAGGACGATGCCGATCAGGGTCCCGAAGCTGGCCCGCAGCGACTGGAAGATGCCATCCAGGGTGTCACCGACGGTCAACGGGCGCAACGCCACGATGTGCCCCGGTAGCCCCGCTCCGGTCGCACCGGCCGGCGGCGTGTCACCGAACGACGACCCGGGCGGCGGTGGGGAAGACCCGGGCGGCGGTGGGGAAGACCCGGGCGGCGGTGGGGAGGTTCCCGGCGGCGGAGGACCGGGCGGTGGGAGCGACGATCGCGGTGGCGCGGTGTCGTCGTTGCCGTCAGCCGCCCCACGCGCGTCACCGGCACCCGATCCCCCCGGTGGCGGGTGCTCAGCCGTCACGATGCCTCCTCGCGTCTGATCCGCAGGCCCGAGTAGCATAGGGGCGTGCGCGCTGGACCTCGACGCGCACGGGAGCGTCCAGGGAGCGAACCGCGGGGAGCGCAGGACATGACGGTTCCAGCGGCACCCCGGGGGGCTCCCGAGCCGGTGCCCGGATCGCTGCCGAGCTCCATCCTGACCGCGACGCCGACCCCCATGCCGACCTCATCGGTCCGGGCGGTGATCGATCGTGGCTGACGAGCGTGACCCCGTGCGACCGCTGTCGGCGTCGCGGACACGACCGCGCCGGTCGGGGCTGGTCCGTGCCGTGGCGGCGTTCGGCGTGGGAAGGGGGGCACGGATCGGTGCGGTCGCGGTCGTGCCCATCCTGCTGGCCGAGCCGAACCTGCTGGCTGCCGGTCCCTGGTTCACCGCCCTCGCGGCCTACGTTCTGGTCACCGCGTTGCTCCCTCGCCACCGTGCCCTGCAGGTCGCCGACCTCCTGGTTGCGGCGGCACTGATCCTGCTCACGGGCAACGAGGTGACGCCCTACCTGCCCTTCGTGATGGTCGCGGTCGCCGGGCCGGCCGCCCAGGAGGGCCTGTGGGCGGGTATCGCCGCCGGCGGCGTGATGGGAACGATGCTGCTGGTCACCGTCGCCTTCCGCGGCGATCCGGCGGCCCTGGGTCTCGCGGCCGGGGTCGCCACGATCCTGTTGCCGCCGCTCGCCGGGGTCACCGCCGCAGCGGCTGCCGAGGCGATCGAGGACCGGTCGATGCGCGACCGGCGGATCCTGCAGGAAGCCAACCGCCTGCTGTCGTCGCTCCAGGCCATCGCGGAGGAGGTGCCCGGTGGGCTCGACGTCTCCACCGTGGCGGCCCGTCTGGTCGCCGACATCCGGGCGATCGCGGACGTCCGAGCGGCCCTCGTGTTGTTCGCCGACGGAGCGGGCTACCGCCAGGCCGGCCGCGCCGGCCGGGTGCTCGACCTGGCGAGCGAGCTCCCCGGCAACGAGGTCACCCGGGAGCTCGTCGGCCGCCTGGCGGTCCACCGCCCGGGGGAGCTGCCCGATGTCCTCGCACCCGCCTGCCGTGATGTCCCCTGGTGGATCTCGCTGACGATCGGACCTGCGGACCGGCCGACCGCGGTGCTGATGGTCGGCTTCGACGACGCGGACGCAGCGCGTGCCAACCGAGCGGCGATGGAACCGATCGCCGAGGACGCGGCCCTGGCACTCGACAACGCCCGCCTGTTCGAAGGCACCCGTTCCCGAGCCGTCGACACCGCCCGACGCCAGCTGGCCTCCGACCTGCATGACGGCGTCGCCCAGTCCCTCGCCCACCTGCGGATGGAGCTCGAGCTCCTGGCCCTGCGCGACGACGCCAACCGGGCCGAGGCCGAACGGCTGGCGCAGGTCGCCGGATCGGCCCTGCTCGACCTGCGGCGGATCATCACCGGCCTCCGGCTCAGCGAGCGGGACGGCCTCCCCACCCGTATCGAACGGCACCTCCGTGAGGTCCGGACCCCTCATGGTCCCCGACTGGACCTGACGGTGCTCGACACCGCGCCCCTCGACGAGGACGCGATCGAGCACGCCTTCCGGGTGGCCCAGGAGGCCATCAGCAACGCGCTGCGTCACGCCGGTGCATCCCGGATCGAGGTGTCCCTCGATCGCCAGGCCGGGGAGCTCATCCTGCGGGTCGCGGACGATGGGCTCGGGGTCGCCCCCGAGCAGGTGACCTCCTCCTCCGGTGTCGGCTTCGCCTCGATGCACGACCGCGCCCGCCAACTGCAGGGACGCCTGGACGTCTCGCCGGCGGAGGACGGCGGCACGGTCATCACCCTGCGCCTCCCCGTGACATCCCCGTCCCCGTCCCAGTCCCTGAGGAGCTGACCATGCTGCGCGTCCTTGTTGCCGACGACCACACCCTGGTGCGAGAGAGCATCGTCAAGGCCGTGTCGGTCGGCGCCGACGTCGAGGTCATCGCTGAGGCCGAGGACGGCCCGACCGCGCTCGAACGGTGCCGGGAACTGCAGCCCGACCTCGCGCTGCTGGATGTGGCGATGCCGGGCCTTGACGGCCTGTCGGTGGCGACCGCACTGCGCAAGGATCAGCCGGGTCTACGGATCGTCATGCTGACCATGCACGACGACGTGGCCTCGGTGGAGCGTGCGTTGGGCATCCCGGTCGATGGCTTCGTGTCCAAGTCCGCAGCCATCGCCGAACTCGTGACGGCGATCCAGACCGTCCGGGACGGGGGCCGCTACCTGAGCAGCGATCTCATCGACCGCGGCGCGCCCGAGGGGCAGAGCGCTCCTGCTTCCCTGACCGCCCGTGAGCGGCAGATCCTGCAGCTGCTGAGCGAGGGCCAGCGCCCCGGCGAGATCGCCGAGACCCTGTTCGTCTCTATCAAGACGGTGAAGAACCACCTGACCAGCGTCTACTTCAAGCTCGGGGTCGAGACGGGCGCCCAGGCGGTCGCGGAAGCCTTCAGACGTGGCCTGGTCAGCCGTTCCTGAGCGGCAAGCACCGGATCTCCCCGCACCGACCCACGGGTGGTGATCGGCGCCGAGGCACCGTCACCCGAGCCCGATCCGTCACCCCACCCCGATCCGAGCGCGGATGAGTGCCACCGGATCCACGGGATCCGACTGGATCGTGAAGACCTCCGGCAACGCCGCCACCACCGCGTCGGCATCCGCATCAGAGCGGGCGTGGATGTGCACGATCGGATCGGCAGCGTCCACCTCGTCGCCGACCCGGGCGGTCAGCTCCAGGCCGACCGCGGGGTCGATGTCGTCACCCTGCCGACGTCGGCCGGCACCCAGCTGCCCGGCGAGCTCACCCAGGCGCTTACAGCCGATGCGGGCGATCACCCCGGCCCCGGGGCTCCAGTGGCGCACCACGGGGGCGCGCGGCAGGACCGACCAGGGATCGTCGACCACGCGTGGATCGCCTCCCTGTGCCACGACCAGGCGACGGAACCGCTCCAGGGCATCGCCGTCCTCAAGCGCTCGGCGTGCCCGGTCGCTGGCCTCGGCGGCCGGCACGCCGGTCAGCTCCAGCGCGGCAGCTGCGAGGTCGAGGCAGAGGTCGCGGAAGCGGCCCGCCCGCTCACCCCGGAGCGTCTCGATCGCCAGCGCGACCTCCAACGCGTTGCCGATCGCGTCCCCCAGAGGCTGCGACATATCGGTGACCAACGCACCGGTACGACGCCCGGCGGCGTTGCCGATCGACACGCACAGCTCGGCCAGCGCCGTGCCCTCGGCATCGTCGGGCATGAAGGCACCGTCACCGACCTTGACGTCGAGCAGGACGTGGTCCGCCCCACCGGCGAGCTTCTTGCTCATGACGCTCGAGGCGATCAGCGCCGGACTGGCGACCGTGCCGGTGACATCCCGCAGCGCGTACAGGCGCTTGTCCGCAGGCACGATGTCGCCGGTCGCCGCGGCGACGGCCACGCCGATGTCGTTGACCTGGTCGCGGAACCGGTCCGCGGCCAGATCGACCGTGAACCCGGGGATGGACTCGAGCTTGTCCAGGGTGCCGCCGGTGTGACCGAGTCCCCGCCCGGAGAGCTTGGCGACCTGACAGCCGAGCGCCGCCAACAGCGGCGCGACGACGAACGTGGTGCCATCCCCCACCCCGCCGGTCGAGTGCTTGTCGACGGTGGGGCCGTGCAGGCCCTCGAGGTCGACGCGGTCACCGGATGCCACGAAGGCCTCCGTCAGGGCCACGGCCTCCGGGACCGAGAACCCCTGGATCACCCCGGCCATCAGCAGCGCGGCCATCTGGGCGTCGTCCACCTCACCGTCGAGGTAAGCGGACAGCAACCACGCGATCTCGTCCCGGCTGAGTTCGCCACCGTCGCGCTTGCGACCGATGAGGTTCGTCACGACGAAACCCTGCATGGTCATCCTCCTCCACCAGCTGAGATGCGACCACATGGTCGTGGCCACACTGACGTGGCCCGCGACCACAGGCCAGAGCAGCCCACACCGTAGCTGGCGGGTCGATCTCCCTCGTGTGGTCGCGATCAGCGGTGCTGCGCGCGCGGATGTGCCTGCTGGTAGACCTCGCGCAGCGCCTGTCGGCTGACCAACGTGTAGATCTGCGTTGTGGTGACGCTCGCATGGCCGAGCAGCTCCTGGACCGCCCGGACGTCGGCGCCCCCGTCGAGCAGGTGGGTGGCGAAGGAGTGGCGCAGGGTGTGTGGCGAGACGTCGTCGCGTAGCTCCACGCGTTCGGCGTGGGTCCGCAGGAGCTTCCACACCCCCTGGCGGCTCAGCCGCCCACCGCGCGCGTTCAGGAACAGCGCCGGCGTCCGACCGGCCAGCTGCGGTCGTCCCGACACGAGCCACCGGTCAAGGGCCAGGTCCGCGAGTTCCCCGTAGGGCACGACCCGTTCCTTGTCCCCCTTGCCCCGCACGCGGATGAGCCGGTCCACCCGGTCCAGGTCGTCGACATCGGCGCCGGTCAACTCACTGATGCGCAACCCGGCCCCGTAGAGCAGTTCGAGCATCGCCCGGTCGCGCAGCGGCAGTGGTCCGTCCCCCACCGGTGACTGCAGCAGGCGTCCCACCTCCTCGATCGACAGCGCCTTCGGCAGCGGGCGGGCGTTGCTGGGCGCACCGAGCTGCGTCCCGACGTCCTCGTCGGCCAGGCCCTCACGTGCCAGGAACCGGTGGAAGCCCCGGACCGCGACGACGATGCGCGCGACCGAGGAGGCCGCGTAGGCGCCTCCGGTCGACGACGAGCGTTGGCGCAACCAGCCGACGAAGGCCTCCAGGTCCTCACCGGAGACCTCCAGCGGATCGGCGATCGCGACATCCTCGAGGTAACTCGAGTACAGGGCCAGGTCCCGTCGGTAGGCCTCGATCGTGTTGCCGGCGAGCCCGCGTTCGGCCCGGAGGTGATCGACGTACCGCTGAACGTAGCGCTCGGCCAGGCTCGTCATATGACGAGGGGGACGGCCAGCAGGATCCCGATGACGCTCTTGGCGTCGGTCAGGGTGCCGTCACGGGCCATGTCCCTGGCGGCCGGGAACGGCAGCGCGACGACCTCCATGTCCGCCTCCTCCGCCTCGGGCTCGAACCCGTCCGGCGGCTCGCTGACCCGCAGGCCGGTCGCCAGGTAGACGTGGGTCCGTTCGGTGCTCCATCCCGCGGAGTTGTGGAAGGTCGTCAGCCAGGTCCAGGTCGCCGCGTCGTGCTGGACCTCCTCGCGCAGTTCCCGCCGTGCGCAGGCCTCGGGCTCCTCATCCGCGACATCGAGGGTCCCCGCGGGCACCTCCAGGAGGTACCG
Organism: Nitriliruptoraceae bacterium; assembly: GCA_041685735.1. Taxonomy (GTDB): domain Bacteria; phylum Actinomycetota; class Nitriliruptoria; order Nitriliruptorales; family Nitriliruptoraceae; genus CSSed11-175R1. The sequence goes on from JAWLFE010000019.1 coordinate 40,991, forward strand.
CCCGAGCGGGTGGCGGTACTGGCGCAGGAGCAGGACATCGCCGCCGTCGGTCACGGCGACGATGGCGACCGCATCATCGTGCTCGACGACCTCCCGCGTCGCCTGTCCCCCGCCCGGCAACCCCACGGTGTCGACGCGCACGGTCGAGTAGCCCGTGTGCACGACGCGGCTGTCGTGGGTCTCGAACCAGGACGGATCACCGACGGCCACGCTCAGCGCTCCTCGTCCCGGGGGCGGTCGGCCCCGCTCGCCGCCACGGCCGTCGCCGGCCGGGGCGCTGCGGGGACGGTGACGTGGGTCGCGGCGGCGACCTCCCCGGCGGTCGGCTCGTCGAGTTCGACCGGCAGGCGACCGAGCGCCTCGCGATGGTGCTGGCGTGCCGCCGCCACGAACCCCGCGAACAGGGGGTGGGGCCGGGTCGGTCGCGACGTGAACTCCGGATGCGCCTGGGTCGCGATGAAGAACGGATGATCGCGCAACTCGATGAACTCCACCAGCCGATCGTTCGGCGACAGCCCGCTGAACACCAGCCCGGCGTCCGCGAGCCGTTCGCGGTAGCGGTTGTTGACCTCGTAGCGGTGCCGGTGCCGTTCGTAGATGACCGGCTCGTCGTCGTAGAGGCGTCGGGTCAGGCTCCCCTCGAGCAGCTTGGCCGGGTAGCTGCCGAGCCGCATCGTGCCGCCCTTGTCGGTCACGTCGCGCTGGTCCGGCATGAGGTCGATGACCGGATCTGGCGAGGTCGGTTCGAACTCCGAGGAGTGGGCATCGGGCAGACCGGCGACGTTGCGGGCGAACTCGATGACGGCCGACTGCAGACCGAGGCACAGGCCGAGGAACGGCACGTTGTGGCGACGTGCCCAGCCGATCGCGGCGATCTTGCCGTCCACACCACGGAACCCGAACCCGCCCGGCACCAACACCCCGTCCACGCCGGCGAGCAACCGCTCGACCAGTTCGTCGGAGCCGTCGGAGGCCACGGAGCGATCGGCGCCGGCCCCGTCGAGGTGCAGGTCGTCGGAGGCGATCCAACGGACCTCGACATCGACACCGACGGCGATACCCCCGTGGCGCAGGGACTCCACGACCGAGAGGTAGGCGTCCGGCAGTTCCACGTACTTGCCGACCAGACCGATCGTGACGGGCTCCCGCGCCGCCTGGACCCGCTCGACCAGCCGTGTCCAGACGGTGAGGTCGGGCTCCACGTCCGGCAGGTCGAGCCGATCGACCACCACCCGGTCCAGCCCCTCCTCGCGCATCGCCAACGGCACCTGGTACAGCGATGCGGCGTCCACGGCGGCGATGACCGCGTCTACGTCGACATCGCACTGCATCGCGACCTTCTGGCGGAGATCATCCTCGAGGTCGCGGTCGCTGCGCAGCACCAGGACGTCCGGCTGGATCCCGATCGACCGGAGCTCGCGCACCGAGTGTTGGGCGGGCTTGGTCTTGAGTTCACCGGCCGCGGCGATGAAGGGCACCAGGGCACAGTGGACGAACAGGATGTTGTCGCGCCCGACGTCGTGTCGGAGTTGCCGGATCGCCTCGAGGAAGGGCAGGCCTTCGATGTCTCCGACGGTGCCACCGACCTCGGTGATCACGACGTCCATCCCCTCGGACACCGCCAGGATCCGGCTCTTGATCTCATCGGTGATGTGGGGGATGACCTGCACGGTCTTGCCGAGGTAGTCGCCGCGACGTTCCTTGGTGATGACCGACTGCCAGATCTGGCCGGAGGACACGCTCGACCCACGGTGCAGGTTCTCATCGATGAACCGCTCGTAGTGCCCGAGGTCGAGGTCCGTCTCCCCGCCGTCGTCGGTGACGAACACCTCACCGTGCTCGAACGGGTTCATCGTGCCGGGGTCGACGTTGATGTACGGATCGAGCTTCTGCAGGGTGACCCGCAGGCCACGCGCCTTGAGCAGCCGACCGAGCGACGCGGCCGTGATGCCCTTGCCGAGCGCCGACGCGACCCCACCGGTGACGAAGATGTGTTTGACGTCGCGGTCGCGCGGACCGTCTGGCGTGCCTCCCCGCGTCCCCCCCGGCGACGACGGGTCTGCCGATCCGTGTGTCGACCCGAGCGTTGACCGAGACATCACGCACCTCCTCGAAGGTCCTGGCGGACCGCAGGCGCGGTCCGTCCGACCCTAGCGTCACCGACCGAGACCGGCCAACGACCCGACCCGGTCATCGGTCGGCATCGACGTCCGATGGCTCGGGTGGCTCCGACGGCGGTTCCGGTGGCGGTTCCGGCTGGACCTCGAGGTGGATGTGCGGCCAGCGTTCCGGTGCGGTGAACCCGTCGATCTGACTGAAGAAGGAGAACCGTCGCGCCGTGTCGGCGATGCGGGTCTCACCGGCGATGACCGGATCCCCCGGCCGAACCCGGACGCCATCCACGTGGATCACCACGACCCGCAGGCGCGGGGCGTCGGCCGGCTGGATCTCGATCCGCAGATCAGGATGACGGCCTTCGACGAGGATCGAGCCCACGCCCACCACCTGACCCGACACCGGCGCCCGCACCGGGTCACCGTCGCGCATCACGACGTCGACCGCGGAGGTGGGGTGCGCGGAACGGCCACGCGGATGCATCACGGCGTAGGGCCACCCGGCCGTGGTGTCGCCGGTCGGTTCGTGTCGGGCGCGGTTCCGGTTGGTCAGCAGGCGCCCGAACGGCCGCATCGGCAGGGCACGGGAGGTCGCCGCTTCGTGGAACCCGACGTAGACGGGTGCTGCCGTCACCTGGTGGATGCGGAGGTCGCCGACCCGCGCCAGCCGTTCGGTCGGCACGCCGCCGGCAGCCGTCGCCGACCGCGCCTCCGGCGAATCGACCGGTGCGAACCGCTCCTGGCCCGGACCGCGGACGGCTGGCGGCTCCACCGGTGTCGGTGTCACGCGCGCCGCCACCCGGCCACCATCCGACGCAGCGTCGCCGGGGTCGCCGTGGGAGTCCTGGTCGGGGTCCTGGTCGGGCGGGAGGGTGGTATCCCCCGGCGACGGGTCTGGGGTGAGCCGGTCCGACGCGGACGCCGAGGTCGCCACCAACCAGTCCGGTCCCGAGATGATGGGTACGACGAGCAGGCCGGCCAGCGCGAGCAGCAGCAACGCCCAGACGACGATCTCCGGGCGGCGGGGCGAACCAGGGCGGCTCAACCCGCCCGTCGCTCCTGCGCGCGTGCCAGCAGCTCACGGGCATGCTGTTGGCCCGCGTCCGCGGTCGCATCGCCACCGAGCATCCGGGACAGCTCCGCGACGCGCGCATCGTCGGCGACCCGTCGGGTCGTCGTGACGGTCCGACCGTCGGCGACCCCCTTCTCGATGACATGGTGGACGTCGGCGAAGGCCGCCAGCTGCGCGAGGTGCGTGACGCACAGCACCTGCCGTCGGTCCTCGCGCTCGCCCGCGGCCAACCGTGCGAGCTTCTCACCGACGGCCATCGCCGTCGCACCGCCGATGCCCGCGTCGACCTCGTCGAACACGAGCACCCCGACCGCGTCGACATCCGCGAGCGCCACCTCGATCGCCAGCGAGACCCGGGAGCGTTCGCCACCGGAGGCCGCGGTGGCCAGCGGCCGGGCCCCCTCGCCGGGGTTGGGCGCCAGCAGGAAGGTCACCGTGTCGGCGCCGTGTGCGGTGAGCTCGTCGTCCGGCAGGGGCTCGACGGCGACGGAGAACGCGGCGTGCGGCATCCCCAGGTCGGCGAGGTGGCCGCCGACGTCCTCGGCGAGGCGCTCGGCCGCCATGGCGCGCCCGCGATGGACGTCCTGGGCCAGTGCGGCCGCTTCGGCGCGGGCGGCCGTGCAACGCGCCTCGAGGTCCTGGGCCTGCTGCTCCGCGGCGTCGAGGTCGGCGATGTGCTCGCGGGCCTCGTCCGCGTAGCGCAGGACATCATCGATGCTGGCCCCGTACTTGCGTTCGAGCTGCGCGATCAGGTGGCGGCGTTCCTGCAGCCGCTCCAGACGCTCCGGGTCGGCCTCCGCCGCGTCGGCGTAGCGGTGGACGTCGACGGCCAACTCGGTCAGTTCCGCGGCCACGCCGGCCAACCGACCGCGGAGATCGGTGAGTTCCGGATCCTCGACCTCGAGCCGGCGGAGGGCCTCGATCGCCACCCCCACAGGCTCGCCCGCCCCGTCGCTGCCGAGCGCCTGGTGGGCCACGCCGGCGGCCGCCCGGATCTCGTCAGCCTGCTCCAGGACCGACAGGTCACGTTCGAGGTGTCCATCGACCTGCGCGTCCAACCCGGCCGCGTCGATCTCCGCGACCTCGGTGTGGAGTCGGTCGAGTTGCCGTGCACGCTCGCGGGCGTCCTGCTCCAGTCGGTCCTGTGCATCCGCGAGTTCCCGCCAGGTGGCGAAGGCCGCGCGGTAGCGCTCCAACGACCGCGCGTGCGGGGCCCCGGCGAACCGGTCCAGCAGGTCGCGTTGGACATCCGACCGGGCCAACCGCACGTGCTCGTGCTGGGCGTGGACCTCCACGTGGCGGCCCACCACGTCCGCGAGCGCCGAGACGGGCGCCAGGCGCCCGTTCAAGCGGGCCCGGGAGCGCCCGTCCGCCGGGATCTCACGCGACACGACCAGCACGTCGTCACCGTCACGGAGCCAGTCCTGCGCCTCGGGTGGCGGCGGGGAGAGGGCGACCTCCGCGAACGCCGCGGTGGCACCCTGGCGGACCAGTCCCTGGTCGGCCCGGGCGCCGAGGAGCAACTGCAGGGCGGTCACCAGCATGGTCTTGCCGGCCCCGGTCTCACCCGTGACGACGGTCAACCCGGGAGCGAGGCGCAGCGACGCGTCCTCGATCACTCCGAGGCCACGGATGTGCAGTTCCTCGATCACGTTGCGCTCACCGATCGTACGGCGCAGGGGTCGCTGGGCCGGAGGCTAGCCGGGGCCCCGGCTGTCGGGTCCCTGCCCACACCGGTTGTGGACAGCGGCACGCAACGCCGCTCACCGCAGACCGAACTTGTCCCGGACCAGCCGGTAGAAGTCCGGCATCCCCGCGCGTGCGATCCGCACGGGCCGCCCTCCTCCGGACGCACGGATCCTCCCCCCGGGCTGGAGTTCGACCGGCTCGCGACCGTCGCAGGACACCAGTCCCGGCGGCTGCCCCGCAGACAACTCCACCCGGACCACCTCGTCGGGTGCCGCGACGACGGTGCGGTCGAACAGCGAGTGCGGCGCCACCGGCACGACGAGTGTCGCCGCCAGGCGTGGCGACACGATGGGGCCTCCGGCCGACAGCGCGTACGCCGTCGAGCCCGTCGGCGTGGCCACCACCAGGGCATCCGCGGCGACGCGCTGCAGCATCGTGTCGTCGACGAACACCTCGATGGACAGCAGGCGCTGGCGGACGGTCTTCTCGATGGACACCTCGTTGAGCGCCCACCCACGTTGCACCACGCGACCCTCGCCATCCTCGACCGCCACCTCGAGGGTCGCGCGCTCCTCGATGGTGTAGGACCGCGCCCGGATCACCTCCAGGGCCGCCGCGATGTCCTCGACCTCGATCTCGGCCAGGAAGCCGAGACGCCCGAGGTTCACCCCCAGGATCGGCACGTCGGCGTCCCGACACAGGTGCGCCGCCCGCAGGAACGTGCCGTCGCCCCCGAAGGACAGGACCAGATCCAGCTCAGCGGCGAACCCCGCGACCTCCCGCGGGGTCCCGATCCCCCGCAGCGTCGCCGCATCGAAGTCGTCGTGGTCCTGCGCGACGACCACCTCGATGCCATCGCCGGCGAGCCGCCGCGCCGCGTCGGCGGCGACCGCGACCGACCCCGGCCGCCCTGCATGCACCACCACGCCGACCCTCACCTGCTGCTCCTGTCACTCCGTGGTGCCATCCGTCGTGCCGAGGTCTCAGCCGTCCGTGACCTGGCCGCGGGCCGCTGCCACCGCTGCCGCGATCCGGCCGGTGACGACCTCCCGATCGGCGCTGCCGGGTTCCAGGTGCAGCAGGAACTCGACGTTGCCGGCCGGTCCGAGCAGCGGTGATGGTGTCACATCGACGACCGTCCACCCGCACGCCTCCACCGCTGTGCTCACGCGGTGCAGACAGCGGGACCAGACCTCCGGGTCCCGCACGACCCCGCCCTTGCCGACCTCGGCGCGTTCCGCCTCGAACTGCGGTTTGACGAGCACGACCGCAGCGGCGCGACGTGTCGGCTCGATGAGCGACAGGAGCGTCGGGACCACCAGGGTGAGCGAGATGAACGACAGATCGGCGACCAGCAGGTCGGGACGTGGCGCGCGGAGATCATCGGGTGTGAGGGTCCGGACGTTCGTCCGTTCGTTGACCTCGACACGTGGGTCCGCCCGCAGCCGGTCGTGGACCTGGCCGTAGCCGACGTCGTAGGCGACCACCGTGTCGGCACCGGCCTGCAAGAGGCAGTCGGTGAACCCGCCCGTCGACACCCCCGCATCCAGGCAGCGCCGACCCGCCACCTCGATCGCGAAGTGGTCGAGCGCATGCGCGAGCTTGTCCCCTCCGCGGCTCACGAAGCGGCGGGGAGGGGCGAGCAGCACGAGTGCCTGGCCGGCATGTACCTGGGTGGCCGGCTTCAGCGCGGGCGCCCCGTCCACGGTGACCAGCCCGGCCGCGATCGCCTGCTGCGCTTCGGCACGGCTGGACGTCAGCCCGCGCCGCGCGAGCTCCGCGTCGAGACGTCGCCGTGGCGGGGCCAGTGCTACAGCTCGTCGAGCTGTGCCAGCTCGTCCACGAGCACCTCGTTGATAGCACCGAAGGCCGCCAGACGCTCCGCGACCGGACGTTGGCCCGCCGCCTCGACCTCGCGGCGCAGCTCCTCGACGCTGCGCGTACCCGTGGGTGTCTCGCTCACGAGCCGGACGACGTGGACTTCTTGGCCGTCTTCTTGGCCGTCTTCTTGCCAGCCGACTTCTTCGCGGTCTTCTTGCCAGCCGACTTCTTCGCGGTCTTCTTGCCAGCCGACTTCTTGGCGGTCTTCTTGCCAGCCGACTTCTTGGCGGCCTTCTTCGCCGTCTTCTTGGCCGTTGTCGGGGTCCCGGAGCCGCCCTCCTGCATCCTCGCGACCTCGCGCTTGAGGTCGGCGACCTGCTTCTGCAGGCGCGCCACCTCGTCACTGGACGCGACGCCCATGGCCTTCACGGCCCGCGACGTCTCGCTCTTGACCAGCGAGGTGACCGCCTCCTGGTTCTTGCGCTGTCGCTCGAGCAGGTCGTCGACGAGTTCACCGACCTGATCGCCCGCCGCCTCCCCGGACTTCACCAACTGTTTCACGACCTTCTCCGCCTTCGCGGTGGTCATGGTGGTGAAGCTGGAAGCCGCTTCGAAGTATCGCTGGATGGCCGGGTTCATGGTCACTCTCCTGGACGAGTCTCGCGTGGACCTACCCGGGGACACTACCGCGCGATCAGCGATCCCGGCGGTACCGAACGACCAGTTCGCTGTCGTGCTCGTAGAGGCTCGACACGACGAACCGGTGAGCGACCTCCGGCGCATCGGAGCGGATGATGCGTGTCGCACCCCCACCCGCCGCGACGGGGCTGATCGTGACGAAGACCTCGTCGACGAGGTCTGCCGCCACCAGGGCACCGTTGAGGCTGGGGCCGCCCTCACACAGGATGCGTCGCAGCCCGAGGCTCCCGAGCTCCTCGAGGGCCCCGGCCAGGTCGATCGCCTCGTCACCGAACCGCAGGACGTCGGCCACCGCCGACAGGGCATCGGCGGCATCCTTTGGTGCCCGACCGTGGGTGACCACGACCGGACGTTGCTCCGGGTCGGAGAAGACCCGATGATCGGTCGCGAGGTTGAGTGACCCCGTGACGATCACCAGGCGGGGCCGCTCCGCCAGGCCGCGTGCCCGCCGGTCGGACCGACGTTCGGCGGTGCCCGACGGCGGGCCGTAGTCCTCGTCCCGCACGGTCCCGGCACCGACGAGGATGGCGTCCGCGGCGTCGCGCAGGCGCCGGAACGCCACCCCGTCCGCCTCCCCGCCGAGCTCTGACGTGGCCCCGTCGACGGCCGCCGCCCCATCGAGGGTCGCGACCATCCCGAGCGCGACCCACGGACGATCGTCCCCCACGGGCAACGTCAGGCCGTCGTACAAGCCCTCCAGGGACAGCTCCTCGTGCTCCGGCAGCATCCGACGCACAGCAACCTCCACGGGATCACCGTTGACAGGGTCCGACCCGACGATGGCCGGCGGGTGGTGGGACGTGACACGACCGTGGCGTCGCCGGAGGACGCTGCCCGACCGTGCACCCACACGCTACCGTCCGCGTGGATCCATCTGGGAGCGGTGACGTGGCGGAGGTCGAGGAGGTCGAGGCGATCCTCGACCAGTTGCTGGCGCAACTCGGCGAGGTGGACGATCAGGCGCGCACGATCATGCCATCCAGGCGGTTGATCCGCGCGAGCTGCCCCGACCTGGATCTGGTCCGTTTCGCGCAGTGGCAGGGCGGCGAGCTCACGCTCCTCGATGATCCACCCTCCCGGCGCGCCGATATCCGCATCTCCGTACGGTCAGACGACCTGGTCAAGCTCACCCACGGGAACCTGACGTTCAGCCAGGCCTACCTCAGTGGGCGGATCCGGATCGATGCGTCCATGTCCGACCTCCTGCGCCTGCGCGCAGCGCTCTGACCGGAGATGGTCCTCCCGATCAGGGACCTGAACCCGACCCGTCGCGTCCCGCACGTCAACTGGCTGTTCATCGCGGTGAACATCGCGGTCTTCGCGTGGCAGTCACTCGGACTCGCCGACTGCGACCAGGACCGGTTCATCTACCGGTTCGCAGCGATACCGCGCGAGATGCTCAGCCTGTCGCAACTGTCACCCGGGACCGCAGAGCAGGTCCTCGGGGCCTGCGCCTCACCCTCCATGACCAAGATCATCGCCCTGTCGGTGGTCACCTCGATGTTCCTGCACGGCAGCCTGCTCCACCTGGCGGGCAACATGCTGTTCCTGTTCGTGTTCGGGGACAACGTCGAGGATCGACTTGGCCCGGTCCGCTACGTCCTGTTCTACGTCACCGGCGGGATCCTTGCGGCGGTCGCCTACGCCGTCACCCAACCGGGGTCGGCCGTGCCCCTGGTCGGCGCGTCGGGCGCGGTCGCCGCGATCCTCGGGGCCTATCTGATCCTGTATCCCTCCGCCCGGGTGCTCACCTACGTGCCCTTCCCGCTGTACCTCGTCGCCCTGATCATCCCCGGCGTCCGGATCCGGCTGTGGTTGGTCGTGTTCGCCATCGTCAAGATGCCGGCGTGGCTGCTGCTGCTGGGGTGGCTGGCCCTCCAGGTGGTGGCGGTCGGTTCCACCTCCGCGGGCATGGTCGCCTACGAGGCGCACATCGCGGGGTTCCTGGCGGGGATCGCGCTGCTGCTGCTGCTGGACCGTCGGCGTCTGCGTCGTGGACAGCAACCGCTGCACCCGGTCCGACCACGTCGCGCCCCGGGACGGTGAACCGTCGCGGCCGGTCACGGTGTCGCGAGGCACCACGGCTGGTCACCTAGGCTCCCGCGCAGGCCAAGGAGGATCCGGTGGTGCCAGCAGACCTACCCGTGCTCGGGTGGAAGGAGCACGTGTCCCTACCCGAGTGGGGTCTCAGGCTGCGGGGGAAACTGGACACGGGCGCCCGCTCGAGCGCCCTCCACGTCTCCGATCTGGAGGAGCTGGCGGTCGGCACGGACCCGGAGACGGGCGAACCGATCACCCACGTCCGGTTCGACGTCGTCCTCGGCACGCGCAGTCGGCCGGAACACCACCCGGTCGAAGCGACCGTGGTCCGCCACAAGATGGTCCGCGACACCGGCGCCCGGGCCGAGAACCGTCCCGTCGTACGGACACGCATCGTGTGTGGACCGCTCGACGTCGTGGCCGACATCACGCTCACCGACCGCAGCGGCATGAACTTCCGCATGCTGCTCGGTCGTCTGACGCTGGAACGGCGCTGCCTGGTCGACCCCGCGCACGGCTACCTCGTGACCGGTCGATCGTCACGACGTGGGGTTCGTGGATGAGCGAGGTCGTCACCGTCGCCGGGGTGAGTGTCGAGCCCGGCACCCGGCGCGACATCGCCCCGAGCGCCTCGGAATCGTTCACGGGTGATCGCACCACACTGCCCCTGGCGGTCATCAACGGCATCGAGGACGGTCCCCGTGTCTTCGTCACGGGCGCCGTCCACGGCGATGAACTCAACGGCATCCCGATCTGTCGACAGGTGCTGGACCGGCTCGATCCGTCGACGCTCCGCGGCAGCGTGATCGTCGTGCCCATCGTCAACGTGCTCGGGGTGCAGATCGGCTCGCGCTACCTGCCCGACCGTCGTGACCTGAACCGGTCCTTCCCGGGATCGCACACCGGGTCCATGGCGGCGAGGATCGCCCGGCTGCTGCTCGAGGAGGTGATCATCGGCTCGGATGTCGGCATCGACCTGCACACGGCGGCGAACCACCGCACGAACATCCCGCAGATCCGGATCGCCACCGCCGACGACGTGTCGCTGGGGCTGGCAACGACCTTCGGCGCGCCCTTCGTCCTGGATGCCAAGCTGCGTCCGGGATCGCTGCGCGAGGCCGCCGGCGCCCGCGGTGTGCCGGTGCTGACCTACGAGGCGGGCGGCCCCCTGCGCTTCGATGACGATGCGATCGATACCGGTGTGCGCGGCGTGTTCCGGGTGCTGCGGTCACTGGATGCCATCGACGAGGCCCCCGCGCCGGCGCACGATCAACCCATGATCCTGCACGAATCGAGGTGGCTGCGCGCCGAGCGCGGCGGGATCCTGGAACTGCACGTGTCGCCTGGCGAACACGTGCAGCCCGGCCAGCCGCTGTGGACGACCAGCAGCGCACTCGGCGCCGAGCGAGCGAGCGTCGACGCCGAGGAGGAGGCCTACGTCATCGGGTCCACGACCCTGCCGCTCGTACAACCGGGGCAGGCGTTGCTGCACCTCGCGTTGCCCGGTGATCGGCTTCCCTCCGAGGACGACCCGACCGAGGAGGAGGACGAGGACGATCCCGACGAGGTACATGAGCGGTGACGACGGCCGCCGTGGCCGACCGTGGCCGTGGTGGCCGCGGGTGTCAGGGCTCCGTGGTGGTGCCCGGCGCCGGGACCCCGTCGGGCACGCGTTCGACCGCGGTCGCGACGACCTCGATGCGGCTGCGGCGGACCCCACCGGTGTCCCACCACCGTCGTTGGAGACGGCCCCGGACCTCGACCCGGTCCCCCACCTCCAGACCGGCCGCCGTGCGGAGCACGCGTCGGCCGATCTGGCCCGCCCGGGGGCGCGTCCCCGCCGGTGGGGCGGGACCGACCTGGACGGGTAGGGCATCCACGCCCTGCGTCGGACGGCGCACGCTGACGCCGAAGGCGACGACCTCGTCACCCGATGGCAGGGCCCGCAGGGTCGGAGCCGTGGTGATCCGAGCGACGAGATCGACACGGTTGACGTCGTCGGACGTGGCGGGGGACGTGGCCGAGGCGGGGGACGTGGCGGAAGCGGTCGACATGGGTGCCAGCTCCGGTCGGGGTGGCGAGCACGCTAGGCCCCAGCGCCGCGGCGGTCAGTAGGCTCCTGACAACCTGTGGATGATGGAGGCTGTGGATGACGGAGGGCTCGTGACGACCCCCCACGACGCCGGGTCGGGTCCGGAGGCGACCGACCGGCACCGCGACGAACCGGTCCCGGCTCCGCCGATCGAACACCACGACGACGGCGTCATCGCCATCGACACCATGACGGGCGGGATGACGAGCGTCACCGCCGGCTACCTGCTCCCGGCACCGCGGCCGACCCTGATCGAGTGTGGTCCAGCACGGACGAGCGAGCACGTCATCGCCGGCCTCCACGCCCTCGGGATGGACCCGGACGACCTCGCCTACCTGGTGTTGACCCACATCCACCTGGACCATGCCGGCGGTGCGGGCGACCTCGCGGCCGCCTTCCCGAACGCAACGGTGGTGGTCAGCGACGTCGGCGCACGGCATCTCCATGACCCTGAGCGCCTCAACCGCTCGGCGGGGCAGGTCTATGGCCCCCTGTTCGACACGGTCTACGGCCCCTGCACCCCGATCGACGAGGATCGCCTGCTCGGCGTCGGGGACGGCGATCGGATCGACCTCGGTGGTGGTCACCACCTCGACCTGCTCTACACCCCCGGGCACGCCAAGCATCACATCGGGATCCATGACGCCGGGTCGGGAGCCGTGTTCTCCGGCGACTCGGTCGGTGTCAAGCTGCCGGGGATGACCACGTTGCGTCCCGCCACACCTCCCGCGGACTTCCACCTCGAGGCTGCCCTCGCTTCGATCCAGCGCTACCGCGAGCGCCAGCCCACGCGTGTCTACCTCGCCCACTACGGACCCGTGGATCCACCCGACGAGGCGTTGGCAGATGCCGAGCACCGGTTGCGTCTGTGGGCGTCGGTCGCCGAAGCCGCCTGGCACGAGGCGCGGCAGCTCACCGGCCGGCAACCGGACGGCTCCGAACTCGATCATGTCGCCGAGACGCTCCAGCGGCGCTTCCTGGAAGAGGATCCCCCGCAGGTCACCGACGACGACCCCGATGCGCACCGCCGGTTGGCGCTGCTCAACGACGCCCGCTCGAACGCCGCCGGGCTGCTGCGCTACTTCCAACGGCGGGAGGACGGGTCACTGACCCCGGTGGGCTGACCGCCGTCTCGTCAGCGCTCGTCGAGCGCGGCGAGTCGTTGTGCCACATCGAAGCGATCGGGGTCGACCGCGGCGATCGAGGCGAACCCCTTCCTGGCTTCATCACGATCGCCGACGCGCTCCGCCAGATCCGCCGCGAGGTAGCGAAGGCGCAGCGCATGGTCGCCCTCGCCGACGTCGTTGCGGTCGAGGAAGCGGCGGAGGACCGCGCGCCCACCGGACGGGTCTCCCTGGTCGGCGACCGCAGCCGCCCACACGATCGCTGCTTCGGTCCGCCGATCGATCGGTGCGGTGTCGTCACGCACGAGTGCCTCGGCCACCTCGGCCACCTGCTCCACCGCTCGGCCCAGGCCACGGAAGCAATCCGCGATCACGTGGTTCTGGTCGGTCCGGCCCGTCAGCCGGCGGTAGGCCTGCAGTTCGGTCAGTGCCGCCGCGAAGTCATCGAGGTGGTACAGGGCGATGCCGTAGGCCTCACGGATCGCGGAGATCCGGGGTGCCTCCGCCTTCGCCCAGGCGAGCACCTCGACCGCGACGTCCGGACGTTCCTCGTCGATCGCCGCGGAACCGATGCTGAGCGCGAGCGCGATGTCCCGGGACCGTGTCGGGTTGCCGATCGCCCGTTCGATCTCCTTGACGATCCCGCGCGGGAGCTGCGGCTGCTCATCGGCCGGCAGGTCGGGACGCGGCGGCCCGGAGTCGTCGCGGGTCCGCCGGGGCAAGGAGCCCTTGCGGCGGCTGGCGAGGTCCCGACCGATGGGCGCACGAGCGGCACCGACCGACGGTTGCCAGCCGCTCGGCTCCCGATCGGCACCCCCGCGCCGGGGACGCTCCGAACGGCGGTCGTCGGTGGACATGGTCGACCTTCCTGCACGGGTGGAGAAACAGGTCGAGGCCGTCCCGTGAAGGACGGCCTCGACCGTGAAAGGTTCCCGCGGCGACCTACTCTCCCACCGGGTTGCCCCGGCAGTACCATCGGCGCTGGAGGGCTTAACTTCCGGGTTCGGAATGTGACCGGGTGTGTCCCCTCCGCTACGGCCACGGGAGATCTGTGACAGTGTTGGGGTCTGCAGGTCACCAGCCTTGGCTGTCTCCGCAGAGACCGGCCGAAAGGGTGTGACCGTTGTGTGTGTGCTCCGGGGTCGCGGCCGGCGGACCGGTGAACCGGTCCGTGGCCGCGTGATCCGCGGAACTCCATAGCGAGCGCGAGCGAGTACGGCAAGTCCTCGGGCTATTAGTACCGGTCAGCTGCACGTGTTGCCACGCTTCCACTTCCGGCCTATCAACCCAGTCGTCTACTGGGGCCCTTACTCCCTCTCGGGATGGGTGATCTCATCTCTAGGTGGGCTTCGCGCTTAGATGCCTTCAGCGCTTATCCCGACCGTACGTAGCAAACCGGCCGTGCCCTTGGCAGGACA
>JAWLFE010000003.1:0-36014 GCA_041685735.1 Nitriliruptoraceae bacterium
CCAGGCCGTCGGTCTCCGGGGTGGGGGACTGCGGGGTGGCGGTCTGCTGGCCGCCGGTCTCCGGGGTGGCGGTCTCCGGGGTGGGGGACTGCGGGGTGGGGGACTGCGGGGTGGCGGTCTGCGATGCCCCGACCTCGACCGGCAGCGTCAGCCGTCCCAGCCCGATCGACTCCCGGTGCACGATCGGCAGGTCGTGGTCGTCGGTGAGCTCCGTCGCGAGCGGACCGCGGGGTCCGCCGTCGACCCAGGCCGCACGGCCGTCCGGCAGGACGATGTCCCCGCGCGCATCCACCGGTGTGGTGGCGTCGGTGCGGCGTGTCGCCAACACCCCGTGCCACCAGACCGGTTGGCCGGATCGGAGGTCGTAGGTGTTGGTCCAGGTCAGGGCGTGCAGCCGTTCCCGATCCAGGTCGATGTCGGGTGACAGCCGGTAGGGCGGCAGATCGATGACCTCCGGTGCCCGGGCATCGGCGTTGTCGACCGCCAACTCGATGACGATGCGGTGCCGGTGGAGCCAGTGGTGATGCAGGACCGCCGCGACGGCACGCGGGTGCGCCAGGACCCGATCGTCGATCACCACGCGGGTGGCATCGCGGTACCCATCCGGCGTCGGGGCATCCGGACCCACCACGACCCCACGGCCGAGCAGGACGGGGCCGGGGAACGACGCGGCGGCTGAAGGGGGCATGGCGCGGCAGGCTAACGGCGGGTGAGGCTCGTGACGGACCGCGCCCTACGGGCTGTGGACGGCCGGCGCCCGGCGCGCGGGGGACGCGGCGCGACCGTCCTCAGGCGGGCTGGTACCAGTCACGTGCCGCGAGGAAGCCGATCGCCCAGGCCAGCAGCTCGTCGTCGCCGGTCACGCGGAGGGACCCCAGCAGCTCCTCGGTGGTCGGCAGCGTGCGGTCGACCACCTGGGCGAAGCCGTCGCAGTCCAGCCATGCGGCGTGGTCGGTATCCACGGTGAGGTGGCCACCGAGCTCCAGCTTGCCGGCGATGGCGGCCTGGTGGATCCGGTGCCAGTCGGGGAGCTGACCGTCTTCGACACCGTCGATGCCATCGAACGGGGGGCGGTCCACGAACTGGCTGAGTTCGTGGGGCGACACCTCGGTCGGTCCGTCGTCGGTGTCGAAGCGTTGCAGGGCCGCGGTCGCGACGTCCAGCAGCCAGGTCCGCGCGGCCAGGTCGGTCACCGGGATCGGCTCGACGACCGAGGGGAGCCCGAAGGCGCGTCGAGCGGCGTTCGACGCCAGGTCGCGGGGGCGCAGGTCGTCGGCCGCGTCCTCGGGATCCTCATCGGTCCGCCAGGTGCGCAGGTCCTCACCGTCCGCGACCCGGTAGATGCCGACCTCGGTGCCGTCGCGCAGGATGGCAACCAACTGGGTGATCCCGATGATCTCCTCGCCGCTGCTGACCTCCTCGGCGGTCACGACGACCAGGCCGCCGGAGTCGACCGGCACCTCGAGGATGCCGTTGTCGCGCATCTCGACGTCGACCAGGGACACGGTGTCGCCCTCGGCGCGCCGCAGAGCCACGATCGCTCGGGTTGCAGGGTCGATCTCGCCGAGTTCCCGGTCGAGTTGGACCAGGACCTCGAGCGCGGTGGTGGGATCGATGCTGCGCACGTCGGCTCCGCGGGTGGTGGTGGCGTGTGCTGTCGGTTCGGAGCCGCCCCGGGTCAGGACGAGGCGGCAACCTCGTAGCCGGCTTCCTCGATCGCGGCATGGATCGCGGCGTCGTCGGCGTCTCCCGTGACGGTGACGGTTCGGGCATCGATGTCGACGGAGACGTCGTCGACCTGGGTCAATGCGCCGACCTCGCCTTCGATGGCGGTCTTGCAGTGCCCACAGGAGATGTCCGGCACCTGGTAGTTGCGGGTGGTCGCCATGCTGTCACCTTCCGTGTGTCGGGTGGAACCCGGTTCGACGCTTCCGTCGTCCGGTTCAGCGCTTGATGAGCCGATGGATGACATCGAGCGCCTCGTCGATCTTCTCATCGGCGGTCTGCGGCCCCTGGTCGATGGCGTCGCGGACGCAGTGCCGGACGTGGTCGTCGAGCATGCCCGTCGCAACCCCCTGCAGCGCCCGTGTGGCCGAGGAGATCTGCGTCAGGACGTCGATGCAGTATCGGTCCTCCTCGACCATGCGCTGCAGGCCGCGGACCTGTCCCTCGATCCGGCGCAGACGAGCCAACAGGTCGTCCCGGTTCCCGGCGTAGCCGTGCATCTCGTCTCCGTGCGGCCTCGAGTCGGAGATTTCAGCGTACCAGCTTGGTAGCCCAGGGGGGTACCCCTACGGCCTGGATCGGGAGTGGCCATGGGCGGTCATGCAGGAGGCCGGCGTCGGCCACCAGCCCGCGGTGGAGCGCCTACGGTTGCCGGCATGCACGATCGGTGGATGGAGGTGGCGATCGCCGCGGCGCGTCAGGCCGCGGCGCACGACGACGTGCCGATCGGGGCGGTCGTGGTCCGGGGTGATGAGGTCGTCGGCCAGGGACACAACCGCCGGGAGGTGGATGGCGACCCGACCGCCCATGCGGAGATCCTCGCCCTGCGAGCCGCAGCCGCGGCGGTCGGTACCTGGCGGCTGGATGGATGCAGCCTGTACGTCACCCTCGAGCCGTGCGCGATGTGTGCCGGCGCGCTGGTGTTGGCCCGTCTCGACCGAGTGGTCTTCGCTGCGGACGACCCCAAGGCGGGTGCGGTCGGCGCGCTGTACGACATCCCACGGGATCCGCGTCTGAACCACCAGGTCGAGGTCGTCCGGGGCGTGCGTGCCGAGGAGTGTGGCCAGCTGCTCCGCGACTTCTTCCGCGACCGACGGCGCTAGGCCCGAGCCGCTGTCGGTGGGCATCCTGGCGCCCGGTTGCCCCTCGTGGTCCCGCTTGCGTACGCTCCAGACCGCTCGTCGGGGCTCGGCTCCGGCAGCACGCTGGAGGGATCGCATAGTCCGGCCTAGTGCGCCCGCCTCGAAAGCGGGTAGGCCCGCAAGGGTCTCGAGGGTTCGAATCCCTCTCCCTCCGCCACGTATGCCCAGGTCAGATGCGGTTTCCTCCGGGAAGCCGCCTCTCGTCCTTGGGCGGACACTCGCCCGATGGTCACAGAACGGTCACTCGACGCCCGGTACCGACCACGACGAGCGACCCGGCGAAGCCGAGCACCGGCAGCGCGTCATCCACTTGGCGCTTGGCGCGTGACCGCGCTGGCGGCCTTCCCAACCGGGGTGGGTCACACCGCCGTGGTGCAGCTGCGGGGAACCTCGTGGTCGTCGGGACGGGCTAGGCACGTGGTTCCTGGTCGGCGAGTGTCGGAGCAGGGTGAAGCGCCCGGGTGCGCGGCAGCCGGAGGGTGAACCTGGCCCCTTCGTGGCGTGCATCCTCGTGGTCGTAGCGCAACGTGCCGCCGTTCGCTGTCGCGAGCTCCTGGCAGATGGCGAGGCCGAGTCCGAGCCCGCTGGTGGGCCGTCGGTCCCCGACGAGCTCTTGGGAGAAGGGCTCGAACAGCTTCGGGACGAACCCGGCCGGGACGCCGGGGCCGTGGTCCGCCACGCTGAGCTCGACCACGTCCTCGTCAGGATCCACCTCGACACGGATCGGTGGGCCGCCGTGCCTGCGCGCGTTGTTGAGCAGGTTCGCGATGATCTGCTCCAGGTGGGCCGGGTCCACCAGGGCGTGGACGTCCAGTGACGGGGTGGACACCTGGACGCCCGCCAGCTCCTCACGTTCCTCGACGTGGCGGTGCACCACCTCGACCACGTTGGTCGGCTCGACCGATGGCGTCCGGCGCCCATGCTGCGCGCTGCTGACCTCGAGCAGGTTGTCGATGAGCGACGTCAGGTGCATGCCGTTGCGGTGGATCGCCGACAGACCCTCACGTGCCGGCGGGTCCAGCGTCTGGTTGCGCACCAGGAGCAGTTCGCTGAAGCCCACGATCGTGGTCAGCGGCGTGCGCAGTTCGTGGGACACCGCGGAGAGCAGATGCTCACGGTCGGTCGCGACGTCCTGGTAGGTCTCGCTCTCGACGGTCCGCGACGCCAGGAGCAGTGCCGTTGCCGCGATCCCGACGAGGAACAGGTGCAGGAGGACCGACCGGCCCCCGGCCGGGAGCGAGAGCACCGCGAACGGTCCACGGTCGAACGTCGTGGCCGTCACCGCGATGACCGTGGTCAGCGCGACGCCCAGCACGACGCCAGCGGTCCGCAGCCGGATCGCCGCCCACAACAACGGCAGCAGGACCAGGTAGCTCAGCTGGGCCGCGTACCGGGGGTCCTGGATGTTGAACAGCATGGTGGTGACCACCACGCTGGTCGTCGTGGCCAGCCAGAGCTCCGGGGTCCGCGCACTCGGCCAGGGGATCCGACCGGTCACGACCAGCACCAGCGGGGTCAGCGTCAGGACCCCCAGCCAATCCCCGACCAACCATGCGAGTACTGCGGGCCCGAAGCTCTGTTCCGCGCTGCCCTGGACCGATCCGATGGCGCCGACGAGCGCGGCCGGGATGCTGCCGAGCAGCGCCGCCGCGCCGAACAGCAGGACCGCGCGCACATCATCGAGGTCGGTGGCTGCCCACCGGAGCACGAGCCAGGCGACCAGCAGGTGCCCAACGGTGTTGGCGGACGACCACACCACCAAGGTCAGCACGTCGCTGCCGACGAGCACGTGGAAGACGACCTGAAGCGCGAAGATGGAGCCCAGGATGGCCGCCCACGCCCGCCGCGGCGAGACGAGCAACCCGCCGACCGCGATCCCGGCCGCCGGCCAGTAGATCCCGACGAGCTGCTCCTGCTGCTGCAGCGTGCTCGCGAACACGGCCGCCAGGCTGTAGGCGAGCGCCACGATCGCAACCTTCGGGAGCAGGCCACGCAAACCACCCGGGCCACCGCGCTGACCTGCCAGACGGCGACCAGGCGCTCCGGTCCGTGGTGGCATCTGGAGCCTTCCGCGCCGCGCTAGGTGGTGTTCACGAGTCAGACCGCCTGTCTGCCGACGCAAGGCCGCCCACGCCAGTGGGTAGGAAGGTCTGACCGTGACGTCGACCGACTGCTGGGTGGGACTGTAGGGGCTGTGCACCGTGGTGCGGAGGCGGGGGTGGGTCCAGGCGCCCGACGCTGGATCCCTCGGCAGGCTCCGCCGTATGGGTGGCCGGCTCCTATATTGACATGTATATGTGGAGGACGTAGCGTTGCATATGCACATCGATCTACACCCCGCAGGGAGGGCACCGATGGGCAAGATGATGGACGGTTGGAACGCGGTCGAACGCACGGTGGACGAGCCCGTGCTCCTGGACATCGCGGTGGAGCGTGTCGAGTCGTTGGGCTTCGCGCCGGTGGTGCGCAACCCGGGGCATGTGCTGCTGCGGCGCGACGGGACGCAGTGGACCCTGCGCGGTGAGCGCTTCCCGTTGGAGCTCGCGCTGGCCGAGTCAGATGACGGAGTGTTCGTCCAACTGCGGTACGACACGTTCGTGGCGTTCGACACCGGCGACCTCGAGGGGCTCGCCGACGAGCTTGCCGCGGTGGTTCGCGGTGGGTGAGACGCTCGACGTCGCAGCGGTGCTGCGCGACGCTCGGCACCATGCCGGGCTGACGCAGTCCGAGCTCGGTGAGCGGACCGGCATCGCCCAACCCAACATCAGCGCGTACGAATCCGGGCGGCGGATCCCCACCATCCGCACGCTCGTCGCCCTGCTCGATGCCTGTGGTGTCGACCTGTCGTGGCGGGCGCGCTCCTGAGGTGGGGCCGGGAGCGTCCCGCTGCCCGAGCTGACGACGTGACGGTTCACGCCGGCGGGATGCCTCCGGCTCGGTCACTGAGGTAGGCAGCGAGCGCGTCGTCGAGGAGGGTGTCGCCGCCGATCCGGGTGGTGACGGCGTGGTCGTTGAGCACGTCGCCGGTGGGGCCGTCCGCACGGATCCGACCCTGATCGAGCACGACGATGCGGTGGGCGAGGACAGCGGCTTCGCGCCGGTCGTGGGTGACGAGCAGGCTGGTGATCCGGTGGGTGGCCAGGACGTCTCGGACATCGGCGACGAGCCGCGCTCGGCTGGTCTCGTCGAGGGCGGCGAAGGGTTCGTCGAGCAGCAGCAGCCGCGGCGTGGTGGCCAGGGCACGGGCGATCGAGACGCGCTGGCCTTCCCCGCCGGACAGGCTGCGTGCCTGGCGGTCGGCGAGGTGGGCGATGCCGAGCTGGGCGAGCCAGGGCTCGGCCAGCTCCCGGGCTTCGGTTCGCGACCGGCCACGGAACCGCAGGCCGCTGGCGACGTTGTCGAGCACGGTGCCGCGGCGGAGCAGTGGCCGTTGGAGGACGGCGGCGCAGGCGGCGCGCAGCGCCGGTTCGTCGGCCGGCAGTCCGTCGAGCAGGACCCGTCCGCTGGTTGGCCGGGTCAGCAGTGCCGCCGTGCGCAGCAACGTGGACTTGCCGGCGCCGTTGGGGCCGAGGATCGCCACGGTCTGGTGGTGGGCGACCTCGAGGTTGGAGACGTCGAGGATCGTGTGACCCTCGCGGTCGACGGTGATGTCGCGGAGTTCGAGCAACGGGGTCATCGACGGGTGGTTCGGTCGCGCTGCTGGAGCGTGGTGAGGGTGAGGTTCACGAGGAGCGCGAGGGCGAGCAGCACGAACCCGAAGGCCAGGGCCGCGGCGAAGCGCCCTCGTGAGGCTTCGCGCACCGCAGCGGTGGTGAGCACCCGGGTCTCACCCTGGAGGTTGCCACCGACCATGAGCGCCGCGCCGACCTCGCTGATGGCGGCGCCGAACCCAGCCATGGCGACGGCGAGCAGGGGGAGGTGGGCCTCGCGCCCGAGCTCCCACAGCGACCGCAGTCGGCTCGCGCCGATACCCCGCATCTGGAGGCGGAACTCCTCATCGATCTGCTGCAGTGCGGCGGCCGACAGCGCGATCACCAC
The DNA here is from genome assembly GCA_041685735.1 of Nitriliruptoraceae bacterium. Lineage (GTDB taxonomy): Bacteria > Actinomycetota > Nitriliruptoria > Nitriliruptorales > Nitriliruptoraceae > CSSed11-175R1. The sequence continues at coordinate 6,906 of JAWLFE010000003.1, forward strand.
GGGGGTGGCGATCGCCGCCTGAGCGATGACCATCGCGGTCGGGGTGTACAGCAGCCGGAGACCGCCGAGTGGGCCGCTGCGCCACAGCAGCACGGTGAGAACCAGCCCGACCACGATGGGCGGCAGCCCCATCCCGGTGTTGGCCAGCGTGTACAGGGTCCGTCGGCCGCGGAAGCGCCCCACCGCGAGGCCCAGGCCGACCGGCAGGCCGAGCGCGAGGGCGATACCGGTGGCCGACAGCGAGATGCGCAGTGACCGCCACAGCACCTCGTAGGTGACCTCGTCACGGCCGACCAGCAGTTGCCAGGCGCCCTCGATGGCTTCGATCACCACCTCCACGTCAGCCTCCTCCTCGCAGGTCGCCGGCGTCGCGACCGGCCGCCGGCACGAACAGCGCCTGTCCGTAGGCATCCATCCCGAAGCGACCGATGGACGCCTGGATGTCGTCGGCGACGATCCAGTCGGCGAACGCCTGACCGCCGTCCTCGTTGACCCGGTCACCGGCCGCGTCCGTGATCGGGATCACGTGGTAGAGGTTGAACAGCGCCGGGTCGCCCTCGTACAGGATGGCCAACCCGTCCTGGAGCTCGGTCGCGAGCCAGGTGCCCCGATCCGACAGCGTGTAGGCCTCGGCTTCGGCGGCGATCTGCAGGGTCGCACCCATCCCCTGCCCGGCCTCCCGGTACCCCTGACCGGACGGCTCGATCCCGGCCTGCTCCCACAGGCTCAGCTCCAGCGCATGCGTCCCCGAGTCGTCGCCTCGGGAGATGAACGCCGCCTCGCCGGTCGCCACCCGTTGCATGACCTCGGTGAGCGCTGTCGCCGGACCGACCTGCGAGGGATCGTCACCCGGGCCGAGCACCACGACGTCGTTGTACATCACCAGCTCGCGGTCCCCGGTCACCCCGGTGGCGACCAGCTGCCGCTCCGCATCGGGGGAGTGGGCGAGCACCACGTCCGCCTCACCGCGACGGCCGAGCTCGATCGCCTGCCCGCTGCCCACCGCGATGACGTCCAACCGGAAGCCGGTCTCCTGCTCGAACCGCGGCACGAGCACGTCCAGCAGCCCCGAGTCGTCGGTGGACGTCGTCGTGGCCAGGATCACCGGTCCGGCGTCGGTCCCATCCGCAGGCGTGCAGGCCACCGCCAGCGCCACGACCGCGACCGATCCGAGGAGCCGCCACACCGTCGGAGGGTCCATCCCTCGCTCCCTCCCCACCTGTGCCAGACTGTCTGAGACAGCAAGCCGACCAGAACCGGGGTCCCGTGGCAACCTACGACGAGCTGGCCGCCGACCTCGCTCGGCGCATCGCCGATGGGGGATGGCGTGCCGGGGACACCCTCCCGAGCGTCCGCCAGCTCGCCGACGAGCACGGCACCTCCGCCGCGACGGCCGGACGCGCACTGCGCGAACTCGCGCGCGGCGGCATGGTCGATGTCGCTGCCCGCCGGCGCGCCCGCGTGGCAACCGACGGAGCCGCCCGCGCGTCCCGGTGGCTGCACGATGCCCCCGCCCTGCGGATGGCCGGGAGCGATGATCCCCTGCTCGCCCGCCTCATCGAACTCACGGATGCCCCGACCGTCCGCCACCCGGCCACCGGTTCCGCCGCCGGGCTCCAGACCCTCTGGGCCGACGAGGTCGACACCGCCACCCTGCATCTGCGCACCCCCGATGGTCGGTACAACGGTCCCTTCGTCGCGCCTCTACTGGCTGGTCAACGACCGGCGCTGGTCCACCTCTGGCGCCGCGACCAGGGCATCGTCGTTCCCGTCGCGCGCGCCGACGAGGTGCACGGCCTGCCCGACCTGGCGGGCCGTCGCGTCGCACTGCGCCCGACGGGCTCTGGCACCCGCACCCTGCTCGACCAACTCGCCCGGCAACGGGACATCGACCCGTCCGCCTTCACGGGACCGATCCTCACCTCCCACCTCGACGTCGCCCTCGCGGTGGCGACGGGCACCGCCGACGCTGGCATCACCATCCGCGCCGCCGCGCGCCTCCTCGACCTCGCCTTCATCCCGCTCGCGAGTGAGCCCTTCGAACTCGCGCTACCGGCCGATCGCCTCCCACGACTGGACGCGCTCATCGGCACGGCCACATCGGACCCGTTCCGCCAGCTCGCGGAGCCCCTCGGCTACGACCTCGCCGACACCGGCCGGACCCGGCTGCTGACCGGCTGAGAAGGGCTTCGCCGAGGACCCGACGCCGCGGTCAGGGTTGCTCGCTCGGGCCACCGGCGGCTTCGGCTTCTGTCCTGAGTCGGGCGAGTCCCTTCTCGAAGTCGGGCCCGATCATCTTGTCCATGGACAGGAAGAGCCCCATCACCTTGGTCATCGCCGTGTGTGGGCCCACCATGGACCACGTGACCTGCGTGCCGTCACCGGCCGGTTGCAACTCGAACACCGTGTTGCTGTGGGACCTGAACGGCTTCACGAACTGCAGGTCGATACGGATGGTCGACGTGTCGGCGTCGATGATCTCCATGCGGCCCTTGCCGGCCTTGCGGTTGCCCTCCCACTCGTACCACGACCCGACGCCGGACGCGGCGCCGCCGTAGGTGCGCTGGAGGTCCGGATCGAGATCCTCCCACGGTGACCAGGCTTCCCAGCGGCGTAGATCGATGACGCGTTCGCGGACGGCCCCGGGCGGGGCGTCGATGTGCTGGGTCCGTTCGACCGTGTAGGTGCTCGCCATCAGGATGACCTCCCCGCTGCGCTGTCCGCGACGGTGACCGTGCGGCACGCCCGGAGACCGACCGGATGGTTCCCATGCCCACCGATGCCACGGAGCAAGTATCGCGCGAGATGGCGGGCTCGTCCACGCACGCATCCGAGGTGGGGCGACCCCACGCCGTCAGGGGACCGATCGCACAGGCGTCCCGGCTCCAAGCGATCCGGGCCACTCGCGGAACCCCGACGCGCTCGCAGCCGCTCAGCGCCAGCTGCGAGCCGCGTGGTTCAGACCGGGGTGGCCGGCATCGGGGGCACGTCTGATGTGTAGGCGTGGAGGACCTGGTCGACGAGGCGTTCACCGTCGGAGCGGTCGAGGGGGGCGCCGGCGACCAAACGGCGGTAGAAGACGGGACCGGCGAGCAGGTCACTGAGGAGCTCAGCATCGACGTCGGGCGGAAGTTCACCGCGATCGATCGCGCGTCCGATGACGTCGTGCAATGGCGCGTTGCGGGTCGTGGCGAAGCGGTGGTGGATCTCGGCGAACTCGGGGTCTCGTTCTGCCGCGTCGATCAGCGACGGCATCAGCGCTGCCCAGCGGGTGGTCGACAGGGCTTCGCACAGGCCACCGATCAGGGCATGGAGATCGGCCCGCAGTGCGCCGAGGTCGGGCGTGACGGGTGGTTCGATGCAGGCATCGATGGCGTCCAGGATGAGTTCTCCGCGGGTGGGCCAGTGCCGGTAGACGGTCGTCTTCGCGACGCCGGAGCGCTCGACGATGGCTTCAACGGATGTGCCCGCGACACCGCGCTCGGCGAGGAGTTCGAGGGCGCTGTCGATGACCTTCGCCTTGGAGCGGACGACCCTCGGGTCGGTCGACATGTCGCGGCACCTCCGTGGTGCGGATCCAGGGCGTCAGGGTAGGAGCGGCTTGCACCACCGCGGTCGTCAGCTGCTTCCGGGGCGGCCTCTCGCCCTCAACACTACGGTACGGTATCGTAGTGTTGAGGAGCAGCGCCGAGCCGATCCGCGATCCGTCCCACCCGGATCCATCGCCAGGAGACCGTCATGACCGCTTCACCCATCCTCGTCACCGGCGCGGGCGGCAACGTCGGCAGTGCCGTGCTCGAGCACCTCGTCGACGGTGGCCTGCCCGTTCGGGCCGCCGACATCGACCCGTCACGTCTGCCGGACGGCCCCGAGCCGGTCCGCCTCGACCTCACCGACCCGGCCACGTTCGCTCCGGCGCTCCGTGGCGTCCACCGGGTGTTCCTCATCCGGCCACCTGCGATCGCCCGGGTCAAGCCGACGCTCAACGTCTTCCTCGACGCTGCCGTCGAGGCCGGCGTCCAACACGTCGTCTTCAGCTCCGTCGCCGGGGCGGAGGGCAACCGGATCATCCCCCATCACCGGGTGGAGCAGCACCTCATGGCCTCCGGGTTGGACTGGACCATGCTGCGGCCGGGCTTCTTCGCCCAGAACCTCGCCACGGCCTACCGCACCGACCTCCGGGATCACGATCGCATCCACGTACCCGCCGGTGACGGCCGCGTCGCGTTCCTCGACACGCGGGACCTCGGCGAGGTCGCTGCCGTGATCCTCGCCGACCCCACCGGGCACGAGGGGAAGGGCTACACGCTGACCGGGCCGCACGCGGTCACCTTCGACGAGGTCGCACAGCTGCTCAGCGCCGAGCTCGACCGACCGATCCGCTACGACCGGGCGAGCATCCTCGGCTACCTGCGACACCTCGGCCGTCAGGGGCTGCCGGTACCCCAGCGACTGGTGCAGACGATCCTGCACGCCGGGTTGCGCCGAGGTGACGCTGAGGATGTCGACCCGACCATCGAACGACGACTGGGCCGGCCGGCGCGCGACCTCGCCGACTACATCGTCGACCACTCGGAGCTCTGGGCACCACCCTGATGGACCGCGCCATCGGCAACGGTCCAGGTGGTGTCGGTGGCGGCTGCGGCCAGCGTGTCGTCGTGCGTGACGAGCAGCAGGGCACCGGGCCAGTCGCGCAGTGCGGCCTCGAGCCGCTCGATCGACGGCAGATCGAGGTGGTTGGTGGGCTCGTCCAGGACGAGCACGCTCGCGGAGCTCGACAGGAACCGCGCGAGGGCGAGCTTGCGTGCCTCTCCCGGTGACGGATCGGCGGTGACGAGCACCCGGTCGGGGTCGACGCCCAGCATCGCCAGGGTGCCGAGGACGCGGCCGCGCTGGTCCGGGTCCAGCGCGACCACCCCGGCGACCACGCCCGCCGGGTCCGGCAGTTCCTGCGGGAGTGATCCGACCTGCTCCGCCGTCGCGGCGAGGGCCTCGAGGAGCGCTGCGATCAGGGTCGACTTCCCCGCCCCGTTCGCGCCCGTGATCCGCACCCGCTGCCCGCGGTGCAGGGCGACATCGACGTCGTGCAGGTGCACCTCGCCGCCGGCGTGCATGACGTCGCCGGTGAGCTGGGCCAGGATGCGTCGTCCGGTGTCCATGGAGCGGAACCCGACCGCACCGCCGGGTTCCCGGTGCAGGTCGAACGCGCCGGCCGCGGCTTCTGCCCGGCTGACCCGTGCGTTGGCCTGCGCCACCCGGCGGGCCAGGGCCGCCTCGGCCTTGCGTTGCACGAACCTGCGGCCGGCCTCGCGCGCATCGGGTTGTGACGCTCCGGCCAGGCGTCGTTCCCGCCTGGGTGCGACCTCGGCGCTGTGCCGGTCACGGCGGAGGTCGGCGCGCAGCCGCTGTTCGCGCGTCACCTCGCGTCGTGCGCGGTCGTGGGCGGTGCGTTCCGCCGCCGCGGATGCGCGCCAGCGCGCTGCTGCCTCGACGTAGCTGCCGGCGTGCAGGTCGAGGCGGCCCCGGTGGAGACGCAGGGTGCGGTGCGTGAGCCGTTCCAACACCGCCCGGTCGTGGCTGACGATCAGTCCGAGCCCGTCGAACCCGCTCAGGACGTCGAGTACCAGACCCCGCGCGGCCGCATCGAGGTGGTTGGTCGGCTCGTCGAGGAGCAGGACGTCGGGTTGCTCGGCCAACGCCGCCGCGAGTTGCCAGCGCTGGCGCTGGCCGGGCGACAGGGCGTGCCACCCGCGTCCGAGCGTCGGGTCGAGGTCGTCGGGGTCGAGGTCCAGGCGGCGACGGAGCCGCTCTGCGATGCCGTCCCACTGCCATGCGAAGCCGCGGATGTCGTCGGTCAACTCGCCGACGTCCTGTGGCACGAGCCGGGGTGGCAGCGATGACGCTACGACGATGTCGCCCGCCGTCGGTGTGAGTGCGCCGGTCAGCAGATGTAGCAGGGTCGACTTGCCGGCCCCGTTGGCGCCGACGACCCCGATGAAGGGGTGGGGTTCATGATCTCCGGGCATGGCGAGGTTGAGGGTGGCGTCGTCGAGGATGGTGGCAGCGGCGGTGCGGGCGTACGAGACGCCCCGCAGGTGCAAGGTCACGGCGGTTCCTTGGGGCGCAGCCGGGGATGACGCGCGGTCCAGAGCCGACGCCACGCAGGCGTCAGCAGCGGCGAGGTTCAGCCGTGGACCCTCAAGGGATGCTCCGCAGACGGGGACCGGGAACGACCGGCGGCACGACAGCGCGTGCGGCGCGGACAGGGTCGAGTCTACCGCTCGCCTCACCCCGGCGGGAGCGGTCACCTCCCGGTCAGCGGGCCCGATCGAGACCGCTGTCCTGCGCCGCCGTGTGCGGGCCGCCCGGCCGTCGAGACCCTGAACGCTACGCTCCGCACCACCCCAGGCGAGGTGCAGCGATGGATCGGCAGGCGTGCGCGAACCTCGATGCTGCCGACCCCCTGGACGAGGTCCGCCAACGGTTCTCGTTGCCCGAGGGCCTGCGCTACCTCGATGGCAACTCGCTCGGAGCGTTGCAGCCCGCGGTCGCCGAGCGGGTGCGCGAGGCGGTCGAGCAGCAGTGGGGGCAGGAGCTGATCCGCAGCTGGAACACGGCGGGTTGGGCGACGCAACCGCAGCGGATCGCCGGTCAACTCGCGCCGCTGATCGGCGCGGACGCCGACGAGATCGCGGTCGGCGACTCCACCTCCGTGGCGGTGTTCAAGGCGGTCGCCGCCGCACGGCAGCTGCGCCCGGATCGGTCCGTGCTCCTCACGGATGACACCAACTTCCCGACCGACATCTACGTCGCCCAGGGACTGGCTGAGCTGACGGGCGACCTCGAGGTCCGGGTGCTGCCGACCGACCAGCTCCGTGACCACCTCGACGCCACCACCGCCGTGTTGATGCTCACCCACGTCGACTACCGCAGCGGGCGGCTCCAGGACGCCGGGGGCTTGACCGCCGCCGCGCACGAGGCGGGGGCGATCGCCATCTGGGACCTGTCCCACTCGGCCGGCGCGGTGGCCGTCGATCTGCACGGCTGGGACGCGGATCTGGCGGTCGGCTGCACCTACAAGTTCCTCAACGGCGGCCCCGGTTCACCGGGCTACCTCTACGTCGCACGGCGCTGGCACGACCAGGTGTCGACCCCGATCCGCGGCTGGTTCGGACATGCGCGGCCCTTCGACTTCGCCCTGGAGTACGACGCCGCCGCGGGCGCGGAACGCTTCCTCGCCGGGACCCCGCCGGTCCTGTCGATGACCGGACTGGAAGCGGCGCTGGAGGTCTGGGAGGACGTCGAGGTGGCGGCGGTCGTCGCCAAGGCGCAGGAGCTCACCTCGTTGTTCATCGACCTGGTCGATGCGCGGTGTGGGGCGGAGGTCGAGGTCATCTCACCCCGCGCTGCGGCGGAGCGCGGCGGGCAGGTCTCCGTGCGCCACCCCCAGGCCTACGCCCTGACCCAGGCGTTGATCGCGGACGGGGTCATCCCCGATCACCGGCCACCGGACCTCGTGCGGTTCGGCTTCGCGCCGCTCTACCTCAGCCGGGTGGACGTCTTCGACGCGGTCGAGGTGCTCGCGCGCCTGCTCGACACCGGTGCCTGGGATCGTCCGGAGTTCCACGAGCGCAAGCTGGTGACCTGAGATGGCGGCTTCCGAGGGCTCGCCGGTGGACGCGCCGCTGTACCTGCAGCCGCTGTTCGTGCCCAAGCCGTGGGGTGGCCGGCGCCTGGAGCGCTTCGGCAAGGATCTGCCCGCGGACACGATGGTCGGCGAGTGCTGGGAGGTGGCCGACCTCGATCCGTCGGCCACCCCGGTCGAGGATCCCGTCAGCCGCGTCGCGTCCGGGCCGCACGCCGGCCGCACGCTGCAGGAGCTGATCACGTCCGACCGCGACGGCCTGCTGGGTGGCGCGCCGGATGTGGATGGTCGGTTCCCGCTGCTGGTCAAGCTGCTGGACGCGCGCGAGCACCTGTCCGTGCAGGTCCACCCACCCGCCGACTACGTCGCCGATCATCCGGAGGTGAGCCACAAGACGGAGTCGTGGGTGGTGCTGGATGCGGAACCCGGCGCTGACCTGATGATCGGGGTCGCGGGCGGCGTGACGCTGGGCGCCCTCGCGTCGGCCGTGGGCACACCGGCGCTGGTGCCGATGCTGCACCGGGTACCGGCCGTGCCCGGCGAGGTCCACCACCTGCCGGCGGGGACGATCCACGCGTTGGCCGCCGGGGTCATGGTCGCGGAGGTACAGACCCCCAGTGACACCACGTTCCGCGTCTACGACTGGGTCGACAAGTACGGTCGGACGCCGCGGACGTTGCACCTCCGGGAGGCGATGCACTCCATCGAACTCGGGTGGGAGCACAACCTCGCCGCCCCGACCATTGGTGCCGGGAGGACGGCCCGCGCCGGCTCCCGCTCGCCCGCGTCCCGTGCCGGATCCACGGTGGTCGACACACCCGAGTACCGCATCGTGCGTCGCCACCTCGATGCTGCTGGCTCCGTGTCGGTGGGTCGGGGCAGGATGCGGGTCGTGCTGGTCGTCGACGGAGGGCTGGTGGTCGATGGTGAGGACGTGCCGCTCGGAGCCGGGGGCACGGTCGTGCTTCCGGCCGCCTGGCGCGGGTCCCTGCGCGCCGATGCCGAGCCGGTCACCTGGCTCGAGGTGACCGTCGTCCCGGGGGCCGCCTGATGGGTCCGGGGCGCAGCGACCCAACCCGGACGCCGCGACGGCAGCGCCGTCTGGGTGTGATCGGCGCCGGCATCGTCGGACTGGCCACCGCCAGGGCGCTGCAGGCGCGTGATCCGGACGCCGAGGTGCTGGTCTTCGACAAGGAGGCGGCGGTCGCCCAGCACCAGACCGGGCGCAACAGCGGCGTGGTGCATGCGGGGCTGTACTACCCGAAGGACTCGCTGAAGGCGCGTCTGTGCGTCGAGGGCGTCCGGCGTCTGCGCGACTACTGCCAGGACCGTGGCATCGCCTACGACGCGTGCGGCAAGCTCGTGATCGCACTGGACGACGAGGAAGCCGGGCGGCTCCGGGGCCTGTTCGAGCGTGCGGTCGGCAACGGGGTGCCGGGCGTCGAGTTGCTGGAGCCGGCCGCGTTCCGTGAGATCGAACCCCACGCGGTCGGCACGCTGGCCCTGCACTCCCCGAACACGGCCATCGTCGACTACGCCGAGGTGGCACGCCACCTGGCCGTCGACGTCGAGTCCGCCGGTGGGACGCTCCACCTGGGCGCGGCGGTCCGCGGGATCCGGCACGTGGGTGCCGATGGTGGCGTGCGGGTCCTCACCGACGCGGGGATCGCCGACCTGGACGCGGTGGTCAACTGCGCCGGGCTCCATGCCGATCGGGTCGCGCAGCTGGCCGGTGATGATGCGGAACCGCGCATCGTGCCGTTCCGCGGTGAGTACCACCAGCTGACCCCGTCGGCACGCGGGCTCGTCAACGGCCTGATCTACCCCGTCCCCGATCCCCGGTACCCGTTCCTGGGCGTGCACCTGACCAAGCGCATCGACGGCGAGGTCCTGATCGGCCCCAACGCGGTGCTGGCGATGGCGCGGGAGGGCTACGACTGGCGCACCCTGCGCGGTGGCGACCTGGCGGACGTCGCCCGCTGGCCCGGCATGTGGCACCTCGCCCGCCAGCACTGGCGCACCGGTGCCTCCGAGGTGCTGCGTTCGCTCAGCACCCGCAGGTTCGTCGAGGAAGCACGCCGCTACGTCCCGGCGCTGACCGTCGACGACGTGATGCCGTCGGTCGCCGGGGTCCGGGCGCAGGCGCTCGACCGTGACGGATCGCTCGTCGACGACTTCCGGATCACCTGGCAGGGTCGGGTGGTCAGTGTGCGCAACGCCCCGTCGCCGGCCGCCACCTCGTCGCTGGCGATCGGCTCCTACATCGCGGAGCGTGTGCTGAGTGGGGCGGGCCGGTGATCCGGATCGAGGCGACCCGGCTGATCCCCGGGCGCGGCGAGCCGATCGACCACGGTGTCGTGGTGCTCGACGGCCAGGCGATCGCGTACGCCGGACCACGCGCCGACGCGCCGGTCGACGGCGTCACCGAGGTCGTCCAGGTCGACACGGTCATGCCGGGCATGTGGGACTGCCACGTGCACCTGTTCGGGACCCACAGCGCGTCACCGTCCTACGTGTTCGCGGAACCGGTCGCCCTGCGAGCGGCCCGGGCGACCGCGGACCTGGCGGTGGCGCTGCGCGCCGGGTTCACCTCCGTCCGCGAAGCCGGGGGGTTGGGCATCCACCTCGCGGCTGCTGTGCGTGAGGGGTCGGTACCCGGACCCCGGGTGTACGCGGCGGGTGCGGCGTTGTCGGTCACCGGGGGCCACACCGACGTCCATGCGCTGCCGTCCGCCTGGGTCCGTGACCTGTCCCGGTGGGAGCCGTCGGTCCGGGTCTGCGATGGCGTCGCCGGGGTGATGGAAGCGGTCCGCGAACAGCTGCGCGCCGGTGCGGAGGTCATCAAGATCTGTGCGTCGGGCGGGGTGATCTCGGAACGCAACGATCCGCAGCACCAGCACTTCACACGGGCGGAACTGGAGGCCATCGTCGAGGTGGCGGGGCTGGCGGACCGCTCGGTGATGGCCCACTGCCACGGCACGGCGGCGATGCTGGCGGCGGTCGAAGCCGGCGTCCGCACGATCGAGCACGGCAGCTACATCGACGACGAGGTGGCGGCCGCGATGCGTGAGCGAGACACGCTGCTTGTCCCCACCCGGCTGATCGGCTGCGACTTCCTGGAAGACGCCGGCAGCCTCCCCCCGGAGATGGCGACCAAGATGCGCGCGGTCTACGAGGACTCGGGGGAGCGGATCGCCCGGGCGGCCGCGTCCGGCGTGCGGATCGCGATGGGGACCGACGTGCTGCTGTCCGGCCCGGACCTGCCCGCCGGGTGGGGCAACCATGGTCGCGAGCTCTCCCTGCTGGTCGAACTGGGGTTGACACCGCTCGGGGCGATCGAGGCCGCGACGGCCAATGCTCCCGACACGCTTGGGGCCCGCGCGCCGCGATCCGGCCGGTTGGCGGCGGGGTACGACGCCGACATCATCGCGGTGCGCGGCGATCCGATCCGGGACATCGGTGTGCTGGCCGATCCCGCGTTCGTGACCCACGTCTGGCAGGCCGGGTGCCGGGTCGGCTGATGCCCGGTGCCGACCGGTGGGTCGCCGGCTGGCCGATGAGGCTGGCCAGTGAGATCGGGCTCGCGTTGGCGGGGGTTGGTGCGGGCGCGTAGGCTCCCGCCTCGCCAGGAGGGTTCGCCTAGTCCGGTTTATGGCGCACGGCTGGAATCCGTGTAGGCCCGCAAGGGTCTCGGGGGTTCGAATCCCCCACCCTCCGCCAGATGACCACCGCGTCACCTACACGAACGGCCCCGGAGTGGCTCCGGGGCCGTTCTCCGTGGCGGAGGCGACGACCTCGATCCGTCGCAGACCGGTCGCAGAAACTGCCGGGGGTGGGGATGTGGCCACTCGCTGGTACACGGATCTTCGATGCGGGTCAGAGCATCGGTTGCTCGACGTCGCATTCGTCACGCGCCGTCTCAACCGGGGCCCGTATCCTCCTACTCGGCTCCGCCCACCGGCGCGCAGACGAGGTTGCATCGGATGGAGCCGGGAGGGACCAGGATGATCGGTTCGCCGAATCGGGGCGGGTTCCACACCGTCACGCCCTACCTGATGGTCACCGACCCGGACGGGTTCGTCGACTTCCTCGAGGCTGCGTTCGACGCGGAGGTCACCTACCGCACCACCGGCAGCGGCGGAGGGCAGCACGTCGAGCTGCAGATCGGTGACAGCCGGATCATGGTCGGTGGTGGGGGCCCCATCGAGCAGGACCAACCAGCCGCTCTGTTCCTCTATGTCGACGACGTGGACGGTCTCCATGATCGCGCCGTCCAGGCCGGTGCGACCAGCATCATCGAACCGGCGGATGGACAGTTCGAGGAACAGCGTGGCGCCGGCGTGGTCGACCCGGCAGGGAACCAGTGGTTCCTCGGCCAGCATGGCCCGAACAGCACGGCCCCAGACTGAACCGCAACGGGTCAAGACGCCGCGTGCGCTGCTCACGCCTCAGTCGTTGTAGAAGGTCGTGACCCGGGTCGAAAGTCCCGTGTCCGCGACGTACACCTCCTGATCGGGACGGCCCTGATCGGGTGTCTCCCAGAAGGTGATGTCCTCTCCGTCAGCGTTGGTGTAGGACTCGCCCTCGCTGCCGAAGTAGTCCTCGTAGTGGTCGACCACGTCTTCATGGGACCTGTCAACCGGCGAGTACTCCCACTCTTCGAAACTCCTTTCGGAAGATGCATCGTGGTAGGAGTCGTTCTGCACCCCTCCGCTGGGGATGGGTGGTCGGTTGGGAGAATCGGTTGTGGCTCCCGCGTCGCCGGGGTCCCCCGAGCCACCCGTGCCTCCGCTGTCCGCTCCTGCCTCTGCCTCGAGGTCTTGAAGGGTGTCGAAGATGTCCCTGAGGTCGGCGGCGTCGAAGTCGCCATCGTCACATGCGGACAGCAGCACGGCCAACACGATGACGACCAGGACCGTCGATGCACGTCTCATACGGGTTCGCCTCCCACGCCTCCACATGCGTTCAACCCGACCGGACGAAACTACGCTGACGCGGAATGCGGCGGTCTACCTAACTCAAGGCGTGTCCTACTCATCTTCACGTGCAGCACGCCAGCTCCCGGGCCCGAGGGATCGGGACCTCTCGTGCGGCCGTTGGAGGCGACGTCGAGGTGCCGGCCATCAGGGAGCGGGGAGCACGTAGACGGTGCCGTCCATGCCGGGGTGCAGGGTGCACACGTAGCCGTAGGCACCCGCTTCCTCGAAGGTGTGGGTGAAGGTCCCCGTGCCCTGCACGTCGCTGTCGAAGCCATCACCCACGACGTCGTGGGCGGCCCGTCCCTCCCAGACCCAGGTCACCTCCGTGCCGGCCTCGACGACCACCTCGATGGGGTCGTAGACGTTGTCGAGGACCGCGACGATCGGCTCGGCGGACACCGGCCCGACATCGTCCGGAACCTCCGCGACCGCCGGGGCGGAACTGGCGCAACCCGCCAACATGACGGCGGCGACGGCCAGCGGAGCCAGCGATGAACGCAGCAGTGAAGGCAGCGGCGAACGACCAACCATGTGACGACCTCGGGAGCGCGGTCGGATGGGAGCCATGCCAAGGTACGGCCAGTGGCGGAAGGCGTGGAACCGCGACGTACGCTGCGGCGGTCCTCGTCCGTGAGGTGCCGGAACGGAGCGGTGATGTCGCGTGGAGCCAAGCTGGCGATCGCGGCGCTGGCCGCGTTCGTCGTGCTCGCTGGCGGGGTCGTCTGGTACCTCGGACCGATCGCACCGATCGCCACGGGCTATGCCGCGAAGACGGTCTGTTCGGGACACCTCGTCGCTGAACGGGGGGTCGACGACGCGCTGGGCGATCTGCCGGACAACCCGCTCGTTCCGTTCCTGCGGGTCGACGTCGACGATCCGACGGCGGTGACCGCCACGCTGCTCGGCGCGTGGGGGGCGACCGCGTACCGGACCGAGGGGCTGGGGTGCACCCTCGCTGAGGAGCGCCCCGCCTTCACCGCCCTGGATCCGCTGCCGCCACCCGCGCCGGGACAGCCGTGGCCGCAGGGCTCCGGGGCGGCGCAGGCGACCTCCGGGATCAGCGCAGCGCAGATGGATGCGGCGATCAACCTCGCCTTCGTCGAGGACGACCCGTCGGGTCGCGACCGCAACACCCGGGCGGTGGTCGTGATCAAGGATGGCCGGCTGGTGGCGGAGCGCTACGCACCCGGCTTCGGTCCGGACACGCCCCTGCTGGGATGGTCGATGGCGAAGTCGGTCGCGGGCGCGATGGTCGGCCGGTTGGTCGCTGACGGGAGGTTGTCGACCGAGGACGACGGCCTCCGCCCGGCCTGGGCGACCGACGAGCGACGATCGATCACCGTGGAGCACCTGCTGACCATGACCGATGGTCTGTCGTTCGAGGAGGTGTACGACCCGGACACCGACGCGACGCGGATGCTGTTCCTGCCCGGCGACGCGGGTGACTACGCCGCACAGCTGCCCCTGGAAGCCGGACCAGGCACCCGGTGGGCGTACTCGTCGGGGACGACCAACATCCTGTGCGACGTGGCCCAGGAAGTGGCCGACGCCGGGCCGGAACTGGCCCGGTCGCTGGTCTTCGAACCGCTCGGCATGGCCACCGCCGTCATGGAACCCGATGCCGCTGGCGGCCTGGTGTGCTCGTCGTACCTCTACGCGACCGCGCGGGACTGGGCGCGGTTCGGGCAGTGGTACCTCCAGGACGGGGTCTGGGAGGGAGAGCGACTGCTTCCGGAGGGATGGGTCGAGCGGTCGACGACGCCGGTGGACCTGCCGACCGAGTACCCGTACGGCTGGCAGTGGTGGCTCAACACCGGGCCCGATGGCGAGCAGCGGATGCCGTCGGTGCCCTCCGATGCCTACTGGGCATCCGGCAACGAGGGCCAGCAGGTGGTCATCGTTCCCTCCGAGGACCTGGTGGTCGTTCGCCTGGGGTTCAGTGGCGGGTTCTCGGGGATCGCCTGGGGTCTGGAGCCGATGCTGCGTGGGATCATCGACGCAGCCCGATGAGGGGTTGCCTGACGATCAGGACCTGCGTCCTCTCAAGTCGAGTGCCACATCCGGCCGATGGGATGGGCAACATCGAGGTCGGAGGACCACGACCACCCCGAGGGACCGATGCGTAACCATGCCATGAACGAGGCGCGGGCGGAACAACGGCGCCTGGAGTGGCGCAAGCGTGTCGTCTACCAGGTGGCCAGTGGGTTCGCGGCACTGGTGACCGTCCTGAGCTGGGTGACCCGGGAACCCGGCGACGTCATCATCGAGCGTGGCTACCCGGTCTTGCTCCTGGTCCTGTTGGGCTTCACGTTGCTGTTGCGGCAACAGCGGGTGCGGTTGCGGCCACTGGAGCTCACGATGTTCGGGATCCTGAGCTTCGTGATCCTGGGACGCCTGTTGTGGCACCTGCACTTCGCCGGATCACTCGACGAACACCTGCTGGTCCTCGCTGGGGCGCACTACTGGTCGGTCGGCGCGCTGGTCGTCGGTGCCTTCGTGATGCTGGACCGTCGGGCCGGCGCGATCGCGGGCACCGCGGTCCTGGTCGTGTCGGGACTCATGGTCGCAACCAGCGTCTGGCGGGAGGTCGCGGCGACCGGGACGATGCCGACCGATGCGATCTCCTACCTCGTACGTGTCCATGGTTTCCTGGCTGCCCTGCTGGCCCTGACGGTCGCGCTGAGCAGCATGCGTGAGGATCTGCACCGGGCGCTCGCCAGGGCTGAGGTCCTCAACGAACGGGCCACGACCGATCCGATGACGGGTTTGGCCAACCGCTGGGCGGGTCAGGAGCGCCTGGCGCAGGAGCGGTCGGCGGCGCAACGCTACGAACGGCCACTGTCGATCATCCTGGTGGATCTGGACCACTTCAAGGCCATCAACGACGCGCACGGGCACGTGGCCGGCGACGGTGTGTTGGAGGTCGTGTCGGAGGTGCTCCGCCGCACCGTTCGTGAGGTCGACCTGGTCGTGCGCTGGGGTGGCGAGGAGTTCCTGATCATCGCGCCGGACACCGACGTCGAGGCGGCGGTGCAGCTGGCGGAGCGCTGCCGGACCGCCATCGCCGCCGAACAGCCCGAGGGGCTGCTCGTCACGGCGACGTTCGGTGTGGCGGAGTTCCGGCGGGGTGAGGAGTTGGACGATCTGATGCGGCGTGCCGACCACCACCTGTACGCCGCCAAGGACCATGGTCGCGATCGGGTCGGTGGGCTGTCGCACCAGGTGTGATGACGGCAGGTCCCCGGTGCCCGGCGGTGGAGCTACGTTCCCGGCTCCCCGACCTACCCCGGAGCCTCCGTGCCTGAGCTCGGCCTGATGATCGAAGGACAGGAAGGCCTGACCTGGCCACGGTGGCTCGCACTGGTCGAGGCGGCGGAGGACCTGGGCTTCGCGTCGCTGCACCGGTCGGATCACCTGACGGGGATCGAGGGTGACGCGGATCGGGCATCGCTGTCCCTGTGGCCGTCGCTGACGGTGGCCGCCGAGCGGACACGGCGGATTCGGTTCGGGCCGATGGTCTCCCCGATGACGTTCCTCCCCCCGGCGCTCGTGGCCAAGATGGCGATGGACCTCGACGTCCTGTCGGAGGGTCGGTTGGATGTCGGGATCGGGGCGGGCTGGAACGCGGCCGAGCACGCGATGTTCGGGATCCCCTACCCGCGGTACCCCGAGCGACTGGCACTCCTCGACGAAGCGGCTGTGGTCATCAGCGCCCTGTGGTGTGGAGATCCGACCTCCCTGGACGGCACACACCTGTCGTTGCGGGATGCGCAGGTGCATCCACGGGCGACGGGTCCCGAGCCGTTCCTCGTGCTCGGAGGCAAGGGCCCCCGGACGCTCCGGGTCGTCGCCGAACGTGCGTCGGAGTGGAACTGCTCCTATGTCGGGGTCGACACCTTCCGTGAGAAGTCGGAAGCGCTGGACGCGCAGTGCCGCGCCATTGGCCGCGACCCGGCGACGCTCGGCCGATCGGTGATGGTGCCGTTCGTCATCGGTCGGGATGACGCCGAGGTGGCGCGTGCCATCGCCGGGCAGCGTGCGACGTTCTCCGGGCTGCCGGGCGACCTCGATGCGTGGGTCGCGGCGGGGTTCATCGGCGGGTCGCCGCAGCGTGTCGTCGAGCAGCTGGGCGCGTTCACGACCGCGGGAGCATCCCGGTTCATGCTGCAGCACAACGACCTCGACGACCGGGCATCCCTGGAACTGCTCGCCAGCGAGGTGCTGCCGCAGGTCGGTCCCTGAGGCCGCCGCCTTGCTGGCCTCCGGAGACCGGCTCCGGGGCGTGCGGGGTCCCGTTCAGGACGTCAGGCGGTCCAGGACCTGCTCGTGGACCTCGAGGTCGCGAGGCGTGAACAGCACCATGCGCACGAGGCGGACGCTCGTCAGAGCGGGGGCTTCGGTCACGATCGTGGTCAGCGCGACCTCGGTGGCCGGCTCCAGCGGGTAGCCGAAGGCGCCGGTCGAGATCGCCGGGAAGGCCACGGAGCCCACCCCTGCCTCGTCCGCGACCCGGAGGGCGTTGCGGTAACAGTCGGCCAGGTAGGTGTCGGAGGGCTCGTCGACACCGTAGACGGGGCCGAGGCAGTGCAGGACGTGGGGGTTGGGGAGCTCGTGACCACCCGTCAGGACGCACTCTCCGGGAGAGATCGGCGCGAAGGGCCGACACTCCTCGGCCAGCCCCGGTCCGGCGGTCCGGTGGATCGCCCCGGCGACCCCGCCACCGATCTGGAGTTCCGCGTTGGCTGCGTTGACGATGGCATCGATATCCGGCTGGTCGGTGATGTCGCCCCGGAGCAGCTCCAGGGCGACTCCGTCGATCTCGCGTCGCATCGAACAGCTCCAGGTCGCGGTGATGGTCGGCCTACCGACCGGACCGATCCTACTGGAACGCCTGTGCGCTCCGACGGGACGGGTCGGCACCGTGGCGGTGATCGGCCGAGCACCGGATCGCGTCGGGCCGTAGCCTCGTGCCGACGTTCCGAGCCGTGACGGGGGAACCCGGCTGCGTGCTCGTCGACCTGCGGAGGTCCCATGGCAAGCCAGCGCATCCTGGGCCTGTTGCTGATCACGATCGGCGCGGCGCTCCTGATCGTGCTCACCACCGATGTCGGCGGCGAGGTGGTCGTCGGGTTCCTCGGGCTCGGGTTCCTCGCGGCCTACGCCTCGACCCGGACCTACGGCTTCCTGGTCCCTGGCGGGATCCTCACGGGCCTGGGTGCGGGGTTGGTCGTCGAGTCCCAGGGAGGCCCGGGTGGGTCCGTGGTGCTCGGGCTCGGCTGTGGTTTCCTCGCCATCGCGCTGATCGATCGACTCGTGAGCTCGTCGGACGGGGTGTGGTGGTGGCCGTTGATCCCGGGTGGGGTCCTGGTCGTCGCGGGTGCGTCGAGCCTGACCGGCGTGCCGAACCTCGAGGTGTACCTCGTGCCGGCGGCGTTGATCGTCATCGGAGCCGCCCTGCTCCTGCGGCGGCCGCGATCCGATGGCGAGGAGTCGGTGGCTGAGGTCGACGACCCCGACGGGTCGTGACCACCGGTTGGTGCTGCGGCTTCGCTGCTGCCTGAGCGGTCCGGTACGGTCATGGTTCGCGGGGTCGGAGTTCCCACCCGGCGCGGTGTGGAGACGGACGTCCGCCGGTGACGTTCCCCGGTGAACCGGGTCAGGGCCGAGAGGCAGCAGCCCTAAGCCGTTCTCGAACGGGTGCCGATCACGGGCGTCCGTCGCCAGACCGCGTCGGTGGACGCCGACCCCGCCGCTCTTCGTTCCGTCGGTGCCGTGGGCGATGGTCAGGGAGTGACGCGGCGAGGGGACCGCCCGCGGGCCCGGCCCGGTCGGTCGGAGGTCGCAGGGCACCGCTACGGTGCCGGTCGTGACGGAGGCAGCTCGTGGCGTACATGTCGCTGTATCGCAAGTACCGGCCCCAGACGTTCGACGATGTCGTGGGCCAGACCCCCGTGATCCGGACGCTCGCGAACGCGATCACCGAGGACCGGCTGCACCACGCGTACCTGTTCACGGGCCCTCGCGGGACCGGCAAGACCTCCACCGCCAGGATCCTGGCCAAGGCCATCAACTGCGAACAGGGACCGACACCGACGCCCTGCAACACCTGCCGGCAGTGCACCGAGATCACGGACGGGTCGTCGGTCGACGTCATCGAACTGGACATGGCGTCGCATGGCGGCGTCGACGATGCACGTGAGCTTCGTGACCGCGCGATGTTCGCGCCCGCCAGCGCGCGTCGGAAGGTCTACATCCTGGACGAGGTCCACATGGCCTCGACCGCAGCCTTCAACGCGCTGCTGAAGCTGATCGAGGAGCCACCGGCCCACGTCATGTTCGCCATGGCGACGACCGATCCGCAGAAGGTCCTGCCGACGATCATGTCCCGGGTGCAGCGGCTGGACCTACGGCGCGTCTCCGCCGCCGAGGTGGCGGGCAACGTCCGTCGGTTGTGTGAACTCGAGGGATACACGATCGATGCTGGCGCCGTCGAGGCGATCGTGCGGGCCGGCGATGGATCGCTGCGCGACACCCAGTCGGTGCTCGAGCAGGTGCTGGCGTTCGCGGGGACGGATGTGACCGTCGGCGATGTCGCCCAGGTCCTCGGTCAGACACCGGTGCAGCGCGTCGTCGAGGTGGTCGACCTTCTGGCCGCACGGGATGTGGCCGGACTGCTCGCGGCGGTCCAGGGACTGGTCGATGAGGGCCACGACCTGCGCCGGTTCACGCTCGACCTCGTGCAGCACGTCCGGGACCTGCTGGTGCTGGGCGCCGCTCCCGACCGGCCGGACCTGGTCGACGCCACCGACGAGCGTCGTGCCCGACTGGAGGCGCAGGCCGCCGCGATGCCACCGGAGACCCTGTTGCGGGCCGTCACCGTGTTGGCGGCGACGGTGTCCGAGCAGCGGCTCGGCTCACCGCGCCTGCCGTTGGAGTTGGCGTTGGCCTCGCTGGTGGTCCCAAGCGAGTCTGCGCAGTTGGCCGAACTGACCGACCGGATCGCCCGACTGGAAGCCGGCATGGTCCCCGCCTCCCCGGGCGCTGCGGTCACGGACCCCGCGCCGACCCCGCCGTCTGACCCGGCCCGGCATGCGGCCGCAACCGTGGCGGCCGTGGTCGCCGCCGACGATGCGTCGGCGGACACCACGTCGGCGCCCGAACCGCCCGAGCGGCCCGATCCTGGACCGACCGGGGACGTCGCGCGCGAGGATCCCCCGACACCCGGTGAGACGGCACCGTCGGGTGGCAGCCATGCGGTTCCAGACGCCCCCGCGCCTGCCTCGGCAGCCGACGCTGCCGACGACGACACGGCTGACGAGGCCGACACGGCTGACGAGGCCGACGGGGCAGTCGGGGCAGTCGGTGCAGTCGGGGCAGACGGAGCCGACGAGCAGGAGCCGGCTGCGGGGTCCGCGGAGGCGGAGGACGACCTGACGCGGATCACCCGCCAGTGGGATGCGATCCTCGAGGTCGTCCGCGATGGCTCGCGACGACACCATGCGATCTTCCTGCCAGCGACACCCACCCGGGCCGGGCGCGGGATCCTCACCTTGCTCTACGGGCGTCGCTACGCCTCCTTCCACGCGGCCAACGCCGGTTCCGGGACCTACGCCGAGGCGCTCCAGCGTGCGGTCGAACAGGTCACCGGCCTGCGCGTTCGCCTGGATATCGTCGTCGAGGGCGATGATGACCGGCGACGGCCGGTGCCGCCGAGCGTCACCCCCGACGACGCACGAACGCCCGTCTTCCACGAGGCTGGCGGTGCAGGGACCTCGACGTCGCCGCCGACCGATCCGCCCGCTGGCGATCCACCCGCTGCCGGTCCACCCGCTGCCGACGCGGTGTCGGCGGACGACGGTGGCGGGGATGCTGGTGCGTCGGGCTCGACGCCCGACCCCGATGCTGCCCCGGACGCCGCCGCAGCCGGCGGGGGCGGTCCTGCGCCCGCGGCCGCTGGATCCTCTGGCCCGGCTGCGGCGCCGATCGAGGAACCCGTCGACGACGAGACCGCGGTCCGGGAGGCCGAGTTCGACGCACCGGCTGCCCAGGACCCACAGGCGGTGGGGCGGCTGCTGGCCGACGAGTTGGGCGCGGAGCTCGTCGACGAACTCCCGCCACCATCGGAACGTGAGGCCTGAGCCGCGGATCCCGGCCGTGGTCGGTCGGATGGCCAGATGCCCTGGGTACGCTCCTGCGTGCGGCCGTCCGAGCAGCCCGTCCCCCGCGTGAGGCCAGTGTGTACGAAGGTGCCGTCCAGGACCTGATCGACGAACTCGGGCGTCTGCCGGGCGTCGGCCCGAAGAGCGCGCAACGGATCGCGTTCCACCTGCTGCAGACCGAGCAGGCCGACGCCCAGCGACTCGCCGATGCGATCACGACGGTCAAGGCGACCATCCGGTTCTGCACCCGCTGCTGGAACATCGCGGAGGCTGAGGAGTGCCGGATCTGCCGGGACACCCGACGGGACGGCTCCATCCTCTGCGTCGTCGAGGAGCCGCGGGATGTGGTCGCCATCGAGCGGACGCGTGAGTTCCAGGGCCGCTACCACGTCCTCGGGGGCGCGATCTCTCCGATCGACGGGATCGGGCCGGACGATCTGCACCTCAAGGAACTCGTGGCACGGTTGGACGCGGAGCCGGTCGACGAACTGATCCTGGCGATGAACCCCAACGTCGAAGGTGAGGCGACCGCGTCGTACCTGTCCCGGCTGCTGTCGCCGCTCGGGGTACGGGTGACGCGGCTCGCCAGCGGCCTGCCCGTCGGGGGCGACCTCGACTACGCCGATGAGGTCACGCTCGGTCGTGCCTTCTCCGGACGGCGCGACATCCCCTGAGCCGACCGGGCACGGGCGGGGTGGTTCATCGCTCTGTCCACCGGCGTATCATCACGGTCGGCCGCGGATCCTGGCATCGTGCCAGCCGCGGCTGCAGGTTGTTGGCACCCCCCCGAGGAGTTGGACGAGCCCGTGGCGATCGTGGTCCAGAAGTACGGCGGCACGTCCGTCGGCGACGTCGACCGGATGAAGCGGGTCGCCGACCGTGTCGCGCGGACGCATCGGGACGGCAACCAGGTCGTGGTCGTCGTCTCCGCGATGGGCAAGACCACCGACGACCTCGTGACCATGGCACAGCGCATCTCCGAGCGTCCGCCGGAACGGGAACTGGACATCCTGCTGACCTCGGGTGAGCGGATCTCCATGTCGTTGCTGGCCATGGCGCTCCACGACCGTGAGGTCCCGGCCAAGTCGTTCACCGGGTCGCAGGCCGGGATCATCACCGATGCGGTGCACGGCAAGGCTCGGATCGTGGACATCACCCCGGGCCGCGTCCAGGAGGCGCTCGATCAGGGCAACGTCGTGATCGTGGCGGGTTTCCAGGGGGTCAGCCAGGACACCAAGGACATCACGACGCTCGGGCGCGGGGGGTCGGACACCACCGCGGTCGCTCTGGCAGCTGCGCTCGACGCCGACGTCTGTGAGATCTACACCGATGTCGATGGGGTCTTCACGGCCGACCCGCGCATCGTCACCACCGCAGAGAAGATCAACCACGTCAGCTACGAAGAGATGCTCGAGATGGCGGCCCAGGGTGCCAAGGTGCTGCAGGTCCGCTCGGTCGAGTTCGGGCGCAACCACGGCGTACGCATCCACGTACGGTCATCGTTCAGCTACAGCGACGGCACGTGGGTGGGTCCAGAGGAGGACATTGTGGAGGACGCGATCATCTCCGGTGTCGCGCACGACACCTCGGAGGCCAAGCTCACGATCCAGCAGGTCCCCGACCGGCCCGGGGTCGCCTCCCGGCTGTTCGCGGCACTCGCCGATGACAACATCAACATCGACATGATCGTGCAGAACATCTCGGCGGATGGGCGCACGGACATCTCCTTCACGCTGCCTCGTGGCGACTGTGACAAGGCCCGGGCCGTGCTCGAACCGCTCTGCAACGAACTCGGTGCGGTCGGCGTGCGGCTCGACAGCGACATCGCCAAGGTGTCGTTGGTCGGTGCGGGGATGAAGACCCACCCGGGGGTGGCTGCCAAGATGTTCGGCGCGCTGTCCGCAGCCGGCGTCAACATCGAGATGATCTCCACCTCGACGATCCGGGTGTCGGTCGTGGTCGCCGGTGATCAGGTCGAGACGGCCGTCCAGGCGGTGCACGCCGCCTTCGGGTTGGGTGGCGACGGACTTCCGGAGGCATCAGCATGAGTGTGTCAGCGATCGATCACGGCCACGCGGTCCGCATCGCCATCGTCGGTGCGACCGGTGCCGTGGGCACCGAACTCCGGCGCCTGCTCGACGAGCGGGACGTCCCGATCGACGGCGACCCGGTGTTCCTCGCCTCGGAGCGCTCCGCCGGATCACGGCTGCCGTGGAAGCATCGGGACGTCGAGGTCCAGGCGATCAGTGCCGAGGCGTTCGACGGTATCGACATCGCCATCTTCTCCGCAGGGGGGACGCGGTCCAAGGAGTGGGGCCCGGTCGCGGCCGCAGCCGGCGCGGTCGTGGTGGACAACTCATCGGCGTGGCGGATGGATGACGACGTGCCGTTGGTCGTCAGCGAGGTCAACCCCGACGCGGTGGCGCGTCGACCGCGGGGGATCGTCGCGAACCCCAACTGCACCACCATGGTCCTGATGGTCGCCGCCAAGCCGTTGCACGACGCGCTGGGACTGACCGAGGTGGTCGCGACCTCCTACCAGGCGGCCGGTGGCGCTGGGATGTCGGGGATGAACGAGCTACTGGCGCAGACCCAGAGGCTCGTTCAGCAGCCCGACGTCCTCCAGACCGACGGAGCGAGCGCCGAAGCCGGCGAGTCAGCCGAGGTGTTCTCCAAGGCGCTGGCGTTCAACGTGCTGGCCCACTGCGGATCGTTCACCGACGCCCGCTACACCGACGAGGAGTGGAAGCTCGTCAACGAGTCCCGAAAGATCCTGAGCCTTCCGGCCCTGCGCATGTCGCCGACGTGCGTGCGCGTCCCCGTCCTGGTGGGTCACGCCATCAACGCCCGCCTGACCTTCACCGAGCCGGTGCAACGCGAGGCGGCGATGCAGGCCCTGGCGGATGCGCCGGGACTCATCATCGAGGACGGGATCGGGACGAACGGTGAGCCGCTGGCCTACCCGACCCCGCTGGCCTCGGCCGGGCGCGATGAGGTCTTCGTCGGACGGGTCCGGGAGGACCTCGGCGACCCCTACAGCCTCAACCTGTTCGTCGTCGGAGACAACCTCCTCAAGGGTGCGGCCCTGAACGCGGTCCAGATCGCTGAGCTGATCGTCGCCGAGCGGACGTGACGGCCCCGTCGTGATCGCTGCCATCGGTGTTGCCGCTCAGGGCCTGGCAGGATCCGTGGCTCCACAGGTGCACGGTGACGTGCTGCACTTGGGGCAGCCCTCGGCGTAGCGCTGCGCCGCCTCATCGAGGTCGACGTCACACAGGTCGGCCAGGGTCACGAGCCAGGCCAGGACGTCGGAGAACTCCTCGACGCGCTCCGCGTGTCCCTGACGGCGGATCGCCCGGGACAGTTCACCGACCTCCTCGATGAACCAGCCGAAGGTGGCATCGGTCCCGCGTGCCCGGTCCTGCGCGCCGTAGGTCTCCCGGATCGAACGCTGCAGTGCGGTGAGTTCCATCGTTGCCTCCGGGTCCTGGGTGAAGGCGAGGACCGTGGTCGCGGGCGGTGTCAGCTGCCGCGGACGGCCCGGACGACGGACGCGCGGTCCCCCGTCTGGCGGGACCGCGCGTCCGTCGTCCTGTCGTGCGGATGGTCGGGATGGGCGGATTCGAACCGCCGGCCTCCTCGTCCCGAACGAGGCGCGCTAACCAAGCTGCGCTACATCCCGTCGCTGCACGAAGGGCTCCCGATCGGGAGCGGCCCGGAGCCTACCTGTGGGCTGACAGGGGCGCGAACCAGTGATGGCGGTGCCCCGCTTGCCCGACCGGCCGCCGTCGGCATCAGCCGGTGAGCTCGAGCAACGTCGCCTCCGGTCGGCAAGCGAAGCGGAACGGTGCGTAGCGCGAATGACCGAGACCCGGCGAGACGTGCAGCCAACGGCCGCGGTACCGCGACGCGCCTCGGATCTGGTCCAGAGGGAGGTCACAGTTGCCCACCACGGCCCCGATCGGTGGGAACCGGACCTGGCCGCCGTGGGTATGGCCGGACAACAGCAGATCGTGGCCGGCTTCGACCAGCACATCCAGGGCAGCGGTGTAGGGAGCGTGCACCAGGCCGAGGTTGCACAGCACCTGCTCGTCGTCTGGTGGCGTGACCGTTGCCGCATCGGGAAGCACCGTGGTGGCCAGATGCGGATCGTCGATACCGCCGATCCCGACCCTGCCCGATGCGGTGTCGAGGCTGAAGGCCTCGTTCGACAGGGTTCGGTATCCGGCGTGTGCGAGACCGTCGATCAGGTGGTCCGTCTCGAGCGGTACGCCGTGGATGCGTCGTTCGGGCTTCGTGAAGTAGGCGGTCGGTGACTTGGCGACCGGGCCGAACAGGTCGTTGCTGCCGAGCACGACCAGCCCGGGTCGGTCGCGTGAGGTCAGCGGCGCCAGAGCGGCGACGGTCAGGTCCTCAGCGTGTTCAGCTCCGAGCAGGTCACCCGTGATCACGACCAGGTCGTGGTCCTCGTCGGCGAGCGAGTGGAGGAACCGGATCCGGTGGTCCTGCCCCGGGATGAGGTGGATATCACTGATGTGCAGGATCGTCAGCCGGCCCGCCGAGCGCAGCGTGCGGGGCAGGACGAGGCGACGCAGCCGGTACCAGCGACGCTCGATGAGCGAGCCGTAGGCGATGCAGGCCGCTGCCGCCGCCGCGCCGGCACCGAGGATCCGGGTGGCACCCACTCAGCCGCCACCCTCGTCACCACCGGCGCGTGAGCCTCCGACGTCGTCGCCCGATCCGTCATCGCCCGATCCGTCGTCGGTTCCGCCGCCGGAGCCGTTGTCGCCGGACCCATCGCCAGAGCCCCCGGCGTCCCCATCCGGTGGTTCCGGTTCGGGCTCTGGTTCGGGTTCCGGTTCGGGTTCGACGTACTCGCCGACGTCGAGGATCACCCTGGCGCCGTCACCCGGCCGCAAGGGGCTGCCCGCTGCCGGGTCCTGCTCGATCACACGGCCGTCGAGGTCCGGATCGTCGACGGCTCGGTTCCGGCGTGCGACCTCGTAGCCGATGTCGAACAGTGGCTCCGCGGCATCGTCGAGGGTCCGGCCGACCACGTCGGGGACCGTCGGCAGGTCGCCCCGACCGGTGGAGACGTCCACGACGATCACGTTGCCGAGCGCCAGTCGGCGGCCGGCGGATGGGCGCTGCTCCAGGAAGGTGCCCGCGTCACGCCAATCGTCGACCTCCTCGAACCGGACCCGGAAGCCGGCCTCGACCGCGATGTCTTCAGCGTCGCTCTGCGAACTGGCGTCGAGCAGGTCGGGCACCTGGCCCGTCGGGATCGGACCGGGATCCGGGAAGCCCTCCGGCTCGTAGCTCTGGGCGGCCTGCTCCATGTAGGTCCGCCACATGGGTGCCGCGATCGTGCCACCGAAGACCCGGGAGTAGTTCTGTCCGGCGATCGTGACGTTGGTCAGGCTCTGGCTCTCAGGTGGGCACTGGGTGACCAGCCGCTCGCTGCCGCAGGCGTCGGCGGCCGCCTGTTCGTTGATGTAGTAGCGGTTGCCGTTGGGATAGCCCATCCAGGCGGCGGTGGACAGTTGCCTGATGGTGCCGACGAACCAGGCGTCCCGGTAGTTCTGTGTCGTTCCGGTCTTGCCACGTGTCGGCCACTCGCCGAGGTTGGCGATCGGCGCCGTGCCGCCCGCGGAGACCGGCCCGGCGAGCATGTCGATGACACGGTCAGCGATCTCCTCGTCCACGACCTGCTGGCAGTCCGGGCTGTGCTCCCAGATGAGGTTGCCCTGCGCATCCTCGATGTGGGTGATGGCGAAGGGCGCGCAGTATTCGCCGCGGTTGGCGAGGGTGGCGTAGCCGGTCGCCATCGCCAACGGTGTCGTCTCGGTGGCTCCGAGCGCCAGGGGACAGTTCCCACGATCACGCTCGGGGACGTTCACGCCGATGCGGTCGGCCATCTCGGCGACCCGCTCCGGGGTGACCTCGGCGATCAGGAGTGCGTGGTAGACGTTGCTGGACTGTGCGACCGCCTCGTACATGTTGAGGATGCCGTCGCCACCGGAGTTGTTGACCTCGTACTCGCCGCTCGAACCCTCACAGCCCTCGATGACCTGGGGCCCGCGCGCATCCAGGGTCAGGCCCGGTGACAGGCCCTCCTCCAGGGCGGTCATCGTCAGGAACGGCTTGAACGACGATCCGGGTTGGCGGCCGGAGCCGCCCATCCCCGGCACGGCGGGGTTGACCGTGGTGCGATCGCAGAACAACTGGCCGGTCTCGCTCGGCTCACCCACCCAGCTGTTGTCGTCCAGGCACGAACCGAACGTCTGCGGCCCGAGGCCCATCGCGCGAACGGCGCCGGTCCCCGGTTCGACGCTGACGATCGCGCCGCTCGGCTCCCGGGCGATCTCGTCGAGCGGTTCGTCCTCGTAGGTGAGGTGTTGGGTGAGGGCGTCCTCCGCGGCGGTCTGTAGGTCCGGATCGAGCGTCGTGTGGATCCGCAGTCCGCTCTGGAAGACGAAGCGGGTCCGCTCATCGGGTGTCGCGCCCATGGCGTCGAGCGCATCGAGTTGGGTGCCGAGGGCCGTCGCGGCGTTCTCCGAGGTGAGCAGCCGCGAGACCCACTGCGTCCAGTACGGGAACTCGGGCGGTGGTGGTTCGGAGATGCGGGGTTCGAGCGGCTGGTCGATGGCCGCGAACGCCTGATCGGGGCTGACGAACCCGGCGGAGGACATCTGGCGCAGCACGATGTCGCGACGGGCCTGGGCGTTCTCGAGGCTGTTGATCGGGTTGTTGGCTTCGGGTGCGCGCAGGAGCCCGGCGAGCATGGCCGCCTCTCCCAGGGACAACTCGCCGATGTCCTTCGAGAAGTACCGCTCCGCCGCCGTGCCGATCCCGTAGGTCCCGGCACCGAAGTAGGCCCGGTTGAGGTAGAGCTCGAGGATCTCGTCCTTGGTGAGCTGGTCCTCGATCTCGATCGCGTAGATGGCCTCCTCGATCTTGCGCTGGATCGTCTGTTCGGGGGAGAGGAAGGCCATCTTGACGTACTGCTGGGTGATCGTCGAAGCGCCGGATTCGATACTGCCGGCCGTGAAGTTCGTCAGCGCAGCACGACCGATCGCGAGGTGGTTGACACCCTCGTGCTCGTAGTAGTTGGCGTCCTCGGTCGCGAGCACTGCATCGATCGCCACATCGGGGATCTCGTCGAGGGTGACCGGTCGGCGGTTCTCCTCGAAGGTCAGCTCGGCCAGCTGGCGGCCGTCGGCGTCGTAGATGAAGGAGTTCTGCGCGGGGGTGTCCGCCGAGCCGAGCGGCGGGACGTCCAGGATGTCGGTGCGGACCGCGGCGAGCACGTCGTTGGTCGCGAGCCCGAGCGGCAGGAACAGCGCGCCGAGCATCGTGCCGGTGATCACGGCGATGACCACGATCAGGACCAGCCGGGTGATCACCGCGGCGGTGCGGCCAACGACACGCACGACGGGGTTCTGACCCGGACTCGGGCTCATCGGAACCTCCGCGGCGGCAGGGACGGCACAGACAGGACCCCGCGTCCGCGAGGACGGTCGGGGTGGCCACGAGGGTACCGAGTGGGAACCCGGTCACCAGGGCTGCTGCTGGTCAGAGGTAGCCGCTGGCGTTGGGTGCTCCACCGGGCTGCACGGTGCCCGGGGGCTCGACTCCGCGCTGCACATCGTCGGGGGCCTCCTGGAAGGTGCGCCCACCGAAACGATCACGGATCGTGTCATCGAGGGCCGCCGCGGTCGTCGCGACGGCAGCCACCGCCGACTGCAGTTCGGGCAGATCCAACGACGATCCGTGGAGCGTGTGGCGCAGCCACACGGCCCGGTTCGGTGCGTCGTAGCTGAAGGCACCGAACCCGAGCGTGTGGTTGGTCTCCAGCAGGAAGGCCGCCAGCGGTGGCGTCAGGTCGACGTCGAGGTTGGTGACGGAGAACACGCCGACCTGCGGGCCGACGGGGCTCGGCCCCACCGTGACGAACGCTCGCGCACCTTCGTGGGTGAAGGTGTAGTTGCCGAAGGCGTCGACCTCGTACCCGCCGAGGATCGCGCGGAGCAGGTCGCCGACGTGTACCCGCAGATCATCGGGATCGAGGAAGACGCCCGTCCGCCGCGGAGGGTGTCTCGGTGCATGTCCGGCGGGACGCAGGGTGAGCTCCGTGGGTGCACCATCGTCGGGGCGTGGGCCTGCGCCGCCGCGCTCCGGGTCCTTTCCGGGTGGCGTCACGCTGTCGTCCTGCGGCTCGTCCGTGCCGGGTGGCGACACACCATCGTCCTGCGGCTCGTCCGTGCCGGGTTTCGTCGCGCTGTCGTCCTGCGGCTCGTCCGTGCCGGGTTTCGTCGCGCTGTCG
>JAWLFE010000003.1:36114-112475 GCA_041685735.1 Nitriliruptoraceae bacterium
CCGGGTGGCGACACACCATCGTCCTGCGGCTCGTCCGTGCCGGGTTTCGTCGCGCTGTCGTCCTGCGGCTCGTCCGTGCCGGGTTTCGTCGCGCTGTCGTCCTGTTCCTCGCTCATCATCGGCTCTCTCCCGTGGTGAGTGCGGTGGCGATCCGGTCGAGGCCAGCGAGGTCGTTGACGTCGCCCGCCAGCAGGGGCACGTGGAGGCGTGCGGGCACGTGCACGCCGTAGAGCGCCGCCGACACGTCACGCCGCTGTCGGGCCGCCACGTTGCGTACATCGGTGAGCAGGCGCAGGGCGCCGGCGACCGCCCGACCGTCCAGGTCGTCGGTCTGTGCCTCGATGGCCCGCTCGACCTGGGCATCCGTCGGGTCCCGGGGCAGTTCCGGACGGATCCGGTTGACGACGATCCCGGCCGCGTGCAGCCCCTCCTTCTCCAGCCGTTCGAGGAAGAACTTCGCCTCGCGCAGGGGTGGCGGCTCGGGGGAGGTCACCACCACGAACCTCGACGTCGGTTCCCGGAGCAGGGCCAGGACCTGATCGGCGCGCTGCTTGAAGCCCTCGTACATGCCCTCGAAGTTCCGGAAGAAATCCCCGATGTCCTCGATCAGGTCCATGCCCGTCACACGGCCGGCGACCCGCATGAAGGCGCTGGCGCCGGCACCAACGACACGGCCGACGCCCTTACCGGCGGCCATCCCCGGTCGGATCAGCAGCTGCAGCAGCCGACCCTCCATGAACGAACTCATCCGCTTGGGTGCGTCCAGGAAGTCCAGGGCGGAACGGGTCGGGGGCGTATCGACGACCAACAGGTCCCACTCGTCGGCGTCGTGGAGCTCGTGGAGCCGCTCCATGGCCATGTACTCCTGGGTGCCGGCCAGCGAGCCGGACATGGTGCGGTAGATGCGGTTCGCCTTGATCGCCGCGGCGTTCGCCTCGGAGGTCGCGTGCCGGTCGATCAACCGGTCGAACGTGGTCTGCATGTCGAGCATCATCGCCCACAGCTCACCGCCCTCCGTCAGGTCGGCAACCTCGACGCGGCGGGGTTCGTCATCGAGCCCGTCGAGCCCCATGGCCTGCGCCAGCCGCCGGGCCGGATCGATGGTCAGCACCAGGGTGCGGCGCCCGGCCCGTGCGGCGGCCAGCCCGATCGCCGCCGCGGTCGTGGTCTTGCCGACACCGCCCGCGCCCGTGGTGACCAGGATGTGCGCGGATCGGACGTCGTCGGCGAGGTCACCGACGGCTCCCTGGGATGCGCTCGTCATGTGGTCGCCCCGGCCGCGGGACGGGCACCGTCGATGAGCACCTGGAGTTCGTCGTCGCCGAGCCGCTCGCGGGCCCGGGGTCCGTCCTCGCCGACCTGCAGCGACAGGATGTCGCCGAGCACCTCGAGGTCATCCGCGCCGAAGCTCGAACCGGTCAGCAGGGGCATCGTCAGGACCGGGGTCGCGCAGTCGGTGGCCAGTTGGTCCCGCAGCGCATCCTGCTGGTCCACCTGCGCCCGGTGCGTCTCGACCAGGTCCAGCAGGAGGTCGCTGGTGCGTCCCGAGATCGTGGCACCGGTGTCCTGGATGCGGCGCTGCAGCCCGTCGCGGCCCATCGCCGCGATCGCGGCCGAGCCGTCGGCCTGCAGGCGGGGGGTGACGACCTGGTTGGCGATCACCGGGCCGATGGAGACGCCGGCTTCGCGCAGCGCGGCCACCCCCTCGATCGTCTCGCGCACCGGCATCTCCTGCATCAGGGACACGATCGTGGCCTGCACCCGGCGTGGGTTCTGCAGCATCTCGCGCATGTGGCGGGCCTGGCGCTTGATCGGGCCGACGCGGACGATCTCCGTCACGCCCTCGGGAGCCTGCAGGAACGGCACGATCCGTCCGGTCGGTGGTGCATCGACCACGATCAGGTCGTAGGCGCGCCGTCCGTCCGGGCGCTTGCGGATCTCGAGGTCGAAGATCTTGCCGACGAGCAGGAGGTCGCGCAGGCCCGGTGCGGCCGTCGTCACGAAGTCGAGGGCGTGTGACTTCTCCATGACCCATTGCACGCGCTTCAGGCCGTAGAAGTGGTCGAGGTACTCGTAGACCGCATCGGTCGGATCCACCGCCATGCCCCACAGTCCCGGCCGGAATTCACGCTCCGTGTAGTCCCAGGGAGCGGTCCGGAAGGTGCGGCTGAAGCTCTGCCGACCCTCCACCTCGACCAGGATGGTCCGGCGGCCCGATGCGGCGCCGGCCAGCGCGATCGCGGCCGCGCCGGTGGTCTTGCCGACACCGCCCTTGCCGGTGACGATGACGACGTGGGACGACAGCCACGCGTCGAACCCATCGAGTCCGCTGGGGTTGGAGAAGGTGTCCATGACTCCCAAGCCTACGGGGGATGGCCGTGGCCGGTGGGAGCCGGCAGCCTCGGTACGCTCCGGTCCGCATGTTCTCCTCCTCCCGCGGGCCCGTCCGCCGCTCCCTCGCCTGTGCCGTGCTCGCCTTCGTCGCGCTCGGTCTGACGGCGTCGTCGGTCGCCGCGCAGGAGGTCGACCCGACCCTCGACAGTGGTCTGGAACAGTGCCCGACCCCGGTCGACGAAGAGGACGTCCGGACCGTCGAGGTCCTGCCGCTGCGGGGTGGGTTCTTCGACCCGCCGGTCTCCGCACAGGTGTCCGACGTGATCGACCTGGCCGAGGAGGTCGGGTCGGAACTGGTGGTCCTGCAGTACTCCTCGGGCGGTGGCGTCTCCGTCGATCTCGACGAACTGCTCGGTCGGATGGAGGCCGCGTCGGTCCCGATCGCGGCGCTCGTCGGGCCCCTCGGCGCGGGTGCCGAAGCTGCCGGCGCGGCCGGCCTGATCTGGGCTGCTGCGGACATCCGGGCGATCTCGGCGGACGCCACGATCGGTCCGGTCTCGCCCGCTGATCTGTCCGACCTGGATGGGTCGTTCGACGAGGCGGCGGTGCTGGGCGGGTTGCTGGACGACGCCGGTGCGTCGCCGGACCTCGGCGAACGACTCCTGAACGAACGCGTCGATGCGGACAGCCTCGTCGAGGCAGGAGCGGTCACCCTCACCGCCCAGGGTCTGGAGCCGTTGCTCGTCGAGCTCGACGGACGCTCCGTGGCCACCGGTGATGACGAGCGGACCCTGCAGATCCGGGCCTGCGAGCTGGAGGTCCGCTTCCACAGCCTGGGGCTGGTGCGGCGCCTGCTGCATGCCGCGACGACCGCACCGTTCATCTACCTGCTGTTGGTCGTCGGGCTCGGCATGCTGCTGTTCGAGGTGTTCCAGCCGGGGTTCGGTGTCGCGGGTCTCGCCGGGATCATCACCACGGCGATCGGCGCGTTCGGGCTCACCGTCCTGCCGGTCGTGTGGTGGGCGGTGGCGTTGGTCGTGCTGGGGTTGCTGCTCTACGCGGTGGACACCGCCATCGCCGGGTTCGGCCCGCTGACCCTGGGTGCGACCGCCGCGTTCGTGATCGGCTCCATGCGCTTCTACGCCGCCGATGCCCTCACACTCAACCCCTGGCTGATCGGCGCGACGACCGTCACCGTGGCGGTCTTCTTCGTGTTCATCATGACCACGGTCCTGCGTGCACAGGCGGGCCCGGAGGGCGTGTCACTGGATGACCTCGTGGGCAAGCCGGGCATCGTCCGATCGGTGTTGAACCCCGAAGGGCACGTCTACATCGACGGCGCACTGTGGCGCGCGCGCTGGACGGGGGATGCCAAGCGGGCGAAGGTCGGCACGCCGGTACGGGTGCACGCCATCGAGGGACCCGTGGTCCTCGTCGAACCGTTCGATGCCTCCGAGGCGGCCGTCGGGTCGGATGGCGGGTCGGATGGCCGGTCTGACGGGTAGGGCACCCCGGCACGACGTCTGCGGGATGCTGCAAGCGGGCGCGAGCCAGTAGCAAGCGACGAAGGTCTAGTCAGGCCTCATGTCCGGGCGTAGGGTGCGCACGCGAACCAGACCGAGGGGATCACGCGTTGCGCAGTTCCGATCGCATCTCCCAGGACGGCGGCACCGTTTCGACCGCCTCCGCACACCGCGACCCGGGGCCGATCGGGCCCGTGGGGTTGAACCTCGCCCAGGACCTCGATGCAGAGATCAGCTGGGATCAGCAGGCCAGATGCCGGACCCGGGATCCCGCACTGTTCTTCGGGCCGAACCGGTTCGAGCCGAAGCGCGAACGCCTCGCCCGCGAAGCCGAGGCCAAGGCGGTCTGTGCCACCTGTCCGTGCCTCCAGGCGTGTCGCGAGTACGCCGTCGCGACCGGCGAGCTGTACGGGGTCTGGGGCGGGCTCGGCGAGACCGATCGACGCGAGTTGATCGCGGGCCGCAGTGACATCGCGACCGCGGTCTGACCCACGGCGTTCGTGGTGGTGGCCGAGCGGGTGGTGACCCAGGTGTGCCGAGTAGGCTGCGCGATCAGCATGCGACCCGACCGTCACGGTCGATCGGTCGTCGCCAACCGCTCGTGATCGATCGCTCGAGGAGTCCATCGTGACCCGCTGGGAATACGCCACCGCCCCGCTGATCAGCCACGCGCTGCAGCAGATCCTCAACCAGTGGGGGTCCGACGGCTGGGAACTGGTCTGCGTCGTGGACAACGTGGCCTACTTCAAGCGGCCGCTGGCAGGGGAGGGAGAAGCATGAGCGCGGCCGAGCGTCTTGCCGCACTCGGCCTCGAACTCCCGGCGGTGCCGACCCCGGCCGCGGCCTACCAGCCCTACGCCGTGTCGGGTGCCCTGGTGCTCACCGCGGGGCAACTCCCGATCGTCGACGGCAGCCTGGCGATGACCGGCAAGCTCGGCGACACGATCAGTACCGAGGAGGGTCTGGAACTCGCCAGGACCGCCGGTCTGAACGTCCTGGCGATCGCCGCGGCCGCCGCCGGTGACCTCGAGCGCGTGCGGGTGGTCAAGCTCACCGTGTTCGTCGCCTCGGTCCCCTCGTTCACCGAGCAGCACCTGGTCGCCAACGGTGCCTCGAACCTCATCGGCGAGGTCCTGGGTGATCGCGGTGTGCATGCCCGGTCGGCCGTGGGGGTCGCCGCGCTCCCGCTGGACAGCCCGGTGGAGGTCGAAGCCATCCTCGAGGTCGTCGGTCCGTGACCGCTGGCTCGGTGCGGTCCGTGACCGCTGGCTCGGTGCGGTCCGTGACCGCTGGCTCGGTGCGGTCCGTGACCGCTGGCTCGGTGCGGTCCGTGACCGCGCGATCGGCGGCCTGATGGGCGCTGATGTCCCGGCGGTCGACGCGGCCACCATCGTCCTGGTGCGCGACGCGGCGGACGGAGGTGTCGAGGTCCTGCTGCTCGAACGGCACATCGACTCCGACTTCGCCGGCGGGGCCCTGGTCTTCCCGGGCGGAAAGGTCGATGTCCGGGATCGTGACCTCGAGACGTCCCGGTGGTCGGTTGGGGACCTCGGAGCCTGGTCAGCGGCGATGGGTGTCACGTCGGATGCGGATGCTCTCGGGCTGCTGGTGGCGGGTGTCCGGGAGACCTTCGAGGAGGTCGGGCTGCTGTTCGCCCGACGCCCCGACGGATCGTGGGTCACCGCTGACGATCTGGCGAGCGATCCGTTCCGCGAGGCTCGTGCCCACCTGGTGAGTCGCGAGCGACGCTGGGACTGGCGTCCGTTCCTGGCGGTCCACGAGCTGGTCCTGGACCTGGATGCGCTGGCGATGTGGTCGTGGTGGGTCACGCCACGTGGTCAGCACAAGCGGTTCGACACCCGTTTCTTCATCGCGCGGGCGCTGCCCGACCAGATCGCGGTGCACGATGATGTCGAGGCAACCGGGGTGGCATGGATGCGCCCGGAGGATGCACTGGCCGCCCACCAGCGCGGCGATGCGACCGTCATCTTCCCCACCCGCCGCAACCTCGAAGCGCTTGCGCGGTTCCCGGACGCAGGGCAGGCGTGGGCGGCGGCGCGAGCGGGGCAGGTCGATGCGCGCCGGATCGAACCCACCATCCTGACGCTCGACGGTCGCGTGATGGTGCAACACCCGTTCGAGGACGAGCCGTCGATCGTGTGACGTGGCGCCACATCGGTGTCGGCCCCGACGGCAGCCGTGGCGGCGGTGCTCGCACGGTCCGGCGGCCCGAGCGCACACGCCCACACACACGTGAACGGCGGTCCGTTGACGGACCGCCGTTCACGTCTCCCGCCCGGACGGCTCCCGCTCCGTCTCTGCGACGACTTCCAGCCTACCCCGTGGACAGTGTCCGATGGAAGGGGGCGCCAGCCGACGGCCGTGCCGGCGCCCAGCTCGAGCGCTCTTCGCACGGTAGGTGCGCCCCGTCCACGACGCGCCGCGCGGACGATGGGTCCCGCGGCGTGGCCGATGGCGGGCCTGCGGATCCGATCGAAGTTTCCCTGGCCGCGACCCATCCTGACCGCCTCGTGCCCGCGAATGTCCCACGAGCGGACGAAGGTCCGCACCCACTGGCGGCGGTGTGCTGCGCGTCCTCGGACGGGTTCACCTGCCGGGAGGCGCGACCTCCGCCAGCACGCCGCCGCTGGTTGCCGCTCTGCGGCATCCGCTGAGCCCCGGTTCACCGCACCGAACCGGGGCTCAGCCCTGTTCCGGGGACCGTGCCACCCGTTGCCGGGGTCCGACCTCTAGGCTGCCGGGATGAGCACCGGTATCGACCAGCACGGCCCACCCCTCGATCCGCGCGCCTCGTGGGACATGCCGGACCTCGGCGAGTTGCCGATCGTGGCATCCCTCGATGACCTCGTGGTCCGGGTCGTGGCCCCCAACCCATCACCGATGACACTCGACGGAACCAACACCTACGTCATCGGTCCCCCAGACGGTGGCGAGGCGATCATCGTGGACCCCGGCCCACGTTCCGACCAGCATCGGGAACGGGTCCTGGCGACGCTCCGCTCCCGTGACGCCGAGCCGACCGCCATCATGGTCACACACCATCATCTGGACCACGCGGAGGCCGCTGCCGAATGGTCGCGGTTCTTCGGGTGTCGGGTCGCTGCGTCGTCGGAGGAGGTCGCCGGCCAGGGCGGATCGATCATCGGTGACGGCGACCGGCTGCGGGTCGGTGGAACCGATGTCGAGGTGATCGCCACCCCGGGACACACCCGCGACCATCTGTCGCTGCGCCTGCCGACCGGTGCCGTGCTGACCGGTGACCACGTCCTCGGTCGGGGTACCTCGGTGGTCGCCCATCCCGATGGTGATCTCAGCGCCTACCTGCGGAGCCTGCGCCGTCTGCTGGCGCTCGGACCGGATGCCCTGTTCCCGGGTCACGGGCCGGAGCTCACCGAGGATCCGACCGCCGTGCTGCTCTACTACCAGCACCACCGGGCCTTCCGGGAAGCGCAGGTCACCGGCCTCCTGGCCGAGGGGCCGGCGACCCCGGCGGCGTTGGTCGCCCGCATCTACGCGGAGGTCGACCAGCGCGTGTGGGCCGCCGCAGAGGCGTCCACGCGGGCGACCCTGGCATCGCTCGAGGATGCGGGTGTGGTCCGCTGGGATGCGTCCGGCCGGGCCGTGCTGGTCGGGCAGGACGCGGGGACGACGCCATGAGGGCGGGTCCGGTCCTATGACCGCGCACGCAACCGGTCCGCGCCGGCACCGAACTGGGTCTAAAGTCCCAGACGGCTTCGGTCGATGCTCCCACGGAGGGCCCGGTCGAGGGTCCCGAACCGATACGTCCCCGGGGGGCGCCCGTGGCTGAGTTCCTCGACAGCTTCGCGGTCGAACGCGAGAGTCTCGTGTCCGCGCTCGCCCAGGTCGAAGAGGTCTGGTCGCGCTTCCAGGAGCGCCGTGGGTTGGAGGTGGAGGGCACCGAGCTCTCCGACTCGCTGATCGCCGGTGAGCTCGCACTGGTGCGCCGGGACCTCCAGGCCACCCAGTTCACGGTTGGCATCTTCGGCCTCATCAAGCGCGGCAAGTCGACGCTGCTCAACGGCCTGATCGGGCGTGAGGTCTCCTCGATGCACGTCACGCCTGAGACGGCGGTACCCGTGTACGTCTCCTACGGCGACACGCCGGAGGCCACCGTCCACCTCGCTGACGGCAGCACCCGCCACCTCGCCGTGGAGGATGTGGAGCAGTACACCTCGCAGAAGCACAACCCGCAGAACCACCTGGGTGTCACCCACGTCGAACAGCAGGTGCCGGTCGGCTTCCTGCGCAACGGCACCCGCCTGATCGATACCCCCGGGCTGGACGACGCGGAAGCCGATGAGGTCTACACCGAACGTACGTTGCAGGAACTCGACATCGTCGATGCCGGGGTCGTGTTGTTCCTCTCCCCACCGACCGTCGGCGCGACCGAGATGAAGTTCCTGGAGGAGGTCGTCGCACGCGACCTGAAGAAGACGTTCCTGGTCTGCAACATGTATCCCCAGCATTTCCATGACACCGAGACGCGCAATGCCGTGCTCGACTACGTCGGTGGGCGGATCGTCGAGGCGTCGAAGGCCGCCGGCCGCACCGGTGAGGTGCGCATCTACCCGGTCTGCGCACTCGAGGCATGGCAGGCGCGACAGACCGACGACATCGACCTGTGGAAGCGGTCGGGAGCCGACCGCCTCCTCCGTGAGATCGAGACCTACCTGTCACGTTTCGCCGGCCAGCAGGTGCTCGAGGAGGCGGCCGAGCGGATCGCCAACGTGGCGGACATGGCCATCTCCGAGGTTCGCGTCCGCCAGCAGCTGCTGGATGATCCAGAACAGCTCGACGGGTTCCGCCGCCAACTCGATCGCAACATCGCGGCGCTCGAGCGTCGGTTCGACGATGCGGTGTCGATGTCGCTGACCGAGGTCGCGCCGCTGCGGATGCGGATCCGCAGTCTGGTCCTCCAACCCTTCACCAAGGCGAAGAAGGAACTCCAAGGGCTCGAGACCCTGGATGAGATCGAGCACTTCAGTAGTCGGTTCCGTCGCCAACTGGAGGTTGCGGGGGAGATGGCCTCACGCCAGTTCGAGGCCGGGTTCGCCAAGACGGTGACGACCCTGCAGAGCCAGCTCTCGGAGCAGTTCGAGTCGGTCATGACCGACCTCGCGCCGAACCTGCCGCAGGTGCAACTGTCCGCCAACGCGCTGCTCGTGACGCCCGATCAGCTGCAGTCCATCAAGCGGAGTCATCGCAAGTCGCAGTCGAGCAGTGCCGGTGTGGCTGTCGCCAGCGGCATCGCGGGCGGCGGTGCCGCGTTCGTCGCGGCGGGCGCGGTCCTGGGGCCGATCGGGCTGGTCGCAGGGGCACTCGTGGGGTGGAAGATGACGAGCCTGCTGGCGACGACCCGCAGCGTCAAGCAGATCCGGACCACGATCATGGAGCGGCTCGACGAGATCGCCGAAGCGCTCGTCAAGGACGTGGATGGCCAGGTGGCCGCCGCAGTCGACACGGTCCGGTCGGCGGTCGAACGGCGGCGTCGGGCGTTCGCGCACGACCTCTACCAGCAGTTCGAGTTGGTGCAGTCGATCAGCCAGCAGCCGGACGCGCTCGAGATCTACCGGCGCGATGCCGTGCGGTTC
This sequence comes from Nitriliruptoraceae bacterium, assembly GCA_041685735.1. Lineage (GTDB taxonomy): Bacteria > Actinomycetota > Nitriliruptoria > Nitriliruptorales > Nitriliruptoraceae > CSSed11-175R1. The sequence continues at coordinate 45,605 of JAWLFE010000003.1, forward strand.
GAGTCTGCGTTCGAGGCCTGTGCCACGCGGGCCCGACGTGCGGTGGCCCCGAGCGGGGTCGACGTCGCGGCCGGCGTCGGCGCCTGACCAGGAGCACGCGGGCGAACCCGGTGAGCCCCGATCGGCGCTGGTCGCATCCGGTCGGTCGCCCCGGTCAGGTCGTTGGGCGACGGGTCCGCTTGATCCCGGCCTGTCGCAGTGTCGCGGCCGGGACGCCCGCTTCCCGCCAGGCGGTGTAGCTGATGCCCTTACGCTTCGAGTAAGGGGCGGCCGCGTCCACGAATGCCGCCTCCAACGCGTCGAGGTCCGGCTGCTCATCCAGTGAGATCAAGCGTTCCTCGAGGTCCAGTCGCTTCTGGATGAGAACGACCCGCTTGGCCGGGTCCGTCTCCTCGTCGATGGATGCCTGGACATCGGCGATCCGGGCCTCGACGGTGTCACGATCGATGCGGCGTCCGGGCTTGCGTTCACTCTCCAGAGCGGCCAGGTAGTCGCGCACCGCTTTCCCCTGTTGGCGCCCCTTCGCAAGGGCCTCCTTGTGTTCCTCGGTCATGGGTTTCGCCATCGTGTCACCTCGAGTACATCGACCGACTCTTTCCGGCCTCCGACGTTACCAGGGTGTCCTCCATTACCTGTGGGCTCCCCGATCTGAGCGGCCGCCATAGGCTGGCCGGTCGCACCTGCTTCACGCCGGCATTGACGTCGGCTCCGAAGCGATCGGACACGACCGATACCGACCGTGTGCTGGCGTGCAGGAGGGCCCACCGTGCCGATCAGTCAGAGCTCCCGTGTGGGACTCACGGGACTCCTCGCGTTGGTGGCGACCTACGCACTCGGCCGGCAGGCGTTCGGACTGTTCGTGCCGGCCTTCCGCGACGAGTTCGGTCTGTCCCTGGATGTCCTCGGGGTCTACGCCAGTGCCGCACAGGCCGGGTACCTGGTGGCGACGGTGGCCACCGGTGTCCTCACGGCCCGGTTCGGGCCACGCGTTCCGGTGGTCGCCGGCTGTCTGCTCCTGACCACCGGTGCGGCAACGATCGCGGCGGCAACCGGCCCGGGACAACTCGCCGTCGGGGTCGTCCTCGCCGGGACGAGCGCCGGTGGTTCGTGGGCGCCGTTCTCCGATGCGATCGCCTACAAGGTCCCGACGCCGGAGACCCGTCGTGCGCTGTCGCTCGTCAATGCCGGGTCACCCGTCGGCCTGGTGGTAGCCAGTGGCCTCGCGCTGGTCTCCGGGGACGAGTGGCGGACGGTGTGGTGGGTGTTCGCAGCCGTCGGGCTGGTCGCGGCGTCGGCATCGTGGTCGGTGTTGGCGCCGGACGGGGTGGGTCGGTCCTCCGGTCACAAACGTCCCCGGCTCAGCTGGTTCCTCAACCCCCGGTCGCTGCGGATGTTGACGGTCGCGCTCGGGATATCGATCACGTGTGGTGCCTACTTCGCGTACGCACCGGTCACCGTCCAGGACGCCGGTCTCGCTAGCTGGGTCGGGCCGGCGATGTGGGCGACCCTCGGCGTCGCCGGCGCCGGTGTCGGTGCCTTCGGGGGCAGCATCGCCAACCGTCACGGCGTCCGTCGGCCGCTGGCGGTCATGCTGGTCCTGATCGCCGGGTCGCTGCTGCTCCTGCTGCTGGCGCCCGGGTCGACGGGTGTGGCCATCGGGTCGGCTGGCCTGTTCGGGGTGGGCTTCACGACCGGGTTCGCGCTGCTGGTGATCTGGAGCCAGCACGTCTACCGGGATCGACCGACCACCGGCTTCACCCTGGCCATCGTGTTCATCGCCGCCGGCTTCATCGTGGGACCCACGCTGTTCGGCGTCCTGGCCACCCGGTCAGGCGTCAACGTGGCCCTGCTGGTGGCCGCCATGCCTGCACTGCTGGTCGCCCTGATCCCGCCGCGGCCGGAGAACCGCCTCAAGCCTCTTGCTCCTCGGGCCTGACGCCCGCGTGGTGTGGCTGAGCGCTGGGCAGCACGACGGTGAAGACCGACCCGCCGCCTGAGTGTGGCTGCAGAGCGATCTCGCCTCCCATCGCCTCAGCCAACCGCCGGGCGATGAACAGGCCGACCCCCACGCCGGTGGTCTGCATGACCAGGGGATCCTCCAGTCGCTGGAAGCGCTCGAAGATGCGTTCCTCTTGCCCCACGGGGATGCCGGGGCCACGGTCGGCGACCCGCAGGTTGATCCGGTCGTCCTGCCCGTCGAGGCCGATGGTCACGGGCGCATCCGGCGGGCTGTAGCGCACCGCGTTGTCGAGCAGTGCGGAGACGACCTGTCTGACCCGGGTGGGGTCGGCCAAGGCCGATGGTGTCGCGGGGTCCAGGTCCATGGTGATCGAACGATCCTCGAACCGGTCGCGGATGGTGTCGACGACCTGGGTTGCGATCGTCCCGACATCGCAGGGCCGCAGGGCGACGATGCTGTCCATGTCGCCGCGCTCCAACTGGGTGACCAGCAGCAGGTCCTCGATCAACTCCGCGAGCCGGTCCGTGCGCTCAAGGACGCGGTGCAGCGCGTCGGAGCGCTGTCCGTCGGTCAGGCGGTCCCCCCGTTGGAGGAGCAGGTGGACGTACCCGCGGATCGGTGTCAACGGGGTCCGTAGCTCGTGGGACACCCGTGCGACGAAGTCGCCGCGCGATCGCTCCAGGTTGCGCTCCCGGGACACGTCGCGGACCAGGACGACGTCGCCGATGCACCGTCCACGGCCGTCCTGCAACAGGGCATGGTCCTCCTGGACATCCCGGATCTGGCCATCGGCAGCGATCCAGCGGGCATCGACGCGGGAGCGGCGTTCGCGGGCACGTTCCATGAGCCACCGGCCACGCACCACGTCGCCCGCCTGACGGCGATCGTCGGTCAGCAGCCGCTCCACCGGCTGACCCACCGCCGTCTGTGCCGGGATCCCCGTCAGTCGCTCGAGCGCCGGACTCCAGAGGCGGACGATCGCCTCATCATCGAGGAGCAGGATCCCGTCCGAGGCACCGTGGACGACCTGTTCGAGTTGGTCGTGCTCCTCACGCAGGGTCGTGACCAGGGCCTCCGCGCGCAACGACGACCTCGCGGCGATCTGGATCGCGAGCAGGGGTGCGAGGAGCAGGACGATGAGCACCGGCTGGGTGACCCACAGGTGGGCGGCCACGATCCCGACCGCGACGGTCCCGAACGTCGACGCAAGGCTCAGCTGCAGCTGGTCGCGGAAGGATGTGCGCCCTTCCGGACCGGCGATCCGGGTGATCAGGCCGCGGAACGCCAGCGTGTTGACGATGGTGTACGCAACCATCCCTGCGACGACCGGGAGCAGCGCCCGCCTCCCAACGACCGGTCCGATCGCCGGGATGAGTCCGATGACGATGCTGCCCGCGGCCGCTGAGACGACGACCTGCGAGACGTTGAAGAGGATGTTCGAGGGTCCGGGGCGCTGTGGCAGGTGAGCCACGACCATCGCGATGGCTGCCCCGAGGACGATGTATGCGGGCGCGACCAGGAGGAAGCCGGCGACGATGCCGGCTTCACCGAGTGTGAATGCTGCTCGGGTCCGACCGAAATCGACGGACACGATGACCAGTTCAGCCACCGTGATGACCGCGATCATGCTCAGAGCGGTCCGGGTCTCGAACGCAGGTTCATCGAACATCACGACGACCACGCCGATCGCGCCAAGGGCGGCGATGGCAAGCCACCCGAGGTAGGTCGCAGTGGATCGCTGCGTGGTCACCGGTCCTCGTCGTCGGTCCCGGCTGACTCTAGGGCCGCCCGCGACGAGGTGGTGGATGCGGTCCTTCGCTGATCAGCGGATCCAGATCCAACCGGCAACGAACGGCGACGAAGCCATGGCGGGAACGGCGGCAGCCAGCAGCGAGGTGCCGAGCGCGATCAGGGCGGCGATGCGGATCCGGGTGTTCGTGACGTGCGTCATGACGGCTCCTTCTTCGTGGGGGCAAGCCGGGGGGGATCGGGTCGATATGCCGACCGGCACATCACTCTTTGTATCGGCACGAGCGCAGAAAGTCATTAGCGCTGATCTGTGCCGAGCTCAGAGGCTCGCGGACACCCGACGTCGAGCCGCCGGGGACGTCTGGCCCTGGCGGGCTTTGGTTTGGTTCGTGACCCTGACTATCGTCGAGCGCGTTCGGCGATCCCGTCGAAGACCATGCGCCCACGAGATGGCGCGAAGGAGACCGTCCGGTGACCATCGAGCTGCCGTCCGCCAGGTCCGTCGCGATCAATCCGACCCAGGAGGAGCTCCGGGGATGGGTGCTGGAACTCATGCCGAACGTCGTCGAGACCGAGTTCGGCAACGTCAACTACAAGGCGCGCATCAAGTCGCGGCTCGCCGGCTCGACCTACTTCGTCTCCGACGAGCCGACGGGCAAGCCGACGATCTCCCGCGCGGAGGCCGACGAGTGGGCCGCGAAGCAGGATGCCTACATCGCGGATCAGGACATGGTGCTCATGCAGGGCTACATCGGCCCCGACCCCGAGTTCCGGACCGCGTCGCAGCTGTACATCGAGCGGTCGAACTCGAACATCCCGGCCATGCAGGATCAGCTGTTCTTCGACCGTGACGAGGACTTCACCCCGGAGTTCACGGTCATCTACACCCCCCATCTGTCCGCACCGGGTAAGCCCGACGACTGCCTGATCACGGTCGACCTCGACAACTGGGTCACGCGGGTGTTCGGCTCGGACTACTTCGGCGAGTCGAAGATGGGCGGCCTGCGGATGTGGAACAAGCTCGTCTACGACCGTGATGGCCTCGCGATGCACTCGGGGGCCAAGACCTTCCCGGCGGATCAGACCGCCAGCGGCGAGGAGGAACTGGCGCTCATCATCGGTCTGTCCGGAACGGGCAAGACCACGACCACGTTCCGCAACGTCAAGGGATCGCTGCCCGTCCAGGACGACTTCATCGGCCTCATGCCGGGTGGCAAGGTCTACACGACCGAGAACGGCTGCTTCGCCAAGACCTTCGGCCTCGACCCCGACGACGAACCCACCATCTACCAGGGTGCCACCCAGCCCGACGCGTGGCTCGAATCGGTATCGGTCTCCGATGACGGCAAGGTCGACTTCTTCGACACCAACTACACGGCCAACGGGCGCTGCACCTTCGGGTTGGAGGGCATCCGTCACCGCGACCCCCGTGACCTGCCGATCGCGCGCTACCTGTTCATCCTGAACCGCAACGAGACCATCATCCCGGCCGTCGCCAAGCTCAAGCCCGAGCAGGCCGCCTACTACTTCATGCTCGGTGAGACCAAGGGGACCTCGGCCGGTGGGGCGGCCGAAGCGGGCAAGAGCCTGCGCGTCCCCGGGACCAACCCGTTCTGGTTCGAAGAGGACTCCTCACAGGGCAACCGCCTGCTGGAACTGCTCGACCGGTCCGGGCTGGAGGTCTACCTGCTGAGCACCGGCCGGGTCGGTGGGTCGGCCGACGACGAGCGATCGAAGAAGGTCAAGATCCCGCACTCCGCCGCGGTCCAGCACGGCATCGTCGACGGCACGATCCAGTGGGAGGAGGATCCGGACTTCGGCTACTTCGTCGCCCGGTCGATCCCCGGGTTCGATGACGAGGAACTCCTGCAGCCGCGCAAGCTCTACGAGCGGCAGGGCCGCAGTGACGAATACGAGGCGGCGGTCGCGACACTCAAGGCCGACCGCGCGGAGTACCTCGCGAGGTTCACCGGGCTCGACGAGCGGATCGTCGGCGGCGCCGGCGTCTGAGACCCCGGGACGCGTTAGCCTGCCTCCGTCGGGGAAGGCAGGTGGTCGGTGCAACCGCTGGAGGTCGTGCTGTTCGGCGGCTTCGCGCTGCGCCGGGGCAGCGACACGGTCCCGCCGATCCCGTCACGGGTGGGCCGGTCCCTGTTCGCCTACCTCGTGGTCAACCGTGGGGTGCCGCAGACGCGTGAACGACTGGTTGCGGAGCTCTGGCCGGAGCTCTCGGAGGTCCGTGGTCGTCGTCGCCTGAGCCACACGCTCTGGCAACTCCAGGATGCGCTCGGCGAGCTGCCGGGCGGCTCGTCCTACCTCGAGGTCCAGGCCGACACCCTGGCGTTCAGCCCGTCGGCGGCGTTGCGGGTCGACGTCGACGAGTTCGAGACGGGCCTCGAACAGCTGCGCCACCTCCGCGATGACCGGGCGATGCGCGCCCGCGACCTGGGGCGCCTGGAGGAGGTGGTCGACCTCTACCGGGGCGACTTCCTCGATGGCCACTACGAACCGTGGGTGCGCAGCGAGCAGGAGCGCCTCGGCCAGCGCTACCTCGAGGCACTCGGCCTGCTGGTCGGCGTGACCAAACGGTTCGGCGCGTACGACGATGCCTTGGTGTACGCGCGCCGACTGACCAACCAGGCGCCGCTCCGCGAGGATGCACATCGTGAGGTGATGCGGCTGTCGATGCTGCTCGGGCGCCCGGCCGAGGCGCTCCGGCAGTACGAGCGGTGCGTCGAGGTGCTGGCCGACGAGCTCGGTACCGCGCCGGCGGTCGAGACCACCGGACTGTACGAGCGCGTGCTGCGGCAACAACGGATCGGACCTGACGCCCCGCTGGAGGCCGTCCACCCGGGCCCGTTCCCGGATCGTCCGCCGCTCGTCGGCCGTGACCGTGAGCGCCAGGCCGCGATCGCGGTCCTGGAATCCGGCCTGGGTGGACGGGGTGGGGCGGTCCTGGTCGAGGGCGATCCGGGGGTCGGCAAGACCCGGTTGCTGGAGGAGATCGTCGAGGACGGCGGGTGGCGCGGGTTCGCCGTACTGTCGACGTCCTGCACCGCCGCGGAGGTCGGCGGTGCGTTCAGCGTGGTCCAGGGGCTGCTCGCCGGCTGGCTGACGGCATTGCGGGTCGAACACCTGCGCCATCGCGTCGAGCCGGTCTGGTTGGAACAGGTCGCGAAGCTGGTGCCGGCGTTGCGGCGGGTCGTGCCGGCCGCGCCCGACACCCCACCGGACCTCGACCGGGCCGAGGGTGCACAGCGCATGCGGGACGCGTTCGTGCGGGTGCTCGTCGCCCTCGCGGAGGTCGACCCGACGTTGGTCGTGGTCGACGACATCCAGTGGTCGGACGACGAGAGCCTGGACGTCCTGGCGGCCCTGGCGTCCGAGCTCGCGACCCATCGACTCGCGCTCGTCGTCGGCTACCGCGCCGACGAGGCCCGGTCCCGGGAGGGCGTCTGGGAGGCGGTGCAGCGGATCGACCGTGTCGCGCGCCCGACCCGGTTGCTCCTCGGGCCGATGGACGCGTTCTCGCTGGGTGAGCTGGTCCGGTCGGTGGCGCGTGGGCACCAGGTCGATCCCTCCGCGATCTCCCGGTTGCAGCGTGAAACCGGGGGCAACCCCCTGTTCGTCGTGGAGACCCTGCGTGAGCTGGCGCACGCGGACGACCTCGTGGCGTTGGGCTCGGACGATCCGACGCGGTTGCCGGTCCCGGGCAGCATCCGCGATCTGATCCTCACACGCCTGGATCGGCTCCCGGCGGAGGGTCGGTCGGTGCTGGAGGTCGCGGCCGTGGCCGGGGATCGCTCGGACCTCGACATGCTGGCGGCCGCGATCGAACTGCCGCGGTCGGCCGTGGTGGGTGCGGTCGACCTGCTGGTCCGGCGCAGCCTGCTCCGGGAGCTCGACGACGGCTTCGGCCTGCACCACGATCAGGTCCGGCGGGTCGCCCTGGATGCCATCGATCCGCAGGCCCTGCGGGTGCTGCATCGTCGGGTCGGCCACGCCCTCGAGGTGCAGGCTCCGGACGATGTCGAGCGGCTCGCACACCACTTCGACGCCGGGGGCGAGACCCGTCGGGCGGTCCACTACCTGTGGGCCTCCGCGCGGCGCGCCGTGTCCCTGCACGCCTACGCCACCGCCGATGCCTTCTACCGCCGCGCGTCCGATCGCCAGGCCGGGGCCCCGGCGTCGCTGACGGCGCGGTTCGAACTGCTCGCCGAACACGAGGACGTGCTGGACGTCCTGGGGGAGCGGGAGCGCCAGCGACAGGTCGTCGACGAGCTCGCGACCCTGGCCGGCGATGACGCCCGCAACAACATCGAGGTGACCCGCCGGCGGGCGCTGCTGGATGCGGAGCTCGGCGGGTTGTCGACCGCGGTCGACCTGGCGGACCGGGCGGTCGCAGCCGCCGAGGACCTCGGTGATCCGGCCGTGCTCCGCCTCTGCCTGCAGGCCGCGGCCAGTGTGCGGTCCTGGATGGGGCGGCGTGATGAGGCGGTGCCACTGCTCGAACGCGCCATCGTCGCCGCAGGGAGCTCGATCGCCGCAGCGGCGTCGCGCACGACGTTGGCGTCGATCCTCCGTGAGCTGCACCGGTACGACGACGCCGTGGCGCACCTGACCGCCGCCCGGGCCGTGGCCGAGGATGCGGGGGAGCTGCGTGAACAGGCCCGCGCGCTGGGGGTGCTCGGGTCGATCCGTATGGAGACGGGGGATGGTCTCCAGGCGGTCGAGCTGTACCGCGCGAGCCTGGAGCTCTGCGAGCGGATCGGCTTCCGCCGGGGTGCCGCGCTCAACCTCGTGAACCTCGCGAACGTACTCTACGTGCACAACGACATGGCGGGCTCCCTCGATGCGCATGACCGGGCCGGACGGATCTTCCGCTCGTTGGACGACCCCCGCGGTGTGGCGCTCGTCGGGCTGAATCGCGGCTCGGTTCGGCACGCGCTGCTCGGCGCCGACGACGACGCCGAGCGTGACGTCACCGCCGCGTTGGCCTACTTCGAGCAGGTCGGAGACGCGCTGCTGGAGGGTTCGTGTCGCGACACCCTCGCGTCGCTGGCGATCCGGCGGGGCGAGCTGGACACGGCGTCACGGCACGTCGACCGCGGCCTGCGGGTCGCCGGTCAGGGTGCGGCCAGGGCCGAGGTACAGCTCCTGCAGCGCCGGGCCGAGCTGCACCTGCTGCAGGGACGGGCGGTCGCAGCGCGGCAGGACCTGGAGTCGGCCAGGCAGGTGGCCGCGACGCATCGGCTGGAGGAACTCCTGCCGGGGGTCCTGGCGTGGCTCGGTCGCGCATGGCTGCACCTCGACGACGCGGACGCCGCCCTGGAGCTGACCACGGCCGCGGTCGGGCTCCTGGGCATCGGGGTCGATCGCGAGTTGGACATCCGGCTGGCCCACCACGACACCCTGCAGGCGGCAGGCCACCCGACGGCCGCGGAGGAAGCTGCGCACGAGGGCGCGGTCATCGCCCGTGAGATGCTCGGTTCGCTGGACCCCGCGATGCGGGAGCGGGCAGCCGCCCAGGATCCGCAGGCACGACTCCTGGCGATCGGCGCGATCGCTGCCCCGCGGACCCTCACGATCACTGTGGCTTCCCGCGTGACGCCGCTGGGCCGTGCCGTGCGGCCCGACGACCTCGTCGAGGTCGGACTGCAGCTCCCCCGGAGCGGCGGTCCCGCGGACCCGATCGAGCGGCGGCGCTGGCTGTTGGCGGAGGTGGTCCACCAGATCGTCGAGCAGGAGGGTGCCCCCACCGTGGCCGATCTCGCGGGGATCCTGGAGGTCAGTGGGGCCACGGTGCGTCGTGATCTGGCGGCGCTGCGCGGGGCCGGCCAGACGCTGCCGACGCGGGGTGCCAGCACGGGATGAGCGCAAGGTTCGGCTGATCGGACCGGCGACCGAGAGAGTCGGGAGACACCGGTCGGGTTGGGTGCAGAAGGTTCGTACGGGTCGCCGTACGAGCCCGTCGCCCCCCGACCCGAAGGATCTCCCGTGAAGCGTCGCCTGACCGCCCTGGCCCTCATGACCTCCCTCTTCATGTTGGCCGCGCACCCGGTTCTCGCCGGAACCGCGAACGCCGGCTGGTCGTAGGCCAGCACCCGCAGGTCGAGCCTGCCGTCGACCTGCTCCCACCCGTCCAGACCCAGCGGATGCGTCAGCGCCGGCGTGGCGGGGACGATCCGAGCAACGGGGGGACCGTCCGCGCCCGACCCCGGTGAGCCAGATCCGGTGACCTGGAGTGCCAGATGTCGATGCCCTCGGGATCGAGCCGTCGTGGATGGCTCGGCATCGTCCGTCGTGCGCTGCCATCACGACGCCCGACGGCTCGGGAGCTCCAGCCGGAGGGTGGTCGCTCCGGCCCACCGGGTGACGACGCCGATGTGGCCGAGCGGGAGCGCGCCCTCGTGGCGCAGCGCGCGGCCCTGGTGCAGATCATCTCGCACGAGCTGCGTACGCCGCTGACGGTGCTGCGGGGCAGCGTGGAGACGCTGATCGAACGCGACACGTTGGCTGATCCGGGCAGTCGCGAGCTCGTGCTCGCCATGGAGCGCGCGGTGCTGCGCCTGCAGGACCTCGTCGAGGTCTCCCTGGCCGCCGCCGACGAGCTGGACGACGGCCTCGACTGCCGCCAGGACGTCGACGTCGCCGCCCTCGTGGAACACGCGGTCGGCTCACTCGGTCCGAGGTTGCGCCGGCGCCTGCAGATCGACATCCCCGCGGGCGCGTCGGTGGTCACGGTCGAACCGCAGCTGTGGCTGACGCTGCGCTGCCTGCTCGACAACGCCGACAAGTTCTCGCCGGAGGACGGGGTCGTGCGCGTGCGCTTCCTGGAGACGGATCAGGCGGTGATCATCAGCGTCGAGGATGATGGCCCCGGACTGCCCGATGGCTTCGGTGAGGAGGCCTTCGAGCCGTTCGTGCAGGCCGACGCGACCGAGCGGCGCAGCCACCCCGGGCTCGGGATGGGGTTGTACACGGCCCGGCGGCTCGCCCGGCGGCTCGGCGGTGATGTGGTGCTCCAGAGCCGGGATGCGGGACACGGCAGCCTCGCGCAGGTGCGCCTGCCCCGCGACGCGCAGCCCGCGGCCTGATCGGCCGATCGCCGTGAGGGTCCGTTGCCGGCGGTCACCCGGTGCTGGTGCGGAGCTCGACCCGGGCGCAGCCCTGCGCGTCGAGCACGACCTCGGCCGTGGCGTCCGGGACGACGTCGGGATCTGCACGCACCGTGACCTCCTCGTCCGGGTCCAGGGTCGGGAAGACGAAGAGCTCGCCACTGGCTGGGCGGTAGAGCGCCGGGGTCTCGCGCCCGTCGCAGTTGAAGTCTCCGAACAGCAACGTGTCCGGCTCGTCACCGGGCAGGTCGAAGCGTCGGAGCTGTCCGTCGATGGCGACCTCCAGGACCTGCCCGTCCCAGGCGGCCGGCACGCTGCAGCCCCGGCCATCGATGTCGGCGGGCTGCGTCGGAGCGTTCAGGATGGGCGTGACGGCGTCCGGACATGCCGGTGGTGCAGCGCGTGGAGTGACGACCGGCTCGGTCGGCTCGGCGGGGCGCTCCTCGGGGTCGATGTCGGTTGGCTCATCAGCCCCCGACGCGGGGGGTCGGCCCCGTGTCGGGTCCGCCGGCTGCTCCGGCAGGGTGTGCTGGATGGTGGCTTGCTCTCCGCCGCTCGTTGCCAGCCACGTGACGATCCCGACGGGGATGGAGACGACCAAGGCCGCTGCGACGAGCAGCAGTCGCCGATCCGTCGATGGTCGGATCGTCGGGGAGACGGCCGCCGGTGGTGGCGACGGTCCGGAGCTGAGCCGACGCCGGGAAGCATCGAGGGCGTCTGCCATCTCGGCGATCGTGGAGAACCGCTCCGCGGGGTCGCGGTGCAGACCGCGATCGATGATCGCCGCGAGATCGGACGGGACCTCGACCAGCTCGTCTGCCGGGACGTGGCTGCCCCGTCCCGACGCCGTGAGCGTCTCCTGGGGGTTCGACCCGGTGGCGGGGGGCACGCCGGTCAGTGCCGCGTAGAGGGTCGCGGCGAGCCCGTAGATGTCGGTGGTCGCGTCGCGCGGTTGCCCGTCCACGCTGCTCGCCGGATCGAGGTAGTCGGCGGTGCCGATGGCCGGGTCGGGCTCGCCGCGGAGGTGTGCTGCTCCGACGTCGGCCACCAGCGGGCGCCCTTCGGCGTCGAACAGGATGTTGGTCGGCTTCAGGTCCCCGTGGATGATCCCGGTGTCGTGGCTCGCGGCCAGGGCCGCGCCGATACGCGCGCCCAGGTCCGCGACCTGGATCGCGTCGAGCCCGCCCTGGAGGCGACCGAGCAGGTCGGCCAGGGATCCCCCCGGGGCGTAGCGGGTGACGATCGCGACACCTGGATCATCCGCGACGATGTCGAGGATCGGCAGGATGCCCGGGTGCGACAGACGTGCCAACGCGTCGGCGTCCTGACGGAGCGCGTCGAGCGCCGCGCGGTCCGTGTCGAGCAGCAGTCGCTTGATCGCCACGACCCGGCCGGGCCGTCCGGCAGGTTCGGCCCGCCAGACCTCAGCGATCGGACCCTGGCCGATGCGATCACGCAGGACGTACCCGGGGAACGGTTGGCTGGACGCGCCCTGCGCCGTCGCCATCAGCTCCCCCGTACCGGTCCGAGCCAGCCTACTGGTCGTAGGCTGGCTCGGACCGGCGGGGGTCGATGGCTATCCCCAAGTACTGAGGAACATCAGGATGCACGGAGTAATACGGGAGGCTATGGTGTGTCCATCAACCGGATGGCGTGCCAGGGGGGATGCATGGTCGATCATCGTTCTGGCCTCTCCGGTGGCGTGCGAACCGGCCAGCCGCTCGCCCCGTCCCCGGGGTCCATCTCCGCCCCCCGCCGGGTGGGGCCGCTGGTGCTCTGGATGGCCGGTCTGGTGGTGGGGACCCTGGCGTTCCATGCGCTCGGGACGGGACATCTCGCGCCGCCGCCGGCGTCGCCCTCGGGGTGGGCCGGATGGGCTGCTGGTCGAGACCCGTTGCTGGCCACGGTGGCCGTGCTCCGCCTCGTGGTCCTGGCCCTGGCCTGGTACCTCGTCGGGGCGACCAGCCTCGGACTGCTCGTGCGGTTGCTGCGCGCCGCGCGACTCGTTCGTCTCGCCGATGCGCTGACCATCCCGATGGTTCGTCGGATGCTGCAGGGCGCCATGGGGTTGACGATGGCGACCGCCGTGGTGACGGCGACGATGCCGACCGTCGACCCGGACCGGATGGCGGTGTCGAGTGCATCGACCCAGCCGGCCGAGGTCGGATGGGATGGCCCGGTCGGGTCACCGACGGTGACCGGCGTGAACCGGGACGCCATCGCGGAGCCCGGGCTCGTCCGGCCGCACCCGGACGGCGGTGCGCTCATCCTCCGAGGGGCGGACGCGCGCAGCGCTGAGGAGGAGCCGGCGGATCCTCCGCCGGCATCGGACGCCCTGACGCTGCGTCCCCGCCCGTTGGAGACCGACGGGTCCCGTGAGCAGTACGAGGCCGATCCCCAGGTGCTCGACCAGGTACACGAGCACGAGGTGCGTGCCGGCGAGTCGTTCTGGTCCATCGCGGAGGGGACGGTCGCGTCGAGCCTCGGCCGACCACCGACCGAAGCGGAGGTGCGTGACCACTGGCAGGCGCTGGTCGCGGCCAACCAGGACCGCCTCGCCGTCGCCGGAGACGCTGACCTGATCTTCCCTGGGCAGCGGTTCGTGGTGCCTGCGGTCCGTGCCACCCCGGACGCCGAGGGATCCGGATCGTGACGGCGTGGCGACCAACGGAACCTGATCCACTGTTGGATCTGGCCGATGACGCGGCCCGGCAGCTCGCGGTCCACGCCCGTCAGGAGGAGCGTGACCGCCGCGAGCGCGCGGCTGATCTGGCGACCTGGGTCGGCACGCTCCGTGACATCGCGGAGCGGAGACTGCTGGTCGCCGTCACCAGCGGATCCGGTCGTGTCCACCGGGGATCGTTGATCGCGATCGGGATCGACCACATCGCGCTGCGACAGCCGGCCGGGTCGGTGGTCTTCGTGGCATCGGCAGCCATCCGGATGGTGCGTCCCCAGCCAGGCAGTGGCGTGACCGCCACCGGCGACCGCGAACACGCCCAGGATCGCACGCTGGCTGAAGCGCTATCGCGGATCGCGGAGGAGCGCCGTGAGGTGGCGATCCACCTCGCGGATGTGCAGGACGGTCTCCAGGGCATGGTGCTCGGCTTCGGCGAGGACGTGCTCACGCTGCGCCTCGCTGGACCAGACCGCGGGGTGATCTACATCCCGATCGGTGCCGTCGAGGAGGTCCTGTGGGCGGCGCCGTGACGGTGCGTGACCTGGGTGGGGCGTCAGGCCTCTTCGGGCCCGTGATCCGCGTAGAGGTGTTCGAGGTCGCCCGGCGCGATCCGTGCCTGATCGATGAAGGCATCGACCTCGTCCTCCTGGAGGCGGATGACGCGGCCGAACTTGTACGCGGGGACCTGCCCGCTGTCGATCAGTCGGTAGAGCGTCCGACTCGTGATCCCCAGCCGTCGGGCCGCTTCCTTGGTGCTGAGCCAGTTGATCTGTTCACGCGCCATCTCGTTCCCTCCGATCTTCTCCAACGCTACCTCGGTACGGACGGGATGTCCATGTCCCGCGGTGGTGCCGTCCGCGTCGGATCAGGTCCAGGCACGTCCCACGGGCCCCAGCGCGGGACCGATTCGCTATCTTTCGCGCCGCTGCCGAGCGAGACCGTCCGCTCCACCGTGGGCCCGAGCGGTCTCGATCGACGGCAGCGATCGGGGGGATGTCCATGGCCGACGTGAGCACGGTGGCGACCACCGAGAGCGACGGGGCGTCGGACGGTGGGGCCGTGGGGCGACGGATCCGACGGCAACGCGGCCTTCCCGGCGGTCGGGCGGTCGTCGGTGCTCTGCTGGTCTCGGCGGCGGCGGTCGCCGTGTTCGCAGCCTACCTGAACGCGACGTCCGAACCGGCGACGCGTTACGTGGTCGCCAGCGGAGCTATCGCACCGGGGACCATGATCGAGGACCGGCAGGCCGCGCTCGAACTGTTCTCCGCCGCCCCCATCGATCTGTTGCCACCGGTCGATGGGCGGGTCTTCCTCGTCGACGAGATCGACTCCCTGGTCGGTCAGGTCGTGATCGTGGCACTCGAGCGTGGCGACCTGCTGCAGCGCAGCGCGGTGCTCGAGGCCGGTGGCGTCGGCGATGCGCAGGTCATGTCCTTCTCGGTGCCCCGCTCGGATGCGGTCGCGGGCGACCTCGTGCCCGGCGAGCGCATCGACGTCCTCGCCACCTACACCTTGGATGGCGAGACCTTCACCTCCTTCATCGTCCGGGGCGTGCCGCTGGTCGGGGTCGAAGCCGGAACCGGGGGTGGCGGCGGTTCCGTCACGCTCACCGTTGCCGTCAGCAGCCTCACGGACGTCCAGGCGCTCGGCCACGCGGTCCACACCGCGTCGGTCTTCGTGACCCGATCGACCGCCACCGGGCAGGACGCCGATCGGGCCCCGGGCGCCTTCGTGCCGTCGGCTGATGCTCCCGGGCCCCGTCCCGACCCGGCGGTGGTCCTGCGCCCCGGGACCACACCCGACCAGGAGGGAACCGCGGACCAGGGGCGTCGGTCGGATGGCGGCCAGGAGGGCCCGGATCGGGACGACGGCGCGGAGGGCGATGACTGATGCGCGAGCGGTACGTCTTGCTCGGCCTGGCCCGTGCGCGCGCCGACTGGTTCCGGGCGGTCGGTCAGTGGTCGACATCTGCGGCGCTTCCCGCCGAGTTCGTCAGATGTGTCTCAGCTGAGGAACTCCGGGCCCGCCTCGCCTCCGGTCGCGCGTTCTCGGCAGCACTCGTCGACGGTTCGACCGCCGGTGTCGATCGGGACCTGATCGCGGTGGCCAGGGAGGCCGGGTGTGCGGTCCTGGTCGTCGACGACGGGCGCGCGACACGGGATTGGCGAGAGCTCGGGGCGGCCGCCGTGCTGGCATCCGCGTTCTCCCGCGACGAACTACTCGAGGTCCTGGCGGCCACCTCGACGATGGTGGGTGCCGCGACCGTCGATGACGTCGGGCCGGCCCCGCACGACGTGCGGGGCCGTGGCCGCCTGCTCGCCGTGACCGGTCCGGGTGGGACCGGTGCGTCCGTGACCGCGATCGCCCTGGCGCAGGGGCTCGCGACCGGGGAGGGGACGCCCGCCCCCCGTCGACGCAGGCCGGGACCGCGTCCACCGACGGTGCTCCTGGCCGATCTCTGCCGGACGGCGGATCAGGCGATGCTCCACGACTCGCGCGTCGTGGTTCCGGGGATCCAGGAGATCGTCGAGGCCCACCGCACCTCGACACCGCTGCGTCAGCAGTTGCTCGATCAGACCTTCGAGGTGCCGCTGCGGGGGTACCGCCTCGTGCTCGGGATGCGTCGTGCCCGTCACTGGGTCGCGATCCGTCCGCGCGCGTTCGACGCGACGCTGGACTCGCTGCAACGGCTCACGGACATCGTCGTCGCCGACGTCGATCCGGATGTGGAAGGTGAGGATGACGCGGGCTCCATCGACGTCGAGGAGCGCAACCTCCTGGCCCGCGCGACGCTGGCACGGGCCGACGCCGCCCTGGTGGTCGGCGAGCCCACGATGAAGGGTTTGTTCGCGCTGGTCCGCACGCTCTCGGATCTGCTCGGGCTCGGCGTCCCTGTCGATCGGCTGATCCCGGTCATCTCGCGCTCCCCCCGGTCACCGCGTCAGCGGGCCGAGATCTCTTCGAGCCTGGCTGCGCTGCTGTCCTCGAGCGCCGGGACGACCGCGGAGCGTCTGGTCGCCCCGGTTCACGTCCCGACCCGCGATCTCGACACCGCCCTGCGCGACGGGGTGGCTCTTCCCGGGGCGGCTCCACGCATCCTCGCCCGGTCGGTCATGGCGGTCCTGGCCCGCGCAACGGAGGTCCCCGTGGAGCCCGACGCGGCAGCCGTCCCGGTGGTGCCCGGCTCGTTGTCCGCCTTCACCTCGCAGGAGCCTCCGCGCTCATGAGTGCGTTCGAATCACCCCTGGTCGACATCGAGCAGCGCGTCCTGCAGCGCGCCAAGGACGAGAGCCTCGACATCGACAGCGACGGTGCCAACACGCGCCTGCGCGACCTGCTCGAGGAAGAGGTGGAGCGGTGGAGTCTCGACTTCAAGCATGGGCTGCGGCCGTTCGATCTGCCCGACCCGGCGATGGTCGTCGAGCGTGCGGAACGCAACCTGACCGGGTACGGCCCGTTGGAAACGCTCCTGGCCGACGACGATGTCTGGGAGGTCATGATCAACGGACCCGACCAGATCTTCGTCAAGCGGCACGCGGGGGTCTCTGGCTACCACGACGAGGCCTTCCACGACGATGAGCACGTCATCCGCACGCTCACGAAGGTCCTGGACGACGCGTCCCGGTCTCACCGCAAGCTCGACCCATCCGAAGGGCTGCAGGACGCACAGTTGGACTCCGGGGCACGCCTGCACATCGTGCACCGGGACATCGGCCGCGGGTCACACCTGATCGTCAACATCCGCAAGTTCACCGGTGTGGCGTTCCGGTCGCTGGATGAACTCTCCAACCGGGGCATGATGCCGCCGCAGGTGGCTGAGTTCCTCCGTGCCGCGGCCCGGGCACGGCTGTCGATCGTCTTCGCCGGGCCACCGGGATCCGGGAAGACCACCCTGCTGTCCTGCTGCACCGCGGAACTCGACCCGAGCCTGCGGGTGGTCACCGCCGAGGAGGTCTTCGAGGTCGACGTTCCCCTACCCAACGTGGCATCGATGCAGACGCGGGCCGGGCGCCCCGATCGGCCCGAGGTCGATCTGCGCCGACTCGTGGCTGGGTTCCTGCGCATGGCGCCGGACGTCGCCATCGTCGGTGAGGTCCGGGACCGTGAGGCACTGCCCCTGCTGCTGACCCTCTCATCCGGCGTCACGGGCTACACGACGATCCACGCGGGGTCGGCCCGTCAGGCCCTGTCGCGGTTGCGTTTCATCTGTCAGCTGGCGGACACCCGCTCCGAGCTCCCGATGTCCGCACTGAACTCCCTGGTGACCGAAGCCATCGACATCGTGGTCCACAGCTCGCGGGTCAACGGCGTGCCGCAGGTGGGCGAGGTCATCGCGGTCGAGGAACAGCAGACGGGTGACGGTGGGACGGCCTTCACGATCACGGAGCTGTTCTCCCGTGATGGCCCCGACGGACCGTTGCGCTGGACCGGCGCGGTGCCGGTGCGCATCGATCGACCGATGCGCGCGGCCGGCTACGAGGTCCGCCATCTGCTGGATGACGGTCGCGGTCCGATCGAGGGAGCCCGCGCATGACCCCCGGGGCCGCCGCGTTCCTGCTCGCGCTCGTCGCGGCCTACGGGGTGTTCCTCCTCTACACCGCGGTGGTCTTCGGCTGGCGCGGTGTCGGGGTGTCCCCTGGCATCGGCGCACGCCGGTCCCGACGGCGGAGCGTCGATGATTTCCTGGTCCAGGCCGGGCTCGAGAACATCCGCCTCGTCGAGTTCATCGGCGTGGAGATGGTGCTGTTCGTGGTGGCCGGCGCCATCGGGTTCGCCGTCTACGGTGGCGCATCGGCCGCTGCCGTCGTGGCTGCCGCAGCGGCCGCGATCCCGATCGCATCGGCACGGTCGCGGCGGCGCGCACGTCGTGACCTCGCACGCGAGGCGTGGCCACGCATGATCGAGGAGATCCGCCTGCAGGCGGTCAGCCTGGGACGCTCGATCCCGCAGGCGTTGCTGCGGGTGGGCCTGCGCGGACCGGAGGAGTTGCGTCCGGCGTTCGTCGCCGCGCAACGCGAGTGGCTCATCTCGACCGACTTCGAACGCACGCTGAACGTCATCAAGGCGCATCTGGCCGATCCGACCGCCGATGCCGTCTGTGAGACGTTGCTGATCGCCCACGAGATCGGTGGGACGGACGTCGATCAGCGGCTCCGAGCCCTGATCGAGGATCGGATCCAGGACCTGCAGGGCCGCAAGGATGCCCGGGCCAAGCAGGCCGGCGTGCGGTTCGCGCGGTACTTCGTGCTGATCGTGCCGTTCGGGATGGCCCTGGTCGGTCTGCTCATCGGCGACGGGCGAGCCGCCTACGAATCCACCACGGGACAGGTCGCGGTCCTGGGTGCGTTCGGCCTGATGGCGCTGTGCTGGGCCTGGGCGGGACAGCTGCTGAAGCTCCCCGAGGAGCAGCGTGTCTTCACCGAGGACGGAGGGACGGTGTGACCCTGCTCGTGATCGCGAGCGGCCTGCTGCTGTGGGCCGGGCTGACCCTGCTGCTGTCCGAGCTGCGATGGTTCTCGCGCCGGCCGCTCTCTGAACGGCTGGGGCCGTACGTGCCTGGGGGGATGGGCACACGGGGCCGGGTCGGGCTGCTGTCGGTGGACTCGTTCCGTGAGGCCGTGGGACCGCTGGCCCGCGGCCTGGGATCGCAGTTCTCGCGGTTGTTCGGGGTGAGCGAGGACCTCGACCGTCGTCTGACCCGGATCCATTCGGACCTGGATGTCACCGAGTTCCGGGTCCGCCAGATCGGCTGGTCACTGGCTGGTCTCGGGGCGGGTTCGCTCCTGGCCGTGGCGATCCGTCCTCCGGGGGCGGTCGCTCTGGTGTTCACCCTCGGGGGGATGCTGCTCGCGTTCCTGCTGCTCGAGCAGCAGGTGACGGCAGCGTCCGATCGGTGGAAGCGCACGATCCACCTCGAGCTCCCCGTCACCGGGGAACAGATCGCGATGCTCCTCGGATCTGGCTACTCCCTGTTGGCCGCGCTCGACCGGGTCTCGCGTCGTGGTGAGGGGCCGATCGCGTGGGATCTCCGCCGTGTCATCAGTCGGGTGCGCCAGGGTGTCTCCGAGGAACGGGCACTCCAGGAGTGGGCGGAGCTCGCAGATGTGGACTCGGTCGAGCGGTTCGTGTCGGTGCTCGCGCTCAACCGTGAGGCCAGCGACCTCGGGCGGCTGATCGCCAACGAGGCCCGCAGCATCCGTCGCGACGTGCAGCGTGAGCTCATCGAGATCATCGAACGTCGTGGCCAGCAGGTCTGGATCCCCGTCACGGTCGCGACCCTGCTTCCCGGTGCGATCTTCATCGGGATCCCGTTCACCGCTGCGCTCAGTGACTTCCTCGGCTGACCGTGAGACTGGCCTCAGCGGGTATCGGTGAGAGACACGTGGGTTCCCTGGGCGGTGGCTGCCTCCTCCACCGTTACGGCTTGCCCGGCCCGTTGAGAGTCGGGGGCGCTCCGAGGAGGTTGGCGAGGTCCTGGACGAGTGCCAGCCCCCGCCCCGTCGCGAGCGGTATCGGGTCCCCCTGAGCAACGAGCAGACGCTGCCGGGTCGTTGGCCAGAGCACCGCAACCTCGGTCTGTCCACCGACGAGCACGTCCGCCAGCAGCGGCCGAACGCCCTGCTCCGCGTGGATCTCCGCCTGACGCGAGTGCCACAGCAACCCGACGGTCGGTTTCCCACCGATGTACCGTCCAGCCAGTCGTTCCGCCCACCGTCGGGTGCACGGGTCGTGGGCGGGGTCGGTGGCCACGAGCTGGCTGCGCTCGAGTCCCAGCGCGGTCAGGGCCGGGTCGCGGAGATCGATCAGGCGTACATCGCGGCTGAGCGTCACGTGCGACAGCGACCAGTGGTCCAGTTGCGGCCAGTGGATGCGGGGGCTGTCCGGCACGAGCGAGTGCAGCACGCTCTCGAGCAGCGCCGCGATCTCGCGACGTGTCACGTAGACGTGTGCCCGGCCGCGCACCGGAGCGAACCGGCTCATCAGCGTCGGGGCTGGTAGCTCCGTGTGGGCCGGGACCGGGTCCTGCGCGCGGTAGCGGCTCTTGTGGCCCCGCCGCAACGGCGTGCGGGCCGACAGGGTGGCGCTCGACAGCCGTCGAAGGTCCACATCGGCGGGGTCAGGGACCGGGCAGTCGCCGGGATCGCCGCACCCGTCTGCGCTCACGCGTCGGGGCCCTCACCCACCGAGGCGGCCACCGCCCGTGCGACCGCGTCGGCGTCGCCCGCACGGATCGCATCGGCCGGGGTGCGCCGACCGAGCCACGGGTTACGGCTCTCCGCCCAGTCCCAGATGTCCCACGGCCCATAGCCGGCCACCAGCAGCGCGTGCACCACGTCGCCCGCCAGACGGCGGTGTTCGAAGTCACGTCCCAGCTGGAAGGTCGGGATGATCGCCTCCCCCTCATGGGTGATGGTGATCAGCCGCTTCGCGTTGCGGCCCCGCTTGACTCGCGTGCGGGCAGCCTCCTCACCCACACCGCGTTCGGCCAACGCAACGACGTACTGGGCGGTGGTGACGGCGGTCCCGGAAGCGAGGAGGCGTGCGTACGCCCGGTTGGCCAGGGCCGCCTGTGCGGCCGCGGCGGTATCGGTCCGAAGCGGTGGGAGGTCGGCCGGGGTCAGGTACATGGCCGCGTTCATCTCGCCCTCCCTCCACGTCCAGGTTGGCCTAAACATACCAGATAGTTCGTGCTGGTTCATTTGGTGCAAGGCTATGGCCAGCACGTCCCCGACGACGCCCGTGGTCCCACGGACGATCCGAGCCGTCCGACGGTGGAGCACCACCGCCCAGCAGGTGTCCACCGGGGGCAAAACGGCTCCTGACGCCCTTCATGCATTCTGTTAGCGTGACCACATCACGCTCGGAACGTCGATGAGGGTCGACGGCACCGGCACGGTGTCCGCAGGTTGCGCCTGCGGGGTCCATCGTGCGGGTGGAACCGGCGTCGACCTCCGACCCGGTCACGGGTCGGGACAGGGGGGAAGTCGATGAACCGTCTCTGGAACCGAGTCCGTCACGACGTCGCCGGCGAAGGTGTGATCTCCGCAGCGATCGTCGTGCTGATCATGGCCGTGATCGGCGGCACGATGTTCATCGTGTTCAACCAGTCGTTCGGCAACGCATCCAACCGCATCTCCGATGAGATCGACACCATCGTCGAGACCCCGTCCTAGTCACCGAGCCGGTGACGATGGCCTCGTCGGAAGTCGGATCGTCGCCCGTCACCGCGGTGTTCGGGGTGGCGATGTTCCTGTTCTTCCTGCTGTTCGCCAGCCAGGTGCTGCTGCACCTGTACGCGACGTCGATCGTGACGAGCGCGGCCTTCGCCACCGCGACGCGGGTGGCTGCCGAGGACGTCGGTTGCGGTCCGGGTGGTGCCACCGCCGAACAGGTCGCGCGTGACCGGCTCGGTGCCTACGGCCAGCGTCCGAGCCTGGTCGTGGCCTGCACGGTCGATGGTGAGGACACGGTGGTCACCATCCAGGCCCCGTCTCCGGCGCGGGGGCTCAGCACGGTCGGCTACGGGCTCTCGCTCGACGCGATCGAACGGACCGCGCGGGTGCGGACCGAGGAGTTCCGGACATGAGGTACGGCGGCGAACCGGCCGCCGCCCCCGCGCCGCACCGCGCCCGACCACGGACGTCGCTGGTCGCCGATGAGCAGGGGTTCGCGGCCGGTGCGGAGGCACTGATCTTCGGGGTCCTGGTGTTCGTGCTGGGAACCATCATCATCCTGAACGCCTGGTCCGTGATCGACGCCAAGTTCGCGACCTCAGCTGCGGCCCGCGAAGCGGTGCGCGCGGTGGCGGAAGCCGAGGTCGGCGCCGATCTGCAGGTCACCGCGGAGCAGGCGGCCGCACAGGCGTTCCGAGGCCACGGTCGCGAGCCTGAGAACGTCACGGTCGCCTGGGACGGTGAGGGTCCCGGCGTCGCCCAGGCCAGGTGCGCGGAGGTCCGCTACCGGGCGTCGACGACCATCGGGGTGATGGCCGTCCCGCGGTTCGCGAACCAGGCCAGCTTCACCGTCGCCTCGGTGTACTCCGAGGTGATCGACCCGTTCCGCTCCGGGCTGCAGGAGACCGTCTGTGCGCCATGACCGGACCTGGCAGCAGCGGCTGCGTGACGACGGCGGCAACACGCTGGTGCTGTTCCCGGCTGCGATCCTCATCCTGCTCGGTCTCGGTGCGTTGGCGCTGGATTCCGCCACGATCTACCTCGGTCAGCGACGGCTGGCCGACCTTGCGGCCGCGACCGCCAACGACGCGGCCGGCGGTCTGCAACTCGAGTCGTTCTACGATGAGGACCGTGATCCCGTGCTGGAGCTCGACCTCGGTACCCAGCGTGCGCAGGTCATCGGCGCGCAGATGGGGCAGGACCGCAGCTTCGACGCGGTCGCATGCTCGGTCGAGGTGGATGCGCTGGAGGCGACCGCGGATTGCACGGCGCAGGTCCGGCCGATCCTGGCGCCCTTCTGGCTCGGATCCGACGATCGCCTGTCGATGCGCGCCGTCGCGACCGCCCGCGCCGCCGAGGGGCCGCTGCCCTGACGAACGGCGTGAGATGGGCCCTGAGCGGTGGTCCGCGCCAGCCAGCGGCGCGGCGTCGGGCAGCGTCGGTCAGCCCCGTCGGTCAGAACCGCTGGTCGTCGGGGAGCGCGTCGATCAGACGGCGGAGTTCGTCGGCGATCTCGTAGGTGAAGCGGTGGATCGTGGCCTCGGCCAGCCGGTGCAGCAACAGCCGGTCCGCCCCCTCGCCCAGCAACCCGAGCGGGGGCTCGTACGACCCGGTGACCGTCAACTGGGTCAGCGGGGGATCTAGCGACAACGCCGACACCTCCAGGTCCGCCGCGAGGTACGGGAACAGCATCCGGCCCCGCTCCGCGTGCCAGCGCAGCGGCACGACGCTGCGGGTCAGCTCCCGCGGTGAGAACGCACCCACCTCGATGGTCACCTCCTTGGCGATCTCGAACCCGGCGACCTTCAGCTTCAACGTCCGGGACAGCTGATCGGCCTGGGTGGCCGCATCCGCGGTCGCGTGCTGCAGCACCGACCGGCTGTCCTCGGCCAACAGCCGCGAGACCTGGTCCCAGGGCGCTTCGACGTATGCGTAGCAGTGCAGTTGGCGTCCCACGGCGGTCCTCCCATCGTGAACGTCGGTGACGTGCGACCACGGCCGGCCGGCTCACCGCAGGTGCACCGTAGAGGTTCCGCACCGCCGACCGCGTCCGGCGTTCACCGGGTGAACGTGGCGACGACCTCGACATGGTGGGTCATCGGGAACAGATCCAGGGGGACGGCATCGAGCAGCCGGTAGCCACGATCGACCAGCAGGCGGGTGTCCCGGGCCAGCGCGGCCACGTCGCAGGCGACGTAGACGATGGAGGCCGGTGCGACCCGCGCCAGGTCGTCGATGACCTGCGCGCCCGCGCCGGACCGCGGCGGGTCGAGCACGACCACATCCGGCGGATCACGGTCCGGGGTGGGACCGACGGCGCGGGCGGTCATCGTCGCGACGTCCTCGGGCAGTACCTCGAGGTCGAGGTTGTTCGAAGCGGCGTTGGTGACCGCGTGGGCGGCCGCGGGTGCGTGGCCCTCGACGGCGACGACCTCCGCGCCGGCACGTGCCAGGGGCAGGGACAGCAGCCCGACACCGGCGTAGAGGTCCCAGACCAGTGCGCCCTGGACCTGACCGACCGCGTCCAGGACCGCCTCGACGATCGCATGCGCCCCGTGGGTGGTGACCTGGAAGAACGACGACGCGTCGAAGCCGAACGACAGCCCGTCGACCTCCTCGGCCAGCTCCCCATCGCCGCGCAGCGCGACGGTGCTGCCGTTGGGTTGGGTCAGCACCACGTCGAACCCGCCATCGGGCAGCTCGAGCGGGCCGGCTCCGGGGGTCAGCTGCGCCGTCGCGGTGCCGGTCGCCTCGTGGGCCCGCAGCGCGACCTCGATCGCGCCGGTGTCGTCGCCGACGGCATCGCGGACCGCCTGGGTCGCCTCCGTCAGCACCAGGCACCGGTCGATCGGTACGACGTCGTGGCTACCGGCCCGGTGGAACCCCAGGCGCCCGTCGTCAGCGCCGTGCAGTTGGGCGTGGGTCCGGTAGCCGACGTCGGGCCCGACGGCCCGGCACGGTTGGACGGCCGGGTCGGTCAGCCCGCCGAGTCGCTGCAGCTGTTCGACCACGACCTGTGTCTTCAGGCGTCGCTGCGCATCGGGCGCGATGTGCTGCAGGTCACAGCCGCCACAGTCCGGCACGTACGGACACGGCGGCGTGACCCGATCGGCGGCGGGCTCCAGGACCTCCAGCAGGTCCGCACGCGCCCACCGCTTGCGGTCGTCGGTCACCCGCACGCGCACCCGCTCACCGGGGATGGTGCCCGCCACGAACACCGCCTTGCCTTGGATCCGGGCGACGCCTTCGCCGCCGTGCGTGAAGCCATCGATGATCGCCTCCACCGGTTGGCGGGGAAGCGGTTGGCGGCGTCCAGCGGTGGAGGTGCTCATCAGGAGGTGGCTCCGGTCGCGTGGTCGAGGTCGTCGAGCGCGGCTTCGATGACGTCGAGGTGGGCGCCCGCCCGCTCGGCGGCCGCCTGCGCGAGGTCCAGATCGTCCGCGTCGACGGCGACGAACGTCCAGGCCAGCGCACGGCTGCCCTCCCCGACGAGGTCGAGGATCGTGCGCTCCAGGGTGGCGATGTTCGTCGACGAGGCGGCGGCCGACCGGGCGAGCGCCACCATGCCGCCGGCATCGCGCTGCCAGGCACCGAGGTCGCCCGCGATCGGATCGCGCAGCACCTCGGCGGTCCGGGTGCCGAGCTCGCCGCCACGGTCCTGGGCGACGGTCAGGGTCTCGGTCAGCAGGTCGGATGGCACGGTCGCATCACCGCGCTGCGTGGTCCGGGACGGCAGCAGCCCGCCGCGGTCGGAGGATGGGGGGTCCTCGTCGGCCAGCAGGGCATCGAGCGCCTGTTGCGCAGCGGAGGTCGCGGAGGTGAGCGTGGCCGCAGACCGGGCGGTGGCCAACCCCTCCTGCGCTGCGCTCACCGCAGCGTCGACCCGCTCGATCTGGGCGCGGAGCTGGACGTCCTCCTCGGCGACCTCGGTCGGCGGTGGGCTGTCATCTCCGGCGGCGCTGCCATCCTCCGGGGTGACGTCGGGTTCGGTGCATCCGGCCGCGAGCAACGCGAGCAGCGCCATGCACAGCACGGTCGTTCGCAGCGCCATGGCGGTCGCGTCCTCGGTCGGTGGGGGATCCGTCAGGTTACGCGCCCGGGTCGGCCGTCCGGCCGCCACGCACCGAGGCGACGTGGGCTGACCCATCTCGCGGTCGGGTGGGCCGATCTATCTCGCGGCCGGGTGGCCGATCTATCTCGCGGCCGGGTGGCCGACCTATCTCGCGGTCGGGTGGCCGACCAGCACGATCCAGCCGCCGCGCTCGCGGCGGTCATCGATCCGCAGGCCCGCGTCGGTCAGCGCGTCGATCGCGACGTCCTGCCGCTGGACCGTGATCCCGCTCGCGATCAGCAGCTCCGCGGTGGCCTGCACCAACGGGACGGCCAACTGGGCGACGACGTCCGTGACGAGGTTGGCCACGAGGACATCGGCCCGATGGGCCAGCACCTCGACGCTGCCGTGCCGGACGTCCACCGTGACCCGGTTGCGGTCCGCGTTCTCGCGGGTGGCCGCCACGGCGTCCGCGTCGATGTCGACGCCGATGGCGGTGGCGCCGCGGGCGGCACCGGCGATGGCCAGGATGCCCGATCCGCACCCGACGTCGGCCAGGTGGCGGCCGGCGAGCCGCCCCGCGAGGTCGAGTTCGTCGAGCACCTCGAGGCAGAGGGTCGTCGTGGCGTGGTGGCCGCTGCCGAACGCCCGCCCCGGGTCCAGCAGGATGGTCAGGTCATCCTCCTCGGGGACGTGGTCCGCCGCGAGCCACGTCGGCACGATGACGGTCCGTCCCGCCCGCACCGGCTCGATCGTGGCCTTCCACTCGGCTTGCCAGTCCCGGTCCTGCTCGGTGGACCAGCGCACCGACCGGAGCTGCCCGGCGAGCGGCTCGGTATCGGTCGTCGCGTCCAGCGCCACCGGCTCGGGGAACCAGGCGACGACCTCGCCCGAGCGTTCCCAGAGCCCGAGCGCCCCACGTTCCCACAGTCGGGCCGCGACCGCCTCGACGGTCCGGTGGTCGGTGGCGACCACTGCCCGGTGTGTCGCTGGCCGGTCGGTCGCTGGCCGGTCGGCGTCGGATGCAGCGGATGGCACGAAGGTCCTCGGAACGTGGACAGAGCACGGCCCCGTGTGACGGGGGGACACACGGGGCCGCGGCGATCCGTGGACCGCAGCTGTGAGTCAAACACAACAGGGCCGCGGTTGTCCACTGCGCAACGAAACACTATAGAGAGCGTATGCACGCGCCCGGACGCGGCGCACCGGGGCCGGTCGTCGTGGGCGCGTCGGTACCCTCCCGCGTCCGACGACCCGAAGGCTGCCCCGCCGTGCCCCGTTCCCCCGACGCTGCGTCAGAGCGGCCTGCCATCGAGGTCATCGGCCTGGCCAAGCGGTACGGCGGCACGGTCGCCGTCGACGGCCTGGACCTGCGTGTCCGCCGTGGCGAGACCCTGGCCCTGCTCGGTCCCAACGGTGCGGGCAAGACCACGACCGTCGAGTGCTGTGAGGGCTACCGCATCCCGGACGCGGGCACGGTGCGCGTGCTGGGCCTCGACCCCCGCCGGGACGCGACGGCGCTGCGACCACGGGTCGGGCTGATGCTCCAGGAGGGCGGTGTCTACCCGGTCGCCAGGCCAGCCGAGGTGGTGCGGCTGTTCGCCAGCTTCTACGCGGACCCGCTGGACCCCGATGCGCTGCTGGAACGGGTCGGGCTCGACGGTGCGCGACGCACCCGGTTCCGCGACCTGTCGGGGGGCCAGAAGCAGCGGCTGTCGCTGGCGCTGGCGCTGGTCGGGCGTCCTGAGGTCGTCTTCCTGGACGAGCCGACCGCCGGGTTGGACCCGGCGGCGAGGCATCGCACCTGGGAGCATCTGCGGGAACTGCGCACCGACGGGGTGACGGTGGTGCTCACCACCCACCTGTTGGACGAGGCCGAGGAGCTGGCCGATCGCGTCGCGATCATCGATCACGGCCGTCTGATCGCGCTCGGCACCCCGGATGAGCTGACCCACGGCGACCGCGGTGAACTGACCTTCACCGCGCGCCCCGGGCTGGACACCGTCGACCTCGGGGCCGCGGTCGGCGTCCAGGTCATCGAGGTTCGCGGGGGCCACTACGTCGTGCATGCACCGAACGATCCGGCGCTCGTCGCCCGGCTGGCCACCTGGCTGGCGCACCATGACGTGCGCCTCGGTGAACTGCAGGCGGGCAAGCGCAGCCTCGAGCAGGTGTTCCTCGGGCTGACCGACGACGCGCCGGCGGCCGACCCGGCCCATCCCGACGCGCCGGCCGACCCCGACGCGCCGGCCGACCCCAGTGCGCCGGACGGGCTCCGGGCGTCGGACGAGGTGGGCGCATGACCGCAGAGGTGGCCCCGCCCGCACGACCGACGCCCTACGCCCGCGCCGTCCTCGCGCAGGCCCGGATGGAGGCCAAGCTCCTGGTCCGTTCGGCCGAGAGTCTGGTGGTGACCCTGGGCATCCCGCTCGGTGTGCTCGTGTTCTTCTCCAGCGTGGATGTGCTCCCGACCGGTGACGAGCGGGCGGTCGAGTTCCTGGTCCCCGGGGTCCTGGCGATCTCCGTCGCGGCGACCGGCCTGGTGGCGGTCGCCATCCAGACGGCTTTCGAGCGTAAGTACGGCGTGCTCAAGCGGCTCGGTGGCACGCCGTTGCCCCGGTGGGGCTTCCTGACGGCCAAGGGCCTGGCGGTCGCGGCGATCCTGACCGTGCAGTCGGCGCTGGTCGTGGGTGTCGCGGCCCTGTTCCTGGACTGGCGTCCGGCGGGTGGGGTGCTGGCGTTGCCACTGGGCGTGGCACTCGGGGCGGTGACCTTCACGGCGATCGGGCTGCTGCTGGCCGGGTCGCTACGGGCCGAGGGCACGCTGGCCGTCTCCAACGCCCTATTCCTGGTCCTGCTGCTCGTCAGTGGGGTGGTCTTCGACGCCGCTGCGCTCCCGCCCGCCGTGGCCGTCGTCGGGCAGGCGCTGCCGGTCGGTGCGCTCGGTGAGGTCCTGCGTGTCGGCGCCGCGGGGCAGGGGATCGCGGGGGGCGCGGTCGGGGTGCTCGCGGGGTGGGGGATCGTGGCGATCCTGATCGCCGCGCGCACGTTCCGGTGGGAACCCTGACCATGGCGGACCATCGGTTGGAAGCGGACCCGGTCGAACGGCTACCATCCTCCCGACCGAGGTGGGCCGTACCGGCCCGGCCCGTCCCGTTCCCGTCGTCGCGCGGTCCCCGGAGCAGGGGGCACCGACCGCGGGGAGCGACGGGGCAGGGACCCGGGTTCGTCCCCGTTCCACCGCGATACCGCACGGTCGCGCGGCGGAAGCGTGAACCAGCCACAGGAGAGCTCACGTTGCGTGACCGAACCATCTCCCGGCAGTCGAGCCCCCGCCGGTCCCGTGCCACCTCGATGCTGCTGTTGGGTCTGGCCGCGCTGCTGGCCGCCTGCGGTGACGCGGAGCAGAACGCGATCGATCCCGCGGGGCCGTTCGCGCAGGCACCCCACGACCTGATCGTGCCGGTCGCGCTGATCGCGCTGGTGGTCTTCGTCCTGGTCCAGGGGCTGATCATCTACTCGGTCGTGAAGTTCCGGACCCGGTCCGATGACGACGGCTCGCTACCCAAGCAGGTCCACGGCAACACCCGGCTGGAGATCGTCTGGACGGTCATCCCCGCACTGATCCTCGCCGGGATCGCGGTGCCGACCGTCCAGGGGATCTTCAGCCAGATGAACGAACCCGACGACGAGTTCCTGGTCGTCGAGGTCATCGGGCACCGGTGGTGGTTCGAGTACCACTACCCGGACCACGACATCTACACGGCCAACGAACTGGTCATCCCGGTCGACACCCCGGTGCGCCTGGAGATGACGGCCGCCGACCCGGCCCGGTCGGCCAACCAGGGCGTCATCCACTCGTTCTGGATCCCGCGTCTGGCCGGCAAGCAGGACATGGTCCCGGGCCAGACCACGTATCTGAACCTGCAGGCCGACGAACCCGGCCGCTACCTCGGCCAGTGCGCCGAGTACTGCGGTCTCTCCCACGCCAACATGCGCGCCCGTGCGGTCGCCATGACCGATGCCGACTTCCAGACCTGGATCGACGAGCAGACCACGCCGGCCGCCGCGCCCGAAGACGGCACGTTGGCGGCGGACGGTCGTGAGCTGTACCACGACCTCGGCGACCGCAACGCCTGCGCTTCCTGCCACCAGGTGTGGGAGGACGGGGCGCGCAACCCCAACACCGGTCCGGACCTGACCCACCTGATGAGCCGTGAGGAGTTCGCGGGGGCGATCCACGACCTGAACGAGGAGAACCTGCGCCAGTGGCTGCGTGACCCCAACTCGATGAAGGCCATGCAGTACGACGACATCGGGATCGGCATGCCGAACCTCGACCTCTCCGAGGACGAGATCGACGCGCTGGTGGCCTACCTCCTGGCGCTCGAATGATCGCGATGACCGCGTTGACACCCCACGCCCGGCCGCTCGACCACGAGCCCAGCTCGAGGAGAACCTCACGATGAGCACAGCCACGGACGCCAAGGCCCTGCGGCCCGCATCGGACAAGGGTCTGCTCAGTTGGCTCGGCACGACCGACCACAAGCGCATCGGCGTGATGTATTTCTTCACCACGCTCGTGTTCTTCACGCTCGGTGGGACGGAATCGGGGCTGATCCGGGCGCAACTCGTCCAGGCCGAGCAGAACCTGCTCACCGAGGAGATCTACAACCAGGTCTTCACGATGCACGGGATCACGATGGTGTTCCTGGTCGTGATGCCGTTGTCGGCGGCGTTCTTCAACTACCTGATCCCGCTGATGATCGGCGCGCGGGACGTCGCGTTCCCACGCTTGAACGCCTTCAGCTACTGGGTCTACCTGTTCGGTGGGATCTTCCTGTACAGCTCGTTCCTGCTCGGCGGTGCGCCCAACGGCAGCTGGGTCGGCTACGCGCCGCTCGCATCCGACAGCGTGTCGAACATGGGCTTCTACGCCATCGGCATCCAGATCCTCGGGATCAGCTCGTTGGCTGCGGCGGTGAACTTCATCGTCACGATCCTCAACATGCGCGCACCCGGGATGACCTTCATGCGCATGCCGGTGTTCATCTGGATGTCGCTGGTCACCAACTTCCTGCTGCTGTTCGCGATCCCGGTCATCGCGGTGGCGCTGTTCATGCTGCAGTTCGACACGTTGTTCGGGGCCCAGTTCTTCCAGCCCGGCAGCGGTGGTGACCCGATCCTCTACCAGCACCTGTTCTGGTTGTTCGGTCACCCCGAGGTCTACATCATGATCCTGCCGGCGATGGGGATCGTGTCCGAGATCCTCCCGGTCGGTGCCAAGAAGCCGCTGTTCGGCTACGCGGCGGTCGTCTTCGCCGGCGCCGCGATCGGGTTCATCGGCTTCGGGGTGTGGGCGCACCACATGTTCACCTCGGCCGTCGGTCCGGTCGCCCGTTCCGCCTTCGCGCTCTCCACGATGTTCATCGCGGTGCCCACCGGGATCAAGATCTTCAACTGGGTCTTCACGATGTGGGGCGGCAAGCTGAAGTTCACCACGCCGATGCTGTTCTCGATCGGGTTCGTGTCGATGTTCACCATCGGGGGGCTGTCGGGTGTCACCCACGCGATCGTCCCGCACAACGCCCAGCAGCACGACACCTACTACGTGGTTGCCCACTTCCACTACGTGCTGTTCGGGGGTGCGCTGTTCGGCCTGATCGCCGGGATCTACTTCTGGTTCCCGAAGGTCACCGGCAGGATGATGAGCGAGAAGCTCGGCAAGGTGCACTTCTGGACCTGGCTGCTCGGCTTCAACCTCACCTTCGGCCCCATGCACATGTCGGGGCTCCTGGGCCAGCCGCGACGCACCGCCGTGCTGCCGGGCGAGCTCGGCAGCACCGTGGAGCTGTACAACCTGCTCAGTACGGCCGGCGTCGTCGTGCTCACCGGATCCGCGTTGGTGTTCCTCTACAACCTGCTCACCTCGATCAAGCGCGGCGAGGACGCGGGGCTCGACCCCTGGGACGCACGCACCCTGGAATGGCTCACGTCCTCACCGCCGAAGCACCACAACTTCGACAAGATCCCGACCGTGACCCACCGCGACGAGTTCTGGCACCGCAAGTACGCCGAGGACGAGTCCGGGGTGCCGATCGCGGTCCCCGCCGGTGCGTCCGAGGACCACGCTGGGGAGGATGATGCGGACGAGCACATCCACATGCCGGACAACTCGCTGTGGCCGTTCATCATGTGCCTGGCGTTCTTCCCGCTCGGCTACGGCCTGCTGTTCGTCAACCCGTGGCTGCTCGGCCTCGGCCTGGTGTGGCTGGTGGTCGGCTACTTCGGCTGGATCGTCGAGCCGTTGGCCGAGGGCGATGATGACGACGTTCCCGACGAACTCCATGACCGCCCGATGACGGGCGCACCCACCCACTAGACGATCCCCCGGCAGCGGGCGGGCAGCTCCCGCCCCGCGACCGGCGAACCGACAAGGCGGCAGACGTGGCGGCAGACGTCCAAGCGACGACCCTGGGACTCGATCATCGCAAGCTCGCGATGTGGACGTTCCTGGGGTCTGAGTTCCTGTTCTTCGGTGCGTTCGTGTCGGCGTACCTGCTCTACATCACCACGACCGCGGGTGGGCCGGGCGTTGAGATCTTCGACATCCCGTTCACCTCGATCAGCTCCTTCGTGCTGTTGATGAGTTCCCTGACGATGGTGCTCGCCCACAACTCGCATGCACGTGGCGATCTGCGTCGGATGCGACTGTGGATCCTGGCGACCGCCGGGCAGGGCGCGGTGTTCCTGGGCGGTCAGGTCTACGAGTTCACGACCTTCTACAACGAAGGGCTCAACCTCACGCAGTCGCCGTTCGCGAGCTCGTTCTTCGTCCTGACCGGGTTCCACGGCCTGCACGTGTTCGTCGGCATCCTGATGCTGTTGAGCCTGTATGCGCTGTCGCTGACCGGCAAGGTCAAGGCCAACCAGGACGTCAAGACCGAGATGATCGGGCTCTACTGGCACTTCGTCGACATCATCTGGGTCGTCATCTTCACCGTCGTCTACCTCATCCCGGAGATCGCGGTCGGCTAGTGCCCGTCACCGTGATCGGGAACGTGGAGGGAACATCCGTGAGCGCAAGCGACACGCAGGACGCCCAGACCGACGCGTCCCATGGGCACCATCCGACGCCGCGTGAGTACGTCAACATCGCGATCATGCTGGCGATCCTCACCGCGCTGGAGGTCTCCACCTACTTCGTAGACTTCGGCAGCATCGCGATCCCGCTGCTGGTGATCCTGATGGTGATCAAGTTCGTCATGGTGGTGAGCTTCTTCATGCACCTGAAGTTCGACTCGAAGCTGTTCGGCCGCATGCTCTACGGCGGGCTGTTCCTCGCGCTCCTGCTCTACGCCGCAACGCTGGTCATCCTGTTCTTCGAGCGGGCGCCGGTCGTATGACGGCCCCTGAACCGACCGGAACCGACGGGTGCACCGGCGTGCACCCCCACAAGGACCGACCGTGAACAACGACGTCCGCTCCCGGATCGTGCTGCCCATCGTCATCCCGGTCATCATCCTGCTGTCGATGGCCGCGTTCATCGGTTCGATGGCCGCGCTGTTCCTGTTCAACACCAAGTCGGGTGCCACCATGCTGGCGGCGGTCGCCGCCGCCGGCATCCTGTTCACGATCAGCCTCTCTGCCGGGCAGGACCGCCTGGACACCCCCCGCCGAGCGGTGGTGGTGTTCGCGGCGTTCCTGCCGCTGCTCGCCGGTGCGGCCATCGGGGCGGGCCTGATCGGTGGCGTCGATGATGCGGACCGCATGATCAACGTCCAGCCGCTCCTGGTCGTCCCCGACGGCGCACCCGTGATCGCCGCGGAGAACTCGCAGGAGTTCTGCCTCGGCGACGAGGGCAGCTGTGAACCGGTCGACTCTTGGGAGGTCGAACCCGGCGAGGTCAGCGATCCGGTCTCGTTCGTCTTCGAGAACCGGGAGGCCGGCGTGGATCACAACGTGCAGATCACCGACCTCGCGGGCACGCGGGATGACCCGGAGCGCGGGACCGAGATCCTCGCGGAGTCCGATCTGGTGACCGGACCGATCGAGGACGTCTACGTCCATCCCGACGGGCTGACCTGGGAGGAACTCCCCGAGGAGTGGTACTTCCTGTGCGTCGTGCACCCCGTGATGAACGGGGTGGGCACGGTCGTGGCCGGCGGATGATGCCCGTCACTCGCTGACCGGGCCTGACGCTGGCTCGTTGCCCCGCCCGGCTCCGTCTGGTCGCCCGATCGTCGGCGCCGTGCCCTCGAGTTGCGGCAGCAGGGCTGCCGCGACGGCGCGACCGACCGATCGGTGTGCCACGCCCGGCCAGTGGATGCCGTCGTCGTTGAGGTTCGCCACGTGCGGCACGACGTGGGCCCAGCTCGGGACCGCGGCGAAGCCGTGCGCGACGGCGAGCGCAAGGTGTCGCCGTTCGTTGGCCGGATGCCGCGGATGCCGGTGGCCGTAGTAGGCGGAGCGATGGCTGGTCGGGCCGATGACCGCGCCGGCGGCCCGACCCTGTGTCAACCACCGGATCTGGTCGAGCAGCAGGGCGAAGAGCCGGCGGAACTCAGGCGCAGGGGTCCGGGTCCGTCGGCCGCCCGTGAGACCGACCAAGCGCGGGTACCAGGTGCGGAGTTCCTGCCGGACGCCGTGGCGGACCCAGGTGGGACGCAGGTAGGGAACGACCGCTTCGATCATCGGTGGCACACCGGCGGGGGCGTGGTCGAAGCTGCCCACGCCCACGACGATGATGTCGGCCCGCGCCACGAGGTCGAACTGCAGGTGGCGGTCCTTGGTGATCGCGCGGGCGGCGTCACGCACCGTCTGTCCGGGGCGGGCGACGACCGTCACCTCGACCGCCCGACCGAGCGCAGCCTCCAGGGAGGTGGCGACGACGTTCGGGTAGAGGTCCGGATGGTCGGGCAGTTGTGGTCCGTGTGCATCGGTGAAGCTCGTCGAGTCCCCGATGACCACCAGCCGCAGCGGCGGGCCACTCACCGGGGCGTGGGGAGGTCTGTGGGTCCACTCGGAGGCACATCCCCGCTCCACGGCCGGTCGGGGGTCGGCACCGCCATGGGTGGCGGGTCGGCGAGGCCGGCTGCGATCGGCTCGGACGCGACGGGTCGGGCCCGGATCCAGGCGGCCGACAGGACCGCCCAGAGCACCGCGGCGCCGATCACGTGCAGGCCGACCAGCAACTGCGGCACGCCGAGCGCGTACTGGGTGTAGCCGACCGTTCCCTGCAGCAACTCGACGGCGAGCAGGCTGCGCAGCGCGCTGCGCAGCCGGGGCGGACCCGATCGCCAGGTCACCGCCACGAGCGCGACCGTCAGGCCGACGAGCATCCAGACCGCATCAGCGTGGGCGATCGCGATCAGGCGGATGTCGATCCCGAACCGGGGCGCGGACAGATCACCGCCGTGTGGCCCGGCGCCGGTGGTGATGGTCCCGAGGATCAGCACGACGAAACCGACGACGGCCAGTGCGGTCGTGGCGTGCCGGATCCCCGCACCGGCGGGTGGATGGCCGTCGGTGGGCCGCACCCGCTCGTGCAGTGCCACCGCGATGGAGATCAGCACCATCGACAGCAGGAAGTGGGCGGCGACCGTGTAGGGCGATAGCCCCGTGAGCACGGTGATCCCGCCGAGCACCACCTGACCCAGGATCCCGAGCGGCAGGCCCCAGGTCAGGGCCTCGACGGTCCGGGTGTGCGGTCGGGTGCGCCGGACCTGGACGAACACGGCGATCGCCGCCGCGAGCACCACGAAGGTCAGCAGGCGGTTGCCGAACTCGATGGCGGTCTGCCAGGTCGTGTGCTCGCCACCCGCCCTCGGCACGAAGCTGTCCTCGTCGCACCGCGGCCAGGTGGGGCAGCCGAGTCCCGAGCCGGTGATCCGCACGGCACCGCCGGTGATCACGATGCCGATGTTGGTGATGATCGCGGCCAGAGCGAACCGGCGAAGCCGGCGCATCTCGAGCGGTTCGGTCCCGGTGGGCATGGGCGGCAGGGTACCGCCGCCGGCCCCGTCCCCGTCCCGGTCGCGGGTGGTGGGGAGCTGCGCGTACCCTCGGGACGACGCCCGCGAGCAGGACCCAAGGTGGCGAGTCTCCAGAACACCGATCATGGCGAGCGACTGCTCGTCCCGACCGCCCGGCACCGCCGGCGTGGGATGCTGCTGGTGGCCGTGGCGCTGTTCCAGTTCTGGGTCTGGGGGACCCGGATCGACAACCTGCTGCGCAGTTCCGATGGGTTCCCGGCCGCGTTCATCGCGGTGCACCTGGTCCTGTACGTGACCTCGATCGGGGTCGGCGTCGTGCTGGCGGTCCTCGGCGTCCGGATGTGGCGCGAAGCCCGCCGCGCAGGACATGACCGCGGGTCGAGCCGGTGAACGACGCCTCGTTCTCCGAGTCGCCGACGGATCTCGATGCGCCCGTGGGGCCGATGCACGCCTCGGGCCGGTACGAGACGCCCCGTCCGGCACCGCCGGACGGAGGGGTGCCCGCGGCGAGCCGGGTGGATGTGATCCGCCGCTACATCCTGGTGACCAAGCCGCGCATCATCGAACTGCTGCTCATCACGACCGTCCCCGCGATGGTGGTGGCCGCCGGAGGGTGGCCGGGGACGTGGCTGACGGTCGCGACGCTCATCGGCGGCACGATGTCCGCAGGCAGCGCCAACGCGTTGAACAACCTGGTGGATCGAGATCTCGATCGCCGGATGGCCCGGACCTCGGCGCGTCCGACGGCCCGTGACGAGGTCGGGCCCCGGGGCACCCTGGTCCTGGGCCTGAGCCTCGGGGTCGCCGGGTTCGTCTGGTTGACGGCCTTCGTCAACGTCGTTGCGGCACTCCTGGCCACCTCGGCGATCCTGTTCTACGTCTTCGTCTACACGCTCGGCATGAAGCGGCGCACCAGCCAGGCGGTCGTGATCGGCGGCGCAGCGGGGTGCGTTCCCGTGTTGACCGGCTGGGCCGCGGTGTCCGGCGGCTCGCTGACCGATGTGCGGCCATGGCTGCTGTTCGCGATCGTGTTCTGGTGGACCCCACCGCATTTCTGGGCGCTGGCCATGAAGTACCGGGAGGACTACGCAGCCGCCGGCCTGCCGATGCTGCCCGTCACCCACGGGAACGACGAAACGACCCGCCAGATCCTGCTCTACAGCTACCTGTTGCTGTCCGTGGTGCTGTTGTACGTCGCCGGTGGCGGTGTGGGGTGGCTGTTCGCGGTGGTGGGCCCGGCGCTCACCGTCCCGTGGCTGATCCTCGCCCACCGGCTCCGACGCTCGCGGACGATCGCCGCCGCGATGCGGCTGTTCCACTACTCGACGATCTACCTCGCGACGATCTTCATCGCGGCCGCGGTGGATGCGATCGTGTGACCCACGCCTGGCGTCCGGACGCGTCACGCCTCCCGGAGCCATCTGCCGCCGAGCGTTGACGGACCCTGCTCGTACGACCCGGGCGACCGCTCAGGAGCGACGTCCCCAGGTCAGTGCGTGGACCGGGGTGAGCTCGACCGACCCCAGGTCGGTGAACCCGTGGCGCGTCAACAACTCGTCGTACGCGGAGCGGGGCAGCAGCTGATCGTCGATCTGGGCTTCGAAGAACTGGATGCCGGTCATGATCCGACCGGGCACGCTGGCCAGGCCGTCGTCGGTGTCGGGGTAGGGGAAGTCGGAGATGATGAACCAGCCGCCCGGCGCCAACGCGTCGTGGACCCGACCGGTCGCCCGTTCGGTGTCGCGGCACTCGTGCATCGAGATGTTGTTGATGATCAGCGTGGCCGGTTCGTCGAGGCGCAGGTCCTCCAACGCGCTCACCTGGAGGGTGACCCGGTCGCTGACGCCCGCTTCCGAGAGGCGCTTCTCGGCCAGGTCGATCGAATAGGCGTCACCGTCGACACCGACGAGCTCGCAGTCGGGGTAGTGATCGGCCAGACGGATCAGGCCGTTGCCAGCACCGCAGGCCGTGTCGACGATGCGGCCTCCGACCGCCAACCGATCCTCGAGGCCGGGAACCTCAGCCAGGCCGCCGGGGATGAGTCGGGTGTAGAAGGGTGCGCCCGTCCCCGCGACCCCGGCGATCCACTCCGGGCTGGTCTCGTCCCACCACAGCCGCTCGCCGGAACCGAAGACCTGCTCGAACCGATCGAACAGTTCGTGCTGCTCGAAGACGAGGAACACGCCGCCGATGTACGCGGGCGAGGTCCGGTCCAGCAGGAGCGTGTCCATGTGGGGGGCGAGCCGGTAGCGGTCCCCGTCGCGCTGGCACACCCCGGCCCCGAGCGCGGAGCGGCACCAGACGTCGAGGTAGTACGGGTCGAGGTCGAGTGACTCCGCGAGCTCGTCAGGCGTCCGCCCATGCCTGGTCTGCGCCAAAGCGTCGATCAGCCCGGTCCGCAGCCCCATCCCGATCGTGCGGTGGCTGGCGTAGCCGGCCGCGTGGCTGAGCAGCCGGGGTGCCTGCTCCTGGATCGTCGGCTCGGTCGTCGATGCAGACATGTTGCTCTCCTTCCTCGATCTTCGTCGCGCGGCGGCCCGTTCAAAGCGAACGAGATGAGCATGGATGGCCGGCCGACGCCGCGACTAGTTCAACTTGTGAAGTGCGCGCACGACCGGTGGCACGGCGCCAGCTCGGTCCGTAGGGTCGAAGTCCCGCGACCACGAGGAGCGGCCGTGCGATGAGCACCTACGGACAGTTCTGTCCGGTGGCACGGGCGATGGATCTGTTGGACGAACGGTGGACGTTGCTCGTGATCCGCGAACTGCTGGAGGGCAGCCGACACTTCAACGAACTGCACCGTGGGGTGCCCCGGATGTCCACGGCGCTGCTCACCAAGCGCCTGCGGACGCTGGTCGACGCCGGCATCGTCGAGCGCCACGAGGACACCAACCGGGTCACCTACGAGCTCACACCCGCGGGAGAGGAGCTGCGCAGCACCGTCGAGGCGTTGGGAGCCTGGGGCATCCGCTGGATGCCCGAGCTCGGCGACGAACACCTCGACCCGCACCTGTTGCTTTGGGATCTGCACCGCAACCTCGACCTCGACGCCATGCCCGAGACCCGGACGGTGCTCGCCTTCCACCTCCATGACGCACGGCCGGACGCGCGTGACTGGTGGGTGGTCGCCAACGACGGCCACGTCGACCTCTGCGACGTCGATCATGGCTTCGAGGTCACCGCCAGGATCGAAGCCTCACTCGAGGCCTTGACGAAGGTCTGGATCGGTGAGGTCTCGTGGGAGCGGGCGCTTCGTGCCGGCTCGCTGCGCATCATCGCGCCGGAGGAGATCCGCCGCCAGGTCCCATGTTGGCTGAAGCTGTCGGCCTTCGCGAACGTGCCTCGCCCCACCACCGCGTGATCGCCCGGCGAGCGGGGCGAGGCAGCTGACCACGCCGACTCGGTCCGGGAGACCCGTCGTCGCCCTCCCGGCGGAACCCTTGACCTGTGTGGTCGCGCAGGCTCAACTCCATGCAAGCGGGAGGAGTGCGGATGAACGCGGAGACAGCGGTGGTCGATCAGGCGGTCCTGCATGAGCGGGATGCCATCGTCGATCGGACGCAGGGACGCACGCTGATCGACGTGTTCATGGCGACCTGCGATGCCAACGGCGGCAAGCCGGCCTTGGTCGTCAAGGACGGTGAGGGGTTCACCACCCTCACGTGGTCCGAGTACCGCCACGCTGCCAGCATCGTGGCGTTGGGGTTGGCAGCGCTCAGGGTGGAGCGGGGCGACTTCGTCACGCTGATGCTGACCAACCGCCCCGAGCACGTCATCGCGGACATCGGGACCCTGCTGGCCGGCGCGACGCCGGTGTCGGTCTACAACACGCTCACCGCGGAACAGGTCGGCTACATCGCCGGCAACTGCGACGCCAGGGTCGCGATCGTCGAGGATGCGGCGTTCCTCGACCGGTGGCTGACCGTCGCCGACGACCTGGCGGTCGAGCACCTGATCGTCGTGGATGCGACCGGTGTCGACACGGACGATCCCCGCGTGTCCACGTGGGACGATCTACTCGCGTCCGGCCGCGCGGCCCTGGACGAGGACGCCGGTGCCCTGGAGGCGCGGTGGCGGGCGGTGCGTCCCGACGACGCCGTCACGCTGATCTACACCTCGGGGACCACGGGCCCCCCGAAGGGTGTGATCATCACCCACCAGAACCTGCTGTACATGCTGGAGGTGGTCAAGGGCCTGCTGGACATGCAGCCGGGACAACGGGGCATCTCCTACCTCCCGCTCGCCCACGTCGCCGAGCGGATGACGACCCACTACAACGGCATCAACATCGGTGGCACCGTCTACTTCGTGCGCGAGGTCGCCCAGGTGCTCGAGACCCTGCAGGAGGCGCGGCCCCAGATGTTCATGGCCGTGCCACGTGTGTGGGAGAAGATGCAGGCCGCGCTGCTGGCGAAGATCGACGCGGACGAGCGCAAGGGGCCGTTGGCGCGGCGGGCGATCGCGGCCGGCACCGCCGCCGTCGAGGCCCGCATGGGCGGGCGGACGCCGTCGCTGGCGCTGCGGGCCCAGCTGCCGATCTGGGACAAGCTGGTGTTCTCCAAGATCCGCGATGGCCTCGGCCTGTCGGAGCTGCGCTACGCCATCTCCGGTGCGGCACCGATCAGCCCGGACCTGCTGATCTTCTACAAGGCACTCGGGATCGAGATCCTCGAGGTGTACGGGATGACGGAGTCGACGGCCGTGATCACCGCCAACGAGTCCGGCAAGGTTCGGATCGGCACGGTCGGGACCCCGCTGCCCGGCATCGAGGTCCGCATCGCCGACGACGGCGAGATCCTCGCCCGCGGCCCCATCGTCACCCCGGGCTACTGGCGACGTGACGATGCCACCGCCGAAGCGGTCGATGCCGACGGGTGGTTGCACACCGGGGACCTCGGCACGATGGACGACGACGGCTACGTCCGGATCGTCGGCCGGAAGAAGGAGCTGATCATCACGGCCGGCGGGAAGAACCTCTCCCCCAACAACATCGAGGAGGTGATCAAGCAACGATCGCCGATCATCGCGCAGATCTGCGCGGTGGGTGATGACCGTCCCTTCATCGGTGCCCTCATCGTGTTGGACGCCGAGGTCCTGCCGGGGTGGTGTGGGGCCAACGACGCGCCGTTCACCTCGGTCGCCGCGGCCGCGGACCACCCGTCGGTGATCGCTGAGGTCCAGCGGGCGATCGACGCGGGCAACGAACACCTCGCGCGCGTGGAGCAGGTCAAGCAGTGGCGGATCGTGCCGGCGGAGTGGACGGCGGAGTCTGAGGAGCTGACCCCGTCGCTGAAGCTGAAGCGCAACGTCATCCACAGCAAGTACGCCGAGGTCATCGACGAGCTGTACACGTCGGGTGCCTGACCGCCACGTTCCGATGCTGCGTGTGGGTCCGC
This sequence comes from Nitriliruptoraceae bacterium, assembly GCA_041685735.1. Taxonomy (GTDB): domain Bacteria; phylum Actinomycetota; class Nitriliruptoria; order Nitriliruptorales; family Nitriliruptoraceae; genus CSSed11-175R1. The sequence goes on from JAWLFE010000003.1 coordinate 86,728, forward strand.
TGCGGACCGTGCTGGGACGCGCCGCTGTCCGTGCCGCAGGCGCGGTCATCGTCGTGGGTGTGCTCGTGGTCGGTGTCGGTGCGGGTGCCCTCGCCCATCCGTCGGGGGAGTTCGGGCCGCCGACCGCGCGCCTGTCGGCCGAGGGACGGACCGTCACGATCGAGCTGTCCGCGCCGCCCGACGATGCTGCCGCCATCGGCACGGCCGTCGGGTTGCTCCCCGAGGATGCGATGGAGGCGTTCCTGCTGGAGGACGAAGGGGCCCAGCCGACCGCCGCGCAGATCCGGGAGCTGTCGGCGTCACCGGCCCTGCGTGCCTACCTCCTCGATCATGTCCAGGTCCTGCAGGATGGGCGCGCCTGCGCTGGGACAGCCCGTCCCGCCGCGGACCTGCTCGCGGACGGTGCGGAGCTGACGTTCACCTGTGAGCAGCCGGTGGAGCTCGTGGATGTGCGCATCACGGTCCTGCACGATCAGGATCCGAGGTACGCCACGTTCGGTCTGGACGGGGCGAGGTGGACGGTCCTGTTCACCGCCGCGCAGCCCGAGCATCGCTGGGACGCCGGGTCATCCGCATCCGGACCGCGGCCGTTCGCCCTGCTGGCGACCGTCGGCGGGGTGCTGCTGGCCCTGGGGGCGTTCGCCTGGCTGCTCGTGGGCCGGCGTCGCTCCTCATCCGACCCCGGGCCGGGGCCGGGCGTCGTCGGCGGGGTCCCGGACCGGGAGACTGAAGGCCAGCTCGGCGCCCGCTGAGGGCTCGATCCAGATCCGCCCACCGTGGGCCGAGATCAGCTCGCGGGAGATGGCCAGGCCCAACCCGGCGCCACCCCCGGGTCGCTCCCGGGCCGGGTCCGCGCGCGAGAACTGCTCGAACGCCTGCGCGACGAACCCGGGTGGGAAGCCGGGGCCCTCGTCGTGCACCCGGACGGTGGTCGCGCCATCGTGCTCACGGACGCTGACCTCGATCGTCGATGCTGGCGGTGCGTGCCGGATCGCGTTGTCGAGCAGGTTGCGCAGCACGCGGTCCAACGCCAGGGGATCGCCGGTGATCAGATCGGTCGCGTCGGTGGTGAGCCGGACCTCGATCCCGTGGCGCGCGGCCAGCGGCGCGACCGCCTCCACCGCTCCCTCCGCCACCTCGGCGAGGTCGACCGGCATGGTGTCCAGGGGTTGTTCGCCGGCCTCCAGCCGCGACAGGACGAACAGGTCGTCGACCATGCCGCGGAGTCGATCGATGTCACCGCGCATCGACCGCAGGTAGCGATCCGGGTCCGGGGCCACACCGTCTTCGATCGCCTCGATCGCCGCCTGCATGCTGGCCAGCGGGGTGCGCAGATCATGGCCGATGGCCGCCAGCAGGTGCCGCCGTGCGGCCTCACCCCGCTCCCGCTGGTCCTCGAGCCGGGCCAGTTGCCCGACCATGCGGTCCACGGACGCCGCCAGTTCCCCGACCTCGTCGCCCCGCTGCACCTCGGTCCGCACGGTCAGGTCGCCCTCGGCGACGCGTCTGGCCGCATCGGCCAGGGTGCGCAGGTCGGTCGTCAACGGGCCCGTGACGCCAACCGCGACGATCACCCCGAGGCCGGTGCCGAGGAACAGGGCCGCGAGCACCACGCGCAGGTCCGCGGGCGCCAGGAACATCGCGCCGGCGGAGGCGGCGACGACCCCACCGGTGACCGCGACCGCGGCGACCGCGACGACCAGGATCGTCCACCGCAGGGACGGCAGACGCCGGTGCAGCCGCGTCAGTCCCCAACCGATCGTTCCCGCGAGCGCGACCGAGGCGGCGAACACCCCGTACAGCAGGAACCGGTCGTCGGATTCGACCTGCATCCCCGCTTCGCTGACGATCAGGACCAGGGCGGCGAACCCCAGCCCGGTCAACACCACGGTGATCGAGACGCGGGCCCTCACGGGTCGAACCGGTAGCCGACGCCGCGCACCGTGATGAGGTGCTGCGGACGCCCGGGGTCGGGTTCGACCTTCTGCCGCAGGTGGCCGACGTGGACGGTCACGGTTGCCGGGTCCTGCCACTCCGGCGACGAGTCCCAGACATGCTCGAGGAGTTGGGCGCGGGTGAAGACCTGGCGCGGCGCATGGACGAGGAAGGTCAGCAGATCGAACTCCCGGCGGGTGAGGTCGATGAGCTCACCGTCGACGCGTACCTCCCGGGTCGCCTCGTCGATGCGGGTCGCCCCGAACCGCAGGATCCCGGTCGGCGCCGTGACGCCCGACCGGCGGAGCACCGACGCGACCCGGGCGGACAGTTCGCGGGGTGAGAACGGTTTGACCACGTAGTCGTCCGCCCCCAGTTGCAGGCCGCGGATCCGGTCGCCCTCGTCCCCTCTGGCGGTCAGGACGATCACGGGCAGGCTCCCGGTCCGCCGGATCTCGCGCAGGATGCTCAGCCCGTCGGCACCCGGCAACATCAGGTCGAGGACGGCCAGGTCGAACGATCGGCGCGCGAGTTCGTCCAGCGCCGTGGTGCCGTTGGCCACGACCGTGACGTGGTGGCCATCGTGCTCGAGGTAGCGCGCGACGACCTCCCGGACCATCGGCTCGTCGTCGACGATGAGCACCTGCGCGGCCGCGGTCGCTGGAGGATCGGATGCTGCCGGTGACGGGGCCATCGGCGCATCGTAGGCCCGGGTGGGGCTGTCCAGGGGGTCGGTGACGACTTTCGCGCGATTTCATCCCTGGTTTCGAAGGGCTTGTCGTCGGTCTGGGTTACTGGGAACATCGAGGTTGTCGCGCCGGGCGGCAACATCCCATCTGTGAGGGTCGAGTCCCATGTCAACCCTGGAGAAGCCGAGCCTGCGCGATCGCGTGCGCGCCCGGCCGGTGCTGTTCGGCGCGATCACCGTCGCGGCGATCGTCGCGGTCGTGGTCGTGCTGGTCGTGTTCCAACCACAACGACTGCTCTACGACAACGTCGTCGACGACGAGTTCCCGGTGGTGGAGTCCTCGCCAGAGACCGAGGAGCCGACGGCCGACGACCCGCCAGCTGATGGGTCGGAGGCCGATGCCTCCGACGATGCCAGCTCCGCGGGAGACGCCGGTGGGGCGGACGACGCAGCGATGGAGGATGGTGACGCCACAGCGGCTGGTGGGTCGGCCGACGACGCGGCCGACAACATGGCCGATGATGCGCCCGAGACGACCGGACCGGTGGCCCTGGCCACCGGCGACTTCGTCTCCCGCAGCCGCTACACCGTGACCGGGGACGCGACGGTCTACGAGTTGGAGGATGGCTCGCGCACCCTGCGCCTGGAGGACTTCGAATCCACCAACGGGCCGAACCTGTTCGTGTACCTGACGGCCGCGGATGCGGACGACCCCGACGCTGACCTCGACGCGGACTACGTGGACCTCGGCGCCCTGCGGGGCAACGTGGGGAACCAGAACTACGACATCCCGGCGGATGTCGATCTGGACGTCTACGACACCGTGGTCATCTGGTGCCGTCCGTTCTCGGTGGCCTTCGGTGCCGCAGACCTGTCCTGACCGGGGACCTCGGGTCGACGTCGAACGCCAGACACATCGATGGAGGCGACCGTGGGAACCCGGCACCAGCGTCTGACCGCAGCGATGGCCGTGGTCGCGTTCATCGCTGCCGCATGCTCGGGGCCAGGGACCGACGCAGCCGACGAGCCAGCGGCTGCGGGCGAGGGAACCCAGGGCGCTGAGGAGCAGGGAGCCGGGGATGAGACGGTCGTTGCGTTCCCGGGTCCGGATGCCTTCCCCCCGCCGCCAGCCGATGTGCCGACGGGTGATGCTCCCCTGGCCCCGCAGGTCACCGCGGCGCTGGAGCAGATCATCGAGGATCGTGATCACCAGCGCTTCGACCCCGCGACCCTGCAGACCGTCGGGGCGTCGGGTGATGCCCGGGTGAGCTGGTTCCTCGCCGATCTGGTGCGATTCGCGCCGCCTGGGCAGGAGCTGTCCGACGGGATCGTGGCTGCCTTCGAGACCTTGACGGGGGTCGCGCCGGATGCCGTGTCGCCCGACGCGCATCCGTTCGTGGCGATGTCCGACCTGTTGCTCGCGTGGGACCTGCCGGCCTGGGACGGCTACCGACAGCTCAAGAGCCAACTGTTCCTCCGGATCGAGCCCGCCTGGCGCCCCTTCTTCGAGGATGACACCTCGGATGTCGACTGGCGGTGGGTGAGCTGGGGTGGGGTCCGCATCGACGACCGGGACCCCGGTGATCCGTCGCCCTGCCCCCTCGGGTGCATCCCCGCGCTCGACGATCCGGCCCTGACGGATGCCGGCGGTGGGGACTGGTACCCCGATGACCGTGTGGTGTTCGGCATCGTGCTCGACGGGGAAGCCCTGGCCCTCCCACAGCACCAGATGGAGATCCATGAACTGGTGAACCTGACCTTGGCCGGTCACGAGCTCGGCATCCCGTACTGCACACTGTGTGGATCGGCGCAGGCCTACCTCACCGGCGAGGTGCCGGACGGCTTCGAGCCGGCGGTGTTGCGCACAACCGGGATGCTGTCGCGTTCGAACAAGATGATGTACGACCTCACCACGTGGTCGTTGATCGACACGTTCACCGGTGAGGCACGCTCCGGTCCCCTCCATGATGCCGAGGTCACCTTGCCGCAGATCAGCGTCGTCGCCAGCACGTGGGGAGCGTGGAAGGACGAGCATCCGGACACGCGCATCCTCGCCGAGGACGGTGGCATCGGGCGCACCTACCCCCTGGACCCCCTCGGCGGGCGCGACGACGACGGTCCGATCTTCCCGGTCGGGCCGGTCGACCCGCGCCTGCCCGTGCAGGAGCCGGTGGTCGGGGCCGTGGTCGACGGCCAGCCGGTCGCCTTCCCGGCGGAGGCAGCACGGCGAGCACTGCTCGCCGGCCGAGAGGTCACGAGCCACGGGCTGACGGTCCATCTCGACGGTGACGGCCTGCGCGTCGTCTCTGCCACCGATGCCGTGGCATCGCACCGGTCCTTCTGGTTCGCGTGGAGTCAGTTCCATCCCGACACGGTGCTGTGGTCGGCGGAGGTGGGCGGATGACCCGCGTCCGTGCAGCGATCGCCGGGGTGGTCGCGGTCGCGCTCGCGGTCGGGACCACCGAGTTCGTCCTCGGACTGCTGCCCGGGGCCGGGTCGTTGTTCATCGCCGTCGGGGACGTGGTGATCGCCTCGACGCCCGGCGGGATCGTGCGGTTGGCCATCGACACGTTCGGCGGCGCGAACCGGCTCGTGCTGCTGGCGAGCATGACGGCCGTGATGGCGGGTGCCGGTGCGGCGATCGGGATCCTCGGCCTGCGTCGACCGATGGTCGTTCCGCTCGGTTTCGCGGCCTTCGGGCTGGCCGGGGTGCTGGCCGGCGCCGGCGATGCCGCCATCACGACCACGGCCGCGGTGCTCGCTGGTGCCGCCGGTGTCATCGCCGGCGCTGCGACGCTCCGCAGGTTGCTGACCGTCATCACCCCGACGCCCGAACCCGCACCGGAGCGCGCAGCGGCGTCGGCACCCGCAGCGGCGCCGGCATCCGCAGCGGCGTCAGGGCCCGCAGCCGCGTCGGCGACCGGCTCCGCGTCCGGACCCGCGTCACCCCCGGCTCCGGACAGGTCGATCGACGAGGCCATGGCCACGCGGCGGCGCTTCCTGACCTGGACCGCGTCGACCGCGGCGGTGGCCGGGGTCCTGCTGACGACCGGACGGTTCCTGCAGGACCGCGCGGCCGCGACGGTCGCGCGGGTCGGCACCACCCTGCCGAGCCCCAGCCGACCGCTCCCGCCACCCCCGGCCGGCGCCTCCCTGGAGGTCGAGGGCATCTCGCCGCTGATCACCCCGAACGAGGACTTCTACCGGATCGACACCGCGTTCACGATCCCGCGCGTCGATGCGGACACCCACCGCATCCGGATCACCGGGATGGTCGATCAGCCGTTCGAACTCTCCTTCGACGAACTGCTCGACCTCGCGGACACGGAGGTCGATGTCACCCTGTCGTGCGTGTCGAACCAGGTCGGCGGCGATCTGATCGGCACGGCCCGGTGGCTGGGCGTGCCGCTCGCCGAGGTGCTGGACCGTGCCCGGGTCCAGCCCGCCGCCGACCAGATCGTCGGTCGTTCGGTGGACGGGTGGACCGGCGGCTTCCCGGTGGAGGTGGCCTTCGACGGCCGGCCCGCGATCATCGCGGTCGGGATGAACGGCGAACCGCTCCCCGCGCGGCACGGGTTCCCCGCGCGGCTGGTCATCGCCGGACTGTACGGCTACGTGTCGGACACGAAGTGGCTCTCGGAGATCGAGCTCACGACGTTCGATGCCTTCGATGCCTACTGGGTGCCCCGGGGGTGGGCCGCCGAGGGTCCCATCAAGACCCAGTCGAGGATCGACGTCCCGAGCGATGGTGCGTCGGTCGACCCCGGCACGGTCGCCGTCGCCGGGGTGGCCTGGTCGGACGAGCGGGGGGTGTCAGCGGTCGAGGTGTCGGTCGACGACGGCCCGTGGGAGGCTGCGGAGCTCGGGGACGAGCTCGCGTCCACCACCTGGCGGCAGTGGCTATACCGGTGGGAGGCGACCGCTGGCAACCATGTCCTGCGCGTCCGTGCGTCGGATGCCGACGGCGAGCCGCAGACGGCGGACGTCGCACCACCGGCTCCCGATGGCGCGACCGGTCACCACACCATCCGGGTCAGCGTCGGGTGAGTCCGGCCGCAGGTGCTGGGGAGGGCCGGATGGATGCGCAGAAGCGGCCGTGAGCGCCAGAACCTGGGTGACATCCCAGGAACCGTCGGGTGGCTTCCCCACGTGACGTTCTGGGCGCCAGAAACTGGGCTACAGCCCAGTTTCTGGCGCCGGCGTCGTCGGGGTCAGGCCGCCTCGACCACCGGCGTCGTTCGGGCGTCATCATCGGTCGTTGCCGTCCCGCGCTCCGCACCCGACAGGGTGTCGAGGAGCTCGTTGGGCAGCGACAGGCGGATGACCTTCGCCCAGGCGGAGGCGACCTGCTTCGGCATCGAGCCGCTGACGTAGGTCAGGCCGTTGCGCTCGAACAGGTCCTGGATCTCCGGGGCGATCTCCTGGTAGCGGTTGCTCGGCATGTCGGGGAACAGGTGGTGCTCGACCTGGAAGGACAGGTTGCCCGTCATGATGTGCAGCAGCTTGCCGCCATCGATGTTGGCGGCGCCGAGCATCTGGCGCAGGTACCACTCGCCGCGGGTCTCGCCCTCGATGGAGGTCTTCTCGAAGGTCTCGACGCCGTCCGGGAAGTGGCCGCACATGATCACCGAGTGGGTCCACACGTTGCGGACCACGTTCGCCGTGGCGTTGGCGGCCAGGGTGGTCAGTGCGGAGGGGCCACTCAACAGCGGATGCACGACGTAGTCGCGGGTCGCCTGCCGGCGGATCTTGGCCAGCACCTTGCGGCCCTGACGGCGGAACTCCCCCTTGTCCTTGCGGCCCTTGATGACCTTGCCGACCTCCAGGTCGTAGGCCGCGATGCCGTACTCGAACATGAACGCGTTGATGAGGTTGAACAGCGGCTGCGCGAGGAAGACGGGGTGCCAGCGCTGGTCCTCGTCGACGCGCATGATCCCGTAGCCGAGGTCGTTGTCGCGGCCCAGCACGTTGGTGAACGTGTGGTGGAGTTCGTTGTGCGAGTGCTTCCACAGCTCGGCGGGTGAGGCGTGGTCCCACTCCCATTCGGTCGAGTGGATCTTGGGGTCACGCATCCAGTCCCACTGTCCGTGCATGACGTTGTGGCCGATCTCCATGTTCTCCAGGATCTTGGCCACGCTCAGGCCCAGCGTGCCGGCCAGCCACGCGGGCGGGAACAGCGACGCGAGCAGCACGATGCGGCTGACCAGTTCCAGGCTGCGCTGCACCTCGATGACCCTGCGGATGTAGGCCGCGTCGTGCGCGCCCCGGCTGTCCATCACCCGGGCACGGATGGCGTCGAGCTCGCGGCCGAGCTCCTCGATGTCGTCGGCGCTGAGGTGGGCGGTCGGATCGTGGGTCTTGTTCTGTAGAGCGGTCATGGCAGGCTCCAGGGGAGTCGTGGTTCGGGGAGGTTGGGAGGGACCGGGGGGGCCGATGTGAGGCCGGGGCCCGTGGGACGCTGAGGGCGATGCGGGGGTTCGGTGGAAGATCAGGGCCGTCGAGAGATCGGCGCGGCGCAGAGGCCGCGGCGGATCAGAGGTCGAGTTCGCACGCGGCGGCTGCGGTGTTGATGCAGGTCTGGACGCGCACGTCGTCGCCGGTCGCGGCCACCGTGACCTCGCCGGTTCGCAGGTCGCGGACGGCGCCGCTCCTCAGCGGCACCACACAGCCGAAGCAGATACCCATGCGGCAGCCCGACGGCATCAGCTCGCCGGCGTCCTCGCCCGCGTCGAGCAGCGAGGTGGCGCCGTCGGTCTCGACCTCGCGGCCGGTACCCAGGAAGGTCACGGTCCCGCCCTCGCCCGCTTCGATGATCGCCGGGCGGAAGCGTTCGATGTGCAGCTGTTCGAGCAGGCCGTTCGCCGTGAAGTGGTCCTCGAGCGCGTCGAGGAGCCCCGCGGGCCCGCAGGCCCACGTCTCGCGCTGCGCGAGGTCGGGGACCAGCTCGTGCAGCTGCCCGGCGTCGAGGCGACCGTGCGATGTGGTGTGGCGTTCGAGCAGCCGGATGCGTCCGGCCGCGGCCAGCCCGCGCAGCTCGTCGCCAGCGAGCACGTCGTCGGCGGTCGGGGAACTGTGGACCACGACCACGTCGGCAAGGACGTCGAGGTGGCTGCGCAGCATCCCGAGCACCGGGGTGAGGCCGCTGCCGGCGGTGACGAAGAGCACCCGGTCCGGCGGGGTCGCGGGCAGGATGAAGTCGCCGGTCGCCAGCTCGAGGTGGACGAGCTCACCGGGCTGCGCGTGGTGCACGAGATGGCCGCTGACGGTCCCGTCGGGGATCGCGGTCACGGTCACGCTGATCCTCCGGTCCTGCTCGTCCGGTCGTGAGGTCAGCGAGTAGGCGCGCCAGTGCCGGACGCCGTCGACGTCCACCCCGATGCGCAGGTACTGCCCGGGGACGTGGGGGCGCCACCCCGGACCGGGCCGCAGCACGATGGTGGCGGCGTGGGGGGTCTCGGGCCGGACCGCGACGATCCGTGCCCGCAGCTGCGCGCGCGAGCGCACCGGATCGATGAGATCCAGGTAGTCGCCGGGGACCAGGGGCGTCGCCGCTGCTCGGGCGAGGCCGTGGAGTCCCGCGCGGAGGCGGTCGGTGGTCGGAGCGAGTGTGGTGAACATGCTGGCAGCGTGTCACTCTCAGTGCGTAGTATCCTGTGCCTGAAGGGTGGACTTCACGCCCTCGACTGTTCCCTGGAGACAACGATGGCGGGCCCAGAGCCGCTGGACGTCGGTGGCGAGGCGCTGCTGAGCACGGAGATCGTCGCGCTGCTCCGTGCACAGCTGCCTGCGACGGCGGACCTGGCCCTGGCGGCGGTGACCGACGAGGTGCCCGAGTACGCCCGCACACTGCGTGGCGACATCGCCAGCGACATCGCGCAGGCCATCGCGGCCGCGCTCGACACGTTCCTGCGGCTGCTGGCCCCGGACCCGCAGGACCCGGGTGCAACGCCGCTGGACGCGGCGCGTCGGGGCGCCTACGAGCTCGGCCGCGGCGAAGCGCTGTCGGACCGGACCGCAGATGCGCTGTTGGCCGCCTACCGGGTCGGCGCCCGGGTGTCGTGGCGGGAGATGTCGTCCATCGCGGTCGAGCAGGGCACACCCGCACCGGTCGTCGCCCGCTTCGCCGAGCTGGTCTTCGCCTACATCGACGAGCTGTCGGCTGCCAGCGTCGCCGGCCATGCCGATGAGGTCGCGGCGTCCGGGCGCCGCCAGCAGCAGCAGCGCGACCTGCTCGGTCGCACCCTGCTGGTCGGCGCTCCGACGGCCACGTTGGTCGAACTCGCCGAGCAGGCGGCCTGGCCGCTACCGGACACGCTGACGGCCGTGCTGCTGCCCGCGGCGCGGGTCCACGACACCCTCCCTCACCTGGACTCGATGACCCTCCACGTGCCGGCGGACGCTGCCGGTGCGGACGCCATGCTGCTGGGTAGCCGGGAAGATGCCGACGAGGGGCTCGAGGCGACCAGCGTCCTGCTCGTGGCGGATGTGGTCCGGACCCGTGCCTACCTCCGCCGCGTGCTCGGCGGGCGCGGTGCCGTGATCGGCCCGCCCCGACCCTGGACGCGGGCGGGCGAGTCGCTGCAGGTCGCGGTCCGCGCGCAGCAGCTGCTCGGCCACGTCGATGGCGAGGTGCTGGATGTCACCGACCACCTCGCTGAACTGGTCGTCGGCGCTGATCCGGCGTCGCTGCAGGACCTGCGCGACGAGGTCCTGGCTCCGCTGCGAGACCTGTCGCCGGGCGCGGCGGGCCGGCTGCGCGAGACGTTGCGGGCCTGGTTGCTCCACCTCGGCCGCCGCAGCGAGGTCGCCGACGCGCTGCACATCCATCCGCAGACCGTGCGCTACCGGATGAACCAGGTCCGAGACCTGTACGGCGACCGCCTCGACGACCCGGCGACGGTTCAGGCGCTCGTCATCGCCCTCGCGCGGGGGGACGGCTCACCGGGCTGATGCTGCAGCCGTTGGCCCCGGCCGCCACGCACGGCGGTCAGTGGACCTCGGGTCGGGCCATCACGCGGGCGATGGGGCGCATGTCCATCCACGCCTGGTGCTTGGGGCGCTCGGCGGTCTCGTGCCGCAGGTCGGTGAACTCGCCGAGGTCCGTGAAGGTCGTGCGGCCCCCCTGCAGGCCGGCCATGGCGCTGCCGGATCCGCCGTCCTCGGCATGCTCGATCAGGTGGCTGATGCAGCGTTGCGCCAGCCGCGTCGCCTGGATGCGATCGAACGGGCTCGGCGATCCGCCCTGCTGGATGTGGCCCAGGATCGACTCGCGGACGTCGAACAAGCCACGGGATTCCCGTTCGAACAACGAGTGGATGAACGCCGTCGTGTAGATCGGATCCGCGCCTTCGCCGCGGATCACGAGGCCCAGGCGCTTGCCCGCCGCGAAGCCCTTGCGCAGCCAGTCGACGTCCACCGCCAGCTCGTCCAGCGAGATGCCCTCCTCCGGCAGGTAGAGCCGCTCCGCCCCGGAGGCCAGCCCGCTCATCAGCGCGAGGTAGCCGCATTCGCGTCCCATCGTCTCCACCACGAAACAGCGGTGGGTGGAGACGGCGGACTCCTTGATCTTGTCGAGGTTGCTGATGATGCTGTTGAGCGCGGTGTCGGCGCCGATGCTCAGCTCGGAGCCCGGCAGGTCGTTGTTGATCGACGCCGGGAGGCACACGATCGGCAGGTCCAGTCCGGACCCGGCGCGGCCGGTGTGCAGCGCGTGAGCGACCTCGTAGCCCGCCCACCCCCCGATCATCAGGAGCCCGTCGATGTCGTGCTTGTGCAGCTGCCGGGAGATCGTGCCGAGCGGGGCCTGATCGGGCTTGATGCGGCTGGTCGCGAGCTCGGCACCGCCCCGCGCCGTCCAGCCCGTGATGTCCATCCAGCCGAGTTCGCTGATCTCGCCCGCGGCGAGCCCTTCGAACCCACGCTTGACGCCGAGCATCGTGTGTCCCGCGTCGATCCCCAGCCGGACGGCGGCACGCACCGCGGCGTTCATGCCGGGGGCGGGACCACCACCATGCAGGATCGCGAGGCGCAGCTTGCGGGCCCCGGGTGCCGGTGGGCTCGGCGCCGCTCGCACGATCGTGTGGAAGGCGTTCCAGGATTCGGTGAAGCTGCCGCCGCGCAGCTGCATGGCCCGGTCGTAGTCGCCGTTGGCGATGGTGCCCGCGACCTGCTTCGTCTGTTCGACGTTGCCCATCAGCGGCGACGCGACGATCCGGTTCTCCCGGATCCCGATCAGCTGGGGTTCGTCGTCGGGGCTGGCCTGCAGCAAAAGTTCCACGGCTTCGTGCCCACACAGGGTCCCGAGGTTGCGGTCGAAGGCGCTCGGCGCACCCCCACGCTGCACGTGCCCCAGGATCGTGACGCGGGTGTCCTCGCCGAGCCGTTCCTCCAGGACCTGCTGGACGCGCTTGGCGGTGATCGGGTTGCCGTCGGTGTCGTGGGCGCCTTCGGCGACCACCACCATGTTCTGGCGACGACCCTGCTCCCGCCCTGCATGCAGGGAGTCGGCCATCTCCTGTTCCCAGGTCGCGGCGTCGGCGGGACGTTCGGGGATGAAGGTCCAGTTCGCGCCAGCCGCCAGGCCGCTCATCATGGCGAGGTAGCCGCAGTGTCGTCCCATGACCTCGACGACGAAGCTGCGCTGGTGGCTGGACGCCGTGCTGTGCAGGGCGTCCATCGCCTCGGTGATGCGGTGCAGCGCGGTGTCGGCACCGATCGTCATGTCCGTGCCGAACATGTCGTTGTCGATCGAGCCGACCAGGCCGACGAGGAACAGCGTCGGGTGGGCATCGGCGACCGACTGGTCGATGCGCCCGTCAGCCACCAGGGCGGCCAGCAGGTCGGGCCACTCCCGCCGGAAGGTGTCGGCACCCGTCAGGCTCCCGTCGCCCCCGATGACCACGAGGGAGTCGATGCCACGCTCCAGCAGGTTGTGCGCCGCCCGCTGCCGGCCTTCGGGGGTGCGGAAGTCCTGGCATCGCGCCGTGCCGATGACGGTGCCGCCGAGATGCAGGATGCCGCCCACGTCCGACGACCCGAACGGCTGGATGTAGTCACCGCCCTCGACCATGCCCTGGTAGCCCTCGCGGATCGCGTGGATCGGGATCCCCTTGTGGACCGCGGTCCGGACGACCGCGCGGACCGCGGCGTTCATGCCGGGGGCGTCGCCGCCGCTGGTCAGCACGGCCAGGCTGGTCGGTCGGCGTGTCTGATCGGTCACGGGAGTGCTCACTTGTCGGCAGGCGGGCCCGGCAGGCTCGTCGAGGATCCTGGTGGGACCGTGCGGGTCACGGGCGCCACGATAGTGCGACCGCCTCCCGTTGCGCCTGGCTGGATCGGCCCTGACGGCTGCCGTTGACCAACACCTCGACCCGGACCTGCCCTGGCGGCGGTGCCCTTGACCCGGGCCTTGACCCGAGCATCGACCCGGACCTTGACCTGGGGTACTGAACAGGCGTATAGTTGGCTGACCATGAGTTCAGCTCCGCCATCATCGCAGGAGACGACGCCCGACCTCACCGCCCGGGCTCGGATCCGCGACGCCGCGATCACCCGTTTCGCCGACGCAGGGGTCGACGCGACCTCGATCCGTGCGATCGCGGCGGACGTGGGGGTGTCGGCGGGACTGGTGATCCACCACTTCGGCTCGAAGGATGCGTTGCGGGTGGCCTGCGATCAGCACGTCGCTGCCCTGGTCCGTGACCGCAAGCAGCGCGCTGCGGCAGCCGGAGCGGGACTGGATCCCGTCGCCGCACTGCGGGATGCCGGCGATGGTCCACCCCTGCTGCGCTACCTCGCCCGGACCCTGGTGGACGGCTCTCCCCACGTCGCGGAGCTGGTCGACGAACTGGTGGAGGACGCCGTCGACTACCTCGAGCAGGGCGTCGCGACCGGTCTGATCACGCCGAGCGACGATCCCCGCGGCCGGGCCGTGGTGCTGACCCTGTGGTCGCTCGGGTCCCTCGTGCTGCACGAGCACGTCAACCGGATCCTCGGGATCGATCTGACCGGGGACCCACGGCAGCTCGGGGCCTGGGCGGTTCCCGCCTCCGAGGTCCTGGCCAAGGGGGTGCTGCCCGTCGAGCTCTACGCACGAGTCCGCGATGCCTTCGATCCGAACGGCTCCGACGGGCAGGACACCTCGCCGTCGCCGCGGCGGGCTGATCGGGAGGACAACGAACGATGAGCGCTGACACAGACGCCGAGGTGGTGATCCGCACCGAGGGACTGGTGAAGGACTACGGCAGGACCCGGGCGCTGGATGGCCTGGATGTCACGATCCATCGGGGGGAGGTCTTCGGGTTCCTGGGGCCCAACGGGGCCGGGAAGTCCACCACGATCCGGATCCTGCTCGACCAGTTGCGCCCCACCGCCGGGCGTGCCGAGGTGCTGGGCCACGCGCCGGCCGCAGGCGGTCCCGCGCTGCGGGCACGGATCGGCTACCTCCCGGGTGAGCTCGCCATGGACGGACGTGCCACCTCGCAGCAGTTGTTCGAACACCTGGCGCGGCTGCGCGGTGGGGCCGGGCTCGCGCGACTGCCGGTGCTGGCGGAGCGGTTCGGTCTGGACACCTCGCGCAGCATCCGGTCGCTGTCGAAGGGCAACAAGCAGAAGATCGGCGTGATCCAGGCGTTCATGCACCGCCCGGAGCTGTTGATCCTCGACGAGCCGACCAGCGGCCTGGACCCACTGCTGCAGCACGAGTTCCTGACGCTCGTGCGTGAGGCGCAGGCGGACGGTGCCACGGTGTTCATGTCGTCGCACGTGCTCTCCGAGGTGGAGGTCGTCGCCGAACGCGTGGCGATCATCCGCCAGGGGCGGATCGTGGACCTCGACGATGTCCGCACGCTGCGTCAGCACGCCGGGCAGCAGGTGTCGTTGACCTTCGCCGGCGACGTCGATGCGGCGGGGTTCCGCGACCTGCCGGCGGTCGAGGACCTGCAGGTCGAGGGTGGGCACGACACGACGACGGTCACGTGCGTGCTCCGCGGTGAACCGGACGCGCTGCTCAAGGCCGCCGCGCCCCACCGGGTGCTGCGGTGGTCCGCGCACGACCGTGAACTCGAGGACCTGTTCCTCGATCACTACCGCGTGCCCGCCGCCGAGTTGCGCACCGATGAGGAGGTGCCCGCCGATGGCCACTGACACCCACCGACCGCCGTCCACGACGGCCACCGACACCGACACCGACCCCGCCGCCGCGAGCCCCGGGATCGCCCGTCCCGGCAGTGTGCTGCGGTGGGTCCTGTACGGCCAACGACGGTCGCTGCTGCTGTGGTCGATCGCGGTGGCCATCGTCAGCGCGATCTACGCGAGCTTCTACGACGTGATGGACGTCTCCGAGATGGACGCCCTCATCGGCAGCATGCCGGAGGGCCTGGTCGCCGCGCTCGGCTACGACCAGCTGGGGTCGGCCTCCGGTTTCCTCGAGTCGACCGTCTACGCCCTGCTCGGCCCGATCCTGCTGCTGGTGTTCGCGATCACCTTCGCCGCCCGGACCCTGGCCGGTGGTGAGGAGGACGGTTCGCTCGAGCTCGAACTGAGCTCGGCCGTCAGCCGCCGCCGCGTGCTGCTCGAGCGCTACGCGACTCTCGTGATCCAGCTGGCCGTCACCGTCATCGTGCTCAGCACCGTGGTCGTGACGTTGGTCGTGGGGACCGGGATGGACGTCGCGTTCTCCGGCCTGGTCGCCGGGGGGCTCGGGCTGTTCCTGTTGGTCCTCGCGCTGTCGAGCCTCACGTTCGCCGCGGGTGCTGCCACCGGCCGGCGGGTGATCGGGTTGGCGGTCGGGGCGGGCGCCGCGGTGATCGGCTACGTGGCGAATGCGCTCGCGCCCCTGCTCGAGGACGGCCGGTGGTTGGAGGCCGTCAGCCCCTTCGCCTGGTTCCTGGCCGGGGACCCGCTGGTCGAGGGCATCGACGTGGTCGGCTTCGGGGCACTCGCGCTGGTCGCGGTGGCGGCCCTGGCGGTGGCGGTCCTCACCTTCGAACGTCGTGACCTCGGCGTCTGAACCGATGGGCTCACGCCGTTGCGTGGTGGGGGAGGGTGGTGCGTCGGGTGGTCGTTAGCTCGAGGCGGCGGTCGGGTCGGTCGAGGCGGTGGTCGTGTCGGCCGGCAGGCGCACCACGAACCGGGCGCCGTCGTCCATCGCGATCGCACGGATCGAGCCTCCGTGCCGATCGGCGATCTGTCGGCACGTCGCCAAGCCGATCCCCGCTCCCTCGATGCGCTCGCCGTCGCCGGTCCGCCCGAACAGTTCGAAGATCACCTCCTCGTCCTGCTCCTCGAAGCCGCGTCCGTTGTCCGAGACCGTCAGCTCCCATGATGCCCCGTCCCGATCGACGTCGAACGTCACGATCGGTGGACGGTCGGTCTGGCGGAACTTGATGGCGTTGGCGACCAGGTTCTGGAGCAACAGCCGCAGCAGGGCCGGGTCTCCATCCACCATGGGTAGGTCGCTGCCCTCGATCGTTGCCCCTTCGCGTTCGATGTCGTCGTGCAACAGATCGCGGACCTCGTCCAAGGTCCGGTTGAGGTCGACCGATCCGACCTGCAGGGGCCGCGTGCGTGTGCGCGACATCTCCAGCAGCCCGTCGATGGCGCCGGTCAGTGTCGAGGCGTGGGCCAGCGCGCGGCGGAGCAGGTCGAGATCACCCTCGCCGAGGGCCTCGGGGGAGCGGGTCACGATGGTCTGGAGCAACCCCTGGACGATCGCCATCGGGCTCTTGAGGTCGTGGGAGGCGATCGTGGCGAAGTTCTCGAGCGCCTCGTTGGCGCGCTGCAGTTCCTGCACGGTGGCGCGGAGGCGCGCCTCGGCCCGGATGCGTTCGGTGATGTCGACGAGCTGTCCGATGATGTAGAGCGGCTTGCCGTCGTCATCGCGGACCAGCGACGCGGTCACGGCGACGTCGACGGCGTGTCCGTCCGCATGGAGGTACTTCTTGTCGAAGGTGAAGTGGTCCCGCTCACCGGAGAGCAGGGTGCGCATCTCCGCATGGCTGCGCTCGATGTCGTCGGGGTGGGTCACCTCGTCGACGACGTGCCCGACGAGCTCCTCCCGCTTGCGACCCAGCAGCCGGCACAGGGCATCGTTGACCCGGATCCAGGAACCCTTGAGGTCCGCCAGTGCCATCCCGATCGGTGCGTGCTCCATGGCCAAGCGGAAGCGTCGTTCGGAATCGTCGAGCTCCCGCTGGGCGCTGCGCTCGCTGGTGACGTCGTGTGCGATCAGGCAGACGCCAGCGGTCGGGGAGCGTTGGAGCCGCAGGGTGAGATCGTGGTAACGGCCGTCGGCGGCCTGGATGCGGATCTCGAGAACCGCGACGGTGCCGCGGGTGTGATCGAGGCCGTTCAGACCGTCTGCGAGCGACTGACGGTCCTCGGGGTGCACCAGGTCGACCAGGGGGCGGTCGGCCAGCATCCGCGGGCTCCACCCGAGGTCGCGGGTCCAGGCGGTGTTGGCGACCTGTGGACGCCCGTCGGCATCGAGGACCGCGAACAGTTCATCCCCGAGCTCCCACAGGGACCGGAGGGTCGGGTCGCCGGGCGGTGGAGATGTGTCCACAGACAGCCTCTCTGCCGATCGCGACGGGCCGAGCGGTGACGGGCCGTCGGATGACGGCTCCCTACCGTAGTACGTGCGCATGTCGCACCGGCAGGGCGGTGGTCCCGGGTGCGGTGGGTCGAAGGCCCCGCGGTGCCACGGCCGTTGACGTGCGGATGCGGTCCGCGCCGGCCCGCGTCCCGACCCGGCGAGGTCCGTCAGCGGCGGGCCGTCAGAGGCGGGAGGGCACGTAGGTCGCGAGGGCGTCACGGGCCGTCGTCGCCGGATCCTCGCGGAGCGCGTACCGCGTGGAGCGGCCGGATCCTCGCATGGCGACCATCCCGGACTGCCGCAGGATCGACAGGTGGTGGTGCGCCGTGGCCTTGGCGACATCCAGGGCGTCGGTCGCCTCGGTCAGGCTGATCGGGCCGGACGACATCCGTCGGAGCAGCTTCAGGCGACTCTCGTCGGACAGGGCCTTGAAGAGCTTGATGAGCGCGGGGGGAGGCGCTTCCGGCGGCAGCGCCAGGAACTCGTCGGCCACGACGGTGGAGATGACCTCGGTGTCCTGTCCGAGGCGCCCGACCACCAGCCAGGGCCGCATCCAGTAGCTCGGCAGGAGCACGACGCGACGGACCTTGGCATCATCGGAGAGTTCGTAGCCGTTGGTGGCGTCGAGGATGACCTCGGTCGGGTCGACGCCCGCGGCGAGTCGGTCACGGTGGTAGGCCACGTCCCGGTGGATCGGCTCCATCGATTCGCGGTCCAGGTCCTGCCAGATCGCCGCGTCGAACCGCTCGACCACGCCCGCGATGCGCTGACCGTACGGCACCGGGTCGGCGGCCATGAGCCGGGCGATGCTGTCCGGGCAGCCGGTGTCGTCCGCGCACTCCCGCATGAACCGCATGGCGTCCGGGTCGCCGACCAGGACCCGTGCGGGCAGGTCATCGTCGCCGGCGACCAACTCCTGGGCCTCGTGCGACAGCAGGAGCCGCCAACTCCGGGCCGGATCCGTCCCGAGCGCCTCGAGGAGTTCGGGGACGCCACCGGGGCCGGGCAGATCGGCGGCCAGCAGGGACAGCACCAGAAAGGCGGTCCCGCCGGACGAGCGGTCGAGCTGGGCGATGTCCTCGAGCAGATCATCGGGGACCCGGGTGCGTAGGGACTCGATGCGATCCCTGCCGACGTCGTAGTCGCTCGGGCCGTCCGTGGCCACGACGACGCCGATCAGGCGCAGCAGTTCCGCCGCCGCGGACGCCTGGACGCTGACCTCCAGGCTGGACGCGGCGGGGTTGCTGCGCAGGTCGACGACGCGCACGGCCATCTCCCGGTCATCTCTTCGACCGATCTCGGACGGTTGCACCGTACCCGTCCACGTCCTGGTTCGTCATCGAACAGATAGGTGTTCGATCAACCATCGCATGGTGGACGAAAGTACGATGTCAAGAGGTTCGACAAGTATCGAACGAAGCGGTACGATGTTTCTCGAACGAAGCGTGGATCGATCCGAACCCGCTCACATCGGTCCACCTCAGGAGGAGGTCACCACCATGACCACGATGCTGCCGCAGCAGGCACAGGCTGCCTACCGCATGGCGCGTGCCGAGCAGGCCGCCGAGCGCTACCGCGCCGTCCGCCGCTCGGGTCCCACGGGTCGCGCGCCCGCGGACCCGGCGGGTCGCGAACGGACGCGTTCCCGTGACCGGCGTGGCCCCATCCGCGTCGACCAGCCGACGTCGCGCCCCGTCAACGGCGCGACCGCGTCGTCAGCCTTCGCCACCGGTCGCGGCTGACCCGGCCAACCCGCCCAGCAGGAACGCCTCGGTCAGGCAGGCCTTCGCGAAGTCCTCGAGGTGCAGCGACTCGTCCTCGCCGTGGGCGTTGGACGCGGGGTCCTCGATCCCGACGAGCAGGCACGGGGCACCCCCGAACGCGTCGCTGAACGGACCGACGAACGGGATCGAGCCGCCGCAGCCGAGGATCGCCGGGTCCCGCCCATAGGCCGCCGCCAGGGCCCCGATCGCGGCGTCCCAGGCCTGGCCACCCGGTTCCATGACCCAGGCGGGGTTGCGCTCGCCGATGGTCACCTCGACCTGCACCCCCCAGGGGGCGTGGTCATGCAGGTGCTGCGCGAGTGCGGCCATGGCCCGTTCCGGATCCTGTCCGGGCGCGAGACGACAGGACAGCTTCGTGTCCACGCGGGCCAGCAGGGTATTCGAGGCGTTGCCGACCGACGGGACGTCCATGCCGGTCGGCGTGATCGTGGGTTGTGCCCACATCCGTTCGAGCAGTGTGCGGTCGGGGTCACCGATGAAGCGCACCCCGTCGAGCATCCGGACCTCCTCGCGGAGTTCATCCGGATCCTCACCCAGTGCAGCCACCTGTGCCCGCTCGACCTCCGACAGCGGCCGGACGTCGTCGGCGAAGCCGGCGACGGCGATCGAACCGTCGTCGTGGTGCAGCGACGCCAGCAGTCGCGTGGCGGCGGTCAGCGCATCGGGGACCGCGCCACCCCACATGCCGGAGTGGACGGGTTGCTCCAGCGACCTGACGGTGACGGTCGCGTCTGCCATGCCCCGCAGGGACGTGGTCAATCCCGGCCAGCCGAGCTTCCAGTTGACCAGGTCGGTCAGCACGATCACGTCGGCCTGCAGGAGGTCGGCGTAGCGGTCGAGGAACGCCCCGAGGTGCGGTGAGCCGATCTCCTCCTCACCCTCGATGATGACCTTGACGTTGACCGGCAGCGTCCCCCGTGCCGTGAGCCAGGCGCGGATCGCGGCGATGTGCGCCATGATCCCCGCCTTGTCGTCGGCGGCGCCACGACCGAACAGGCGCCCATCGCGCTCGGTCGGGGTGAAGGGCTCGGAACCCCATCGATCCGGGGTCCCGACGGGTTGCACGTCGTGGTGGGCGTACAGCAGCACGGTCGGCGCGTCGGGACCGGCGTGGAGCCAGGCACCGGTGACGTAGGGATGCGCCCCAGCGAGCTCCAGGAGCTGGACATCCTCGAGTCCCGCGTCGCGGAGCCGCGCGGCGGTGCGCTCCGCGGACGCGCGTACCTCATCGACATGGTCGGGCGACACGCTGATGGAGGGGATGCGGACCAGGTCCTCCAGCCAGGCGCGGGTCTCGGGCAGCTGTGCTGCCAGCTGGTCCGCGACATCCGCGAGTCCGTCGGGGATGCGGGTCATGCTCGGAAGGGCAGCGGGTTCGGTCACGATGCACGCACTCCTGGTCACGGTGGCCGCGACAGTCTGCCTGATGCGCGTCCACCCGGGGGCACCGCGCCGCCCCTCGTCGCCCTGGCGTCACCGGCCGCTTCCCGGCGGTGTACGGGCCCGTTCCCGGCCGGGCCCTCCGGGGGACTATCCTTCGCCGAACGCAACAGGACGTGGAGGCGAGTCACCTTGGGACAAGCGGCGGAGGCATGGGAGAAGCTGTCCGGCATGCTCACCGAAGGTGACATGTCGCAGCTCCCGAAGCTCTACGAGGCGGACGCTCTCTACCTCGAGCCCTACAACCCCCCGCATCGGGGGAACCTGCTCATCCAGGCCTACCTCAAGGACTGGCTCGGCGGGAAGGAAGACGTCCAGATCGAGGTCGCACGGCTGATCGAGGCCGACGATCAACGCTCCCTCGCGGTCGAGTGGACGGTCTCCTACACCGCCGCCGGACGTCGGTGGAGCGACCTGCCCCGTGCCAGCTTCTTCGGCTTCAGCGAGGACGGGCGCGTCGAGTACCACCGCGACTACACCTGACCCACGGCGCGGGAGACGGCAAGGTGCGGCGCTGCGCCGGGCAGTACCTGACCGGCCCGGTGCGTGTCGGTCTCACACGGCCGGGACCGTGGACCGGACGCGGAGGTCCCCGAAGATCGTGACGACCTGGAGGTGCAGGGTGCCGGTCGCTGGCGGCGTCGCCGGGGATGGGACGCTGACGTCACCGAAGATCTCTGGCCCGCTGACGGTGATGTCCCACCCGGCGGGAACCTCAAGCCTCGCATCGCCGAAGATCGTGACGACCTGCAGGGTGGTGCGTTCCCCGATCGTGGCGTCGCGGAGGTCGAGGTCCAGGTCCCCGAAGATCGTGGTCACGACGCGGGTGCCCAACGGGCCGGCGGCGGCGACCACATGGCGGTCGTCGAAGATCGTGACGACCTCCTCACCGTCCTCGGTGGTGGGCCCCGTGACCGACACGCGCCCGAGGACGAGCCAGGTACCGATGCCGATGAGCAGCACCGGCCACAGCACGGTCACGGACCCGACGATCCCGACGGTCCAGAGCAGCAGCGCGACCCCGATCACTCCCACGATCGAACCGCCGACCAGGTTGTGTGGCCGGGTCACGATCTGACCCACACCGGCCAGGATGATGAGCGTCGGCCACCAGGTCGTGATCACGGTCGAGGTGTCCACGAGGCTGGCCTGCCCGAGCAGCAGGAGGACGCCGACGGCGATGAAGAGCACGGCGTAGAAGAAGCGGGTCCGGGCGCTCATCGGGTCACCTCGATGCGGCCGATCCCGGCCCGCAGATCGAGTTCCAGGATCGGACCGTCCGGGCCGTCCCCGGCGAGTCGGATGGACGGGCCGACCCCGCCGCTCGTGCGGTCGAAGCCCACCACCTCGCCGATCGTGGCGCTCGCCTGACCGGTGACGGCAACGCGGTCGGGTACCTGGATGACCAGTTCCCCGAGGGTCACGCGTGCCGCCAGTTCCGTGGTGCCCGGCGGCAACTCGACGTCGCGGAGATCGAGGGTGAGGTTGCCGGCCCCGAGCGAGTACGACGGCTCGAGTTCGGCGATCTCCGTGATCGTGAGGTCGCGGTCCCCCGCACTGGCGGTCACGGGCAACGCCGCCGTGACGATCGCGACGATCGTCAGCACGATGCCCAGTCCGAGCAGTCCCCCACCCGTGCCCCACCGCGCGCCGATCGCCAACAGCAGCCCGATCCCGATCAGTGCGATCGGGACGACGAGGTCCCAGCGGATGTCCACGCCTGCCAGCGACAGGATCCACAGCACTCCAGCACCGATGAGCGCAAGACCCCAGCCGACCGGCCGCGTCCCGCGTGGACCCCGATCGGGCTGCGGCGGTGGCCCGGGGCGTGCGGGGTCGCGGTGCGGCCCATCCGGCCCATCGGGACCATCGGGTCGGGGGACGGGAACGCCGTACTCGGTGATGCTCATGGCCTGCTCCCCTCACCAGAACGTGGCGGATCCGGCGCCGCCCGGGGCGTCCTCCAACGGTGCCGGACGGGGGGAGCCGCGTCGAGGGTCAGAGGTCCCGATCCCTCCCGGAGGAGGTCCCCGGACGGTCCCGTGTGGAGATGGGGGCGGTGGGGATGGGCGCCGGCTCGGCCGTCACCGGTCGAACCCCAGCCAGCCGCTGTCCTCCAGGCTCATGAGCTCGTGGACCCCGACGCCCAGCTCGGAGACGGTGAAGAGCCGGTCGTCGAGCACGAGCGACCGGTTGATCCGACCCCGGTGCCCCCACTGCCACAGCCGCTCCTGATCGCGCCAGTCCTCGTCGTCGAACTCCGCGGTGTCGCGTCCCTGGAGCTCAGCCCGCAGGTCGTCGAGCCACGCAGGCACATGCGCGAGCCGTCCCCGCTGTTCGATCGCACCATCGCGGACACCGAACCCGATCGCGCCCGTGTCGACATCCTCGGCACCGGTGGCCTGGTCGAAGCTCCACCGGGTGAAGGGCACCACGGTCAGACCCGAGCCGGGGTGGTGCATGAAGGCCCGGTGGTCGTGTTCGGCGTCGCTGGACGCGTCGGTGAGCACGACCTTGTCGACCTCCCGCGGATCGTTCGGGTCGGAGACGTCGAACAGCGACAGCTGCGTGCCCTTGACCCGACCGCGGTCGTCGGCGTCCTGGCCGATGCCCAGCAGCCGGTCGTCGCCGATGGGGTGCAGGTAGGCCGAGTACCCGAGGATCTTGAGCTCCCCGGTCATCCGGGGGGCGCGGGGATCGGCCAGGTCGATCGTGTAGAGCGGATCGGTCTCCCGGAAGGTCACGACGTAGCCGACGTCGTCGATGAAACGCACCGCATAGATGCGCTCGGTCAGCCCGAGGCCGTCGACCTGCCCGAGTTCCACCAGCTCGTTGCCGTCCTGCTGCAGGGTGGTGACGTAGGACTCCGAGACGTCCGCCCCACCGCCCCACGGATCGCCGCTGGTGGACGCCACGCGCAGGACACCGTCGTGTTCGGACATCGCCCACTGGTTGAGCAGGCGGCCCGGCACCTCGCCGGACGCCGCGTAATCGGCGCGCTCAGCTGCCTCGAGGTCGAAGCGGTGGATCTCGGTCGTGACCTCGGCCCAGCGCCGCTGGAGGGCATCGTCGCCGGAGATGGCCTCCCAGTCGATCCACCGCGACGTCGCCACGTACAGCGCGTCCACCGACGCGTACACGGTGTCCCCGCCCGCCAGCACCCCGACGACCTGTCCCGGGTCGACGTCGAGGTCCCCGCTGTCGACGTCCACCGTCAGGACCGACAGCATGCCGAGCCCGGAGAACCGCGCCGGACGGTTGACCTGCCCGCAGTCCAGCAGGGTGCCCTCACGGACCTGGCCGTCGGCGGTCTCGTGGACCGCGTAGGGCAACCAGTCCTCCACCTCCGAGTCGAGGATGACCTGGCGGTTGGCCTCCAGGGCGCGACGCTCGGCGCGCAGTCCCGTCGCGTCGGGGAACTGCCAGGGAAGGTTGCCCTGCTCCGTGCGGACCACGACGCGCGCGACGCCGTCGATCAGGCGTGCGGACACCGTTGAGCCGTCCACCGTGAGCCGCTCGAGCACCTCCGGTGCGCTCGGATCCGCGACGTCGACCAGGGTCAGGGTCGTGGTCCCACTGAAGCCGTACCCGCCGAACATCGCGTCCCCGTCGGAGGACGACGGTTCGTCAGCCGGGCGCGAGGAGGCGGGAAGCTCGCTGGCGAACGGCACCGCCTGGGGCGCGGAGCTGCTGACCAGCAGGCGGTCACCGGTGAGCAACAGCTGGGCCCCGTAGGCGTCGCGCAGCGGGATCGTGCTGACCTCGACCGGGTCGTCGCCGGTGACATCGAGGATGCGCAGCGCCTCGCCGGAGACGAGGTAGAGGTGCGACCCGTCGGTCTTGACGTGATCCGGTTCGTCGACGCCGGCCTCCTGCACGTTGGTGCCGGCCTCGTTCGAACCGACCGCGCCTGCAGCCCCGTCGGCGGAAGCCGACTCCTCCGTCGCTGCGTCGTCGGTGTCTTCGACCATGCGGTCGACGGGCATCGGTCCGGAGCCGCCGCCACCCTCCAGCCCCCAAGGGCCGACCATCTCCAGGGCGGTGTCCTTGAGGTGGGCCTCGAGGTCATCGCAGGCGTCGAAGGTGGTCAACGAGGCCGCCAGCACCAGATCATCGGCCAGATCATCGGGCCGGTCGGTGGTGCCGTTGCCGTCGCCGTCGTCACCGCCGCGTTGTGCCGTCGTCTCCGGGTCCGGGGATCCCGGATCCGATGATGGCTCGGTGGTGCAGCCCGTGACGAGGGCTGCGGTGGTCACGGCGATGATCAGCAGGCGGCGCATCGGGGTCTCCTCGCGGGGGCCGGTCACCCGGTCAGACGCCGCAGAGCCCGTTGTGGTTCCCGCGACGTGCTCAGTCCTTCGTGGCCAGTCGCCACACCAGCGCACCGACGAGTCCCGCACCGACCAGCCCGGCGACGAGCTGCCCCTGCGGACCGGGGACGTCCGGGAGGCGGTCGCGGAGTCGGACCGGCGAGTGGAAGTCCCGCACCTCCCAGTCCATCGCGATCGCGGCCGCGCGCAGCTCCCGATCCGGGTTGGCGGCGACCGGATGGCCGACCACCGTCAGCATCGGCAGATCGGTGATCGAATCGCTGTAGGCGTAGCACTCCGCCAGGTCGTACCCACGGACCTCGGCGACCTGGCGCATCGCGGTCGCCTTGGCGCCGGCATAGGCGTAGAACTCCAGGGTCCCGTCGTAGCGACCGTCCTCGTCGATCCCGGACCGGGTGGCGATGACGTTGCGGATGCCGAGGTACTCGCCGAACGGCTCGACGATCTCCTCCCCGGAGGAGGACACGATCCACACGTCGCGTCCCGCGCGGCGGTGTTCGGCGATGAGGTCGAGCGCTTCCCGGTAGGCGAGTGGCGCGATGACCTCCTCCATCGTCTCGCGCACCAGACGTCGGATCCGGTCGGCTTCCCAGCCCTTCGTCAACTCCAGGGCAGCGTGGCGGGCCTGCTCCATGCGCTCGTGGTCGGCGCCGACGAGTTGGTAGACCGCCTGGGCATAGAGGGTCTTGAGCACCGTCGAGGAGGACAGCAGCCCGTCACGGAAGAAGGTGCGGCCCATCACCAGTGTCGATGACCGCGCGATGATGGTCTTGTCGAGGTCGAAGAAGGCGGCCTGGGTCGCGCCGGTGGATCGCCGGCGGGCCTCCTCGAGCATCGCGTCGGACAGGCGGTCCGCGTCGGGACGCGCGTAGCGCTGCTCGGTCTCCGTCCCCGCGGACTGGCGCTCGGTGGCGGCCTGCGCGGCCGCGATCAGCAACTCGTCGGTGTGCTCGTCGCTCACGTGCGCCTCCTTCGCC
>JAWLFE010000181.1:0-4024 GCA_041685735.1 Nitriliruptoraceae bacterium
TCGGCCGTGCGGGACGGGCCGGTCATCAGGGAGGCGAACCCGGCCTGCCCACCCCGTGGAGCGAGCCACGCGGCCGCATCCTCGAGACGGTCGACGACGGCGTCGGCAGCCACCACCTGCAGCAGGCGCTGGCACAGCATCGTGACCACCCGGTCCCGCAGCTCGTGCTCGGCAACCAGCACGCTGCCGGTCTCGGCGATCGCCATCACCCCCGCGACGATCGCGACGGGCACATCGGCGACGTCCGCCGCCGGATCCTCGGTGCCGGGGACCACCACGGTGCAGCCCCGTTCCTCGAGGCTGGTGGCCAGCGACGGCCGTGCCGCGTGGAGGCTCGGGGCGATGGCGACCCTGTCGCCGTGGGCGGCCGCGTGCTCTGCCACCTCCTCCCATCCGGCGACCTCGTGGTAGGTACTGGCGGCCGCCTCCACCTTGGTGCGCAGCAGCGCTCGCTGCGCCCCATCGGCGTCGGGATCGGACCGTGTCGTCGCGGGGCTCATCAGGCGTCCTCGATGGGGCGGTCAGCATCGCTGCGCTGTGCCTCCTCCGTCGGCGGCGACCCCTTGGAGGCCGGGCGCTTGCGTTCGCGGGCCGCTGCCATCAGCACGGCGATCGCCGTGGCCACCAGCAGGACGAGCACCACGGTGCCGGCGTTGGCGCCGAACCCCCAGACCAGGAGGTAGGTCAACGTCCCGGCCGCGAGCAGGTAGTAGCCACACGGGATGGCGACCTTGCGCATCAGATCGCCCTCGCGTCCGACCAGGCCGACCGTGGCTGCTGCGGCCACCACGTTGTGCACCGTGAGCATGTTGCCGGCAGCTCCTCCGACCGCCTGTGCTGCGACGATGGGCACGGTAGCGACGCCGATGCCCTCGGCGGTGGCGAACTGGAACTGGGAGAACATGATGTTGCTGATGGTGTTGGAGCCGGCGGCGAAGGCGCCGAGCGCTCCGACGACGGGGGCGACCAGCGGCCAGGCGGAACCCACCGCGGTGGCGGCGCCGTCAGCGAGGGTGAGCGGCATGGAGGCCAGGTCACCGGTGGAGAAGTCGGTGCCGGAGTTGATGAAGATCCGCACCAGCGGGACGGCGATCAGCATCGCCGGAGCGGCCTTGACGATCTGCTTGCCGGCGGTCCGCCAGGCCAGTGCGATCTCCGACCCCTGCATCCGGTGCAGGGGGTAGCTCACGAGCACGGCCAGGAGGAACACGAAGCCGGGCAGGTAGAGGAACTGGAAGCCGGCGCTCAACCCCTGGCCGAAGATGTCGGGCCAGGTCGGGTTGACGGCCTGCAGCGCGGACTGGATACCGAGCTCCGGGATGCGGGTGATGACCAGGATCGCGGCGAGCACGCCGTAGGGCGCCCAGGCGCGGGCGGTGCTGATGACCTGCCGGGGTGCGGCGTCGTCCGGGGTGAGGTCACCCATCCAGCTGTCCAGCCAGCTCTCACGAGGGGCGAAGTCCCAGGGCTCCTCGGGCTGCAGGAAGCCCTTGCGGGTGGCGGTGATCACGATCGCGAGCCCGATGAGGCCACCGAACAACGACGGGAACTCCGGGCCGAGCAGCCACGCCGTCAGCCAGTAGGGGACGATCATGGCGGCGGCGGCGAACAGCGCGAAGGGCCAGATCGCCAGGCCCTCGCTGAAGCGTTTGTTGGGACCGAAGAACTTGGTCAACAGGCTGACCATGAACAGCGGGATGAGCATGCCGACGATCCCGTGGACCGTCGCCGCCTGCAGGGCGATGTCGCCGAGGTAGGCGTCCACGGTGCCACCACCAGCGGTGATCGCCTCCTCTGCCGCGGTCCCGCTCAGCCCGGTGTTGACGCCGATGATGATGGGGGTACCGAGCGCCCCGAAGGTCACCGGGGTGGACTGGATGATCAGCCCGCACATGACCGCGGCCATCGCCGGGAAGCCGAGGGCGAGCAGCAGCGGCGCGGCGACCGCCGCCGGGGTGCCGAAACCGGAGGCACCCTCGATGAAGGAACCGAACAGCCACGCGATGATCACCGCCTGGACGCGGCGGTCCGGGCTGATGCGGGTGAAGCCCGCCCGGATCGACGCCATCGCTCCGGAGGCGTTCAGGGTGGCCAGCAGCAGCAGCGCACCGAACACGATGTAGAGGATGTCGAGGGAGATCCCGAGCCCCTCGATCACCGAGGCGGCGATCGCGATGGGCTCCACGTCCCACACCAGCCACGCGACCACGACGGTGACGACGAACCCCACCGCCATCCCGTCCCGGGCAGGCCATCGGAAACCGACCATGAGGACACCGATCGTCAGGATCGGCAGGAAGGCGAGCAGACTCAGAACAGCGAGGTTCTCCACGGTAGGTCTCCCAGGTGCGACAGGTTCCGGCACTCTCCCGCTGGGCAGTCAAGCAGGCCACCGGGCCGGTTGTTGGCGAACCCTTGCGGCGTCGCCGACCGGCAGACACCGCCAAGGGGCCTTAGGATCGGGCCGAAGGGCCCACGACCCGATCGGCCCCAACGACCCGAGGGCGGGCGGCCCTACTGTCTCGGGAGTTGTGGCCCTCGCCGCGGGGGCGGGGCGAGGGCACCCGGTGGCTGCCAGGACCTTGGCTGCCTGCGCTCAACGCGCAGCGGACCCGTATGAACGCATAGGTAATATCTGGGTGGTACGGGTCGGGGTCGACGCCGGTGGAGCGGAGAGCTGATGCGCACGGTGTGGATCTGGGGCGACCAGCTCAACGTCGACCTCGCGCACCTGAGGGGCAGCTCGCCTGAGGACACCCGGGTGCTGCTGGTGGTCAGCACCGCGAAGCTGGCCGAACGCCGTTGGCACGTCCAGAAGGCCCACCTCGTCGTCTCCGCGATCCGCCACTTCGCTGCCGAGCTCGAGGACCGTGGCTACGAGGTCGACCTGCGTCGCGCGGACGGCATGCGGGCCGGGTTCGAGGCCCACGTCGCCGAGCACGCACCGAGCCGGGTGCGGGCCATGGAGCCCGCCAGCCTGCCCGGCCGTCGGCTGCTCGACGACCTCGGCGTCGAGGTGGTGGACAACGACCACTTCCTGTGCCACTGGCGCGACTTCGAGGACTGGGCGGGTGACCGTCAGCGGGTGAAGATGGAGGACTTCTACCGCTGGCGTCGCCGCCAGAGCGGCGTGCTGATGGACGGCGAGGAGCCCATCGGCGGGCGCTGGAACTACGACCACGACAACCGGCAGCCGCCCACCGAGGACCTGGCCGACGACGCGCCACGCCCAGTGCGCTCCGAGCTCGACGACATCGACCGTGACACCCTGCAGCAGTGGCTGCCGAGAGGGCTCTACGGCGCACCTCCCGACGGCACCTGGGCGACCACCCGGCGACGTGCGTTGGCGCGGCTACGGCACTTCATCGAGCACGCACTTCCTGGGTTCGGTGACCACCAGGACGCCATGGTCACCGGTGCCTGGTCGCTCAACCACTCGCTGCTGTCCCACGCGCTCAACCTCGGTCTGCTGCACCCCCGCGAGGTGATCGAGGCCGCCGAGGACGCCTACCACGCCGGCCACGCACCCCTGAACGCCGTGGAGGGCTTCATCCGCCAGATCCTCGGGTGGCGTGAGTTCATCTGGGGCGTCTACCACCGCTGGATGCCCGGGTGGCTCGATGAGAACCACCTCGGCGCGGACCTGGACGTCCCCCCGGCGTTCACCGGTGCAGCCGGCACGGACATGGCCTGCGTCGCTGACACGGTGGCGGCGATCCACGACCACGCCTACGCGCACCACATCCAACGCCTGATGATCCTCGCGAACCTGGCCACCAGCGCCGGTGTCGATCCCAAGGCCTTCACCGCGTGGATGCAGAGCGCCTTCATCGACGCCTACGAGTGGGTGATGGTCCCCAACGTGATCGGGATGGGCACCTTCGCCGACGGCGGCCGGATGTCGACCAAACCCTACGTCTCGGGCGGCGCCTACATCGACCGGATGAGCGATCACTGCACCGGGTGCCGCTACGACCGCTCCAGGCGCTCCGGCGAGGATGCCTGCCCCTTCACCACCCTGTAC
>JAWLFE010000182.1:0-3992 GCA_041685735.1 Nitriliruptoraceae bacterium
CGCGGCGACGTCCTGCAGGGCCCGCAGCAGATCGCCGATGACCGCGGGGTCGAAGGTCCAGACCGACGCGAACAGGCGGTCCATCTCCTCACCGGGGTCCTGGTCGGGGAGTTCGCGTCCGAACAGCGCGGCCGAGAACCGCTCGGTGAGTACGAACAGGAACCACTCCTGGGCGAGCGGGTGGCTGCGATCGAGCTTGAAGCGTCGGACCGCGGTCGCCTGACCGAGCTGGCCCTGTGCGAACACGGCGACGCTGCGCTGCGTTCCGGCCGCCAGGGCCTCGTAGCGGACACGTTCGGCGTGCCAGTGCTGGCTCTCCTGGAAACCCGTCAGCACCGTTCCCGGGGCATCGTCGACCAGGACGAGATCCTCCAGCGTGTGGCTGAGGTCGGTCAGGGTCGCCTTCGACAGGGTGGACGGGCTGATCCGCTGCCCGGCGACCTCGAGGAACGAGCGGAAGACGGTGGGTGTGTCCACCGCACCGCCGGCCGTGTCGTCCGTCCCGGAGACCATCGTGTCACCCGCCGCCGTCCTGTTCCGCACCAGCTGCCGCGGTTCGCTCCCGTGGTGGTCAGCTGCTCGGACCGCCGTCGCGGCAGGATACTGCTCGATGGCCCGGAGGCGTGGGTGGCAGGTGGGTGTACCGGCGGGATCACTCGACATCCAGGATGTCGAGCAGCATCCGGACGTCCGGGTCGGTGTCCGGCAGCGGACCCGGTGCCTTGGCCATCCCGACCCTGTGCAGGACCAGCGTCGCGTCACCCCGGTCGGCGGCGAGCAGCAGGTCATCGATGGCGGGACGATCGTGGCCGTCGGGGAGCACCAGCGCACGTGCGAGGTCGCCCAGCGCGATGACGGCCGGTCCGGCCGGGTAGGCGGGTTCGACCACCGCGACGACCACCCGGTCGATGCCCGGTGCGACCGCGAAGGTCTCGGCCGCGACCGCCAGGATCGCCGAGCCGATCGCCTGGATGTACAGGTCGTGGCGGCGGGTCTTGGACATGGTGGCCAGCGAGAGGTTGCCGAGGTCGGTGTGGGTGGGTTCCCGTTTCCCGATCAGCCGTTCCGGGGTGTCGACCGGCACGACCAGGTGCGCGGTCCGCTCGATGACGGCCACCGGCGTCGCTGGCATCGCATGGTCGGTGAAGGCGGTCTCCAGACGAGCCAGCACCGTGTCCTCGTCGGCGTCGAGGAGGGCCTGCCACCACCGGTCCGCCGCCGCCTGCTGGGCTGCGTGCTCCTGCGCGGCGTGCTGTCGACGACGTGCCACCTCGGCGTCGACCCGCGTCTCCACGGTGGCACGTGCCGCACGGCGGCGCCGGAGATGCCACCAGGGGACGCCGGCTGCGGCCTCCCGGCGGAGCTCCCGTCGGACCCGCCTGGTCGTGACCGGTGCTGCTGGCGGGAGGACGGGGCGGGTCGCTCGCGTCACCGGCTGGGTATGGGCGTGGAGCAGACGGTCGAGGTGGGCTCGTTGGCTCAGCCACGCGTCGGCCTTCCTGGCGGACGCGCGTCCCTGCCCGTCGTGGCCGGCACCGGTGTGACCGCCACCCGACAACGTGGACCACACGGTGAACGGCCCCCGTCCCGCACTGACGGCTGGCTGCCCGCCACCGAGATGCATCCGGGCGATGCGAGGCCCGATCGAGACCCGGGGACCCCGGCGGGTGGCGCGCAGACGCAGGCCCGGCGCCACCCGGAAACCGATGCCGTAGCCCACGCACCACCTCCCGACCGGCGGGACGGTAGCAATCGACGCGTGGCCGACCCTCGCGGCGCGTCCTGCTCCACCCGACCGTCCGGGCGGGCGGTGTCGAGGCCCACCGGCCTGCGGTGTCGGCGACGGGGCTCGTCACCGTAGTATCGACCGCCGGGCCGATCGCCGCGATCGAGGAGCGTGCTGTGCGTCGTCAACCGCTGGAGTGGTGGCGACCGCTGATCGTGGCCCTGCTGGCGCTCGCCCTCACGGGCTGCTTCCGCCACGATGTCGCGACGGTCGTCGCCGCCGACGGCTCCGGGCAGCTGACGATCGCGGTGCTGCTCGAGCCCGAGCTGCTCGCGGAGGCCGGCGATGATCCGTTCGCCGACTTCGATGCGTCGATGCCGGGGTCGGCACAGCTCAGCGATATCAGCGACGGTGAGGCTGCGGGTCGGCAGGCCGTGATCACATTCGCGTCGCTGCCGGAACTCAACGAGCTGGTCCGCGGCCCACTCGTCGGCCCGGTGCCGCAAGGATCGGCAACGGCCACCTTCGAGCACTTCGAGGTGGCGCGGGAGGGGGCAGAGTTCACCTTCGCTGCGGTCCATCCCGAGTTCATCATCGACGCCGACGCCGGGTTCGACGACGCGGACGGTCTCGAACTGGACGGCACGGTCGTGGTCGAGCTGCGGTTGCCGGGGACGGTGCTCGAGCACGACGCTGATGAGGCCGATGGCGACACGCTGACCTGGCGCTTCCCGATCCAGGAGTCCACCACCCTGCTGGCCCGATCCCAGGTGGAGCTCGTGGGCGGCTACCTCGATGTCGCTGGGACCACCCACGCCGACGCGATCGTGTGGGTCACCGAGCGGGGCATCGCCACCGGCTACGACGACGGCACCTACCGACCGGCCGCGACGGTGACCCGCGGACAGATGGCGACGTTCCTGACCCGGGCCCTCGACCTGCCCGCCGGGGACGCATCGTTCCCGGACGTGGTCGACGGCAGCGCCCACGCGGTCGGGATCGCGGCGGTGGCGCAGGCTGGCATCACCACCGGCTTCGCCGATGGCACGTTCCGGCCCGATGAGCCGGTGACGCGCGGACAGATGGCGAGCTTCCTGCAGCGGGCGCTCGGGCTCGAAGCGGGCACCTCGAGCTTCGAGGACGTCGGGGACAGCGTCCACGCCGACGCGATCGCCGCGGTGGCTGCAGCCGGGATCGCGACGGGGTTCGACGACGGGACCTTCCGTCCCGATCGCTCCGTCACCCGGGGACAGATGGCCACGCTGCTGTCCAACGCCGCTCCCGTCGGCTAGCCGCCACCATCGCTCCCGCCGGCCGCTGGACAGGCAGCGCCGATCCTGGGATCGTGGTCACCGGCGGCGCCACCTGCGGAGGGGTGCTGCGGCGTGCGGAGGTTCGGCCATGGGAGGCGTGCGGGTACTGGTCGGGACGCGCAAGGGTGCGTTCATCCTGACATCGGATGCGGACCGGTCGTCGTGGGAGGTGTCGGGACCGCTGTTCGGCGGGTGGGAGATCTACCACGTCAACGGCTCCCGGGCGGACCCCTCCCGGTTGTACGCGTCGCAGTCGAACGGGTGGTTCGGCCAGATCATCCAACGCTCGGATGACGGCGGGAGCACGTGGCAACCGGTCGGGAGCGATCTGGCCTACACGGGGGAGGTGGGCAACCACCTGTTCTACGACGGGTCGGAGAAGCCCTGGGAGTTCCACCGCGTCTGGCACCTGGCGCCGTCCGCCGACGACCCGGACACGGTGTTGGCCGGCGTAGAGGATGCCGCGCTGTTCCGCACCACCGACGGGGGCCACACCTGGAGCGAACTGGCCGGTCTGCGCCAGCACGCGTCCGCGTCGCAGTGGGCTCCCGGTGCTGGCGGGCTGTGCCTGCACACCATCCTGACCGATCCCCGGGACACCTCGAGGTTGCTGGTGGCGATCTCGTCCGCCGGGGTGCTGGCCAGCGACGATGGGGGCGCAAGCTGGGCGCCGGCGAACGAGGGGCTGCGGTCGGGGTTCCTACCGGAGCCGGAGGCGGAGGTCGGCCACTGTGTCCACAAGCTGGCGGCACATCCGGCCCAGCCCGACGTGGTCTACATGCAGAAGCACTGGGACGTGATGCGTAGCGATGACGGGGGCCGGTCCTGGCGGGAGATCAGCGGCAACCTCCCGAGCGACTTCGGGTTCGCGATCGACGTGCACGCGCACGATCCCGACACCGTCTACGTCGTACCGATCACCAGCGATGAGCTGCACTACCCCCCGGACGGGC
>JAWLFE010000183.1:0-3968 GCA_041685735.1 Nitriliruptoraceae bacterium
GCTCGGGATCGATGACCGGTTCGTCCGGGTCGCCCGGCGCTACGCGCAGGGTGCGTTCGGTCTGGCCTGGCTGGACCTGCAGCGCAGCGGCTTCGCCGAGCACTGGGAACGGGCCCGGATGGATCAGCTCAAGACCAGCGTCAAGCTCGAGCACCAGCTTGCCGCAGGCGTCGAGGATCCCGTTCTGGCCGACGCATGGATGGGTTTCTCCGATCTCGCACCAGGCACCCTGGGCCGCTCGGTCTGGGACATGTACCGGACGCGGGGGTTCGGGTTGCCGGGGTCGATCGGTGGTGCCTCGGCGTACCTGGCCCAGCATGATTTCGTGCACGTCATCGCCGACTACGGGACCAACCTCAACGGGGAACTCGAGGTGTTCGCCCTCATCGGGCGGGCTGACCCCGACCCCAAGGGTTTCGCGTGGCTGGCGACGCTGATCGGACTGTTCGGGACCGGTTACGTCGCCGACGCCGGCTTCTTCTCCGGCGATCTGCAGGAGCGCCGGCTCGACAGCACCGAGATGCACGTGCGCATCGCCGACGCGCTGCGGCGGGGCCGCAACCTGTGTGACCGGTTGGGCGTCGACCTCCTCGAACTCGACTACCACGAACTCGCGGCCCGGCCGGTCACCGAGGTGCGCGCCGAGCTGGGAACCGACCCGAAGGGAGCCCCAGCCATGTCGGTCGGATCACCGGGCGTCTTCGACCGAGCGGGCATGTCTCGCATCCAGCAGACCCATGCAGCATCCCTGGAACAAGGAGGCGGCCGATGACGAAGTTCGAACAGGGGATCTGGTTGAAGTGCAGTGATCCCGACGCGCTGGTGCAACTCCTGGCGGCGTGGGATATGGACCAAGCGGCAACCCATGTCATGGGCTACATCGGCACCCGTTTGCTCGCCGACCGTGACAAGCCCGGCAGCTATCTGATCCTCGCAGAGTTCGCCGAGGCTGACGGTGACCTCACCGCGGCCGAAGAGGCCGAGCGGAACAACCAACGTGAGGAAACCGACCAATGGGCTCAGAAGCTGCGGGCGCTGGCAGACGGCGAGCTCTCCTGGACCCATTACGACGAGCTCTACCGCACGGGCGTCACGGGCGATCTTCGCACCGGCTGAGGGCCCGACGACGTCGCGCGATGTCGTCAGCTGGCCAGCTCGGCGACGGCCAGGACGGCGCCGCGGTAGCTGGTGACGTCTGCGACGTCCTCGAGACCCAACAGCAGGCCTCCGAGCGGTTCTCCGAGCTGTTCGCCGATCAGCCCGAACTGGTCGAGTCCGTCACCCCGGCGACGTTGCCCGGATCGCTACGGATCACCCTGGTCGAGAGCGCTCCCATCGACGACATCGTGGACCACGACAGCAGCTTCGACGGTGTCGAAGCCGTCATCGAGCCCGGACCCGACTGAACCCGGGACAGCAGCAACATCGCCCGCCGACAGGTCTCGGGCATCCGATGCAGCGAGCCCAGGAAGCGCAGCCATGGACGACCGCAGGTGATGCGCCGATCGAACTGGCCCGTCCACAACGACACGACGGTTGGTTCAGGAACCGTTCTCCGCGAGGACAGAGAGCGTCTGCCATCGATCGCGGCCCCTGCCGGCCGGTTGGGTCCCCGTGGGGTCATCGTCACGGTTGGTTCCCGAGATGCCACACCCTTTGCAGGGAGGAGCCGGGTTCGTACGGTGTGGGGCCCCGTGATCGTTGATGCGTCGGCGGCTCGGGGCGCGTGTCCGCTGGCGGGGAGTCCTGTTCATGGCCCGGTTCCACGTTGTCCGTCGCCAGCGTCGAGGGGCGGTGGGCTGGCGATCTCGCGGCGTGCTCATCGTGTCTCGCCGGGGCAGTCTGGTCGCTCCGGTGCTGCTGGTCCTGGCCCTGCTGGCCATGGCCTGCGACGTGGGCGGCGATGGTGAAGGCCCGGCTGGTGCGAGCCCCACGGAGGTGGGGCCCACCGAGATGGAGTCGGCGTTCGTCACCGATGCGGACTGTTTCGGGTTGGGGCCGGCGGGCGGCGGCCAGGTGGAGTGCGGCATGGTGGAGGTGCCGCTGGATCATGACGCGCCGGGCGAGGGGAGCATCGAGGTGGCGGTGGTCGTGGACGAGTCGACCGAGACCGAGGGCGCCGAGGCACCGGTGCTGCTGCTCGGTGGCGGGCCGGGCCAGGCGATGGTCGAGACCTACCTGAGCTCCCGGGACCTGCGGCAGCAGGCCGATGTCGGACGGACAATCATCGTGATCGACCAGCGCGGTGTCGGGTCCAGCGACCCGGTGCTGGAGTGCCCCGAGCTGCCGGCGTTGACCTTCCAGGTGTTCACTGACGGTGAACTGGACGCGGCGCTGGATGCGACCGGGGCGTGCCGAGATCGTCTGGCCGGGCAGGGCGTGGACCTGCCTGCCTACAACCATCTGGCCAACGCCCGCGACGTCGAGATGGTGCGCCGCGCACTGGACTACGACCAGCTCAACGTGCGTGGCGCGTCGTACGGGACGCAGGTCGCGCTGCTCGCCGCCGAGATGTTCCCCGACACGGTGCGCTCGGTCGTGCTCAGCTCGCCGGTCGACCCGCAGGTCAACTGGATGGAGGACGTCGGCGCCGGGTTCGCCGAGGCGTTGGAGGCTCTGGCCGCGTCGTGTGCCGCCGATGATGCGTGCACCGACCAGGTCGGGGATCTGCGCGGCGCGATCGAGGAGACCGTCGAGCGGCTCGACGGCCAGCCCGAGCAGGTCACCGTGTCACTGCCCGACGGTGCGACCTCCGCCCGCACCTACACCCCCGCGCAGTTCCTCGCGGAGCTGTTCAACTTCTTCTACCTGACCGAGTACATCCAACTGCTGCCGGCCATGGTCGCGCGCGCCCGCGACGGTGACCTCACGCCTCTGGCCAACGCCGTCGCATCCGTCGAGCACGAGCGCGCGGGCCGCGAGTCGCGCGGGATGTACAACTCGATGATGTGCACCGGCGAGTCGGGACTCGTCGATCCCGACCGGGCTCTGGCGAACGTCAACGACGAGTTGATCGCCGAGCACTGGTTCCCCCACGTCCGGCTGGGTGCACCCGTGGCCGGGTTCTGTGAGCGCTGGGACGTCGAACAGATCTACGACCCGGCCGAGATCTCACTGGCTACCGAGGTACCGACCCTGGTGGTCACCGGCGGGCTCGACCACGTCACCCTGCCCCGCTACGGCCAGCAGGTCCACGACGCGCTGCCGGTCAGCCACCTCGTCGAGGTGCCCCAGGCGGTCCACAGCCCGCTCGAGATCCTGTTCCAGCACGGCCCGTGCGGTCGGAACATCGTCACCGACTTCCTCGACGACCCGGAGGCCGCCCCGGACGCGGACTGTGCCGCCGACGTCGCGCTCCGACTCGGAAACCCGCTCCCGGCGGGCTTCGGCTGACCCTCACATGAACGGGCCCGAACCGGCTAGCGATCGCCCTTCGGCATCGGTGCGAAGCCGGACGCCGCCGAGCCGTGCCCGGGCCGTGCGTCGGGTTTCGCTTTGCAGCGAGGGCAGTTCGGCAACCGGCGGGCGTAGCGTTTCCGGCAGGCCCAGCAGCGGCGGATCGTCAGGAACCCCAAGACGCTGCTGCGGTCGGATCCTTCTCCAGCCATGACACCAACTTCAGTTTCGGCTCTCGTCACCGTAAGGGTGTCGCGACCTTGAGGCAACAGGCCCCGCTGGAGATGTAGCCGCCTGTTCGCCGTTCCCAGATGCAGCCTCTCAGGCCAGAGGTCCGTCCTGCGGGCGGCGGCGTTGAGATCGCAGTTGCTTCGTGATCACGGGGCCGCCATCGCATGGATCGTGTCTTGCGGCTACCGCTGGGTCATCGGCTGGGAGGTGTCGGTCGCTCATGTGCCCCATGAACGGAGTGTGACGGATGAGGTATGGGGTGTGGCTCCGTAATGGCCAGGGGTTGGGGGTCAAGGAGACCGTCGAGTACGCCGTTGCCGCCGAGGAGGGCGGCTGGGGAC
>JAWLFE010000184.1:0-3967 GCA_041685735.1 Nitriliruptoraceae bacterium
CGCCAGCGCGACGATCAGCGGGACGAGCATCAGCAGGCCCAGGCCCTGCAGGATCTTGCCGAGGTAGAAGCCGATCAGACGCAGATCGTCCCCACCGGGGCGTAGCAGCACGCTCATGGGCCGACCGTCCCGCTCACGGCCACAACCAGACGACCGCGCTGATCAGGGCCAGACCGGCGAGGCAGATCCCGAGCCCAAGCAGCGTGACCAGCACCATCCCGCGGATCGGTCCGGGTGGGAGCCTGCTCATCGCCGACCCAGCAGCACACGCATGAGGCGGTCCTCGAGGTCCGGCGTGGTCAGCGCGACGACCTCGTCACCGGGTTCGAGCATGGTTTCGCCGTGCGGGATGACCGTCTGCTCGCCCCGGAAGATGGCGACCAGCACGGCCTCGTGCGGGAGATCGAGCTCGTGCACGACCCGGGGTTCGGGTGCCGACGGGCCCTCGGGGATGCGCAGTTCGACGAGCTGCACCCGCCCACCCTTCAACGTGGTGAGGTGGATGAGCTCGCCGACGGAGAACTCGTGCTCGAGCAACTCGGAGATCAGACGGGTCGACGACACGGCCTCGATGCCCAGCTTCTCGAAGATCTCCACGTTCTTGGGCGTGTTGACCCGGCTGATGGCGCGGGGGACGGCGAACTCGATCTTGGCGAGCTGGCAGGCGACGAGGTTGTCCTCGTCCTCGTGGGTGGTCGCGACGAACGCGTCCGCGCGGTCCGTGTGGGCCTGCTCGAGGTAGCGGACGTCCCCGGCGTCGCCCTCGATGACCAGTACCTCGGATTCCATGACGAGGTTCTCGCAGCGGGCCGCGATCATCTCGATCACGGTCACCTCGTGGCCCTTGTCGGACATGTCCTTGGCGATGTAGCGACCGATACGGCCGCCGCCGGCGATGACGACGTACATGCTCAGGCCCTCCGGACGCGTTCGCGCGCGTAGGGCTCGCGCACGAGGCCGCCGATCACCCGGGCGGCGGTGGGTTTCATGGCCGCGGTGATGATGTCGTCACGCTCGAGCCGGTCGGTCGCATCGGGGACGAACACGCGCATGCCGCGCCGGACCGCGGCGATGCGCAGCTGGCCGTCGATCTCGAACTCCGCGACGGTCATCGCGTGGCCGCCGGTGTCGATCTCCAGGTCCACCATCGCGATGTCGGTGTCCAGGAAGTGCACGTGCAGCGGGTAGCTCTCCTCCTGGAACTCGTTGAGGAACAGCTTGGCCATGGTCCCCGTGGAGGAGACGTAGCGCACCCCGAGCTTGCGGTAGACCTCTTCCCGGTCGGAGTTGAACAGTCGCGCGATCGTGCGCTCGACGCCGTAGAGGTGGGTCGCGATCTCCACCGTCATGAGGTTGGCGTTGTCCGAACGGGTGACGGCCATCAGACCGTCGGCCTTGTTGATCCCGGCCTGTTCGAGCATGTCGCGGTCGGTGCAGTCGCCACGCAGCGTCTGACCGTTGAAGCCGGACCCGAGCCGGTCGAAGGCCAACGGGTCGATGTCGAGGATGACCACGTCGGTGTGGGGGTCCTGGGAGAGCTGTTCCGCGATCTCCGCACCGAGCCGCCCGCAGCCGCCGATGATGATGTGCACGAGCATCCTCGCCGCGTCGAGCGGATGGCTTCGACCCTCCTCGACAGCTTCTCCGCGCATCCGCAGGTGCTGTCGCAGGGGCGTTCGACGCGCTGCGGTCGCCGAGTATGCCGCAGTCGACGGGTGGACGAGTGGACCTCGGCACCTCGGTACGCTCGGGGCATGGATGTACACACCGTGTTGTTGGCCGCGCCCCGTGGGTTCTGTGCCGGGGTCGACCGGGCCGTGCTGATCGTGGAGAAGGCGCTGGAGGCGTTCGGCGCCCCCGTCTACGTGCGCCACGAGATCGTGCACAACAAGCACGTGGTCCAGAGCTTGAAGGACAAGGGCGCCGTCTTCGTGGAGGACGAGACCGAGGTGCCGCGTGACGCGGTGATCGTGTTCTCCGCCCACGGTTCGCCGCCCGAGGCGTTCGCCAACTCCAAGCAGCTCGGTCACACGCTCATCGACGCGACCTGCCCGCTGGTCACCAAGGTCCACATGGAGGCGCGGCGCTACGCACGCGACGGCATGGACATCGTGATGATCGGCCATCAGGGCCACCAGGAGGTCATCGGGACCACCGGCCAGGCGCCGGAACGGATCCGGTTGGTGGAGACCCCCGAGGACGTCGACGCGCTGGAGCTCGAGGACGGGCGTCCGGTCACCTACATCACCCAGACCACCCTGTCGATGGACGAGACGGCCGGGGTCGTCGAGCGGCTCAACGAGCGGTTCCCCGGGCTCAAGCAGCCCAAGAGCGACGACATCTGCTACGCCACGCAGAACCGGCAGGACGCGGTCAAGCAGCTCGCGCAGCAGGCCGAGCTGGTGCTCGTCGTCGGTTCCCAGACCTCGTCGAACTCCAAACGTCTGGTCGAGGTGTCCAAGGATCGCTCGGTCCCCGCGTACCTGATCGACGACGTCTCGGAGATCGACGACAGCTGGTTCGAGGGGATCGGCACCGTCGGGCTGACCTCGGGAGCCAGCGCGCCGGAGGTCCTGGTCGAGCAGGTGCTGGATCACTTCCGTGCCGCCGGGGTCGACCGCGTGGAGACGGTCATGGTCATCGACGAGGACGTGGAGTTCTCCATGCCGTCGAACCTGGCACGCAAGCTCGCCGCGCAGGGCTGAGCAGCGGCTCGTCCGCCGCACCCGGCCTCGATGCCCTCAGTCGCCGCCCGCGACGGGCTCGTCCGGTGCCGGGTCGCTCGCATCGTCGCCGGGACCGCTGGTGCGGGCCTCGAGGTAGGCGTCCCACAGTGGCGCGCCCAGCACCTCGCCCTGCCACGGGCGCAGCTCGGCCAGCGTGCACAGTTCG
This sequence comes from Nitriliruptoraceae bacterium, assembly GCA_041685735.1. GTDB lineage: Bacteria > Actinomycetota > Nitriliruptoria > Nitriliruptorales > Nitriliruptoraceae > CSSed11-175R1. Next base: position 2,893 of record JAWLFE010000184.1, read on the forward strand.
GCGGCGTCCGCGGGTTCGCCCGCGACGGCGTTCCACAGGACCTTCGAGGGGCACAGCACGCCTGGATCCAGCCCCAGCTCGGCGGCCACCTCCGATCGGCGGATGCGCATGGCGTCGTGGGTCGCACGGTCGACGTCCGTCCAGCGACGGCTGGGGTCCTTGGCCTCCGGCTTCCCATCGAGCCCGCGTTCCAGGGCCTCGAGCAGGGTCGGCGCATGTTCGCGCAGTGGGGCGCGACGCCGCTTGCTGCGCCGGACCAGCTGGGGTGCGGTCCGGGGTGGATCCGTGGCGATCTCCCGGATGACGTCGTCGTGCAGCAGCCGGTTCGGCGCGATGTCGTGGGTCCGGGCGAGCTCCTCCCGGGACTCCCAGACCGCGCGGACGGCGGCACGCTCCTGCCCGCTCATCCGTCCGATCCCCTTGACCTTCGTCCACGATCGTTGGTCGATCATGGCGCGGTCCAACGTGTACTGCAGCTCCTGGTCGTACCAGTGTCGTCGCCCGGTGGCGTCGAGTCGGTCGGCGAGCTCCGCCCACAGGGCCGGCAGGTGGACCACGTCACCGGCGGCGTAGGCCGCCATCCCCTCCGAGAGCGGACGCGCGCCCCAGTCGGCCCGCTGGAAGGCGCTCTTGTCCCCGGGGAGGGCGACCCCCAGCAACGCCTCGAGCAGGGGGCCGAGCCCGGTCGGCAGCCCCAGCAGTGCCGCGGCGATCGCCGTGTCGGCCACCGCATCCGCCCACACGCCCTTGTTCGCCAGGGGCGCGAGGTCGTTCTCGATGGCGTGGAGGATGGCGAGTCGGTCCGGGTTCAGGAACGCGTCGAGTTCCGCCATGGCTTCCAGGGCGACCCCGTCGAGCAGGACGCAGCGACCCGCGACGCCGACCTGGACCAGTGCGGCACGCCGGTGGTAGTTGTCCGCATCCGCGCGCTCCACGTCGACACCGACGACGTCGCCGCGGAGTTCGGCCAAGGCGGCCCGGACACGGGCGGGGTCGTCGACGAAGGACACCGTGGGGGTGTCGTGCTGCTCTGACATCCTGGTCCGTTCCGTGGTGCCGCCGCGTCGCCGGTGGT
>JAWLFE010000185.1:0-3940 GCA_041685735.1 Nitriliruptoraceae bacterium
CGACGACTGGAGGGGTCGGCGACGTACGGCGCAACAGGCGCACGGGAGCACACGCGGTTGCGGACGCGGATGGGAGTGGCGGCACGGTATCGCGACCGGGTCCGAACCGGGTCGGATCCGATGGTGACCGTCGGGCGTCCGGCCCCGGCCGTCGGGCCCTCAGGGAGCGGTGGACCTGTCACCGCGACGAGCGGCCGCGAACGCGGTCGCCCCGTCCGGATGACCGTCGGCCCGCCAGGAGCTGGTGTAGACGAAACGCTGCCCCCGGATCAGGGTCACCCGGCACTCGACGGGGCGGTCCCCACTGCGACCGAGGCGCCGGACCCGGAAGAGTGCCTCGTCGGGCGCGAGGTGGAGCAGTTCGCGTTCCGAGGCATCGGGGACGACGGGTTCCAGCGACTCCTCCACCGACGTGATCCGGGTGTCGACGTGCTGCGCGAGCTGGTCGTAGAGGGCCGTACGGGACAGATCCAGCCCGAACAACGGCTGGCCGATGTCGACCGGCAGGTACACCACGTCGACCGCGAGCGGATCCGCACCGGCGTACCGGAGCCGCTCCAGTCGGACCAGATCGACCGAGCCGGACAGTTCGAGTCGGCCGGCGGCGTCGGCATCCCGGACGACCTCGAGCGCGAGCACCTCGGAGTGCTGTTCGAGCCCCTGCTCCTCCACGGCGCGGAACAACGAGTACAGCCCGCCCAACGGCTGGGTGAGTCGCTCGCTGTTGAGCACGCTCCCGCGTCCGCGGTGCCGGTCGACCAGCCCGCGGGCACGCAGACGTCGCACCGCTTCGCGCACGGTGTGCCGACTGACGCCGTAGCGGTCGGTCAGCTCCCGGTCGGTGGGGAAGCGGTCCGTGATGTCGCCCTCGGCGATGCGTTGCTCGAGGTCGTCCAGCACCTGCTGCCACAACGGTGGTTCGCCCCTGCCCCCGTGCAACGGCGCAGGGCTGGTGTCCGTGCCCATGGAGCGATCCTCTCGCGAGGCAGGCAGCGTAGGCCGACCGGCCGCTGGGGTCAGGCCGCGAGGACGTCCATCGCGAGCGACACCATCCGGTCGGCGTCGTCATCCACCAGCACCGGGGTACGCCCACTGCGCGCGATGATCGACGCGGCGATCGAGGCGCGGTAGCCCGATTGGCAGTGCACCCAGATCGCACCGTCGGTCGGGAGTTCGTCCACCCGTGTCACCAGCTCGTGCAGGGGGATGTGGATCGAGCCAGCCAGCCGGCCGGCCGCCCACTCACCGTGTCGACGCACGTCCAGGACGTGGACGTCATCGCCGTCGGCGAGCCGCTTGGCCAGGGCCTCGAAGTCGACGATCCGGTAACTGCCCCGATCCAGTCCGACGCCGTAGGTGTCGACCCCACCGATCGCCTGCGCCGCGGGGCGGTCGATCCCGACCCGAACGAGCTGGCGTTGCGCCTCACCGACCTCGTCCTGGGTGTCGCCGACCAGGGTCACCGGCGTGCCCCAGGGGATGACCCAGGCGAGGTAGGTGATGAACGAGTTGCCGACCTCCACGTTCACCGTGCCGGTGACGTGGTCCGCGGCGAAGGCGGTGCGCGTGCGCAGATCCACGATCCACTCGCCGGCGTGCATCCGACGGGCGAGCTCGGTCGGATCCGCCTCGGTGGCCGGCGACAGGTCCACCGCCCCGGGCCCCACCTTGTTGCGACCGGCCATGTGCGCGTAGTACCGCGGGTAGGCGTCCAGGCCGCTGATCAGCAACTCGACGAAGGACTGCTCGTCGGTGATCGTCAACGCGACGTTCGCGCGCTTCTGATCCGCGATGGTGGAGGTCTCCACGCCGTACTTGTCGTCGACGGTGGCGGTCTGTTCGTCGGCGGCCGCGGAGGAGCAGAAGCTGCCGAACCCGTGGGTGGGCAGCACCGTGGTGGCATCGTCGAGTTCCTCGGCGAGCCGCCGTGCGGTGGCGAACTGGGCGCGGGTCAGCTGCTCGGTCGCGGCCTTGGAGATGAGGTCGGTCCGCCCGACGGAGCCGTAGAGCAGCGAACCGCCGGTGAACACCGCCTGGTGGTCCCCGTGGATGGCGACGTAGGACATGTGTGTCGGGGTGTGGCCCGGGGTGTGCATGGCCCGGATGGTGATCGCGCCGATGGTCAGCTCGTCGCCGTCGTCCACGCCGTGGACGTCGATGAGCATGTCCTCGGCCGCCGACATGACGTACTCGGCGCCGGTGACCCGTGCGAGCTCCACGCCGCCGGTGACGTAGTCGTTGTGGTTGTGGGTCTCGAGCACGTGGGTGACGTGCAGGCCGTGCTCGTCCACCAGCGCGAGCACCCGGTCGATGTCGCGTTGCGGGTCGATGACCGCGGCGGTACCCGCGTCGTCGTGGACGATGTAGCTGCGATCGCCGAGCGACGGCGTCTCGATGGTGTGGATCTTCACGCTGCACCTCGTGGTGACGTATCGGTCATGGTCGTGGAGTCGGTGTCGTGCGTCCAGGGGAACGCGTCTAATTGTCCGGACATTCCGGGGGTGAGCCGGCCGGCGAACCGGTCGGTGAGGTGCGCACGACGCAGCGGATCAGCGACGCCGGGCCGCAACCCGGTCAGGTGGAGCTCGACGCCTGCGGCCCGACAGGCGTCATCGATCGACGCCAGGGCATGCACGCCCGAGGTGTCCGCACTCGGCACCCCGGACAGCTCCAGGACCAGGACCTCGAGCTCGTCGGCGTGCGCGAGCAGGTGCGCATCCACATGCTCCAACAGCCGGACCCCACTGGCCGGGAGCAGCTCACCGACGACGTGCAGGACGCTGCGCGCGGGATCGTGTTCATCGTCGTCGACGACGATGCGGGGAACCCCGACCCGCCACAGCGACAGCACCAGGCTCGCGGCGATACCGATGCCGATGCCGATCTCCACCCCGATGAGCAGCGTGGCGAAGAAGGTGATGGTCAGCGCGAGCCCGTCGGTGCGCTCGACCTGCCAGGCGTGCACGGCCTCACGCACATCGACCAGCTTGGCGACGGCGACCAGCACGACGGCGGCGAGCACGACCTGGGGCAGGGTGGTGAACAGTGGCGCGAACACCACCAGCGCCAGCAGGACCCCGGCTGCCGTCACGATGCTGGCCAGCGGCGTGCGCGCCCCCGCCGCGTGGTTGACCGCGGTGCGCGAGAACCCCCCGGCGACCGGGAAGGCCTGGACGAGGCTGGCGGCGAGGTTGGCGACGCCGCTCGCGACCAACTCCTGATCGGGATCGATCCGGTCACGGGTCCGGCTCGCGATGGCGCGCGCCACGCTGATGCCCTCGAGGTAGGCCAGCAGGGCGATGATCACCGCGCCGGGCAGCAGCGCGAGGATGGCCTCCAACGGCGCATCCGGCAGCGCCGGTACCGGGAGGCCCCGGGGCACCTCGCCCAGGACGGCCACACCGCGCTCCTGGAGTCCGAACCACGGCACGGCGGCCGTCGCGAGCACGACCACGAGCAGGGGTGTCGGCACCCGGTTGCCCAGGCGCCGACCGAGCACCAGCGCCCCGATCGCGACGACGCCGACCACCAGGGTGAGCAGATGCGTCCCGCCCAACCCGGAGGCGATCGCCCCGATCCGCTGCAGCCAACCCTCGACGTCGCCGAGTCGGAGGCCGAACAACTTGTCGAGCTGGCTGGTCGCGATGACGATGGCGGCCGCGGAGGTGAAACCGCTCACCACCGGGTGGGACAGCAGCGTGGTGAGCCGGCCGGCACGCAACAGCCCCAGACCGAGCTGGATGGCACCGACCATGGCGGCCAACAACCCCGCGAGCGCCACGTAACGACTCGGGTCCCCGTCGGCGATGGGCGCCAACGTGGAGGCGGTCAGCAACGACACGATCGCGACCGGACCGACGGCGAGCTGCCCGGAGGTGCCGAGCAACGCGTAGACCACGAGCGGGACCGTGGACGCGTAGAGCCCGGTGACCGGCGGCAT
>JAWLFE010000062.1:0-16186 GCA_041685735.1 Nitriliruptoraceae bacterium
AAGCAGATCCTGCTCTCCGAGCTCGCCGTCGCCATCAAGAAGGACGAGGAGCAGGCCGAGGCCCTGGTCGAGGAGACCCTGGTCACCGCTCACGGCTGATCCCGTTAGCCCCTCGAACGTTCGATCGATGGTGCGCAAGGCCCGCAGCGGGCAGACGGTGGTCGAGCTGATCCGGCTCGGCATCGTGATGTCGTTCACCGCCGCGGGCTACGGCTTGGGAGCCGTGGCCGACGGTGCGCTGGCCATGGGTGCTCCGGAGAGGACCAGGCTGGTCACCTCGGTCCTCGGGGCGTTGGTCGGTTATCTGGTGGGTGGCTTGGCCGGTCGCGCCGTCGTTCGCACCGTGGATACGGCCGGTGACCGGTTGGCGCGGGTGCCAGCGGTGCAGTTGGTGGCGACCGGTCTCGGCGTGGCGCTGGGCGCGTTCACCGGGATCGCGTTCCTGCTGCCCGCACTGCTGCTGCCCTTCCAACAGATCACCATCCCCTTGACGCTGCTCGTCCTGGTGACGCTGGCGTACGCTGGCGGACGCTTGGGAGCGTCCCGGGGCGCTGATCTGGGTCGTTTCGTGGGGGTGCGCGGCTTGCTCGACGTGAGCGCCCCCTCCCGCGGCTCCGGGGTGAAGGTGGTCGATTCCTCGGCGTTGATCGATGGCCGGATCGCGGATGTCGCCCGATCCAACTTCCTCGAGGGCACGCTGGTCGTGCCCATGTTCGTCCTCGAGGAGGTCCGCCGGATCGCCGCCTCGGACCAGGCGCATCGTCGGGCGCTTGGACAGCGTGGTCTGGCGACGCTGTCGATCCTGCGTGATGAAGGTCTGGTGGCCGTCGAGCTCGATGACGAGGATGTCGATGGTGTCGCCGAGATCGACGCGAAGCTGGCCGCGTTGTGCCGCTCCCGCCAGGCTGCCCTGATCACCACCGATGCGGAGCTCGCCCGCACCGCGGAACTGAGCCGGATCCGCGTACTCAACCCGCACGCGTTGGCGGACGCGGTGCGGTCCCCCGTACTGCCCGGTGACCGTATCGAGCTGCTGGTCGTGCGGGAGGGCCGGGAGGACGCGCAGGGCATCGGGTATCTGCGCGACGGCACGATGGTCATCATCGAGCGCGGTGCGCCGCACGTCGGTGGCACCATCGAGGTGGACGTGCACTCGATCGTGCAGCGTACGAGCGGTCGCCTGCTGTTCGCAGCACCGGCCGACGGGCACAGCTGAGCGGCGCGCGGGCGGGTCGGCTCAGCTGAACTGGTGCTCGGGAGTCGCTTCGGTGGCCCGTCCGGCCATCTCGAGCAGCCGCTTGCGCCACTTGCGCCTCGTGGCACGCCCGGCGACGGGCAGATGCCAGACGTCGTGCGTCCGCCGGTCGAGGAGCGGATGCAGGTCGATGACGCCGTAGGACGGACATGCCCGGACGTCTCGGGGCAGCTCGACGTGGGCGATGAGCTCGTTGTGCTCGTTGATGCGTACGGCCTCGGTCTCGGTTGGCTGCACACACCCCGAGCATCGAGGCCGTACGTGTCTTCACCAAGCAACCGAGACCAGCTCACCCACTCCCCGGGGCCCTGCACCATCGGTTGCGACCATGCAACAGCCCCTCTCCCGCGGGCGGCAGCGCTGCAGGGCCCTCTCCAAGATCCTGCGACCGTTCCGGCTCCCTGTGCACGAACGTTCATCTCGAGCACCTGTGCAGCAACCTGCGTGCCGATCCATAGGTCCGTCAAGCCGATCTGGGGCACGTACGGGCGATCCTGGGTGCAGATGTGCCGGTGTGCCGACGTGAGCCCGGCGACGTTCCGGTAGCGGTATCCGCCATCGTGGTCCGGCCGTCCTTGGCGTTCGCGCGAGCGGCCGGGACCCCGAGAGGCGGCTTCGCCGGCACCTGCTGGCCGCGCTGCGATGTCACGAATGTGCAGGTGGCGGTGCCGCTAACGCCCAGGCGAGCGATGAACGCACAGGTGGGTGAGAACACAGGCACAGAAGTGACGACACGTTGACGTCCTGCGGGCGCTCGACTCTTCTTCGCCCAGCAATGTGCGTGCGAAGGGGCGCATCGTCACATTCGTGACGTTGCGACGGACGTTCTGGCGGACGACCTGGGAGGGGAGCCGGTGAGTGCACCACGCGACGCCGAAACCCTGGCAGACGCTGCCTACCTCTACTACGTCGAGGACATGAGCCAGGAGCAGGTCGCCAAGGCGCTGGCGACGACGCGATCGAACGTCTCACGGATGCTGCGTGCCGCCCGCCAGCGGGGCATCGTGCGTTTCCAGGTGGTCCGACCACTCAACCGTCAGCGCGCGCTCGAGTCCGCGATCATGGAGCAGTTCCCGGTCAGCGAGGCCATCGTGCTGGCCGCTGACGCGGCGGTCGACACGCTTCCCCAGGTCGGCGAGCTCGCGGCCCGCTGGGTGACCGACAACGTCAAGGACGGGATGCGGCTGACGCTGTCCTGGGGACGGACCCTCAACGCCATGGCGGGCGCCCTGAAGGTCGATGCCGCGGTCGACGTCGACGTCGTCCAGATGGGCGGGGACCTCCAGCTCGATCCGCAGTACTCCGGTCATGAGCTCGTGCGTGAGGTGGCTGCACGCCTCGGGGGGCAGTACTCGTATCTGCACGCGCCCGCCATCCTCGACACCGCCGAGGTGGTCAGGGAGTTGCGGTCCTTGCGTGCGATCGAGGCCCAGCTCCACAAGGCCCGCACTGCCGACCTCGCGTTGGTCGGTATCGGCGCCTACGGCCAGGGGTTCGCGGCACAACTCCTGGAATCCGCTCACCTCACCGCTGAGGAGCGAGCCGCCTTCGAGGGGTCACCGCCGGCTGGTGACATCCTCGGGCGCTTCTTCGACAGCGCGGGTGGGCAGCTCGATACACCGCTGCGCCAGCGCGTGCTGGCTCTGGAACTCGAAGAGGTCCGCGCGATCCCCACGGTCGTGGGGATGGCTGCCGGTGCATCGAAGGGCCCGGGTATCTGGGGGGCGCTGCGCGGGGGATGGATCGACGTCCTGATCACGGATCAGGCAGCTGCGGCGTCTGCGCTGCACCTACACCGGGAGATGACCACATCATGAGCCAGTACCTGGCCTTCTTCAGCGTCTTCGCACTGCTGTGGGCGTTGCAGCTCTACGGCACGGCGAAACAGGGACAGCAGTTCATGCGTGAGGTCGGTCGACTACGCCGCGAGGCCGGCGGTGAGACCGCGATCGGCGCCTCGAGCATGAGTCGCCTGCGCCGACGGTCCTACGTCGCGATCGCCGCCGGCGATGACGACCGGGTCACGGGGGCCGTCGAGCTGGCCGGTGTGACCGTGTTCGCGCGCGCCGAGCCCGTGCCCGAACTCGTCGGACGAACGCTGCGTGAACTGGCTGACACCTCGTTCCCGGAGAAGCGGGCGGGTGCCGTCGAGCGGCGCGCCAACGCAGCGGCCATGGCCGCTCGGGCGTTGCTGGGCGAGGAGCCTCGCGGTGAGGAGCCTGCCGCGAGCGGTCGAGGTCGGATCCGAGGGATGGCGCGGGCGGTGACGCCGCGGCGCAGCACACGGCCCGGTGGGCGCAGCGGTCCACGGGCCACCACAACGCCGACGTCGCATCTGCCGGTGTCGGAAGCGGGGACCAACGGCTGACCGTGGATGGCCTGACCACCGGGGCCAGGCCACGCGGGCGGCAACGAACGATCGAAGGGAGAGGGAGACCTCATGCTGCAAGCGATCGAAACAGGAGCCGAGTACTTCATCGGCATATTCCAGGAGGGGGCGGCGTGGTTCGAAGGCGTCGTCGTGGGCATCGTGCCCCTGCTCATCATCCTGCTCACCGGGGTGAACGCGTTGATCGCGTTCATCGGCCAGGAGCGCATCAACCGGTTCGCGGAACTCGCCGGGAGGGAGGGATGGCAGTACTCGTTCATCCGCTATCTCGCGTTGCCGGTCGTCGCGGTGGTGGCGCTGACGAACCCTATGGCCTACACCCTCGGCACGTTCGTGCCCGAGAGGAACAAGCCCGCGTTCTACGACTCGGCGGTGTCGTTCGTCCATCCACCGCTGGGGATCCTGCCCCACGTGAACCCCGGTGAGCTGTTCGTCTGGCTGGGGATCGCGACGGGTATCGAGGCTGCAGGGTTCGCCCTGACACCGCTCGCCGTCCGGTACTTCCTCGTCGGGCTGGTCGTGATCTTCATGCGTGGTCTGGTCACGCAGTTCATCGTGGACCGGATGATGGCGCGCCGCGATGCAGCCAACGCTGCGACGGCCTGAGGAGGCGAACGATGGAAACCCTGAACCGCACCCTTGAGACCATCGGTAAAGGCGTCGGTGGCGTCGTCGGCAAGATCTACCAGGCTGGTCGCGACACGATCGATGTCGTCATCCGCACCGTGCTGCCCTTCATCGCGTTCGTCGGGCTGATCGTCGGCATCGTCAACGGCACGGGCATCGGCGAGCTGCTCGCCCAGACCCTGGCGCCGTTGGCCAGCTCACTCGGCGGGCTGCTGCTGATGTCGGTCATCATCGCCCTGCCGGTCCTGAGCCCGGTGCTGGGCCCGGGCGCTGTCATCGCCCAGGTCATCGGCACCCTGCTGGGCACGCAGTTCGGCGAGGGCAACATCCAGCCGCAGTACGCGCTGCCGGCGCTGTTCGCGATCAACCCGCAGGTCGGCTGCGACTTCATCCCGGTCGGCCTCTCCCTGGGTGAGGCCGAGCCCGAGACGGTCGAGGTCGGCGTTCCGGCCATCCTGTTCAGTCGGATGATCACCGGTCCCGCCGCGGTCGTGATCGCGTACTTCGCCTCGTTCGGTCTGTACGCCTGAGCCATCGGTGTGGCCGGCCGCGCCCCGGGCGGCCGGCCACAGGTTCCGAGCCCGACCCGGGGCCCACTACCCGTACCGCGTCTCTTGAGGGAGAGAACAGATGAGTGAGTACAAGAGCGTTCAGATCTCCGCCGGTAGCGGCGGTTGGGGTGGACCGCTGACCGTCACCCCGACCGACGACAAGCCGATCATCGCCTGCATCACCGGTGGAGGGATCCACCCGGTGGCCCAGCGGATCGCAGATCTGACGGGCGGGGAGGCCTTCGACGCCTTCAAGTCCACCGTCAAGTTCGACCGGATGGCCTGCGCGGTCATCGACTGTGGTGGTACGGCCCGTGTGGGTGTCTACCCCATGAAGGGCGTCCCCACCATCGACGTCCACCCGACCTCGCCCGCGGGACCGCTCGCCATGCACATCAAGGAGACGATCTTCGTCTCCGGGGTCAAGCCCGACAACGTCGAAGAGGCCTGAGATGGGGGGCGGCGGCGTGCGCTACGACTGTGAGGTCACCGCGATCGGGGAGATGGCCGATCAGTTCTTCGCTGCGGGCATCGTGGTGTTGTTCGGCCAGGGCGTGCCCGAGGAGTTGGCGGATTTCGCCGTGGTGCACCGTCCCAGCGTCACCGACGGTGGACTGCAGCCGGGGGACCGTATCCACCTCGGTGCGACGGAGGTCGTGACGGTGCTGGCGGTCGGTGAGGTTGCGGACGAGAACCTCGTCAACCTCGGCCACCTGTCGTTGAAGCGCAACGGTGAGTCCGAGGCGGCGCTTCCCGGCGATGTCTGCTGCGACGAGGGGCCCATCCCCGAGCTTCGCGTCGGGGATCGCATCCGCATCGTCGCCGCATCCTGAACAGCCCACACGGGACGAGCATCAGGTGCTCTCGGGGTGGCTGCTCGTCCGAACTCGACCCCACCGACATCCGACAGAATCGAGGCAACACGTGAGCAGGCTCGAGCGCTTGCAGGATTGGGTAGTGAACGCCGGGCGACCGGTGCGTGTCGCGCTGGTTGGTACCGGACAGATGGGCCGCGGTCTGGCTGCGCAGGTCGGACGCATCCCGGGCATGGAGCTCGCCGTCGCCGTTGACGTGGACGCGGACCGTGCACGGGCGGCACTCGCGCTCGCGAAGCGCGATCGGATCGAGACCGAAGCTGGCCGTGCCGCCGCTGCGGTCGATGATGGGATCGCCGTCGCCATCACGGAGGCGGCGCAGTTGTCCTCGCTGGACGTGGATGTCGTGGTCGAGGCGACCGGTGTTCCGGAGGTCGGTGCCGAGGTCGTTCACCGCGCGATACTGGCCGGCCAGCACGTTGTCACGCTCAACGTCGAGGCGGATGTGACGGCCGGTCTGTACCTCGATGCCATGGCGCGTGGTGCCGGAGTCGTCTACAGCATCGCGGACGGCGACGAGCCGGTCTGCGGCAAGGAACTCGTGGATTTCGCTCACGACATGGCTTTCGACGTCGTGTGTGCGGGTAAGGGCAAGAACAACCCGTTCATCCCCGACGCGGACCCGAGCTCCTGCGCCGACGAAGCGGCGCGCAAGCACATGAACGCCAAGATGCTGGCCAGCTTCCAGGACGGCTCGAAGACGATGATCGAGATGGCGGCGCTGGCGAACGCCACAGGGCTGCCGCCGGACGTCACGGGGATGCACGGCCCGAGCGGGAGCGTCGATGACCTGCGCTCGCTGCTGATCCCCTCTGCCGATGGCGGGCTGCTGTCCGGCTCGGGCCGGGTCGACTACGCCTTCGGGCCGGCGCCGGGTGTGTTCGTGATCGTGACCTCAGACGATGCCGCGGTCAGCGAGGAGATGACCTATCTGTCGATGGGGGACGGCCCGTACTGGGCGCTGTACCGGCCCTACCACCTGGCCAGCATCGAGGCGCCCCGCACCGTGATGTCGGCGGTGCTCGACGGTCGGCCGGCCTTCGCAGCTTCGGGTTGGACCGCCGAGGTGGTCGCGACCGCCAAACGTGACCTGGAGCCGGGCACCGTGCTCGAAGGCATCGGGGGCATCCACATGCGTGGGATGACCTATCGCGCCGAGGATGCACGCGACCTGCTGCCGCTCGGTCTGGCCGAAGGCGCGGTCATCGATCGGGCGGTGCGAGCCGGTGAACCCATCCCGCGCGACGCCGCCCAGATCCGCCCGTCGGTCATCGCGGATCTGCGTGACCTGCAGGACCGCATGCTCCACGACGCCGGCGCCACCACGACCTGACCCCAGCCCTTCGCCCGTGGCCACGATGATCCTGCCCTGTCCGAAGCGAGCGACGATCCCAGATCGGAGATCCGACCGATGCCACGACTCGATCCGAGTGAACCGAAGGGCGCCATCGAGGCGCTGACCACCATGTGGACCATCCGACGATTCGAGGAGGCACTCGAGGACCTGTACTCCCGCGGGATGCTGCACGGCACCAACCACCTCTCGATCGGCCAGGAGGCGGTCGCCGTCGGCGCATGCGGCGCCCTCGACGAGGGGGACTTCATCACCTCCACGCACCGGGGTCATGGCCACTCCATCGCCCATGGGGCGGATCCGGAACTGATGTTCGCGGAACTGCTGGGGCGTGACACCGGGTACTGCGGCGGGCGTGGAGGCTCGATGCACATCGCGGACGTCGGGGCAGGCAACCTGGGTGCGAACGGCATCGTGGCCGGGTCGATGACCCTGTCGGTCGGGGCTGCCCTCAGCCAACACCTGCTGGGCTCCTCAGCTGTCGTGCTGTGTTTCTTCGGTGATGGCGCAACGAACGAAGGCTCCTTCCACGAGGCGCTGAACCTGGCTGCTGTGTGGCAGTTGCCGGTGGTCTTCGTGTGCGAGAACAACCAGTACGGCATGTCCATGGCCTCCGACCTCTCGACGGCCGGTGAGTCGGTCGCTGCTCGTGGGACGGCCTACGGGCTCGAGGGGGTGCAGCTCGACGGCAACGATCTGCCGGCGATGTTCGAGGGCGTGGCCAACGCTGTTGCTGCGGCTCGAGATGGCCATGGGCCCGCGCTACTCGAGGCCATCACCTACCGCTACCGGGGCCACTCGAAGTCCGACCGCAACCTGTACCGGACGCAGGAAGAGATCGAGCAGTGGCGCACCGAACGGGACCCGATCGCACGCTTCGAAGCACGCCTGCTCGACGAAGGCGCGGTCGACCAGGAGGCGATCGACACGGCGCGACAGGCCGCTCGTGAGCGCATCCGCGATGCCGTGAAGGCCGCTGTGAAGGCGCCGGAGCCCTCCGTCGACGTCCTCGAGGAGGCCGTCTATGCCAGCCGCTGATACCACCGACAGGATCGAGGGACCGGTGAGCACCGAGGTGCAGACCACCACGTACGCCAAGGCGATCGCCGCGGCCATCCGCACCGCCATGCAGGATGACGAGCGCGTGTTCATGGCCGGGGAGGACATCGGCATCTACGGCGGCGCCTTCGGGGTGACCGACGGACTGCTCGAGGAGTTCGGTGAGCAGCGCATCCGTGACACGCCGATCAGCGAGGATGCCATCGTCGGGATGGCGGTCGGCGCGGCGATCACCGGTACGCGACCGATCGTGGAGATGCAGTTCTCCGACTTCGTCGTCAACGCCATGGACCCGTTGGTCAACCAGGCGGCCAAGCTCCACTTCATGTACGGCGGCAACGTAGAGGTGCCGATGGTGCTCCGGCTGCCGGGCGGTGCCGGCACGGGCGCAGCGGCACAGCACTCCCAGAGTCTGGAGGCCTGGTTCGCCCACGTACCGGGTCTCAAGGTGGTCGCACCGTCGACGGTGCAGGACGCGCACGACCTGCTCTTCGCCGCCCTGCTCGACCCGAACCCGGTCGTGGTGGTCGAGCACAAGCTGCTCTACAAACGTGAGGGTGAGCTCGTCGCACGTGCGACCCCGGGTGACTCGCCGGCGACCATCGGCGATGCGGTCGTCCTGCGTGAGGGCACGGACCTGACGGTGGCGAGTTACTCGCTCAACACCCACAAGGCGCTCGAGGCGGCCGAGCAGTTGGCCGCCGAGGGCACCGAGGTCGAGGTGGTCGACCTGCGCACACTGCGCCCGCTCGACACCGAGACGGTCATCGACTCGGTCTCTCGGACGGGCAAGCTGCTCGTGACCCACGAGGCACCCGCCGCGGTCGGTATCGGTGCCGAGGTGGTGGCAGCGGTAGCGGGGTCCCGGGCCTTCGACCACCTGCTCGCGCCGATCGTGCGTGTGTGCGGCCGGGAGAACCCGATCCCGTACGCGCCCGGGTTGGAGGAGGCGACGATCCCGCAGACCGAGGACCTGGTCGAGGCGATGCGCGCCCTGGCCGCGGAGGACGTCTGATGGCGGAACTGACCGTTCGCATGCCAGCACTGTCGGCGACCATGGAGGACGCGGAGCTCATCACCTGGCTCGTCGAGGTCGGTGACGAGGTCCGCAGTGGCCAACCCTTGGCTGAGGTCTCGACCGACAAGGTCGACATGGAGCTCGAGAGCCCGTATGACGGGGTCGTGGCCGAGCTGCTCGTCGATCCCGGCTCACGCGTCGACCTCGGGGTCCCGGTGGCCACGGTCACGGGTGAGGAGGATGAGCTGCTCGGCGATCTCGACCTCGATGACCGATCAGCGACCGACGAGATGCCCGACGAGGGCGACGATCAGCCGGCCGCAGCCGATGGCCCGGCGTTGGGCCCGGCCGCTGCCGCGGCCAGCCGACGCGAGGGGATCGTGCGCGCGCACCCCCCCGCGCGCCGTCGTGCGCGCCAGCTCGGGATCGATCTGCACGAGGTCACGCCGACGGGTTCTCGTGGCCACGTGACCCATGCCGACATCGATCGGTACATGTCCGAGCAGGGGTCCGGCTCCCGTGCGTCCGCGGAGACGGCGGGAACCTCGCCGCAGCGTGCGGACGCCGGTGGGATCGCGCCCGCCGCCGGTCCATCTCCCTCCCGCCCGGCTCGTTCCGCTTCGGCGGAGGCGAGCTCGGGTGGTCGTGATCGGCGGCGGGCCATCCGCCTCGCCACGGCGCGGTCGACGACCCGCTCAGCGGCGATCCCCCAGTTCACCCTGCACCGCCGGATCGACGTGGGGCTCGCACGGGAGCGTCGCGACGGACGGTCCTGGACCACCGAACTGGCGCGGGCGCTGGCCGCCGCCCTCTGGCGGCACCCCGCGTGCAACGCGGTGTGGGACGAGGAGGCGGAGGATGTCCGGCCGCTCGAGCAGGTCAGGATCGGGATCGCGGTCGCGACCGATGATGGCCTCGTGGTCGTCGGGGTCGATGATCCCGATGCGGTCGATCCCGCCGAGGCCGATCACCGGGTGCGGGAGGCCATCGGCCGTGCCCGCTCAGGCCGACTGACACCCGACGACGTGGCCGGCATCAGTTCCACCATCTCCAACCTCGGGGGCTTCGGCGTCGACAACTTCGATGCGCTGCTGTTGCCGCCGCAGGCGACCATCCTCTCGGTCGGTCGCATGGCGGATACCCCTATCGGGGTCGATGGGCGCGTGCGCGTGCGCCCGATGATGTCCGTGGGCCTGACCGTGGATCACCGGGTCGCTGATGGTGCCGACGGTGCCCAACTGCTCGACACCTTCGCTCAACGACTGGAGACCTAGCCATGGCATCGACCGAACTGCGTATCACCGACGCGGTCGGGCTCCACGCCCGACCCGCGGCCCGCTTCGTCAAGGCAGCCGCCGGTTTCGTGTCGAGCGTCACAGTGACCCACGAGCATCGCACGGCCGACGCCAAGTCCTTGCTCGAGATCCTGCAACTGGAGGCGGGCAACGGCGCGCAGATCGTGATCGAGGCCACGGGTGACGACGAGGAAGAGGCGCTGCGTGTCTTGAGCGGCATGCTGGTCGACGAGGCGTGAGTTGAGCGACGTCGCGAGCGCTGTCGCCCGTCCGCGGGTCATGGCCAGCGGGCTGGCTCACGGGTCGCCTGCAACGTGACGCCGTCGGAGCCAAGGACCACGTGGAGGCGGCTGAGGTCGCCGACGTGGACGGCTGCTGCACGGCCATGCGTCGGATCTGGCGGGGATCCGACCAGGAGCGGCGTCATGCCCACAGCAGCGGCTGCCTCCAGTCCGACCCCGGTCGACTCGATCGCGATGAGCGCGTGGGGCTCGATGCCGAGCCGTTGCGCCGCGCGGAGGTGTCCTTCCGGATCCGGTCGTCCGGCGGTGACGTCGTCGCCGGTGACGAGCACCGCAGGTGTCGAGAGTCGTGCCCGTGCGAGGTGGGCACGGGCTTCGGCGCCGTCGAGCCCGGTCACGACCGCGAAGCGCTCTTCGGGCAGGGCACGCACGAACCCGCGTACCCCGGCGGGGCGTCGGCACGCGCGCAGGAGCAGTTCGCCCCGTCGCCGCACCGCGGCGCGTTCGGCGTGTGGATCGCGGTCGGGTGCGAAACTGGCGACAACCTCGGCCGGGCGTCGCCCGGCGGCGAAGGCCGCCACCTCGACCGCGTCGGCACCGACGCGATCCGCCCACCAACGCCACTGGGCGCGACGTGCCTCTGTGCTGGAGAGCAGGACCCCGTCGAGGTCGACGAGGATGCCCCGGGCGGACCAGCCGTCCCACGGGCGCGCCCGTCGCAGACCCGCCGGTTTCACGGTTCGAACTCGTCCGGGTCCCACGTGGTCGCGAGCGATTGTGCGAGCAGCAGGTCCTCGACGTAGGTGATCTTGACGTTGTCGTGGTCACCTGGGACCAGCTCGACATGCAGGTCCGAGTACCGCTCGACCGAGCCGGCGGTGTCCACCCCGTGGAAGCCGTCCTCCGAGGCACGCCGGTACGCGTCGAGCAGTGGTGCCGCATGGAAGGCCTGTGGGGTCTGGACGCGGCGGAGTTGATCGGTCGGCACGGGTGTCGGCGCCGTGGCGTCCTCCGAGACCCGTAACAGGAAGTTGCCGTCGACGGGCAGTCCGGGGACGGCCCCTCCCATCCGGGCTGCCGTGTGCACGATCCGGGTCAGCAGTGACTGCCGGACGAAGGGGCGGGCTGCGTCATGGATGAGGATGAGGTCGATGGAGCCATCCAGGATCTGCGGCGCGATCGCCTCGAGGGCTGCGTGTTCGCTGTCGTGCCGCGTGGCGCCGCCGCGGACCAGTCGGTCGACCTTGCGGATGCCTGCATCCGCGATGATCCGCTCCGCGTAGCGGTCATCGCCTTCCCGGACCACGAGCACGATCCGGTCGATCAGCGTGCTGCGCTCGAACACGTCCAGCGACCAGGCCAGTAGCGGCTTGTCACCGATGTTGAGGTAGACCTTGTTCTCCGCCTGTTGGAGGCGGGTACCCGAACCTCCGGCGAGCAGCACGGCGACGGTGCTCATCCCGGCGTCGCAGCCGCCGCGACCGCATCGAGGTAGCCCGCCAGGTCGTCACGCAGCACCAGATCCGCTGCATCGCGCGCCACCGGGCTGGCATCGGCGACGGCGACACCACACCCGGCGGTCCGCAGCATCGGTATGTCGTTCTCCGCATCACCGATCGCGACGACGGACGCGAGGTCGATGCCGAGGTGCTCGGCCGCCACGCGCAAGCCCGTCGCCTTCTGCGTGCTGGGAGCGTTCCACTCGAGGAACCTCGGGCCCGTGCGCTGTGTCAGCGCGTCGGCAGCCGTCGCGAACCCGCGCAGATCGCCTTCCTCGGCTTCGCCGACCACCGCCAACACCTTGAGCACCCTCCGGCCGTCGATGCCGGCGACCGTCGGCTCAGGCTCGCCCATCTCGGTGATGATATCCAGCGCGGCGACGCGGTCAGAGGTGATCAGCGAGCCGTCATCGAGGTACAGCGCGTGCGCCACCCGGCGTCGGCACAGCTCCGCGACCAGTTCCGTGGCGATGTCGGTCGCGAGCGGCGCACAGGCGATGACCTGCCCGGTCCCGGCGACCACCGCCGCGCCGTTGCACGTCACATGTGGACCGCTCAGCTCGAGTTGCTCCCAGATCGGGCGGATGGACGTCCAGATCTTCCCGGTGGCGAGGATCACCGGGATACCCGCTTCCTGCAGGCGTCGGACCGCGCGAGCACGCGGCGCCGGGATCCGGTGATCGGGGCCGAGAAGCGTTCCATCCACGTCGGTGGCGACCAGCTGGATGCGCGCTGGGCTCGGGTACTGCGGTGCGCTCACGGCAGCACCTCGGCCGCGATCTCCCGGACCGCGGCGGCGTTGGGGGCACGCAGGGCGTGCTGTGCGGCCCGTCTGGTCGCGACCGGATCCAGTTGGGTGACGAGCCAACGGATGCGGTCCACCAGCGAGGGGGCCACCGAGAGCTCGTCGACGCCCAGACCCAGCAGCAGCGCCGCGGCTGCGGGGTCGCTGGCCGCCTCGCCGCAGACCGCGACCGGGATGCCGGCGTTCGCGGCGGCTTCGCAGCTCAGCGCGACCAGCTGGAGCACCGCTGGTTGGGTGGGGTCCTGGTAGGCCCCGAGCTCGCCCAGTCCACGGTCAGCACCGGTGGTGTACTGGGTCAGATCGTTGGTGCCGATGGAGAAGAACGCACACCGCTTGGCGAGGTGGGGGGCGAGTAGCGCTGCAGCGGGCGTCTCGATCATGATGCCGGGGGAGGGTGGTGCGCTGCCGACGAGATCGGCACGTGCAGACAGCCGTGACAACCCGGCGTCGAGGTCGGCCAGGGATGCCACCATCGGGAACATCACCCGCAGGCGCCCGTCGATGGCGGCACCGACCAGCGCATCGAGCTGGGTGTCGAACAGGGCCTGCTCCCGCAGACACAGTCGCAGGCCACGCACGCCGAGGAACGGGTTCTCCTCCGTCGGCAGGTCGAGGTAGGCGACCTCCTTGTCGCCGCCGATGTCGAGCGTGCGCACGACCGTGGGGTCCTCGAACGAACGAACGGCTGCGAGGTAGGCGTCGCGCTGCTCCTCCATGGTCGGCGCATGATCGCGATCGAGGAACAGGAACTCGGAGCGGAACAACCCCACACCGTCGGCTGCCGTCTCCACGGCGGCGTCGAGGTCACCACGGGTCCCGACGTTGGCGGCGACCAGGATCCGCCGCTCGTCGAAGGAGACGGTGGTGCCGCGCAGCCGGCGGTGTTCGACCGCGCGATCCTTTGCTTCGCCGAGCCGGAGTTCGACGTCACGGATGCTCTGCGTGTCGGGATGGATCGTGATCTGTCCCTGATCACCGTCGATCAGGATCACGTCGTCGGTGGTGAGCGCGTCGACGGCCTCGAGCAGCCCGACCACGCCGACGACCGCGGGGATCGCCAGGCTGCGTGCGACGATGGCCGTGTGCGAGGTAGGCCCGCCGCGCTCGGTGATGAGGCCTCCGAGCCGGTCCAGATCCAGGTGCACGGTGTCGGCCGGGGTGAGGTCTCGGGCACACACGATCGCGCCCTCGGGCAGCGAGCTGCGTGCCGTCACGCTGCCCCTGAGCGTGGCGATCAGCTCGCGCCCCACACCCGCGACGTCATCGGCCCGCTCGGCCAGGTAGGTGTTGCTCATGGCCCGGAAGCTCGCCTCGAGCTCGGCCATCGCACCTCGGACGGCGGCGACCGTGGCTGCCCCCTGCTCCATGTGCTGCTCCACGGCCCGGAGCAGCATCGGATCATCCACGAGCAAGGCGTAGGCTTCGAGCACCTCGGACTCGTCGTGCCGGTCGGCTTGCGCTGCCTGGTGGGCCAGCTCAGCGAAGCGTGCGGCGGTCTGCTCGATCGCGGCACCGATGTCCATGACCGCAGGGCCCTCATCCGCGACGTTGGCGGGGGGCAGCACCACCACGGGGCCGAAGGCCAGGCCGCTGGATGCGGGGATGCCGATGAGTACGGTCTTGGTCATGGAGAGCAGCCTACTGAACCGCGCTCCACGCCTGGCGCCCCCCACGCGCACGTTCGTGTCGATATCGGAGGGCGCTGCCACCCGGGCGCCGTCCGGGCTCCGAACGTCGTTATGGATCCGGTGCTCGAACCGGAGTATTGCTACCGTCCCCGCGACCGCCCTGAGCGGTGCCTGTCAGTACACTGGTGGAACATGCTCTCATCCGCGCGCTTCTCCGAGGCGAGCGCACGCCGGTTCCGTCCGTGAGGACCTGGGGTGTGCTCTCCACCGCCGTGGGCGACCACCAGGTCGCCGCGCGGCTGCGCGGCATGCTCGCAGACCACCTCGACGGTGTGGTCGAGGTCCCCTCGCTGCCCCAACTGGAGATGGTGGGCCGGGCCGCGCTCGTCGGTCGGACGGTCCTGCAACAACTCCTGGTCGGGATGTCATCCGTCCCGCAGGATGTGGAGCGCATCGCCTACGTGGACGGAGAGGCGCTCGGCACGCTCGGCATCGAGCCAGTGCTCGAGATGATCTCCTGGCTCGACGAGGACCACGCTGCCGTCGTGCGGGCCGTACCGGTCACCGACGCCCTCAAGCTGGTCGAAGGCGCACGACTGGTCGGGTCCATGGAACGTCGCGGGCTCTACGCCCCGCAACCGCCCCACGTGGTCCGCCGGCAGGCGCTCGCCGCCGCCCTGGACGTGGATGGGTCGAGATCGGTCGAGGACCTCGCCGGCTTGCTCGTGCGAACCGGGCACAACGTGCGGGTGGTCTGGGACGGCGCGGCTCCGACCACGCTCTCCTCGAGCCGGTGAGCGCTGGAGGGTGAGGGCGGCGCGGGTCGGGACGGGCCTGGATGTACACCGCTTCGCGTCCACCGGCGCAGGTACGGCGGTGAGCGACGCCACTTCGCGCCCGCTCGTGCTCTGTGGCGTCGGCATCGCTGACGGGCCGCCGCTGGCAGGCCACTCGGACGCCGATGTCGGTGCCCATGCCGTGGCAGATGCCTTGCTCGGTGCGTCCGCACTCGGGGATCTCGGGTCGGTGTTCGGGGTGGATCATCCCGATGTCAGTGGTGCCGATTCGATGGGCTTGCTGCGTCGTGTCGTCGCCGACGTCGCGGCGGCCGGTTGGGCGGCGGGCAACGTGGATCTGACGCTGGTCGCCCAACGGCCCCGGCTCGCCGGATACCGTGAGGCCATGCGGGCCAACCTCGCGGCAGCGTTGCACCTCGATATCGAGGCCGTGTCGGTGAAGTTCACCACCACCGACCGGCTCGGGACCATCGGTCGGGGTGAAGGCATCGCCGCCTGGTGTAGCTGTCTGCTCGTGGACGACCGCGGGTAGGCTCTGGTCGCGGCGCGAGGCGATGCGTGCACCGGCCGCCGGCCCGCCCGTCCAGGCGGTGCATCCCAACAGCTCCGGCGCACCCCTTCGCTCTTCGACCCGTCGTCCGCCGACGGCAGCTGCTCCCGACCTCCAGTGAGATCGCCATGGCCCTGGTCCTCTACGACACCCTCACCCGCGAGCAGCGGCCGTTCACGCCGCGCGAGGAGGGCAAGGCGTCGCTGTACGTGTGCGGTCCCACCGTCCAGGGCGACGCGCAC
>JAWLFE010000186.1:0-186 GCA_041685735.1 Nitriliruptoraceae bacterium
GGCAGCCGGGCGAAGGTGGCCGGTCCGGCGTAGCGCGGCACGACCGTGGCATCGACCGGACCCACGGGCCCGCCAGCAGCGCCCGTGCGCGGGTACTCCTGCACGTGTCCTCCCGTCGGTGCGCTCAGGGTGTTCCCCCGGCCGGGGGGGGGGGGGGGGGGGGCGGGGGGGCGGGGGGCGCGGGGG
>JAWLFE010000186.1:196-2572 GCA_041685735.1 Nitriliruptoraceae bacterium
CGCCCCGCCCGGCGGCCGCGGGGCCGCCCGCCCCCCCCCCCCCCCGGCCGGGTGTGTCAGGCGCTCAGGGTCAACCCTGCGCGGCGGTGAACAGATCCGTGTAGAGGATCTCGGCATCGCCCGTGTTCTCCAGGAAGAACAGGTTCGAACGGACCTCGTCGGTCGGGTAGATCGTCGGATCGCCGGTGACCTCCTCATCGATGAACTCGGTCGCCGCCTCGTTCGGGGACGCGTAGTAGGTCCAGTTCGTCAGTTCCGCACCGTTCTCCGCGTCGAGGATGAAGTTGATGAAGGTATGCGCGGTGCAGACGCTGGACGCGTCCGCCAGGATCGCCATGTTGTCGGTCCAGATCGTCGCGCCCTCCTCCGGGATGAGGTAGGTGAATCGATCAGGATCCTCGGCACCGAAGAAGCTGTCCAGGAAGTTGCCGCTGTAGCCGTGGCCGACGACGGTCTCACCGGTCAGCAGCAGCTCGGAGTACTGGTCCGAGGTGTAGGTCACGGTCCACTCGCGGGCCGTCTCGATCACATCGGCAGCTTCCTCGAGCTGCGCCTCGTCGGTGGTGTTCGGGTCGTAGCCGAGCCAGTACAGCGCAGCCGCCATCCCCTCCCGGGGGTCGTCCAGGACGGAGACCTGGCCAGGGAGGCTGCCGGCGACCTCTTCGTCGAACAGCCAGTCCCAGGATGCAACCGGATCCGGTCCCGTCGCCTCCAGGTCGACCCCGATGCCCGTGGTCCCCCACTGGTAGGGCATCGAGTAGACCAGGCCCGGGTCGTAGGGCGGATCGTTGAACTCACCCGCGATGTTGGACCTGTTCGGGATGACATCGTGATCGAGTGCCAGCAGGATGTCCTCGTCGATCATGATCTCGACCATGTAGTCCGACGGCACGATGACGTCGAAGTCCGCGCCACCGGCACGGATCTGGGCCAGCAGCGCCTCGTTCGAGGTGTAGAAGTCCTCGGTGACACTGACGTCGTAGGTCTCCTCGAACAGGTCGATCAGGTCGGGGTTCATGTACTCCGACCAGTTGCCGAACAGCAGGTCGCCATCCACCTCGTCGACCTCACATCCACTGGCCAGGTCCCCGGCGCCGTCCGGCTCGGTCTCGGCACCGTTGTCGGTCGCATCCGGTTCCGGGTCGCCCCCGACCTCCCGCCCGCAGGCGCTGACCGTCAGGGCCAACGCCACCATCGCCACGATCCATCGTCTGTTGTTCATGCTCCACCTCGTTCGCTCATCTGTTGGGGTCGTCGGGTCA
This sequence comes from Nitriliruptoraceae bacterium, assembly GCA_041685735.1. GTDB lineage: Bacteria > Actinomycetota > Nitriliruptoria > Nitriliruptorales > Nitriliruptoraceae > CSSed11-175R1. Next base: position 1,459 of record JAWLFE010000186.1, read on the forward strand.
TCTGTTGGGATCGTTCCACACGTGCCTTGCACCTCTCCCGCCCGGGGACGACGCTGCCTCCCCGTCCTGCTTCATCCACCGGTCCGCCGACGCGAGATGGCCAGGGATCCCACCACCAGCAGGATCGATCCGACCAGCATCAACACCGACACCGCGTTGATCAACGGCGAGACACCCCGCCGCAGCGCACCGAAGACGTACACGGGCAGGGTCGTGGTCCCCGCGCCGCTCACGAACTCTGCGATCACGACGTCGTCCAACGACAACGTCAGCGCCAGCAGCGCCCCACCCGCGACCCCTGGCGCGATCAGTGGCAGGGTCACCCGGCGGAACGCCCGCCACCGACTGGCGTACAGGTCGGCCGCCGCCTCCTCCAGGCTCGCGTCCAGGCCGGAGAGCCGTGCCCGGACCACCAGCGCGACGAACGAGATGTTGAACGCGATGTGGGCCAGGGTGATCGTCCCGAGACCGCGACTCAGGCCCACGCCGGTCACCAGCAGCACGATGTCGAACGCCTGGACGAAGAACAGCAGCAGCATCACCGCCATGGTGATATCGGGGATGATCACCGGCAGGTACAGCAGCCCGTCGAAGGCGCGCTGACCGCGGTAGCGGAACCGCTCCAGGGACAGTGCGGCCGCGGTGCCGAGCACCGTCGACGCGGCGGTCGACAGGACCGCCACCAGGATCGAGGTGCGCAGCGCCCCCATGATCCGCGAGTTCTCGAACATCTCGCCGTACCAGCGCAGCGACGCCTCGGTCCAGATCCCGACACGGTCGTTGTCGTTGAAAGACAGGACGATCAGCACCAGGATCGGCAGGTACAGGAAGAGGAAGACGAGCCACGCGTTGCCGGCCAGGACACGATCCACGGTCCGCCGAGGTCGCGCGACCGAATCCTCAGCGACCGCCCCCGCGGCCTCACCGGTGTCGACGATGCTCATAGGTCCCTGCCTCCCGACCGGAAGTAGAACATCGCCGCGATCATCATCACGAACAGGATGGCGACCGACAACGCGGACCCGAACGGCCAGTCGCTGGCCGTGCCGACGAACTGCCGGCCGATGTAGCTCCCCAGCATCGTGGTCCCGGTGCCGCCGAGCACCTCAGGTGT
>JAWLFE010000186.1:2672-3900 GCA_041685735.1 Nitriliruptoraceae bacterium
ACCTTCTCCCCGACCGCGAAGTGCTCGATCCCCGGGGCGTTGCCCTGCCGGATCTCCACGGGGAACGGTTCGGCGCCCCCATCGACCCGCACCTCGTAGGCGATGGCGTTGCCCATGAAGGTCACCCGATCCACGGTGCCGTGGACCGCATCGAGGTCCGGGTTGCGCTCGGCGTCGACGCGCACCAGCCCGAGTTTCTCGGGCCGGACCGCGAGCGTGACGGCCGTCCCCGCGGACTCGTGACTGTCCAGCCGGACCTGCGTCCCGTCGCGCAGTTCCGCCAGCCCCCGATCGCGGATCGTGGCGTCGAGCAGGTTGGTCTCGCCGATGAAGTCCGCGACGAACCGTGTGCGGGGCCGGTCGTAGATCTCCTCCGGGGGGCCGACCTGCAGGAGGTTGCCGCTCTCCATGACCGCGATGCGGTCCGACATGGTCAGCGCTTCCTCCTGATCGTGGGTCACGTACACGAAGGTGATGCCGACCTTCTCCTGCATCTGCTTGAGCTCGATCTGCATGGCCTGGCGCAGCTTGAGGTCGAGGGCACCGAGCGGCTCATCGAGCAGGAGTACCTTGGGACGGTTCACCAGGGCCCGGGCGAGCGCGACCCGCTGCTGCTGCCCTCCGGAGAGCTGTTTGGGCTTGCGGTTCTCCCGGCCCTCGAGTTGCACCAGCTCGATCACCTCGGCGACACGGCGGTCGGTCTCCTCCCGGCCGACATCCTGCATCTCCAGGCCGAAGGCGATGTTCTGCGCCACCGTCATGTGTGGGAACAGCGCGTAGGACTGGAAGACCGTGTTGACCGGCCGCTTGTTCGGCGGCTTGAGCCCGACCTCCTCATCGAAGATCCGGATCGACCCGGCGCTCGGGTACTCGAACCCCGCGATCATCCGCAGCGTCGTGGTCTTGCCGCAGCCGGACGGGCCCAACAGGGAGAAGAACTCGCCGTCCGCGATCTGCAGGTCGATCGCATCGACCGCCACCACGGGCTCCGCGCCCTTGCCGCCGGGGAACCGCTTGGTCACGCCGTGCAGCGACACGGCCGCATCGCTGGTGGTCGGCGCCGTCGGCTCCACCGTCGTCTGTACGTCGGTCACCTCACGCTCCTCGGTCATGCCGACGGTCCGGACAACGCCGCGTCCAGCGCGGCGACGCCCTCGTCGACCTCCTCGACGGTGATGGACAGCGGTGGGGCGATGCGCAGCACGTTGCCGTGCAGACCACCCTTGCC
>JAWLFE010000187.1:0-3857 GCA_041685735.1 Nitriliruptoraceae bacterium
CCAGATCCTGCTCTACAGCTACCTGCTGCTGAGCGTGGTGCTGCTCTACATCGCCGGTGCCCAGGCCGGCTGGCTGTTCATCGTCCCGGCGGTGGTGCTGACGACCATCTGGCTGCTGCTGGCGCACGAGCTACGTCGCGCCGTGGACGTGCGTACGGCGATGCGGCTGTTCGGGTTCTCGACCCTGTGGCTCGCGCTGATCTTCATCGCCGCCGCCGTCGACGCGGTGTTCTGACCTTGTCAGGCAGGGCGACCGTGGGTGGCGCCGGCGGTCCGACGTGGATCCGCGTGGCCGTCCACTCGTGCGGACATCAGCGCCCCGCGTCCGACGGGACCAGGGTCAACCGGTCGAGCGTCGCGGCCTCGACCGCCGCCGCGGAGAAGCGCAGTGGCAGGGTCCGGCCCTCGGCCCACGGTTCGGCCTGGTCGGCGTAGTGCTGGGTGAACGGCCGGCCGGACTGACCCGAGATGTGGATCCAGCGCCCGGCATCGAGGTCGCCGAGGTCGACCAGGTAGCGCATCGACGGCACCCAGTTCACCTCGTAGCCGACGCTCGCGTCCCAGCCGGTGGCGTTGGGGATGTCGCTGCCACCCGCGAGCTCCAGCGGGCCCCGGTTGAACAGCCGCTCGACCGGCCCGATGCCCGAGACGCCGTAGGTCTGGTGGGTCAGGGTCAGCGTGTGCATCGCCCCCCAGCGCCACCTGTCCGGGGCGCCGAAGCGGTCGGTCAGCTCCTCGTGCGCCGCGGCCATCGCGGCGTACAGCACCTCGTCGCGGGTCTCGACCTGCGGGGTCGACCGGTCGTCCCACCAGGGCGAGTCGGGTTCCTCCAGCAGCCCGCGCACGACCTCCCACCAGCTCCCGCCGCCTGAGGGCCAGGCCCACTCCGGGAGCTCGTCGTGGAAGGTGCCGGCCAGCAGGTGTCGCCAGGTCGCGTTGAAGGCCGCCGCGCCCGCGCTGTCCACGGCGTCCTGCAGGTCCCAGCTCTCCAGCAGCTGCTGCAGCTCGGTGACCGCGACCTCGCTGCGATCGTCGACGGCGAGCAGGGCCGGGACGAGCGTCGCGGCGTTGCCGTTGTAGGCGTCGAGCTGGACCTCGAGCAGGTCATCCAGCGTGAGCTGATCCCGATCGGCGAGCAGCTCGGTGATGCGCGCGGCGCGGTAGCCGACGTTGTGGTCCCGGGACAGGAACGGCTCGCTGCCGGGAGGGATGACCGGCTGGTTCGCGGTGATGAGCAGCCCGTCCTCGGGGTCGAAGGCCCAGGGGAGCTCCTCGAAGTCCAGGAACCGCTCCCAGGTGGCCTCGCCCGTCCAGCCCGCGAGCGGCAGGGTCCCATCCCCCTGCGCGCGTACCGGGATCCGGCCGGGGGCCTGGTAGCCGATGTGGCCGTCCACGTCGGCGTAGACGAGGTTCTGGGAGGGGACCTGGAAGCGGCGGGCGGCCTCGCGGAAGCTGGCCCAGTCCCGGGCGCGCATGAAGTGTGGCACCGCGTCCGCGGTCGGCACGGGGTCGAGCGCCACCCAGCGCAGCGCGACGGCGTGCTCGACGTCCGTCGCGTCCGCGTCGTCACCGCCCGCGCCGAGGGGGCCGTCGGCCACCTCGGTGCCCGCCCCGGAGACATCGGAGAACAGGGGTCCGTTGCGGGTCGCGCGCACGGTCAGCTCGACGTCGTCGTCGCCGGCGACCACGATCGTCTCCGTGTGGGTCTGGAGCGGCTCCCACCCGTCCTCGGTCAGGTAGCGGTCCCCGTCGAGCCGCTCGACGACGAGGTCGGCGACGTCCGCGCCGAGGTTGGTGAAGCCCCAGGCCACGCGGTCGGTCTGGCCGATGATGACCCCGGGCATCCCGGCGAAGGAGTACCCGAGGGTGTGGTAGGGGCAGGCCGGTCCGACCGGCTCGCAGCGCAGGCCGACCTGGTACCACAGCGACGGCTGGCTCGGGCCGAGGTGGGGGTCGTTGGCCAGCAGGGCGGCGCCCGTGGCCGAGCGTTCCGGTCCGACCACCCAGGAGTTCGAGCCGATGCCGTCCTCGCTGCCGTCGCCGAGCAGCATCGGGGCGGCGGCCAGGGCCGCCTGGGCATCGGCGAGGACGGCGGACACCTCGGGGTCGGCCCAGTCCAGGCTGCCGGCGCGTGCGGGTGCGGCGACGGGGGCGTCGTCGGCGTCCCGGAGCCCGTCGGCGGGCACGAAGCTGCCGTCGACGACGCTGCCGCCGGCCGGCAGGATCGGTGGGTGGCGATCGGCAGGGAAGGTGGGGAACAGGTCCTGCCACGTGCGGCCGTCGCCGAGGTCGACGCCGAGCAGCCGCGCCCGGGCGAGCTCGTCCTCGAGGTTCGCGCGCAGATCCCAGGCCATGGCCTTCAGCCACGCCACCGAGTCGGCCGGGCCCCACGCTTCGGGGACGTAGCCGCGGGGACCGGACACCGGCAGCAACGCGTGCTCCAGGGAGAGCTGCGAGCCGGAGCGGCCCTCGAGCCAGGCGTTGACGCCGTCGGCGTAGGCGTCGAGCATCGCGAGGGTCTCGTCGTCGAGCAGGGCGAGCTCGGCCTCGGCGACCCGGCGCCAGCCGAGCGTGCGGATGAACGCGTCGGTGTCGACCTGCGAAGCGCCGAACAGCTCCGCCAGCCGGCCAGCGGTGACGTGCCGACGGAAGTCCATCTCCCAGAACCGGTCCTGGGCGTGCACGTAGCCCTGGGCTCGGAACAGGTCGTCGCTGGTCGTCGCCACGATCGTTGGGATGCCGTGCTCGTCGCGCAGCACCTCCACGGGCCCGTCGAGACCGGCGACCGCCACCTCGCCGTCGGTCGTCGGGCTACCGCGTTGCACGAACACGACCCCGGCGACCAGCACGACCGTGGCCACCAGCAGCAGCAGTCCTGCGATCGCGACGAGCACGCGCTTGAGCACCACCACGGTCGCTCCTCCCACCTCGATGCGCATCCGTGGCGGCGGAGCCTACGCTGCCGGGAGGCCACGACGAGAGGCGGCAGCGATGGCACGGTGCAAGGTCGGGGTGCAGCTGCACCCGCAGGCGACGACGACGGAGGCGCTGGTCGCCGCCGCCCGGGCGGTGGACCAGCTCGGGTTCGACTCGCTGTGGACCTGGGACCACTTCTTCCCCCTCTACGGCGACGAGGACGCGGCCCACTTCGAAGGGCTGACGCTGCTGACCGCCTTCGCGATGGCCACCGAGCGCGTGACGATCGGCAACCTCGTCACCTGCTCGTCGTACCGCAACCCGCACCTGGTGGCGGACATGGCCCGCACCATCGACCACCTGAGCGGGGGCCGGGTCGTGCTCGGGATCGGGGCCGGGTGGTTCCAGCGTGACTACGACGAGTACGAGATCGCGTTCGGGACCGGTGGCGGCCGCCTGCGCGACCTCGAGGCCGACCTGTACCGCATCCGACGTCGTCTGGACCGGCTCACGCCGCCGCCGAAGGGCGACCTGCCCATCATGATCGGTGGGGGCGGGGAGCAGGTCACCCTGCGGCTGGTCGCGGAGAACGCGACGATCTGGAACGGCATGGGTGACCCCGAGGTTCTGGCCCACAAGAACCAGGTGCTCGACCGCTGGTGCGAGCGGCTCGGTCGCGATCCGGCGGAGATCGAGCGCACCGCGCTGATCAACGACCGGCAGGCAGAGCGGCTCGACGAGTACCTCGAGGCCGGGGTGACCCACCTGATGATCGGGTGCGCCGACCCCTTCGACCTCGGGCCGGCCAAGGCGCTCCTGGCGGCGGCGCGAGCCTGATCGCTGCGGCGGTCGGCGTCTCCGGGTGGTGTGTGATCGTCGAGGTTTGAAGCGATGTGACGACTGGATCGTCACATCGCTTCAGAAGTCACCCGTGGCGGACT
>JAWLFE010000063.1:0-15849 GCA_041685735.1 Nitriliruptoraceae bacterium
CTCGATGCCGGGGAGCGACGACCGTGCGGCATGGACCGCGAGGTCCAGGGGTCGATCGCCGAACACGTGGATGCAGGCCAGCCCCGGATCGACATCCACGAGGATGCGCTCGACGGCACCGTCGCGACCGGCATCCAGTCCCATCGCCAGGCGCAGCAACGCGGTCAGCCGCTCGACCGCACGACGTCGGTCCGCGGACAGACGCCCGTACGGCGGGAAGTGCTGGCCCGGCGCCCGGCCACGCTGGAAGCGGACCAGACACGCCACCTCGACGAGTTCGTCGGGACACAGGCCCCGCAGACCGTGGTCCAGTAGGTCGCGGGCCGCCCGCCGATGGGGTGCACCGACCCCCGGGAGCGGGCCGCGGTCGTGCAGGCGGGCCGCACGTTGGAGCAGGTCGCGATCGCGTCGCCCGAGCCCGTGCACGTCGGCGAGCTGATCGAACAACTCGCCTGCCAGCCGGGCCACGGTCTCGCCGTGGTCGTCGCTGGCGGCGGGTGCCGCGGCCGGGGGCTCGATCGGGGTGACCGCGTCGAGGGTGCGCAGGACCTCGCCGTGGAACGGCTCGACACAGGTGACGATGACCCCGTCCGCACCGACCCGGCCGGTCAGCTCGAGAGCCAGCGCCACGGCCGCCGCGACCTGGTCCGCCTCCGCCGGGTCGATCCCCGGGACCAGCAACCGCTCCCCCACGGATCGCGCCGTGAACTCCGCCCGGAGTGCGTCGAGGTCCGCACGGGTGACATGCGCGGCCTCCACGTGCGGGCGTTGCGGTCCCCAGCGGCGGTGCAGCACGGCGGCGGCGATCCCGGCCGCGGCCGCGCCGCTGACCACGAGCGGTTCACCATCGGGGACGCCTGGCAGCAGTGCCGGGACCCCTGGTTCGGCGAGGAGCCAGGCGACCATCTGCGCCGTCCGGTCGCGTCCGGTCGCGGTGAACGGGTCGAGGCCCGGCCCGGTCAGGTCGGCGACCCCCAGCTGGACCCGGCCGTGCACCACGCGGGTGTCGAGCACACCGCTCCACCGCAGCTGGTGGTCCGCGATCTCCAGCACGGAGGTGATCGTCGGTCGGGCGAGGGCGCGGCCCGCCGCCATCACCATCAGGCGCGCCTGCTCGTCGCGACACCGCAGCCGGACGGGACTCCCGAGCGCCCGCGTACACCGCGTCTGGAGTTCGGCATGGTCGACGGCGGTCACCAGATCCGCATCGATGGCACCGACCGTGTGGTCCACGCCGAAGCGGAAGAGGGCTTCGTGGGCCCGGCGGACCGTGGTCTCGGTCAGCTCGAGACGACCCGGCCCGATCGCCCCGTCGCGGCGGATGGTGCGCTGCAACCCCAGGACGACCCGGTGGTCGGCAACGGTGCGGAACCACCCGCCGGGTGCCGGCTCGGCCACGACCGCGCGGAGGGCTGCGCTCCCGACGTCCAGGATCAGGGTCCTCATCATCGATCGACGCTACGCCCCGTGGTCGACGCAACGATGTCCGGCAGGTGAACCCCGGGCGTCAGCAGCCTCACGACTTGACCACAGCCACACCCTCTCCCGGCTGGCGCCGGGGCGACCACCGCGTTCAGGCGGCCGGTGGAGCGTCCAGGGACGTGGCGGCCACGATCCGGCCGGCGAGCGCCACGAGCGCGCCGATCGCGCATGCCGCGATGAGCACGACCACCGTCCGGACCGCACCGGTCGGCAGGAGGCCGGGGACGATCGGGCGGGTCAGCGCCCCGAACAACAGCACGCTGACGACCATGGACGGCACGGCGGCCAGGGCCGTCAGCCAGGCGCCGCGACCGTCACCTCGCCGCCGGAGCCAGCGTCCGAGCACCAACGTCACCGCTGCCGCCGCCGGCAACACGAGCATCACCGGCATGGTGTCGGCTCCAGGGGGCAGGCCCGTGTTCATGGCGATACCCAGGACCACACCGAGCAGGGCGGCACCCGCCAGCAGGGCATCGATGGCGTCGTCACCCCGCCGGGCGACGAGCACCGCAGCGGCCACCGCGATGACCAACGCACCCACGGGCAGGCCGACCCCGGTGCCCGGCACCCAGTCGAGCACCCCGGCGATGACCACGGGGTCGCCGTCGACCTCTAAGGGGATCTCCCACTCCCAGACGCGCTGGACCTCGTCGAGGTCCGGGTCCACCTGCGACGGCAGGGTCGGCGACATGAAGTGGATGCGGTGGTCGTGCCACGCGTAGGTCCCGGAGCGTGCCGCCACCTCCCAGGCCGGTGGCGCATCCGCGTCGGCGACGCTCGGGATGTCCACATCGACCGCGCCGTACCGGGCATCGTTGAGCCACCGCGCCGGGGATCGCTCGTTCACCTCGACCGTGCCGTCGGGGAGCACCCGGATGTAGGGCTCGCCGTCGTAGCCCGGCACCTCGACCTCGCGGCCCACGGGTGCCGAGAGGGCCAGGTAGGCGTCGCCCCCGAGCACCTCGACGTCGAGGTCGACGCCTCGACCGTCCGTGTCTTCGATGCTGGTCACCGTGGAGCGGTAGTGGGTCGGGACGGCCGGATCGGCCACCGCGCCAAGCGCGGAGAGCAGCAACGCGCCGACGGTCAGGATGAGCAGCGCGGCGACGCGACGACCCTGACGCACCGCGCCTCCGGATCCCCAGGCAGCGGTTGACCTACGCATCCTGCGCACCACCGTCCGCGGCCCGTCGCCGCGAGCGCGTGCCGATGACCGCAGCGATCGTCACGATGAGCAGCAGCGCGATCGTCGCGATGACCACGACGTTGGCGCCGCCCTCCTCGGGGTCCTCGGCGGCGGCATCGAGCGTGTCGGCGTCATCGGTCGTCGCATCCGCAGCGTCGTCGCTGTCGGACCCGTCGTCGCGGTCGGACCCGTCGTCGGTCGAGTCGTCGGCTGGGTCGGGCTCAGCCGCCTCCTCGGGGTCGTCGGTCCGATCGTCCGGCACCGTGTCGGTCCCCTCGTCCGGGTCGGTCTCCGGCGCGGGCGCGGTGTCCGGCTCCGGTGCGGGGCTGTCCGGATCGGGTTGCGTGAGCACGACCCGGATGGCCGGGTCGTCGGCGGGTTCATCGGGCGTGCCGATCCACCGGTAGGCGAACCCATCGCAGCCCTGGAACACCTTCAGGAAGACCTCGTCTCCCGGTTCGCCGCTGAACACCGCGTCGAACCGCAGCTCCGGTGCCGGCTGACCTCCATCGGTGGCGGTCCAGGTCACGACCTCGATCCGACCATCCTCGTCCTGTTCCGTCTCGCCGGCGTAGCCCTGGACGTCCGGGACCTCGACGACCCGGACGGTCTCCGGCACCTCCATGGCGATCTCCATCGTCGGGTCGCCGCCACCGGCATCCTCGGTGCCGCAGCCGTGGGCCATGGCCAGGGTCACCTGGGCCAGGCTGTCCACCGGTGCGTCACCCTGCACGAACGGATGGGCAGTGGCCGGGAGAACCAGGACCAACAGTGCGACCGGGGCCAGCAGTGCGGCGCGTCGAAGCGGACGGATCAGGCGGGGCATCGGGGACTCCGGGATCGGCGCAGGGCGGGGAGGTCTGGGAGGATGGTCAGGCTGGAGGGTCGTGCGACGGCTCGTCGCCGGGAGGCTGGAGCCGAGGGGCCGGCGTCGCGGTCGGGGTCAGCGGTTGACGAACACGGTGACCTCGGTGCGCTCCTCGGTGAACCGGTCGATGCCGGCGATCACCTCGATGCGCCACTCGCCATCGAAGGCCAGCGCGTCGGTGTTGGTCGTCCAGTGTCCGGTGCCGGCGAAGAAGGGCTCGATGCGCAACGGGCCGATCTGTTCCGGGACGAAGGTGACATCGAGGTAGAGGTCATCGACGTCCGCCGCCGGTCGACCCGTGTCGTCGAGCACGTAGACGTGGATCGCGTTCAGCCCGGCCTGGTTGGGGTCGATGGTCACCTCGACATCGAGGTCGTCGGTGAGGGCCTCGACGGTCTGGAAGGCGCCGGTGACGCCCGCCGCCTGCGCCGCGGGTTGGATCGTGACCAGGGCGCCCGTCATCGCCAGGACCGCGACCAGCAACCCGACCTCGATCGTCAGGGTCGTGCGCAGCTGCTTCCAGGCGACACGTGACCGTCGCACCACCGCATCGGCCGCCGTCTCCGTGGGTGCTGACCCGGTGTCCGCCACATCCCCGGCGTCGACCGAGCCGCCAGCCGGCACGGCGCGCGTGGCGATCGCCGGCACCAGCCGCTGCCGGTTGTACAGCGCGACGAGCACGACCAGGGCCACGAGCCCGACCTTCCCGAGCAGCGTCCAGCCGTAGGTCGTCGTGATGAGCGCCCGCGGGGTCCGCACCAGGGCCCACGACATCGCGGTGCCGGCCAGGCTGACCGCGACGAACGACACCAGGGCCACCCCACTGAACCGCTGCACCAGGCGGGCGGCACCGACCGCATCGTCATCGATGGAGCGGCTCCGCACGAGCAGGACGAGTAGCACCAGGCCGCCGAACCAGACAGCACCGGCGCCCAGGTGCACGGTGTCGCTGCCAACCAGCAGCCACATCGGCTCCACGGACCGTTGGTGCCCGTCGAGCAGGAACGAACCCAGGGCCGCCGCGGCGGCCACCGCACGCGGCAGCAGGGTGGCGCCGCGGGAGACGAAGACCGCGAGCACGACCAGCCAGACCAGCCGGACCAGCGTCCCCTGCCCGAAGCTCGAGGCCAGGACCTCACCGAGCACGGCCGGGCGCAGGACCTCGAGGAAGCTGCTGCCGGTCACCGCGATCGCCTGGACGGGGACCGCCAGGACGGTGGCGGCGATCCCGACCACGGCCGCCCGCGCGCTCAGGCGTGCGGCACGTCGGCGATCCTCCGGCCGTCGCACGATCAGGGCGGTGACGAAGACCGCGCCGGCCGCCAGGAGCACCGCCAGGTAGCCGATGCCGCGGAGCGCCGGCCCGACGATCCCGACGACCTGGCCGCCCCCAGCGAACAGATCTGCGACCAGGGCATCATCGACGGGGGCGGCCTGACCGATCGTGAACGTGGAGACGCCACCGATCGGGTGACTGTCCGCCGACACGACGCGGTAGGTGACGACGTACCCACCGTCGGGCAGATCGGCCGGCAGCGCCACACCGATGGTCTCGGGCCCGCCGACCTCGACCTCACCGTCATCGACGCGGTTCGCCTGCCCGTCGAAGACCCTGAGCCCACCGGTGGAGAGGGTCACGGGCTCGCTGAACTCGAGGGTGACCTGCTCGGGAGCGGCGTCCAGGGTGGACCGGTCGGACGGCGCGACCTCGACCAGCGATGCATGGGCCAGGGCCGGCGTGGCGGCCACGGCCAGCAGGAGTGTCGCCAGCAGCAGCGTCGTCAGGGCGGCCCCCAGCGGGACCACGACACCACGCCAGGAGGCAGCTCGACCCGTGGGGTGGAACGGGGGGTGGATCACGCCGCACCCACGGGTCGACGGGGCGGGACGGGCGACACCGTCATCGCCGTCGGCAGGGTCCGGGAGAGCCCCCACAGGGCGAGGACACCGATGACCTCGGACACGTGGACCAGTTCAGCCGTCCACGCCGCCACCCCGGTGGCCACATCGATGCCGGCCAGCACCAGGGTGGCGCCCGCAACGACCGCGATGACCGGGAGCACGCCGGCCGCGCGATGCGGCTGGACGGCCGCCAGGATCAGACCGACACCGAGCGCCACCTGCAACGCGGCGAGGTCACGACCGAGATGCGGGTCCGCACCGATCATGCCGCCCACCAGCGGCGCCGCGAGGACCATCTGGGCGACGCCGACCATCGCGACCACGACGCGCAGGCGCACGACCCACCGGACGGCCGACGTGGGTGCCACGTCCGCCAAGCGGGTCATGATCGTCGCGGTCAGGTCCGGCACGTCCTGTGCCGCATGCAGCCGGACCCGTCGGGACAGGTCACGTGCGGCCGCCGCGAACCCGGCACAGGCATCACAGTGCCGCAGGTGGCGCGACACCTCCAGGTCGCCCAGCGGTGCCACCTCGCCGTCCAGGTCGGCCGAGACCGCCTCGCGCACGACGACACAGGTGACGGCGCGGGGATGATCGGACATGTGGGAGTCCTCGTCGGGAGCTCGGCTGGAACGGAGCAACGCGACGGGTGGTGTCGTCGCGGCTCGGAGAAGGGAGTCGTTCGGTGGGCCCCTGCGGTTCCCCACCCGCAGCGGAGGTGCGTCCAGCGCACGGGTCGCGAGGGTTACCCTCGTGGTGATGGATGACGATCCGACCCGCCTGCTGCTGGCCGCCGCGACCGGCGACCGGCTCGCCCTGTCACGGTTCGTGCGGGAGACGCAGGCCGAGGTGTGGCGCTTCTGTGCTGCCCTCGTCGACCCGGCCGCCGCGGATGACCTGACCCAGGAGGTCTACCTGCGGGCGCTGCGGGCGCTGCCACGTTTCCGTGGGCGCTCCAGTGCCCGGACCTGGCTCCTCGCGATCGCGCGCCGTGTCGCGGCTGACGAGATCCGTCGGCGGCAGCGGCGTCGACGCCTCCCCGACCCGGATGTCGTCGTGGGGCCGGATCCGGCCGGACAGGTCGCTCTCGACGGTCTCGTGCAGGCGCTCGACCCGGACCGACGTGCCGCGTTCGTGCTGACCCAGATCCTGGGGTTGTCCTACGCCGACGCGGCCGAGGCCTGCGAGGTGCCGGTCGGCACGATCCGCTCACGGGTCGCACGGGCCCGCGAAGAGCTCGGGGCGGGCCTCGCCGACGGCACGTCGCCGGACCACGGCACACCGATCGACCAGGCCCCGATCGACCAGGTTCGGGTCGACCAGGCCCGGAAGCAGGGCCGGACCGGCACCTGATCGCAGCATCCCTGCGGTCAGCGGAGTGGGTCGCCTCCCGCGATCGCCGCCGCCGCCTGCCGGGCGTCCTCGGCGGAACCGGGTTCGTCGAGCTCGTCGAGGACCTGTGCACGATCGAGGTGCGCCTGGGCCTGTTGCTCGCGGACGGTGTCGTCATCCAGGTCGATGGCGCCGACCCCCGTCAGGATCGTGACCGCATCCTGCGGACGCTCGAGCGCCTGCAGTGCCGCCGCGGCGATGCGGCGCGCCATCACCCACTGCTCGGCGTCCAGCGGCATCGTCGGGTCGAGCCGGTCGATCAGCGCCTGTGCCTCTCGCAGTGAGCTGGCAGCATCACCGAGCTGCAGGTGCGACGCAGCACGGTTCACCCGGGTCCGCACGACCTGATCACGGGTGACCGGATCGTCGGCGACCCCGAAGCGCTCCACGATGTGGTCGTAGACCGCGACGGCCTGCTCCGGCTCGTCCAGGGCATCGAGGCACATCCCCTGGTGCAACAGCGCCATGGCGACCTCGTGCCGCTGGTCCGGATCGTCCGTATCGGTCGGGATCGACGCCGCATCGGCGTACGCCTGCGCGGCGTCGTCGAGTTCCCCCCGTTCCGTGAGCACCATCGCACGTTGGAACCGCGCGATGAACAGCGATTCACGCACGACCTCATCGGACGTATCGCCACCATCGGCGGCCGCACTCACGTCGTCGGCCAGTTCGAGCACGGCATCGAGGTCGCCGGCCTCGTGGAGTTCGATCAGACGGTCGGCCGCCGAGCGCAGGTCGGTCAGTTCGGACAGTTCGGTGGTGGACATGGCAACTCCGCAACGGATGGGCGCCAAGGCACGCCACGACGGTAACCCTCGATCCCACGGGACGCAGGCGGGAACCCCCAACAGGTGGCCGGGTACCGTTCGTCCATGCTCGCACGCACGTTCCGTCTCGCCACCGTCCGTGGGATCGAGGTCCGACTCGATCCCACCCTGCTCGTCCTCGCCGTCCTGCTGGTGTGGAGTTTCTCTGGACAGTTCGCGGCGGCGCACGGCGGCACACGGGCGATCGGCATGGCCGTCGCGGGGATGGTGCTGATCCTGGCGTCGATCCTGGCCCACGAACTGGCGCATGCGCTCGAGGCCATCCACCGCGGCATCGAGGTGGAGAGCATCACCCTGCTGGTGTTCGGCGGGGTCACCCAGATGCACAGCCACAGCGCGCACCCACGTGACGAGTTCGTCATCGCAGCCGTGGGACCCTTCGTCAGCCTGCTGTGTGGTGCGGTGTTCGGGCTGGTGTCAACCGCCGCCCGACAGCTGCCCGACACGCTCGCGGGGCCGGTGGCGGACCTGGCCGGACTGCTGGCGCTGCTCAACGTGCTGCTCGCGGTGTTCAACCTCGTCCCGGGTGCCCCACTCGACGGTGGTCGCGTCCTGCGTGCCGGGCTGTGGTGGCTGCTCGGCGACCGTTCCCGCGCGATCCGCTGGGCCGCCCGGTGCGGGCAGCTGCTGGGCCTGGCGCTGATCGGTTTCGGTCTGGTCGTGCTGGTGCGCGCTCCACAGGCGTTCATCGGCGCACTGTGGTGGGTGGTCATCGGGGTGTTCCTGGTCTGGGCCGCCGGCAGCGAGCACCGGATGAGCCGACTGGATGACCTCTACACCGGTACGACCGTGCGCGACCTGCTGCCCTACGTCACCGCCGATGACGGTCCCACACGCCGTCCACCGGAGCCCGGGACCACGGCCGCGGTGGCCGGGGAGCCTCACGCGGGTGTTCCGCGCCTCGACCTCGACGCCGATCTCCACGACCTCGTCGACGCGTTCCAGGGGAGCACGACGCGGATCGCGCTGTCCGACGGCGGCCACACCCACCTCGAGGTCACCGAACGGCAGGTCGCCGCGGCGATCGGCCGACTCCGACGCGGCCACCCGCCCGTGGACGCGACGGCCGACGCGAGCCAGGTCCCGCGATGACCGCGCGCCGACCCGAACCAGGCACCGACCCGGCGACCGACGCGGTGACCGAGCGGCCGGCGGGCGGCCGGCGTCCCCGGCCCTCGCTGCTGCGCTCCGCGTTCTATGCCGCCAGCTTCGCCATCATCCTGTGGGCCGGTGCGGTGGTCCCGCTGCCGTTCGTGGAGACGGTGCCGGGCAACCCCTCGGAGATCGCACCCCTCATCCAGATCGACGGCGTCGAGGTGGACGAGCTCGACGGGACCACCGCCCTGTTGACGATCCAACAGCGCCAGCAGGCGACCATCCCGGCGCTGGGTGCGCTGCTCAGTTCCGACCGGTCCCTCCGCCCGGCCGCGGAGGTGTTCCCGCAGGACATCGATCGTGACCGCTTCCGCGAACTCCAGCGGGAGCAGTTCGGTCGACAGTTCGAGATCGCCGCCGCAGTGGGTGCCCAGGCGGCCGGTGTCGAGGCCGAGCTCATCACGCAGGTGGTCGTCGTCGATGTCCTGGACGGCAGCCCGGCCGACGGCCTCATCGCACCCGGCGACATCATCGTCGCCGCGGACGGCCAGCCCCTGCAGGGAGCCGAAGAGCTCCAGGCCCTCACCGCGACCTCGACCCCGGGCAACGAGCTCACCCTGACCATCATCCACGGGGGACAGCAGCGTGAGGTGACCGCGCGGCTCGCGGCGGTCCCCGACGGTGACGGGGCACGGCTCGGCGTCAGCATCGAGACCGCGCTGGACGAACTGCGGCTGCCGTTCGACATCGGGCTGGAACCGGGCAACCGGATCGGTGGGCCGAGCGCCGGGATGATGGTGGCGCTGACCGTCTACGACCTGCTCGCCGACGAGGACCTCCTGCGTGGCCGCACGGTGGTCGGCACCGGCACCCTGTCGTCGGGTGGTGTGGTCGGCCCGGTCGGGGGGGTGCCGGAGAAGATGGAGGCCGCCGAGCAGTTCGGCGCGGACCTGGTGCTGGTTCCGGAGTCGCAGCTCGACATCGCCCTGGACGCCGCACCCGACGGGCTGCGGGTCATCGGCGTCGGCACCCTCGACGAGGCGATCGAGGTCCTGCGTCGCACCCCGGTCTGACCTCATCGGTCAGCGGTTCGGTCAGCGGCTCGACCACCGGCTCGACCAGGGCTCGGTCAGTGGCGGGTCACGACGCCGTCGCCGCCGTCGGTGTCGAGCAGCGCGCCACGAAGTTGCCGAGCAGCTGCATGCCGGAGCGGGTCAGGATCGACTCCGGGTGGAACTGCACGCCTTCGATGTCCAACTCGCGGTGACGCAGACCCATGATCGTGCCGTCGGACGTCTCCGAGGTCACCTTCAGGATCGCCGGCAGCGACGCACGCTCGACCACGAGTGAGTGGTACCGGGTCGCGTCGAACGGGACCGCGAGCCCGTGCAGCACCCCGTCACCGCGGTGGTAGATCGCGGAGGTCTTGCCGTGGACGAGCTCCGCTGCCCGGACCACCCGACCGCCGTAGACCTCCCCGATGCACTGGTGCCCGAGGCAGACCCCGAGG
Organism: Nitriliruptoraceae bacterium; assembly: GCA_041685735.1. Classification (GTDB taxonomy): domain Bacteria; phylum Actinomycetota; class Nitriliruptoria; order Nitriliruptorales; family Nitriliruptoraceae; genus CSSed11-175R1. The sequence continues at coordinate 10,263 of JAWLFE010000063.1, forward strand.
ATCGGCCGCTGCCCGGCGACGGCACGGATCACGTCGTTGGACAGGCCGGCATCGCCCGGATCGCCGGGTCCGGGGGAGATCACCACACCATCGGGCAGGTCGGCCAGCACGTCCGCGACATCGAACGCGTCGTTGCGCACCACCTCGACGTCCGCGCCCAGCTCGCCGAGCTCCTGGGCCAGGTTGTAGGTGAACGAGTCGTAGTTGTCGACGATCAGGAGCCGAGCGCTCATCCCGCGTCTCCCTCCTCGTCACGCACCCCGGCCCGATGATCGGCCGCAACCAGGGCACGCAACTGCTCCTCGAGGCCGCCGCGGTCGACCTCGCCGGACTCCGTGTGCGGGAAGTCGGTCACGAGCACGACCCGGTCCGGCAACGAGCGCTCGTCGAACTCGGTGGCCAGGTCACGCAGCAGGTCCTCCGGGTGGGGCGGACGACGGCGGGAGCTGATGACCGCCGCAACGACCGACGCGTCGACGGCGACCACCTCGGCTGCGCGGACATCCGGACGACAGCGGAGCGAGGTGGCGAGCCGCACGGCGGGCACCGGGTCGTCATCGCGGAGCACGAGGTCCTCACGACGGCCGAGCAGCGTGAACCAGCCACCCGCGTCGACCCGCGCCACCTCGTCGGTGACGAGCCAGCCGTCGACCGAACGGCCGTCGGCACAGGCGGCGCCGACCTCCGGGATCTGCGGTCCACGGACCAGTAGCAGGCCGGCCGTTCCCACGGCGCAGGGCACACCCAGGTCATCGGGCTCCACCACGATCGCGAGGGTGTCGGTGACCGGGAGCCCCATGGCGGTCGGGATCGCACGGCCGTACACCGGCTGCCCGTGCGTGATGGGTGCCGCATCACCGCAGCCGCGGACCGTGCGGAACCTGGCCCCTCCGGACCGTCGCTCCAGGTCCCGCGCGACCGTCGGTGGCAGACCGTCACCGACCGACAGCGCCACGCGCAACGACGTCAGGTCGCGCTTGGCCCCGTCACCCTCGTCGAGCAGGTGGACGAGCCGGCGACTGCGTGCCACCAGCAGGGTCGGCTGGTGGCGCTCGATCGCCTTGGCGAGCTCGGCCGGCGACGGATCGTCCAACAGGATCGTGGTCGCACCGGACAGCACGGCGGACAGCAGACCGACCGCCAACCCGACGATGTCGTGGAGCGGCTCCGCGACCAGCATCCGCTCCCGCGCCGCCTGCACGTCGGGCACCCACAGGCGCGCTTGGAACGCGGTCGCCAACAGGGTCCGGTGGGTGTGTTCGACCGCGGTCGCATCACCGGTGCCGAGCCCGACGGCGACGAGCGCGGGTCCATCGACCGTCGGCTCGGGGTCCGGCTCCGCCACGTTCGGTCCCGGGTCGGCCAGCACATCGGTCAACCCGAGGGCCTCGTCGTCCACGGGTGCAGCCACGGCGCGCGCCGCGTCCTCGAGCAGATCCGCGAGGTCGGTCGTCACGACCGCGTCTGCATCGTGCTCCTCGGGCTGGCGCGACCGCCGCACCACCCTGCCCAGGGCGACGGGGCCGCGGGGGCGTCGGGGTCGGCGCGGGCGTGGCAGACGGAAACCGGGCCGGTCGAGCACCCACTCCGTGCCCGCCACCACGATCGCCACGCGGGGTGCCGTCTCCTCCCGGCGCAGGCCCGTGACCGATTCGGCGCTCCCGATCACCGCGACGGCCTCGGCGTCGGCGGCGACCCCCGCCACCTGCCCGGGGTCGGCGTCGTCCGGGACCGGGATGACGGTCGCGCCCCGCCGCCACAGCGCGACGAGCACGACGAACAGCGAGATGCCCGTCGGCAGCATCACGAGGACCCGGTCACCGACCTCGATGCCCTGGTGGGCCAGGGCCCGGTCGAGCGTGACGACGTTGCTGTGGAGCTGCCCGAAGGTCAGCGCGTCACGCCCGACGATTACGCCGTCGTGGTCGGGGAAGTCCCTGGCCGCATCGTCGAGGAGGCGGGGCAGCCGGACCGCCGGGAAGCGGTACGTCGGCGGGACCCCGGGCGGATAGCTCCCCACCCAGGGGCGGTCCAGTGACGTGGGATCCGGCGGGCTGGCCACGGGGAGAGGCGACTCCTGGCGAGACGGAACGAGGCGGGCACCGAGCGAACCTGGCAGCAGCGCGACGCGGGCCCAGGACGACCGTGGGATGACGATCCTACGGGACGCTACCGTGCTCGTCCCCCGGGACGCCCCGTGCGGACCCACGCGTGCACCGCCGCGGCCGCACGCACACCCCCGCGAGGTCGATGACGTGAGCACGGATCCCCCGGGTGGTCTCGCCCCACCGAGCAGCCTGCTCGTCCTGCAGGAACGGATCGACACGGCGCTCGAACGTGCGCTGGAGCCGGCCCTCGAGGAGCTCGTGGGGCTCTCCCCGCGGCTGGCGCCGATCGCGGAGGAACTGCGCGAGGTCACCGCGTCGGGCAAGCGGATCCGACCAGCGTTGCTGCTCCTTGGCTTCCAGGCGGCGGACGGGGTCGCCCTGGAGCCGGTGGAGGGGCCGGCGCTGGCGCTGGAGCTGCTGCACACCTGTGCCCTGCTCCACGACGACGTGATCGATCGGGCGGCCACCCGGCGGGGACGCCCCACCACGCACCGGGCCTTCGCCGAGCAGCACCGGTCCGCCGGCTGGTCAGGCGATGCCGGCGGCTTCGGGGAGGCGATGGCCATCCTGATCGGTGACCTGGCGTTCGTCTACGCCGACCGCTTCTTCCTGGATGCCACGGTGCCCGCGGCCCCCCTGCTCCAGGCGTTCCGCCGCTTCACGACCCTGCGTGAGGAGGTGATGGCCGGACAGACCCTGGACGTGCACGCCGCGACCAGCGGTGACGCCGATCGGGATGCCGTGCTGACCATCGCCACGCTCAAGTCGGGCCGCTACTCCGTGGCCCGACCGCTCGAGATCGGCGCCCTGCTGGCGGGCGCGCCCCCGGACCTCGTGGCAGGGCTGGGCGCGTTCGGTGATCCCCTGGGCCGGGCGTTCCAGATCCGTGACGACCTGCTGGGGGTGTTCGGGGACGCGCGGACGACCGGCAAGTCCACCGCCTCGGATCTGGCCGAGGGCAAGCGCACCCTGCTGATCGCCGAGGCCATGGCACGACTCGACGAGCACGGACGCGCCGCGTTGCTGCAGGACCTGGGCGACCCGGACCTCGACGACGTCCGGGCGGACCGACTCCGCGAGCTCATCGAGGCGTGTGGCGCCCGCGCGGCGACCGAACGCTACGTCGAGGTGGCGGTCGCCGACGCCCGGCGGGTGCTGACCGACCTCGATGTCCCTGCCCGGGTCCGCGAGCAACTCGGCGCGGTCGCGACCTACCTCGGGGAACGCCACACCTGAAGCGCACCCAGGGTCGGGTCCTCCAGCCGCTGTTCGACCCACGGGAAGACGGTCGTGAACAGGATGACGATGACGACCGCGATCACGATGATGAACAGGAGCACCTTCAACCAGCGCGGCATGGCCGCCACCTCCGATCGGCGGGTCGGTTACGTGTCGGCGATCTCATCGCGTTGTTCGGCGTCCGCGTCCGCGGTCGACGCGATCGGGTCGCCGATCAGTTCGCCCCACGCGATCAGGCGTTGCGCGGCGCTGAAGCGGGGGTGGCAGGTGGTGAGGGTGATCGTCGGCGCGCCGGTCTCCCGCGGGTCGTCCTCGATGACCCACAGCTCCGTCGGTTGGATGACCCGCTGCTCGACGAAGGCGTAGACCCACTCGCGGCCCTGGCGATCGACCACATGGATCGTGTCGCCCTCGCGGAGGTCGTCGAGGGCCCAGAAGGGCGAGCCGTAGGTCGTGCGGTGCCCCGCGAAGGCGACGTTGCCCTCCCCGCCGGGGCGGTCGGTCTCCGGGTAGTGCCCGGGACCGCGGCGCAGCACGTCGAGGCTCACGCCTTCCACGGTGTAGATCACCTCATCGTTGACGATGCGCTCGCCCTCCCGCTCGAACCACAGCGCCGCGTACGAGTCCCCGAGGTCGATCGGTTCGTCGTCGTCGACGGTGGCGGGGGCGTCGGGGTCATCGGCAGCGTCGGGGTCATCGGCAGCGTCGGGGTCGGCGGGCTCCGCCGGGACGTTGAGCGTGAACTCCTCGGCGAGGTCGCGCTGCTCACGGTCGGTGCTCAGTCCCGTGAACCACAGCAGGTACACGACGTACAGCAGGACGACGGCACCGGCGACGATCAACGTCCACCCGAGGCCTCGAACCACCCGCGTCACGGCACCCTCCCGATCACCTCGCGCACCTCGCGGTCGCACGAACGGGCGAGGGTAGCGAGCGTCACCACGGTCTCCGCCGGCGACACGCCGTGCATATCGAAGCCCGCGCGGGCGCGCCGGGCGTGGCCGCACACCACCGCTGGCCGGTCCCCGGACCGGCTGGCTACCATGGCCGGTTCAGTCGCCCGTCACCGGCGGCCGCCTGCCCGCCTCACCGCGCGGGTGCGACGACACCGGGACCGCACGAGGAGCCATCGATGCCGGAGAGCAAGCACCGCCGCAGCGGCAAGAACCGCCCTCGCGCCCACCAGACCCACGCGCCCGAGGTCAAGCCCAAGTCGTCACCCACCTGGGTCCCGATCACCGGGGTCGCCTTCCTGGTGGCCGGCGTCCTGGTCATCCTGATCGGCTACCTGCCCGGGGTCAGTTCGTTCCTGGCGTCCCTGCCGCTGCTCGGTTCGAACTGGGGCCTGGTCGGCGGTTTCCTGCTGCTGACCGTCGGGTTCGGCTTCATGACCCAGTGGCGGTGACCCAGCCGAACGCGTGACACCGACGCACGGACGACCAGCACGAGCGACCCGGAGCGACCCGAGGAGGCCGGCTGATCCCGTCAGTCGATCCCGTCGAGGATCTCGGTGCGTTCGTGCATCCGTTGCCCGCAGTGGCTGGGTGCGCGAGGGGTACCGCGTACCAGCAGCATGACCTCGGTGCCGCACTCCTCGCACCAGAACAGGGTGCGCTCGTCACCGCTGATCGGGCTGGGCTCAACCGCGACGTCGTCGCCCCCCTGGCCATCACTGACCAGGACCCGCAGCGACGCGATCAGCCAGGTCAGCAGCGCCCACCCCAGCAGCGGTGCGAACACCCACTGCCACCCGAAGGTGACCCCGACGAAGACGCCGACGATCACCGCGGGGATGAGCAACAGGATCATGGTCAGCTCGATGGGCCGGTGAGGCGCTCGATGATGGTGGCGTTGGCCATGCCCCCACCTTCGCACATGGTCTGCAGCCCGTAGCGTCCACCGGTGTGCTCCAGGACGTTGATGAGGGTCGTCATCAGCTTCGCGCCCGAGGCCCCGAGCGGGTGGCCGTTGGCCATGGCGCCGCCGTTGACGTTGACCTTCGACAGGTCCGCGCCGGTCTCGGCCTGCCACGCGAGCACCACCGGCGCGAACGCCTCGTTGACCTCGAAGGCGTCGATGTCGGCGATGGTCAGCCCGGCACGCTCCAGCACCGTGTGCGTCGCGGGGATCACGCCGGTGAGCATCATCACGGGATCATCGCCCGCGACGGTCATCGCGTGGACACGGGCACGCGGGGTCAGTCCGAGCGCCTCCGCGGTCTCGCGCTCCATCACCAGCAC
>JAWLFE010000064.1:0-15826 GCA_041685735.1 Nitriliruptoraceae bacterium
GCGGGCTCCCCCTCGGCAGCGACCTCGTCCGGCCCATCGGCCTCGTCCGGCAGCCGCCGCTTGGTCTCACCCGACGCCCACTCCAGCGCCTTGCTGTGACGATCGTCCGGGGTGATGCCGGCCGCCACCATGTGGTCGAAGACCGTCTTGGCGGGGTCGTACTCGCCTCGCTTGGCATGCGCCCACATCAGCTCTCGGTAGGTGGGCTCATCGACCGAGACCTTGGCCTGCTGCAACGATCCGATGAGCTCACCCGCGATGCCGAGCGACCCGCTCCGGATCAGACCCCCGACCAGCTTCGAGGCATCCGCACTCGCGGGCGCGATGTTCTTGTCGAGCATGTGGCGCAGCAGGGCCAACGCGTCGTCGCCACGCTTGGCCGCCGTCAGCGCGTTGAGCAGCGAACCGTAGTGGCGACCATGGGTGAGCGTTCCGGCGACCCGGAGCTCCTCGAGCATCGTGCGCGCCTCATCCAGGCGCTTCGCACGGATCAGCCGCTCGACGATGTCGCGCGCAGCCCGCCGATCGATGGGAACCCCGCTGTTGGCCATGACCCTGTAGAGCCCGAGCGCGACGTTCAACTCGCCGGCCTTCAGATGCCCCGTCAGGACGTCCGCGGCGCGCTGCGGCGGCACCGGGATGCCGAGGATGAGCATCCAGTCGATCACCCCGCTGGCCGCTGCCAGCCGCTTCGAAGCCAGGCTGAGCTCGATCAGGGCATCGAGGTTGTCGCCCGACGGGATCCGACCGTCGTCGGCCAGGCCGAGGGCCGCGGCCCACGCACCATCGATGTCCTTGCCAGCCAGGTAGGCCTGGAGCACGGCGTTGCGGTGGAAACTGGTCGGCTCCGCACCATCGGAGCGCATGTCCTGCAGTGACGCCTCCGCCGCAGCGGCGTTCCCGGCCTTGGCGTGGGCGAGCAGCAGTTCGGTGTGCACGTCACCGGGGAACGCCACACCGGCACCCTGCAGGTGCGTGAGCAGATCCATCGCCCGCTCGGTGTGGCCGGCCCGGGCGATCATGGCGATCAGGTCCGTCGCGAGCTTGGGATCGGGCGTCCGGCCGACCTTGATCATCAGGTCGATCAGCGACCGCGTGTCCTTGATCGCCCGCCGGTCGAGGCAGTCCCGCAGCAGACGGTCGTAGTCAGCGGCGCTGGCGGCCTGGCCTCGCTGCGCCATCTGGCGCACCACCGCGCGGGCCGCCGGATACCGGGCAGCGGCGAGGTAGATGGACAGGACCCCGGGCGCCTGCTCCGCCGGCGGCTCGACACCATCGGCGTGCAACTGATCGAGCTGGGCGAGCGCGTCGTCGGTCTGTCCGGCATGGCCGGTCGCAACCGCGACCTGCCACCGTGTCGAGGAGTCCACGTCGACACCGGCCGCCCGCATCCGCTCCAGGACCTGGCGGGCCCCCGGCAGATCGCGACCGTCGAGGTGCGCACGGAGCAGCAGTTGCCAGTGGTGCGGCTCGATCGGCACCTGGCGCTGCTCCATCGAGGCGAACACCTGCTGCGACATGCGCAGGTCGCCGGAGAAGCGGCGCAACGCATCGCCGTACTTGTCGCCCTCGCCCCGCTCCGCGGGCTCGGATGGCGCCTCGCTGGCCGTGCTCGGTGCCGCCGCGGACGTCGTCCCCTGCGTCCCGGCCCCCGCCGGGTCCTGCGCACCCTGGCTGCCCGCGCTGCTCTGGTCGGTCGTGTCGGTCATGGCGGCGTTCCCTCCCCGTGCCGGCTCGCACGACCATGGAGCGCATCGCGTCCACGGGCCGAAGGCTGGCGGGCGCACCTACCCCACGTACGCCGGTGGCCGACCGGCTCTCGGTCGTGGGCCGAACCGTACCCGAGGCCGATAGCGTCGGCCGAGCCTCGACCCGAAGGAGCCAGCAGGTGTCGATCCGGGAACTGGTGGTCCTCGGCACAGCCAGCCAGGTGCCGACCAGGGACCGTGCCCACCACGGCGCCTTCCTCCGGTTCGACGATCAGGCCCTGCTGCTCGATCCCGGTGAGGGCACGCAACGGCAGATGACCTTCGCCGGGGTCACGGCCTCCCAGATCACGGGGGTCTTCCTGACCCATGCCCACGGCGACCACTGCCTGGGCCTGCCCGGTGTCGTGCAGCGGTGTTCGCTCGACGGGGTGACCCGGCCCCTGCCGATCCACTTCCCCGCGGCCGCCACCCTGTTCGTCGAGCGCCTCACGCAGGCCACCTCCTTCGAGCCGGTCACCCCGATCGAGTTGCACCCGACGGATCCTCATGGCACCCCGACCCCGTCGCTCGGCCCGCTGCAGGTGCGGTCCGCCGCCCTCTCACACGTCATCCCGACGATCGGTTGGCGGTTCACGGAGCCGGACGGCCGACGGCTGCATCCGGAGCTGGCTGCGGCGGCCAGGATCCACGGCGCCGACCGTGCCCGCCTGGTTGCCGATGGACACATCCGGATCGACGGGCGCACCGTCCACCTCGACGAGGTCAGCGACCCCCGACCCGGGCAGTCCATCGCCTTGGTCATGGACACGCGCGCCTGCGAGGGGGCCAGCGACCTCGCTGCAGATGTCGACCTGCTGATCATCGAGGCCACGTTCCTGGAGAGCGAGCGGGACCTCGCGGATGAGGCCGGGCACCTCACCGCCGCCGGCGCCGCCCGGATCGGCCGCGACGCGGGCGCCCGACGTGTGGTGCTCACCCACTTCTCCCAGCGCTACCCCGACCTGACCGGCCACCTCCAGGAAGCGCGTCGGGCCGCACCGGAGCTCGACCTCGTGATCGCGCGGGACCTGGATCGCATCCCGCTGCCCGACCGACGCTGAACGTCGCGCGCCTACAGCAGGTGCTCGAGACCGACGACCAACCCGTCGAGCTCTGGGACGCGGCGACAGGCCAGCAGCACGCCCGGCATGAAGGAGGTCCGATCAAGTGAGTCGTGCCGCAGGGTGAGCGTCTGCCCCTCACCGCCGAAGATGACCTCCTGATGGGCGACCAGGCCGGGCAGACGCACGCTGTGCACACGGACCTGGTCGTGTTCGGCTCCACGTGCGCCGGGGTGGGCATCGTCGCCCATCGGTGCGTCGGGCACCTGGGACCGTGCGCCCGCGATGAGCTCCGCGGTCCGCAACGCCGTCCCAGACGGGGCGTCGACCTTGCGGTCGTGGTGGAGTTCGATGATCTCCACGTGCGGCAGGTGGCGGGCCGCCTCCTCGGCGAAGCGCATCAGCAGCACCGCACCGATCGCGAAGTTCGGTGCGAGCAGCGCGTTGGCGGGCCCGTCGGCGGCGGCGGCCGCCGCACGTGCCAGGTCGCCGTCCGCGATGCCCGTGGCGCCGACCACCGCGTGGATCCCCCGTTCGAGGATGCCGACGAGGTTCGCCCCGACCGTGGCCGGACCGGTGAACTCGACCGCGACGTCGCAGCCCGCAGCGGTCAGGGCATCCAGGCCCTCAGCGATGGTGAGGTCGCGGTCGAGACCGACGACATCACCCAGCCGCTCCCCGGCACGGAACGGATCGATCGCCGCGACCAACTCGAGGTCCGACGCCGCATCGACCGCGCGACAGACCTCGGAGCCCATCCGACCGGCGGCACCGACCACTCCAACGCGCACGGGCTGCCCTTCGTCGTTGACCATGCCGTGTCCGAGACTAGCCACACCGCGCGAGGGGGCCCGGTGACCCGGAGCTCACGGCCGCAGACCGGCCGCCCGCGCCACGGCCATCTCCGTGGTCTCCGCGGGGAACGGGGACCGTGCGAGTGCGCTCGCACGGCTCCGGATCCCGCCGTGGACCTCCCGACAGAGCGTGGCCAATCGGGCCAGGTCGCCCTGTTGCCGGGCCACCCCGTGCGCATCGGTGACCGCCCCGTGGCCGGGGATCACGACCGTCGGATCGAGGGACTCGAACGCCGCCAGCGTGGACGGCCACTGGTAGGGGTAGGCATCGCCGAACTGCGGCGGCGCGCCCACCTCCACCAGGTCACCGGCAACCAGGACCTCCGCATCGGGGACGTGGACGACCAGGTCGTGGTCGGTGTGTCCGGCGCCGAGGTGCAGCAGCTCGACCTCACGGCCGCCAAGCCCCAGCCGTTGCCGGTCCCGGAACGTGTGGTCCGGAGGGATGATGTGGCTCGCCCGCAGGTGGGCGTGCTCGTCCTCCGGCACCCACGCCGGGATGGACTCCAGGTGTCCCGGCCCAAGGGCCAGCAGGGCCTCGCGACACCCGACCGTGCCCCACAACGGCACACCCGCGAACACCCCGGCGCCCAGGCAGTGGTCGAGGTGGGCGTGGGTGAACGCGACCAGGCTGACCGGCTCGACGGGCAACGCGGCGATGTGGCTCCGCAGTTCGGCCGCTTCGCGCAGTGTCGTGCGCACATCGATCAACAGGACGTGCCGGTCGCCGGCGATCACGGTGACGTTGACGTCGTACGGGTCGTACCGACGCACCCACACCCGATCAGCGACCTCCTGCCAGCCGGTGACCGCCCCCATCATGTGTCCTCACCCGGCCGGGGTCGTCGTGGCGCGAGCTACGGCCGCGACATCGGCCCACAGGGCCCCGTAGGCCTCGCCGGCACGACCGGAGAGGACCGCCCGGAACGGATGGGGATCGATGGCCATGCGCTCCACGCGACTGTCCGTCGGCACCGTCACCGCGCTGAATCCGTCGGGGGGCGTGTCCCAGGCAACGAGGTCCCGGTGCAGGCCCTTACGACGGTCCACCATGGTCAGGAAGGCCAGCAGGCGCGGGCGCTCGGCGATCCCCATGGCGTCGATCTCCGTGTACAGATCGGCGTAGGCGGACCACGCGAGCGGACCGGCGGTCAGCGGCACCACGACGAGGTCGGCCGCGTACAACACGGCGGCCGCGACCTCGGAGACCGACGGGGGGCAGTCCAACACGATCACGTCGTACCGACCCGACGCCCCCTGCACGACACCACGGAGGTGTTCGCGCCCCTCGTCGCCGAGGTGGCGGTCGAGCCGACGCAGTGACAGGTCGGCCGGGAACACCTCGAGCCGATCCTGCGCTGTCGGGCGGACGCCGTCCACCAGCGATCCGCCCGCCAGCAGCCCCTCGACCACACCGTCGGACCCGCGGTCCGCGCCGACGAGTCGCGTGGCCGCCCCCTGCGGATCGAGATCCCAGAGCAGCGTGCGATGCCCGGTGGCCGCGGCGTTGACCGCGAGGGCGACGGCGGTCGTGGTCTTGCCGACCCCGCCCTTGTGGTGGTAGCTGGCGATCGTTCGCACGCTCGGCACTCCTCCCTCGAGGCAGGACCCGATGCTAGTGGTGACGACCGTGCAGCGAGCGGTGGGCGGAACGGTCGGGAGCGTCAGCTGACCGCCGGCGCGAACCGGTCGGCTTCGTCCTCAGCGAACGGGCCGACGACCGCGAGGTCCCGCGGACGCGACAGGATCGACGTGGCGACCCGCCGCACCTCGTCGAGGTCGACCCGGCCGATGCGTTCCAGGGCCTCATCGACCGTCACGATCGGCACACCCGTCGCCACCTGTTGCCCGATGCGCGACATGCGCGACCCCGTGTCCTCGAGGCCCAGCACGGTGCCGCCCTTGAGGGCCCCCTTCGCACGCTCGACCTCCTCGACGGTGACGTCGGTCGCGATCCGGTCGAGCTCGTCGCGCAGCACGGCCAGGACCTCGTCGACCTTCCCCGGCGCCGTGCCGACGTACGCGCCGATCAGCCCGCTGTCGGTGTAGGAGGCGGCGTAGCTGAAGGCGGTGTAGGCCAACCCGCGAACCTCGCGGATCTCCTGGAACAACCGGGAGGACATCCCCCCACCGAGCAGGGTGTTCAGGACCCGCAGGCCCCACCGATCCTCGTCGATCTGCGAGACCCCGGGCATCCCGAGCACCACGTGCGCCTGTTCGGTCGGGCGCTGCCGGACCCGCACGGCTCCCTCGGCGAACGCCTGTGGAGCTCGACGGGGCGGGCGTGACCCACCCGGCCGGCCCAGGTCTCCCAGCAGCTGGTCGGTCAGTTCGATGACCCGGTCATGTTCGACGTTGCCGGACGCGGCGACCACCAGGTTCTCCGGGCGGTAGCGGTCCAGGTAGTAGTCGTGGATCGTGTCGCGGCCCAACCGTGTGATCGAGTCGAAGGTCCCGAGCGTCTCCAGGGCCAGCGGGTGCGCCCCGAGCAGCAGCTCCGAGAAGTCCGAATGCACGAGGTCATCCGGAGTGTCGACGTGGATGTCGATCTCGGAGAGCACGACCTGTCGTTCCGCTTCCACGTCCTCCGGGGCGTTGCGGGCATCGACGACCATGTCGGCCAGCACGTCGAAGGCCAGGGGCAGATCACGGTCGAGCACGCGCGCGTAGAAGCAGGTCATCTCCTTGGAGGTGAACGCGTTCATCTCCCCGCCGACGGCGTCCAACTCCTCAGCGATCTGGCGGGCGCTCCTGCGGCTCGTGCCCTTGAACAGCAGGTGTTCGAGGAAGTGCGAACACCCGGCCTGATCGGCTGCCTCGTCACGCGATCCGACCGAGACCCACAGACCGAGCGCCACCGAACGCACGGACGACATCGGTTCGGTCACGACGGTCACGCCAGAGGGAAGGACGGTGAGTTGGTGATCCACGGTGCCTCACTGATCGGGGGGCCTGGCCAGAGCCGCGCGCGACCGCGCAGCGTACGGCACCCCTGCTGCAGGTCGAGCACGCGCCCGCGCGCGTTCCGGGCCGCGGTCGGGGTGCCCCTGACACCTCGGAGGGCGGCCCGTGGGCCGCCCTCCGAGGTGTCATGCTGCGTTGTTCGTGACGTCAGTCACGGTCACGTGAACGGCTGCGGGTCCGCGTGCGGGTTCGTTCCCCGCCACGGTCACGGCTGCCCGCGTCATCGTCGGATGCCGCCGGAGCCGGGGCGCTGTCGCCCTTGTCCGCGTCACCGCCACCGTCGCCGCCACGGCCGCGGCCTCCGCGGTCACGCGAGCGGCCACCACGCTCACCACGATCGCCGCGGTTGTCGTCACGGCCCTTGGGCTCGTCACCACCGCGATCGCTCTTGCCACCGTCTCCCGAGTCGGCAGCGTCGTCGCCACCGGCCTTCGGACCGACGTACTGCAGCTTGAACTTCCGGCCGCCATCGAGGACATCGAGCACCTCGACGAGCACCTGCTCGCCGACGTCGACGGCCTCCTCGGCGTGGCCGAGTCGCTTGCCGGCCATCTTCGACAGCTCCGAGATGTGCAGGAGCCCATCGGTCCCCGGCGTCAGCGACACGAACGCACCGAAGTCCACGGTCTTGACGACCGTGGCCGAGTAGCGCTCGCCCTTCTCCGGCAGCTGCGGGTTCGCGATCGCGTTGATGCGGTCGAGCGCGTCCTGCGCCACCTCCTTGGAGTCGGCGTAGATCTTGACGACCCCACGGCCGCCCTCTTCGTCGACGTCGATCTGGGCGCCGGTCTCCTCGACCAGTTCCTTGATGATCGCGCCGCGCGGACCGATGACCGCACCGATCTTGTCCTGGGGGATGTGCACGATCTCGACGCGAGGTGCGGTCTCCGCCACCTCGTCACGCGGCTCGGAGATGGCCGCGTTCATGACATCGAGGATCTCCAGCCGGGCATCACGTGCCTGCAGGAGCGCATCCTGCAGGACGTCGGCCGGGATGCCCGCGATCTTGGTGTCGAGCTGCAGTGCTGTGATGAACTCCTTGGGACCAGCGACCTTGAAGTCCATGTCGCCGAAGAAGTCCTCGACCCCCTGGATGTCGGTCAGGGTCGTGTACTTGCCGTTCTCGTACACCAGACCCATCGCGATCCCGGAGACCGGGGCGTGGACCGGGACACCGCCGTCCATCAGGGCCAGCGAGGTCGCGCAGACCGAACCCATGGACGTCGAGCCGTTGGAGCTCAGCACGTCGGACACGATCCGCATGGCGTAGGGCCACTCGTCGGTCTCGGGCAGCATCGGGATGATGGCCCGTTCCGCGAGGGCACCGTGGCCGATCTCGCGGCGCTTGGGGCTCCCGACACGGCCGGCTTCACCGGTCGAGTAGGGCGGCATGTTGTAGTGGTGCATGAACAGCTTCTCGTCCTCGGGATCGAGGGTGTCGAGCCGCTGCCCTTCACGCGTCGTGCCGAGCGCGAGCACGGAGAGCACCTGCGTGTCACCGCGCTGGAACAGCGACGAGCCGTGGCTCATCGGCAGCACGCCGACCTCGGAGGTGACGGGACGCAGGTCGGTGACGCTGCGGCCGTCGATCCGGAAGCCCTCGTCGACGATGAGGCGTCGCACGACCTTCTTCTCGGTGGTGCGGAACGCTTCACCCGCCTGCTTCCTGACGTCGTCCTCGTCGAGGTCACCGACACCGGCCTCAGCGACCTGGTCCACGACCTCCTTGCGGATGACGGCGACCTGCTCGTCCTTCTGTTCCTTGGTGAGCTCGGCCTGGCGGTACAGCTCCTCGACACGGCTGGCTCCGGCGGCGAAGACCGCGTCGAAGACCTCGTCCGAGTGGTCGGGGAACAGCGGGAACTCGCCCGCGTCACGCACGCCGACCTCGTCGACGAACGCCTGCTGGGCCTCGCACAGCTGCTTGATGATCGGCTTGACGTCCTCGATGGCCTGGCCGACGACCTGCTCGGTCGGCGCCGGCGCACCCATGTCGACCTTGATCCAGGCGTCCTTGGTGGCCTCGGCCTCGATCATCAGGATCGCGACCTCGCCGTCCTCCTCGACCCGCCCGGAGATGACCATGTTGAACACGGCCTCCTCGTCGAGTTCCTCGAAGGACGGGAAGGCGACCCAGGAGCCGTCACGCAGCATGGCGTAGCGCACCGCGGCGACCGGACCCGCGAACGGGATGCCCGACAGCATGGTCGACAGCGACGAGCCGTTCATGGCCACGACGTCGTAGGGGTCGAACTGGGTGGTCTGGATGATCGTGTTGACGACCTGGACCTCGTTGCGCAGACCATCAGCGAAGGTCGGACGCAACGGTCGGTCGGTCAGACGGCACACCAGGATGGCGTTCTCCGACGGACGTCCCTCACGCTTGAAGAACGAGCCGGGGATCCGACCGTTGGCGTACATGCGCTCTTCGACCTCGATGGTGAGGGGGAAGAACGGCAGGAAGTCCTTGACCTGCTTGGACGCGGTGGTCGTGGTCAGGACCTTGGTGTCGCCAAGGCTCACGACCACGGCGCCGCCCGCCTGGGCGGCGAGGGTCCCTGCTTCGAAGGTGATCGTCTTGCCGTCGATGTCGACGGACTGCTCGTGTTTCCCGAGCTTGCCCACGTGGGCCTCCTCTTGATCTTGTCACGCCGACACCTGTGTCGACGTTGCGCGCTTCTCTAGCGCGGGGACTGCGGTGAGGTGGCGTCAGACCCTGTGCCGGCGCATCAGTGGGGGCGGCTCGTCCAGCCCGTCTTCCCTCGGCGGGTCGAGGCGTCTCCACTGACGACCGACGGCGGCCTCCCGCCACCTCGCGGTTCCGACGGCCTGTTGCCAGCGGAACCACACGGGCGCAACGTCGATGACGTTGCGCCCGGGGGCGTGCTAGCGCCGAAGCTCGAGTTCTGCGATCAGCGCGCGGTACCGATCGATCTCGTTGTCCTTCAGGTAGTTGAGCAGGCGACGCCGCTGTCCGACGAGCTTCAGCAGGCCACGACGCGAGTGGTGGTCGCCGTGGTGTTCCTTCAGGTGTTCCGTCAGGTGGGTGACGCGCTGCGTGATGAGCGCGACCTGCACCTCGGGTGAGCCGGTGTCGCCCGGCGTGCGGGCGAAACGCTCGATGATGGCTTGCTTGTCGTCGGGAAGTGCGATGACCATGTGATCGGTTCCTGTCGTGTGTGGGCCCTGCGTCGCCGGGCCGGAGGAGCGGGCGCTCCACCGAAGGGGCTGCTGACAAGCCGGTCACGACGACCTGCGTGTCGGTCCACGGTGCTCTCCTCCGTCGAGACGACCACGGGGTGGTCGATCGGTGGGGAGGGAGCCGACGTCTGGACCTGGCGACCCCGATGCCCGAGCGGGCACGGTGACATCGACCCGTGCGGGTCGACCGGCACAGTGTCCCACAGACCACACCACCGAGCAACCTGTCCGGGCGGCCGGAAGCCCGCGCGGACCGATCATCTGGCGGACAGGGTCACCCCGGTGGCTGCGGATCCTGATCGTCAGACGTCACGAGTTGCAGGCGTGCGGCCTCCACGTCGGCGCGGATCTGGGTGACCAGTTCGTCCACCCCGGTGAAGCGTTGCTCGCCGCGGAGTCGATGTTCGAACGTCACCTCGAGCACGGAGCCGTACAGGTCCAGCGGCTCCTCGACGTCGATGAGGTGTGCCTCGACGGTCGGCGTGTCACCAGCGTCGAACGTCGGGCGCACCCCGATGTTGGTGACGCACCGCCACCGCCGCCCCCCGGCCGTGGCGTGTCCCGCGTACACACCGTTGGCGGGCACGGCTCGCTGCGGTGGCACCTCGATGTTGGCGGTCGGGACGCCGATCGTGCGTCCCCGGCCGTCGCCCGCGACGACCTCACCGGCGAGGCTGTAGGGGCGGCCGAGCGCACCGGTGACCCACCGCACCTCGCCGTCGTAGAGCGCCGAGCGGATCGCGCTGGACGACAGCGGTTCGCCGTCGAGGTCGCGCAGCGCGACGGCCTCGACGTCGAACCCGTGGTACTCGCCGGCCGTCAGCAGGGCGACGACATCGCCCGCCGCCTTGTGCCCGAATCGGAAGTTGGTGCCGACCACCACCCGTGCGGCGCGGAGTCGCTCCACGAGCACCCGCTCGACGAAACGTTCCGGGGTCAGTTCCGACAGTTCCCGCGTGAACGACAGCACGACCACCAGGTCCACGCCAGCGTCGCGCAGCCGCGCGACGCGTTCGTCGAGGCTGCAGAGCCCGGGTGGCTCGCTGCCGGGGCGCAGCACCGCCGCCGGATGTGGATCGAAGGTGATCGCCACTGAGCGCACGCCACGATCGAGTGCCGCGTCCACCGTGCGGTGCAGCAACGACCGATGTCCCCGGTGCACGCCGTCGAAGTTCCCGATCGTCACGACGGAGGGCTCGGGTTCGATGTCATCGAGCGACCACACCACGGATGTCGGTTCGTCGGCGGTCACGACAGCTCCTCCGGACGGGTCCACACGAGGGCGGCCTTGGCACCCCTGTCGGTGTCCTCGTAGATGCCGAGGAGGCGGCCACCATAGGTCAGCGCGTACGGGCCCTCGACCCCCTGCGCGTCGGCCCGGGCACCCTGGGTCAGACGGAGGGCCTGCTGATCGTCATCGATGGCCACGGCGGGCAGGGCCCGTGCCACCGCGTCCTCGATCGGCAGGAAGCACTCGGCGAGCGACCCGTCCTGCGCAGCGGCCCGGATGCGGTCGAGGTCGTGGGCCTCATCGGCGGTGAACGGCCCGTTCGCCAGCCGTCGCAGCGCCACCAGGCTGCCACCGACACCCAGGGCCTGCCCGACGTCGTGCGCGATGGTCCGCACGTAGGTGCCAGCGGAGCAGGTCACCAGGAACGCCGCTTCGGGACGCGCACCGGGCTCGAAGGTGTCCAGGACCAGGTCGTGCACGGTGACCTGTCGTGTGTCGCGCTCGACCGTCTCACCCCGACGCGCCTTCTCGTGCAGGCGCTCCCCGTCGACCTTGACCGCGGAGACCATCGGCGGGATCTGCTCGATCGGACCCTGGAAGCGGGTCAACGCCTCGCACAGCGACCGCTCGTCGATGTGGGAGGCGTCCATGGTGGCGAGCACCTCGCCGTCAGCATCCTGCGAGTCGGTCTCGACGCCGAGCACCATGCGGGCGGCGTAGGTCTTGGTCCCCGCCTGCAGGAACTGCACCAGCCGGGTGGCGCGCCCGAGGCACACGACCAGGACCCCGGTCGCGGCCGGATCGAGGGTCCCGGTGTGGCCGACACGCGACTGCCCGACGGCCCGGCGGACCACCTGGACCACATCGTGCGAGGTCATGCCGACGGGCTTGTCCACGATCAGCACACCACTGATGTCATCGGCTGAACGTCGCCGTCCCACGTCACACCTCCCGAAGCCGGGCGACGACCTCGGCGACGATGTCGTCGGGGCCGGTGGTCGCACTGAAGCCGGCGGCCATGGCATGGCCACCACCGCCCAGTTCCGTCGCGACGGCACCCACGTCGATGTGGCCGCGCGACCGCAGTGATGCCCGCCAGGTGCCGTCGGGGGCGGGCTTGCTGACCAGCGCGACCTCGGCCAGATCGGCGCTCCGCACGACATCGATCACGGCCTCGAGCGCCTCCAGGCCGAGGCCCTGCTCCTCGAGTTCCCGGTGGGTGACGTGGGTGTGGACGAGCGCCACGTCGGGTTCGAAGACCAACCGCCCGAGCGCCACCGCGAGCAGGTGCAGCTCCCCCAGTGACCGGGTGTCGAACAGTCGACGGGTCATCTCCGCATGGGGCACACCCGCATCGATCAGGCGCCCGGCCAGCTGCATCACCGAGCCATCGGTGTTGGCATGACCGAAGCGGCCCGTATCGGTCACCAGGCCGGCGTAGAGGCAGGTCGCGAGGTCACGGTCCAGCGGCACGTCCAGGCGTCGGAGGAGCTCGTCGACGACCTGCACGGCCGCTGCGGCGCGCGGGGCGATGACCTCCAGATCGCCGAACCCGTCCGCCGATGCATGGTGGTCGATGACCAGGGTTGCCACGCCCGCGTCGAGGTAGGCCGTGACCCGGCCGAGCCGATCGCGACTGGCGACGTCGACCGTGATCAGCAGATCGACCTCGGACGGTGGCGGCAACGCCGACGGTGGCAGCAGGTCGGGGACGCCGGGCAACTCCGCGAGGGCCGCGGGGACCTTCAGGGGAGTCTCGCCCACGGTCGGGGTGCTGCGCAGGCCGAGCCGTTCCAGGCCCAGGTGCATCGCGAGGGCACCACCGAGCGTGTCCCCGTCCGGACTGACGTGCGACGCGACGACCACACGTTCACCGTCCCTGACCGCCTGCCGGATACGCGCGACGGCGGCGTCCAGGGCATCCGGACCGACATCCGTCAACCAGGCAGGTGCACTCACCGGTCATCCTCGGACGGGGGGCGCTGCTTGTAGACCGAGGGATCCTGTGTCCCGGTGGTCGATGGCCCGTCGGTCTCGATGTCCCGCAGCAGTTCGTCGATGCGGGTCGCCGTCCCGACGACCGGGTCCGCCCGGAACCGGAGCTCCGGGGTCGTGCGCAGCTTGACGCGGGTCGCCAACAGCGTGCGCAGACGGGGCGCCGCGGACGCCAGGCCATCGGCGACCTCGACCGGGTCGGGGATCCGGTCACCACCCGTGCGCCGGGGATCGCGGGAGATCAGCTCCGGGTCGAGGGTCGAGTAGAAGATCGTGGCCACCTCATGATCCGGGGTGACGTCGACGTCGGTCAGGGTGACGAAGGCGATGCGCGGGTCCGAGATCTCCGTCTCCAGCAGATCGGCCAGAGCGGACCGCACGTCACGATCGACGCGGGGGTTGCGTTTGCGGGCCATCGTGCCTCCGATGGTGTGGTCGTCGTGGTGGTGGGGAGCGGATCCGGTGGCGTCGCCCGGCCGTCCACCGGGGCCTCACACCGCCGGGTGATCCCCGAGATCCGCCTCGAGGTGGTCGGCGAGGTCGCTGACCGACAGGACCTCGACCCGGGGGTCGCGCTCGATGATGGCGTGGATGCGGTCGAGGACGCGATCGACACCGGTCGCGGACGAGGCGGCCACCGCGACACCGAGGACGGTCCGCTGCCACAGATCCTGGGCACCGACCTCGGCGACCGAGCAGCCGAGGTCGCGCTGGAGTGCCGCCTGCATGCGGCGGACCAGCGCCCGCTTGGCCTTCAGACTGTCGAGACCCGGCAGGTGCACCTCGACCCGCGCCACGCCGTAGTGCACCCTACCGTCGTCGGAGATCACGCTTGCACCTGCTCACGGGCCGGGGCAGCCCGCCACGTCGGTGACGGGCCGTTGCCGATCAGTCGCGCGCCACCTCCACGGTCTCGAACGCCTCGAAGACGTCGCCTTCCTTGACGTCCTGGAACTTGTCCAGCCCGATCCCGCACTCGAAGCCCTCGCGGACCTCACGGACGTCGTCCTTGAAGCGCCGCAGCGAGGTCATCGTGTCCTCGGCGATGACGACACCCTCACGGATGACCCGCACGCCGGCTTCCCGACGGATCTCGCCACGGGTGACCATGCACCCGAAGACGAACCCGATCTTCGGCACCTTGAAGACCTCGCGGACCTCGGCCTCGCCGAGCACCTGCTCGCGGAACTCGGGAGCGAGCAGTCCCTTCACGGCCCGTTCGATGTCCTCGATGGCTTCGTAGATGATGCGGTAGGTCCGCAGGTCGACCCCGGAGCGGTCGATCTCCTCACGGGCGTTGGCGCCGGGTCGCACGTTGAACGCCACGATGATCGCGTCCGACGCTTCGGCCAGGCGGACATCGCCCTGGGTGATGGCCCCCACGCCCTTGCTGATGACGCGGACCTGCACCTCGTCGAGTTCGAGCTTGACCAGGGCGTCCTCGAGCGCCTCGGCGGAACCGGAGACGTCGGCCTTGATGATCACGTTCAGCGTGGCCTTGTCCCCCGCCTGCACCGCGGAGGTGAACTCCTCCAGGGTGGTGGGGCGACGGTCGGCCAGTTCCTTGCGGCGGTCACGGGCGGAGCGTCGCTCCGCGACGTCACGGGCGAGCCGCTCCGCCGAGACGACACGGAACTCGTCCCCGGCTTCCGGTACCTCGTTGAGCCCGATGACCTGCACGGGGCGCGACGGCTCGGCTTCCTCGACCTGTTCACCGTGTTCGTTGAACATGTTGCGGATCTTGCCGTCCGCGGTCCCGGCGACGAGGATGTCGCCGCGCTTGAGCGTGCCGCCCTGCACCAGCAGGGTGGCCACGGGACCGCGCCCCTTGTCCAAGTGGGCTTCCACGACGCGGCCGCGGGCGTCCTTGTCTGGGTTGGCCTGCAACTCGAGCAGGTCGGCCTGCAGCAGCACGACCTCCAGCAGGTCATCGAGACCCTGCTTGGTCATGGCCGACACCTCGACCATCGGGATGTCCCCACCGAAGTCCTCGGCGACGAGGTCGTGTTCGGTCAGCTGCGTCTTGACCCGGACCGGATCCGCGCCCTCGACGTCCATCTTGTTGATCGCGACCACGACCGGGACCTCGGCGGCCTTCAGGTGGGAGATGGCCTCCTGGGTCTGGGGCATGACCCCATCGTTGGCCGCGACCACCAGGATCGCGACGTCGGTGACCTGCGCGCCACGGGCGCGCATCGCGGTGAAGGCCTCGTGACCCGGGGTGTCGATGAACGTGATCGCCCGGTCGTCCTTGGAGATCTGGTAGGCACCGATGTGCTGCGTGATCCCCCCGGCCTCGCCGGAGACGACGTCGGTTGAGCGGATCGCGTCGAGCAGCAGGGTCTTGCCGTGGTCGACGTGCCCCATGACGGTGATGACCGGGGGGCGGGGCCTGAGGTTCTCGGGCTCCTCGGGCGCCTCGACGCCGAACTCGAGCTCCTCCTCCGACAGGAAGTGGACGGCGACACCGAGGTCGGCGCCGATGATCTCCACCGTGTCATCAGGGAGCGACTGCTGCACCGTGGCCATCTCGCCCATCTCGAAGAGCTTCTTGACGAGCGCGGCGCCGCCGACCCCGAGCTTGTCGGCGAGCTCACCGACGGTGACACCCGACAGCACCTCGACGCGGTCGACGGTGATCTGGTCCTCGATCGGAACGTCCCGACGCATCGGCCCGCGCGACAGCTCCTGCTCCGCGGGGCTCTGCTTCTCCTTCTTCTTGCGGCGTGTCTTGCCGCTGTTGGGACCGCCGGTACCACTCGGCCCGCCGCG
>JAWLFE010000188.1:0-3831 GCA_041685735.1 Nitriliruptoraceae bacterium
GAACTCAAGGATCGATACGGGTTCACCGTCCACAAACTGAAGGGCGGCGTGTATCCTCCCGGCTACGAACTTGAGTGCTATCGAGCGCTGGCGGCGGCCTTACCAGATGATCGATTCCGCTTCGATCCCAACGCTGCACTCAGCGTCGACGAGGGCATCGAGTTCGGTCGTTCTATCCGCGACTTGCCCAACGACTATCTGGAGGACCCTACGTGGGGACTCAATGGTATGCGACGGGTACGTGCGCAGGTGGAGCTGCCCTTGGCGACCAATACCGTCGTGGTGAACCTAGAACAGCTCGCGACGAATGTGCGGGACCCAGCCGTAGATGTCGTACTACTCGACACGACCTTCTGGGGCGGCATCCGAGCCTGCCTCAAGGCAGCTGGCGTGTGCGAGACTTTCCAACTCGGAGTGGGCGTCCACTCGTCCGGGGAGCTTGGCGTTCAGTTGGCGACCATGCTGCACCTCGGCGCGGCGCTACCGAACCTCACGTACGCGGCCGATGCCCACTACCACCATCTCGCTGACGACGTGATCGAAGGCGGGCTACTCGTATACGAGGGCGGCGGGATAGCTGTGCCCGAGGGACCGGGTCTCGGCGTGCGCCTCGATCCGGAACGAGTGGCTCGGTACTCATCGCAGTACGCCGAGTTGGGCTCGTATCCTTACGACCGTGATCCCGGCCGCCACGACTGGTTCCCCTTGGACCCCGAGGGACGTTGGGATGACCCCGCCAGGCCCGCTCCTCCAGAGGCGTCTCGCAGCCAGCCGTCATCGTGACGGGTTGCGCTGTACGCGTCAGTGAAGCGTCCCGGGTTCTCTGCCGCTCCTATGTGGGTTGCGGCTCTGGGGTGAGGGTTGCGTAGTGGGCGGTTTCGTACTCCACGGGGCTGCGCATGTCCAGGGATCCGTGGAGGCGTCGTTCGTTGTACCAATCGACCCAGCCTGCGGTCGCGTACTCGACGTCGGCGTGGGTCCGGCCCGAGTTTGACGCGGTAATCGCGTTATGCCTGGTCAGCCGGGTGTCGTGAAACGTGTTTGCCCCCACACCTACTACATGTAGTGGGTGCGGGGGCGTGGGTGTGCCGGTCAGCCGTGGATGAAGGGCCGGGTCCAGGTGCGGGTGTCGACACCGAGCGCGCCGAGGATCTGCTGCTGCAGGCTGGTGCGGCGGGTGATGGCGGTGATGGTCTGCTGGCCGGCGGTGAGGGTGACCTGCCGGATCCGGTCGAGTTCTTCGAAGGCCCGGCCGGCGGTGAGGTGTTGGTCATCAAGGTCGGGGTCGCGTAGGTCGGCTTCGATGAGCCGTTTGCCGATCAGGGACTCGACGACGGCGGCGAGGACGCAGATGGCGATGTGGCCGCGGACCCGGGTTTCGGTCCAGTGCCGGATGGGCCGCAGGCCCAGCGAGGACTTCAGGACCCGGAAGCGCTGCTCGACCTGCTGCAGGGACCGGTAGCAGGCCAACACCTCGGCGGCGTCGGCGGTGCTGGCCTTCATCGAGGTGGCCAGCACGTAGTGGCCGGCAAGCTGCTCGTCGTAGGCGAGAGCCTCGTGGTTGTAGTCGTAGACGAACCGGCCGTCGGCGACATCGGAGACGTCGAACAGCCGCTTGACCGGGGACCGGGCCAGGATCGTGGCCGCAGCGGCGGCGATGTCGGTCGCCGCGATCAGATCGCCCCGCTTCACGCGACGCTCGAGGGCGAGGAGTTGGCCTTCGATCTTGGCGATCAGTTGCAGGCGGCGGGCGGTGTCACGGCGCTCACGGGCGGAGGAGAACACCACGACGTAGCGGCGGCCGTCGTAGGTGGTCTCGAGCACAGAAGAGCCGAACCTTGTCGCCTCCTGCCACCGGTCTTCGCCTGCGCTGGCGGCCTCGGCGAGGACGGCGGAGACGTCCTTGCGGCGGCGGAGCTTGGTGGCAAACAGCCAGTCGCACTTGGCGTCTTCGACCTCGGCGATGTTGTCGTCGGTGATCAACCCACGGTCCGCGACGACACAGATCCGCCCGACCGCGAACCGGCCGGTGAGATCCTCCAGCACCCCTTTCAGGGTGGTGGCGTCGTTCGTGCCGCCCGCGAACACGTGATGAGCGATCGGGATCCCGTCAGCGCTCGTCAGCAGCCCGATCACGACCTGGGGCCGGTCGGAGCGACGGTCGCGGGAGTACCCGAACGCTTTCGACGGGAACCGGTCGTGTCCCGCCGGGTCGCCTTCCAGGTACGACGAGGTCAGGTCGTAGCACGCGAGGGTGAGCTGCAGGTTGGTCAGGTCGCACACCCGGCTGTAGACGTGCCGCTCGATCGCGTCCTTGTGCTCGCACACGACATCCAGGGCCCGGTAGTACTGCTCCAAGGTCGGGAACGAGAACCCCTCCGGGACCACGACATCCCGTTCGATCCACCGGTGGGTGCGCCGCTTGGACGCCGGATCGACCAGCCGGCCGGCCAGCATCGCGAACACCGCATCCGCCAGCGACCACGACACCCCCACCTCAACGCCGAGCTGCTCGAACAGCCGCTGCAGGTCGAGGTCCTCCCACAGGGCACGGACCGCAGCCATCGTCCCGATCATCGGCGCCTGGCCGAACTCGAGCTCATCAACCTCGACATACCGACGCTCCGCATGCGCCTGCAGAGCAGAGATGATCCGATCCAGCTCGCCCGTCTCACGAAGCGCCGAGGCTTCCCCGAGCCGGAACAGGGTGTTGTGCCGCTTCTTGCCGTCCGGCCCACGGAACGCTTCGACCAACGATAGGTACTCGTAGGTCCGGTTGCCCCGCTGCACGCGCGTCGTCTTGAGGAACATGACCGCATACTGCCCCACCGGCGAAGCAACAGCAAGCACAATCACGTCACGTGTTGCCCCCACAAAACCGACCCGGCCGAACCCTACATTGGCGCCAACCGCCCCGAAACGGCCAGATCCGCCCTCACGACCCTCCCAAACCCCCATCTCGTGTCAAACTGGCCCTTCACGATGAGGGCGGGGGCCGTGTGAGATTGCGGAGGCGGTGTTAGATGCTGTGAACGTGCGTGTGGCCTCGCGAGACTTGGGAGCGACCAAGCAACCGAGTCCGGAGGCCACACGCATGGGTCAGGCTACGTCTTCATCTTCTTCTTCGTCGTCGGTGTCGCTGCTCGGGATCGCCGGGCTGCGCGTGCTCGGCGTGTTTGAGTTCTTCGATGAGCGGCACGTGTTCGTCGAGACCGTCCGCGACTTCGACGCCTGCGGGGAGTGCGGGCAGCGGGCGGTGTCGGGTGGCCGGCACGTGATCCAGGTCCGTGATCTCCCGGTCGGGCCGAAGGCGACCCGGCTGGTGTGGCACAAGCGGGAGTGGCGCTGCCGGGACTGCGGCCGGTCGTGGCGGGAGCCGCATCCCGACATCCTGCCTCGGGCGGTGCTGACCGAACGGGCGAGAGCGGAGGCGGCCCGGCAGGTCGGTGAGCTCGGCCGTGCGGTTGCGGCGGTGGCGCGGGAGTTCGGCGTCGGGTGGGAGACGGTGATGCGGGCGGTCAAGGACACCGCCGCCCGGCTGTTCGCCGACCAGCAGCTGCACACCCTCCAGAGGCGGCCGTGCGTGGCGATCGGGGTGGACGAGAAGGTCATGAACCGCGCCAGGCGTGGGCGGCGCCGCCGCTACGTGACCGTCATCGTGGACCTGGTCCGGCGCCGACCGCTGGACATCATCGAAGGGCGCTCCAAGAAGGCGCTCAGGGCGTGGCTGATGGCCCAGACCCCGCAGTGGCGGGCCGCCGTTCGGATCGCTGCGCTCGACCCTGCCGCCCCCTACCGGGCCGCGCTCACCGACCCGCAGGTCGGGCTGCC
>JAWLFE010000189.1:0-3797 GCA_041685735.1 Nitriliruptoraceae bacterium
CACCTCGGGCGCGATCGGTGCAGCGCCGGAGCCGGCGGCGCGGACCTTGCGCAGTCCGACCCGGTCACGCAGCGCGCGGAACAGGAACGGGTAGCCCACCGTGTACAGCACGCGGGTCACCGGCGTGTGCGAGCCGTCGTTGGCGACCATGTCGTCGCCGATCTTGGTCGCCATGGCCATACCGAGCTTGTAGACCAGCTTCTTCAGCGGTGAGGCGGCGTTCATCTTGATGAAGATGCTCGCCTGCATCTTCTCCCAGATCCGTGGCACGGCGAAGAACAGGGTCGGCTGCACCTCGCGCAGGTTGGCCTGCACGGTTTCGATCGACTCCGCGAAGTGGACGGTCACGCCGGCCTCCGCGTTGGTCCAGGTCGTGGCGGCGCGCTCCGCGACGTGGCACAGCGGCAGGTAGGACAGGATCACGTCCGAGGGGTTCGGCGGCGGGTTGTAGAAGCCGCCACCCTCGACCAGGGTGTGCATCGCGAAGGCGACGTTGCCCTGCGTGAGCATGGCGCCCTTCGGCGGACCGGTCGTCCCGGAGGTGTAGATCAGGGTCGCCACGTCGGATTCCTCGACACCGGCGAGGATCCGGTCGACGGCCGCCGCGTCGCGCTGCTGGTGCTCGAGACCGAGCGCGAGGAAATCGTCCCAGGCCATGAGCTTGGGGTTGTCGTAGTCCCGGACCCCGCGCGGCTCGAGGTAGACGATGGTCTGCAGCTGCGGGCAGTCCGCCTCGACCTCGAGCGCCTTGTCGACCTGTTCCTGGTCCTCGGCGATGAGCACCTTGGAGCCGGAGTCCTGCAGCAGGTAGCGCACCTCGGGGGCCGGGTTGGTGGGGTACAGGCCCATCGTGATCGCGCGGACGGCGTTGGTGCCGAGATCGGCGTAGAGCCACTCCGGGCGGTTCTCCGAGTGGATCGCGACGCGGTCACCCGGCTCGATGCCCAGGGCGAGCAGCGCGTGGCCGACGAGCTGGATGCGCTCCCAGTAGCGCCCCCAGGTGATGTCCTGCCAGATGCCGTAGCGCTTCTCGCGCAGGGCGACCCGCCGGGGGTCGGAGGCCGCGCGGTCCCGGACCTTGGTCACCACCGTGTCCAGGTCGGTCGAGCCGGACGGGGCCTGCGGTTCCATCACGGTGCTCACGGGGCAACCTCCTCGGTCGTCGGTGTCGCCGCGTCGGGGTCGTCGTCCAACGAGGGGCCGGCGTCGCCCTCCCCGAGGTAGGCGCGGATGACCTCCGGGTCCTGCTGCACGACGTCGGGCGTCCCGATCGCGATACGGCGACCGAAGTCGAGCACCATCACCCGGTCGGCGAGGTCCATGACCAGACCCATGTCGTGCTCGACCATGATCATCGCGAGGTCGAGTTCCGCGCGGATGTCCAGGATGAAGCGCGCCATGTCCTCGGTCTCTTCGACGTTCATCCCCGCCACCGGCTCGTCGAGCAGCAGCAGCTTGGGCTCCATGCACAGTGCACGACCGAGCTCCACACGCTTCTTGATCCCGTAGGGCAGCATCCCGACCGGGAACTTGCGGAAGGCCTCGATCTCCAGGAAGTCGATGACGTCCTCGACGATGCGGCGGTTCTCGAGCTCCACCGCGCGGGCCCGGCCCACGTAGAGCATCCCCGCGAACGTGCCGTAGCGCAGGTGCTGGTGGCGACCCAGCATCAGGTTCTCGAGCACCGTGAGGTTGTCGAACAGCTCGATGTTCTGGAACATCCGGGCCACACCACGTAACGCGATCGCATCGGGGCGCGTGCCGAGCAGCGCGTCGCCGAGGAACGAGATCGTCCCCTGTTGCGGCTGGTAGACGCCCGAGATGCAGTTGAAGATCGAGGTCTTGCCGGCGCCGTTCGGACCGATGATCGAGAACAGCTCGCCACGCTTGACGTCGAACGACACGCCGTCGACGGCGGTCGTCCCGCCGAAGCGCATCGTCAGACCCTCGACCTCGAGGATCGGCTGGCCCGGCTCGACGTCCACCGCGGTGGTCGTGAGGGCCTCGGACAGGGGGCGGACCATGACCATCAGCTCAACCACCGCTTGCGTCGCTTGTAGTGCTTGACATCGCGGAAGGAACCCTGCCCCTCCTCGCGCAGACCGAGGTAGAACTCCTTGACGTCGTCGTCCTCCCGGAGCACCTCGGCGGGCTTGTCCATGACGATCTTGCCCGTCTCCAGGATGTAGCCGTGCGTGGCGATCGACAGGGCCATGTTCGCGTTCTGCTCGACGAGCAGCACCGAGGTGCCCTGCTTGTTGATGTCGACGATGAGATCGCGGATCTGCTGCACGATCAGGGGGGCCAGCCCGAGCGACGGCTCGTCGAGCAGCAGGTAGCGCGGCTCGGCCATCAGCGCGCGACCGATGGCGCACATCTGCTGCTCGCCGCCGGAGAGGTAGCCCGCGACCTGCTTGCGGCGCTCCTTGAGGCGCGGGAACAACCCGTAGATCCGGTCGAGACCGGCCTCCACACTCCCGCGCGGCGCGGTGTGGGCGCCGATCCGCAGGTTCTCCTCCACGGTGAACTCCGTGAAGATGCGCCGCCCCTCCATGACCTGACCGATGCCGCTGGCGACCGTGGCGGTGGCGTCGAGCTGGTGGATCGGTTCCCCGTCCAGCGTGATCGTGCCCTTGGTGATCTCGCCCCGGTGGATGTCCAGCAGCCCGGTGATGGCCCGCAACACCGTGGTCTTGCCGGCGCCGTTGGCCCCGAGCAGGGCCACGATCGAACCCTCCGGCACCGACAGGCTCACGCCCTTCAGCACCAGGATGACGTCCTCGTAGACGACCTCGAGGTTCTCGATGGTCAGCACGGGCGCTCCCTCGACGTGTCCGGCTCCGTGTCGGACCACAGCCGTCGTGACGGCGCGTCGGTGCCCCGATCCTCCCAGATCGACGGCGACGCTCCCGTTCGACGCATCCGTGGATGACGCGGAACAGCTCTCCCAGAACCGGTTCGTGGTTCCCACGAACCGCCGTACACCGGCGGTTGGTACCCGCCGGCGCGACGGCTGTCAACGCTAGCGCGCTGAAAGCGGTGGCGCGCGCACCCGCCGCGATGGCCAACGAGACCGTCACCTCGTAGGATCACCGACGTTCAGGCCACGATCCTCGTGGTTCCCACAGGCCTGACCGAACGGTCGGACGGCTGCTGTGCCGGGGAGAGGCGCCAGCGGATCCGGCCCGGGATCGAAAGGTGCCAACCGTGGTCGATGCACGCCCCCGCCGGGGTGCCACGCGGCCGTCCGCCGCACCGCCCGCCGACCTGCGTGCGCCGGAGTCGACCGCCTGGGACCGGCTCGTGGTCCCGACCGGCGCGGACCGACTGGCCCGCATCGCGCGCGCCGTCGCCTCCGAACTCGACCCGCTGATCGACCGGGTGGTGGCGTGCATCGCCGACGAGATCGCCCCCTACGAACACGGCCACGTCCCACGCCAGGACCTGGAGACCTCGGTCCGTCGCAACCTCGACGCCATCCTGATCGGCCTGGCGGAAGGTCGCGGTCCCACGGATGCGGAGATCGCGGTCCGCCGTGAGCTCGGCACCCGCCGGGCCGTGCAGGGCATGCCGGTGGACGCCGTGATCCAGGCGTACCACGTCGGCTACCGGGAGCTGTGGCTGGCGTTGGTCGACGCGGTCCCCCAAGGCGACGACCGGGGCGCGCAGGAGCTGCTGACCGCTGCGACGACCGTGTGGGAGTGGGTCCACCGGGTGACCGACGCGCTCGCCGCCGCACACGGCGCGATGATCCGCTCCATGCAGGCGCGCGAGGTCGGCTCACGCCAACGCTTCGT
>JAWLFE010000190.1:0-3771 GCA_041685735.1 Nitriliruptoraceae bacterium
GCCAGGAGGGGTGGGCGACGTCACCGACCGCGGCGATCAGGGTCGGGTAGGCCATCGCGGTGCCTGCGCCGAACAGCGCGCTCCCGAGAGCCCACACGGCGAAGGTGTCACCGGCCGCGATGACCAGCAGGCCGGCGGCTTCGGTGAACTGCCCGCCCGCGATCAGCCACTTGCGGCCCACCCGGTCCGACAGCGCGCCGGTGAACAGCTGCCCGACACCCCACACGGCCGGGGCGATCGCGACCAGCAGCCCGACCGTCGCAAGCTCCAGCCCACCCAGGGCGAAGAACAGGGGGAACAGCCCCCAGGCCATCCCTTCGTTGAGGTTGTTGACCAGCCCGGCCTGGCTGGCCGACGACAGGGACCGGTCGCGCCAGGTCCCGAGCGCGAACACCTGCCGGGCCGACAGGCCACCGTCGTGACCGTTCGGCCCGCCGTCATGGTTGGCGACCTCGTGAGCGACGTGCCCGGCGGTCTCCCGCACGAAGATGGAGGACAGGCCGAGCCCGAGCGCGGCGAACGCGAGACCCAGCAGGAACGGTGCGGGCCGCAGGCCCGCCGTGTCCGCGATCGCACCGGTCGCCCACGCGGCGACCGCCACGGCGCCGTAGCCGGCCGCTTCGTTGAACCCCATCGCGGTGCCGCGCTTGGCGGGGCCGACCAGGTCGATCTTCATGACCACGGTGATCGACCAGGCCAGTCCCTGGTTCACGCCGAGCAGCACGTTGGCGACGATGACCCAGCCCCACGACGGCGCCCAGATCAGCAGCAGCGGCACGGGGAGGGCGAACAGCCAGCCGACCAGCAGCACGGGCTTGCGGCCGAACCGGTCCGCGAGGGTGCCGGCGAAGTAGTTCACGATCGCCTTGGTGAACCCGAACGCCGCGATGAAGGTCAGCATCGCGGTGTAGGCGGTGAGCCCGAACTCCTCCTCGCCGAGCAGCGGCACCACGGTGCGTTCCATGCCGACCATCCCGCCGACCAGCGCGTTGACCGCGACCAGGAGCAGGAACTGGGGCAGGTTCTCTCGAAGACCCAGCTGCAGGGGGGCGCCGTCCTTGGTGCGGTTCATGCCTCATCTCCGGTCTGAAGCGCACCCAGGCAGGGCCGCGGATCACGCTCCGGGTCGACCACCGACGCCCCACCGGGCGCTTCCTCCACCACCTCGGCGCTGGCGCCCAGTGCCTCATCCACCACCGGGACGACATCCATCGCGCGAGTACACATTCTCAAGCCGATATTTGAGAAAGAGTGTCGCCGCACAACGCCCCTACTGTCAAGTCAAGGCTTGAATAGCTGGTGGCGTCGCGGCCATCCGCCGAGCCCTGCGCGACCACGCGGTGCAGCGCAGCCTCGCCGCCGCGGGGCGGTGAGGCTCGTCCGGTGACACCCCGTGCGCCACGACGGTGGCCACCGACGATGCGCGGCTTGCGCACGGATCGTGAACGGTTGGTGACAGCTGTGGGGCGGGTCCTTCGCCTCCGCAGCGGTCGGCCCGACGGAAGATGCACGGGATCAGTTCCGGACAAGGAGTGTGGCGTGCAGGCACGGACGGTCGCTGCCCTCGTCAACGAGGTCCGACTGGTGCCCAGCGCCACGACCTGCCTCGAGGTGGACCGGCTGTTCCAGGAGCAGCTTGCGCTCACCAGCATCGTCGTGGACGACGGAGGCCAGCGTGCGGTCATCGACCGCAGCTGGTTCACCACCTGGTTCGCCGGCCGGATGGGCTTCGGTCGTGCCCTGCACGCTGCTCGACCGGTCCGGGACCTGGGCAACCATCCGACCCTGGAGCTGCCACACGACACGCCGGTCTACGTCGCAGCTGACCAGCTGCTGGCGCGAGAGGGCCGCGAGCGCTACGTCGATGCCATCGTGACGCATCTCGGTGAGGTGGTGGGCACGGTCTCGGTCGCCGCGGTCCTGGAGGAGCTCGCTCGGACCTTCGAGCATCGCGCGCATCATGACGCGCTCACCGGCCTACCCAACCGCGCACGGCTGGTGGACCGGCTGGAACTCGCGTTGTCCAGATGGGTCGGCGCGGGCCGGGACACGACGGCGGTCGGGCTGCTGTTCATCGACCTCGATGGTTTCAAGGCGGTCAACGACGGACTGGGCCATCATGCCGGCGACGAGTTGCTCGTCGCCGTCGGCGCACGGCTGCTGGGGACGCTGCGTACGGTCGACACGGTGGCTCGGCTCGGTGGTGACGAGTTCGCCGTCCTCGTCGAGGCACCTGACGACGCGCGCATCGCGGATCTCGCCGACCGGTTGGTGCGGGAGCTGCGGGTCCCCTTCGAGCTGTCGGCGGGTCCGGTCAGCGTGCACGGGTCGGTCGGGGTCGCCATCGCGGTGCCCGGCGATGTGGCGAGCGAGCTGCTGCGCCGCGCCGACATGGCCATGTATCGAGCCAAACAGGACGGAGGCGACCGCTGGCTCGTTCCGGCCGGTGGTGATGGTCCCGGGTTCCGTCTGGACGACGCCGCCCGGCTGCGGCAAGCGATCGACCGGGACGAGCTGACGCTGCACTACCAACCCATCGTCGATCTCGATGGGGGCAGGCTGCGTCGGGTCGAGGCCCTGGTTCGGTGGCCGCAACCCGACGGCACCCTTCGTCAGCCGCTGACCTTCATCGCGTTGGCGGAGCGGTGCGGTGCGATCAACGAGCTGGGCCAGTGGGTGGTCCGTCGGGCTCTGGAGCAGCTGGCCGTCTGGGACCGGGAGCTCGGGACGGCCGCGCCGCCGGCCGTGAACGTCAACCTCTCCGTCCTGCAGCTCGAGGACACCCAACTCACCGCCCGCATCGCTGACGCGCTGGATCGGTCCGGGGTGGCGGCGAACCGACTCTGCCTCGAGGTCACCGAGACCGCACTGGTCCGCGACCTCGCGGGCAGCGTTCGGGTGCTCGGGGAGCTGCGGGCACTGGGCGTCCAGGTCGCCATCGACGACTTCGGCGTCGGGTCGTCTTCGCTGGGGCATCTGGCACGCCTGCCCTTCACGGCGTTGAAGATGGACCGGTCGTTCACCAGCCAACTGGACGACGAGGGGGCCCGTCGTGTCGCCGAGTCCGTCGTCGCCCTCGGCCGCGCGCTGGGCCTCGAGGTCGTCGCGGAGGGCATCGAGCAGCGCGAGCAGGAGGAGTTCTTCCGGGAGCTCGGGTGCGAGCTGGGACAGGGGTTCCACTACGCGCGTCCGATGCCGGCCGAAGAGCTCGCAGCACGGATGGCCTCGGGTACCCGCCGGGAGCTGGTGGGCAGTGTGTCCGCCACCGCCTGAGCCCGTCGGGGCCGGTCGATCCGACGGCCCCGGTCACGGGACCGCCGGCAGCTCACGCTGGCCGCCGACGACCAGGTTCACCACCAGGTCCAGCTCGATGCCGGCCGCGTCGAGCTGCTCGCGCAGCTCCTGCGGATCCGCCTCGGGTGAGGGGCCGAGCGCGATCAGCCGCAGCGTCCCGTCGCGGACATCGAGCAGGCCGAGGCGCCAGCCCTGCGACTCGGCCCACTCCCGCGCGATCGGCGCCGCCTGCGCCTCCGCGATCCGCTCCGTGACGACCTGGGTGGTACCCACCGACAGCGGGGCAGCCACGATCGCGACCAGCGACGCGACGACGAGCAACGTCCGTCCGCGCAGCGCCCCGACCTCAGCGCCGTGCTCGCGGGCGATGTCCCGGACCCGGTACAGCAGCAGCACGCCCGTGCCGGTCGCGATGATGGCGGTGACGTTCGTGCCGAACAGCAGCAGGGCGCCGAGCGCGTCCGTGTAGCGGGCCGC
>JAWLFE010000191.1:0-3770 GCA_041685735.1 Nitriliruptoraceae bacterium
GAGTTCCTGACCGAGACCCGCGGCACCGGCATCCTGCACCACGTCTTCGACGGCTACGAGCCGTGGCAGGGGGAGCTCCGGACCCGGCCGAACGGCTCGTTGGTCGCCGACCGTCAGGGGCAGGCCACCCAGTTCGCCCTCCTGAACCTCCAGGACCGCGGGCAGCTGTTCATCGGCCCGGGCGTCGAGGTGTACGCCGGGATGATCGTCGGCGAGAACGCCCGCAGCGAGGACATGGACATCAACCCGGCCAAGGAGAAGAAGCTCTCCAACGTGCGCTCCGCCACCGGGGACGAGCTGGTCCGCCTGGCCCCGCCGCGGGTGCTCTCGCTCGACCAGGCGCTCGAGTTCATCCGTGAGGACGAGGCGGTGGAGGTGACACCGGGCAACGTGCGGCTGCGCAAGGTCGAGCTCGATCCCGCGCTGCGCGCCCGGGCCGCCAAGCGGGCCAAGCACGGCGCCGCCCCCAGCTGAGCGTGGCGGCGAGGCCCGCCCCGAGCCTCAGCCGGACCGCTCGCCCCCGCCGCTGCGGCCACGACCCCCGGAGGTCGCGCTGCCGGAGCGGGCGGTCGGGCGCTCAGCCGGGCCGTCGTCGTCCGCACCACCCCCCCGGGCCCGCTGCACCAGCATCAGCACCGCCACGAGGACCACCGCGGACAGGGTGAGCACCAGCAACCCGGTCAGGTCCTCCAGGAGGTCCGGGGCAACCACCATCGCGATCCCCAGCACGACCATGAGGGAGCCGCCGACGAGCTTGAGCGCCCGGCCATGCTTCTCCTCGACCCGGGTGACCTCCATCGTCACCACCACGACGGCGAACAGCAGCAGCTCGTCGAGCAGGTAGACCAGCAGGTAGAGCCCGAGCAGTCCGGCGAACTGAGGCCCCCGCTCGATCCCGAGCGACTGCAGCGTGCCCGTCCAGACCACGGGGAACCCCATGGTGCAGGGCAGCTCCACCACCGAGGCCCCCGCC
This sequence comes from Nitriliruptoraceae bacterium, assembly GCA_041685735.1. GTDB lineage: Bacteria > Actinomycetota > Nitriliruptoria > Nitriliruptorales > Nitriliruptoraceae > CSSed11-175R1. The sequence goes on from JAWLFE010000191.1 coordinate 974, forward strand.
GCCAGCACCACCGTCGTGCCGAGGATCGGCAGCAGCGGGCGCTCGTGATCGCGGATGGCACGGCCACCTCGGTACAGGCGCGGCTTGAACCGGTCGGAGATCGTGAAGGACAGCCCCTGCTTGTAGGCGAAGTAGTCCTTGATGTTGACCAGCCCCACGAGCAGTGCGATCGCGCCGACGACCCAGGTGATCGCGGTCACCGAGGACAGCAGGTCGACGACGGTGAACACCCCGACGATGAACAGCCCGTAGATCGCGGCGGTGACGGTCAGGAAGGTCAGCCCGACCGCCAGGACCCGCCCACGTCTCGCCCCGGCGTTGAGCACCATGGCGAGCAGGATCGCCAGCACCCACAGCGAGCAGGGGTTGAAGCCGTCGACGAACGCGATCAGCGCGGTCACGCCGAGCCCGGAGCGGCCGGTGAGCTCCACCTCGCCGATCAGGGGGACCTCGATGCTGGTGTCGACCTCGTCCGGGTCGAGCCCGGGTGTGGGCCCGGGCAGTGGCTCCGTCTCTGATCCGGCCGCCTCGTCGGCGGCGACCACCGTCACGAGCCCGTCGACGACCCGGGTGATGTCGCGGCCGATCTCCTCGCTGAACCCGATCCAGATCCGGTCGCCGATGAGGGTGGTCGGGACCCCGGAGGGCTGCTCGCCGCGGCTGAGCAGCTCCGCTTCCCACCGCTCACGGTCCTCCAGGTTGCTGGAGACCTCGTGCCGGACCACCTCCAGCGGCTCGCCGTACCGTCCCTCGAGCTCGTCGAGGTAGAGCTCCATCTGCTGGCAGTACGGGCAGGTCAACGAACCGAAGAACAGCAGCTCCACCTGCCCGTCCTCGGTGACGGCGCCCTGGAGGTCGTCGGGCAGCTGCGACACCGCCGATGAGGTGTCCTGGGCGGCGGCCGGCGTGAGCCCGAGCAGCGGCGCGACGATCGTCCCGAGGGCGACCACGACGAGCAGGGCGACGCGCAGCCGCTGGTCGAGCAGGCGTCGTTCGGACCCGAGCTCCACGGCAGCCTCCGGCAGGGATGGTCACGATGAGCATCGCCAGGGACGACGTCCCTCGAGCCGGGCGTCCGACCCGTCCTGGCTAGGGCTTGGGTCCCTGTCGGCCTGGTCGCAGGGTCCGGGAACGCGGACGGAGGACGTCGTGCCCTCCCCACGCTGCGTACCCGTTGCTACCGTTCGCCACGCAGCGAAGGAGCGCGCGTGGACGGGTGGGAGCAGCAGCCGGACACGCTCGAGGAGCGCCTCTACGAGCTGGAGGAGCGCTTCAGCCTGGCGATGACCCACGCCCCGCTGGGGATGGCGATCTCCGTGCTGGATGGCCCGTGGGTCGCGGTCAACCCGGCGCTGTGCAAACTGCTCGGCTACACCGAGGACGAGCTGCTCGACGGTCGCACGTTCGCGGACCTCAGCCATCCGGACGACCTCGCGCGCGAGCAGGTCCTCCTCGGCGAGTTGCTGGCCGGGCAGCGGTCGAGCTACGCGATCGACAAGCGGTATCTGCGACCGGACGGATCGGTGGTCTGGACCGAGACGGTGGTCTCGCTCGTGCGCGACGAGCAGCGTCAGCCCCGGTACTTCGTCGCCCAGTGCCTCGACACCACCGAGCAGCGCCGCAGCGAGGAGGAGCTGCGACGGATCGCCGACGACCTGGAGCGCACCACGGCGGACCTCCAGGAGAGCGACGAGATCCGGGTCGCTTTCCTGCGCGCCACCTCGCACGAGCTGCGGACCCCGCTGACCGTGGTCGCGGGCATCGCCGACACCCTGCGCCGCCACCATCCACGTTTGAGCGGCGCACAGCTCGACGACCTGCTGGACCGGCTCCAGAACCAGACCCGGCGGCTGACCGAGGTGGTCTCCGACCTGCTCGACGTGGACCAGCTCACGACCGGGCTGGTCCGGGCCACGACCCGACCGTTACCGCTCGCGCAGGTGGTCCGCATGGTGCTCGATGCGACCCCGCTCCCGGACCGCCGCGTGGAGACCGACCTCACCGAGGTGGTGGTCCCCGGTGATCTCGCCAAGCTGGAGCGGATCGCGACGAACCTGCTGGCCAACGCCGTGCGGCACACCGGTACCGGAGGCTGCATCCAGATCCGGACCGGCGAGACGGCCGACCACGCCCTGCTCGTCATCGAGGACGATGGCGACGGCCTCCCTGACGGGTGGGAGGAACGGGTCTTCGAGCCCTTCGTCCAGGGCCCGGACCGTCGGCGCGATGCCCGCCCGGGGACCGGGCTCGGGCTGACGCTCGTCCGCGAGTACGCCACCCTTCACGGCGGGACGGTGACAGCCGCCAACCGTACCGACGGCGGCGCGCGGTTCACCGTCCAGCTCCCGCTGGCACCCGTCGACGCCGAGCCGGCAGCGACCGGCTCAGGGGGTCGCGTCGACCACGGGTGAGGCCGCCCGGGCCTCGTCCAGCAGGCTCGGGGAGCTGGCGGGGATCGCGATGGCCGCGGTCAGCGCGCCGGCGAGCACCCCGGCGGCCAGGGAGATGGCCAGACGGCGCCGATCGAGACGTTCGAGCAGGTGGGACATGGTCGACCTCCGACGGCTGGGCCCACACAGGATACGTCGGCGATGCGCGCGCCGACGAGTGCTCCGTAGGCTGTGCCAACGCCGGACCGATGCACGCGAGACCGCGGACCACCGATGACCCACGACGCGACGCGCCAGGCCAGGCTGACCGCCCGTCAGGAGCGGGTCGAGCAGGCGATCGCGCTACCCGTGCTGATCGCCGCGCTGGCCTCGGTACCCGCGGTCTTCCTGACCCTGTTCGACGGGCG
>JAWLFE010000192.1:0-3770 GCA_041685735.1 Nitriliruptoraceae bacterium
TGAAGTTCAACGAGCACTTCGCCTACATCGCCACCGCGATGCACGAGCAGGGGCTGTGGGACGAGGGCCAGGGCTTCTACCACGACCAGCTGCGCTGCGGCGACGGCAGCACGGCTGCGGTCCAGGTGCGCTCGATGGTCGGGCTGATCCCGCTGTACGCGGTGACCACCCTCGGCCGGGCCACGCTGGCGAGGCTGCCCGACTTCGCCGGACACTTCGCCTGGTTCCTGGAGCACAAGCCGCAGTACCGAGAGGCCGTCGGTCACGTCCGCACCCTCGGTGAGCACGAGGGCCGGATGCTGTCCATCGCCTCCCCCGAACGCCTGCAGCGGATCCTGACCACGATGCTGGACGAGGACGCCTTCCTCTCCCCCTTCGGCCTGCGCTCGCTGTCGCGTGAGCACCGCGACCGCCCCTTCACCCTGGAGCTCGCCGGCAGTGCCGCCACGGTCTGCTACGAGCCGGGCGAGTCCACCACGGGGCTGTTCGGGGGGAACTCGAACTGGCGTGGTCCGGTGTGGTTCCCGGTGAACCAGCTGGTGATCGAGTCGCTGCGCCGCTATCACCGCTTCCTCGGCGACGAGTGGACGGTGGAGCTGCCCACCGGCTCGGGCCGCCACGCCCATCTCGGCGAGGTGGCCGACGAGCTGTCGCGCCGGCTGACGGCGCTGTTCCTCGACGACGCCGACGGCCGCCGTCCGGCCTTCGGTGCCGCCACCCGCCTGCAGCAGGACCCGGTCTGGCACGAGCGACTGCTGTTCCACGAGTACTTCCACGGCGACACCGGGGCCGGGCTCGGGGCCTCGCACCAGACCGGCTGGACCGGCCTCGTCATCGACCTGATCATCCAGCGCCACGGCGGGGGCACCACGGCCGCCGCCCGGCCGTCCGGTCACGCCGGGGTGGCGGACGCATGACGGCAGTGGCCTTCGGCACCCAGACCACCACGAACCTCGCCGCCGGCGCCAGCCGCGAGTGGCTGCTGACCGACGGCCTCGGCGGCTACGCCATGGGCACCGTGTCGGGACTTCGGACACGCCGCTACCACGGCCTGCTGGTCGTGGCGACGGCTCCACCCGGCGGACGGAGGCTGGCACTGGCCGCCCTGGATCCGGTGCTGGTGCTCGGTGACCGGCGTGTGCGCCTGGCCACCCACCGCTGGGCGGACGGAACCCTGGCCCCGACCGGTCACGATCACCTCGCCAGCTTCACCCTGGCCGACGGTGTGCCGCGGTGGCGCTGGCAGGTCGGCGAGGTGGTGCTGGAGCGCCAGATCGCGATGCTGCACGGCCGTCCGGCGGTCGCGGTCACCCACCGGTTGCTGGCCGCAGCCGGGCCCGTGCGGCTCGAGCTCGAGGCGCTGTGCACCTGGCGTGATGTCCACGGTGAGCGGGACGCCGGACCGGACCCGGACGTGCAGCCCACCGTCGACGGCTTCGTGTTCGAGGACCGCTACCGCGTCGCTGGTCCCGGCTACACACCCGACGGGGCCTGGTACCTCGGCGTCCACCACGACGAGGAGGCCGCCCGGGGACTGTCACCCACCGAGGACCTGTTCCGGGCCGGGCGGTTCGTCGCCGACCTGGATGTCGGCGAGGTGGCCGAGGTCCGTGCCTGGGCGGCTGATCCCGCCACGCCCCCGCCACCCACCTGCGAGGTGGTGGAGGCGGCGCGAAGGCGCGCTCGTGGCCTGCTGGCCAGCGCGAACGCCGATCCGCACGATGCGATCGACGAGCTGCTGATCCTGGCTGCCGATGCCTTCGTGGTCGCGGGTCCGACCGTGGTGGCCGGCTACCCCTGGTTCGGTGACTGGTCGCGCGACACGATGATCGCCTACGAGGGACTGTTCCTGACCACGGGCCGTGCACCGCAGGGCCGACAGCTGCTGGAGCGGGCGGCGACCGGGCTGTCGCAGGGCATGCTGGCCAACACCGCCGACACCGGGCAACTGGAGTACAACACCGTCGACGGCACGCTGTGGTTCGTCCACGCCGTCGGCCGGCACGTCGCGTCCACCGGGGACACCGACCTGGCGGCTGCCCTGCTGCCCGCGCTCAGAGGCATCGTCGACCACCACCTCCATGGCACCCGCTTCGGCATCGGCGTCGACCCCGCCGACGGGCTGCTGACCCAGGGCGAAGCGGAGCTGGCGCTGACCTGGATGGATGCCCGCGTTGAGGGCGTGCCCGTCACGCCGCGCCGAGGCAAGACGATCGAGGTCAACGCCCTGTGGGTCAACGCGCTGACCACGACCGCGCTCCTGGCCGAGCTGGTCGGCCAGGACGCCGCCGACCTGCACGCCCTGGCTCACCGTGCGACCGAGGCGCTGCGGCGTCGCTTCGTCGTCGACGGCCGTGTGCTCGACGTGGTCGATGGGCCTGAGGGGGACGATGCAGCCGTGCGACCGAACCAGCTGCTGGCGGTCTCGCTGCCCTACGCCCCGCTGACCGACTGCACGCTGGTGGCACGCTCCGGCCGCGCGCTGCTGACCCCGCTCGGTCTGCGCAGCCTGGCCACCGACCACGCGGCCTACCGCGGACGCCACCGGGGCGATCCGGCCGCGCGCGATCACGCCTACCACCAGGGCACCGTGTGGCCGTGGCTGCTCGGCCCCTACGTCGACGCTGGCCTGCGCACCGGCGTGGACGTGACACACGTGCTCGAGCCCTTGGAGCGCCACCTCGGTGACTGGGGGGTGGGCTCGATCTCGGAGACCGCCGACGGCGATCCGCCCCACCACGCCACCGGCACCCCCTTCCAGGCCTGGTCGGTGGCGGAGGTGCTCCGGGTCCGACGGCTGCTGCGAGGAGAGGGACGACGATGAGCGACGCGGCGCCCACCACCCCGACCGGGTTCCCCACGGCCGAGCTGCCCGACCTCACCACCGAGCAGATGCGCGAGGTCGACCGGATCATGGTCGACGAACTGCACATCACGCTGCTGCAGATGATGGAGAACGCCGGGCGGCACCTCGCCGAGCTGGCGATCCGCCACTACCAGCCGACGACCTGCACGGTCCTGGCGGGTCCCGGCGGCAACGGCGGAGGCGGGTTGGTCGCCGCCCGCCACCTCGCCAACCGGGGCATCGACGTCGAGGTGGCCCTGGCCGCCCCCGAGTCGATGACCGAGGTGCCGGCCCACCAGCTCGACATCCTGCGTCGCATGTCGGTACCGGTGGTGACCACGTCACAGGAGCCCGACGTGGTGATCGATGCGGTGCTCGGCTACAGCCTCAGCGGTGATCCCCACGGCCGCGCCGCCGAGCTGATCCGGTGGGCGAACGCCCGCGCTGCGCCCGTGCTGGCGCTGGACACGCCGAGCGGGCTCGACCTGACCTCGGGACGGATCGGCACCCCCTGCACCGTCGCCGATGCGACGATGACCCTGGCCCTGCCCAAGCGTGGGCTGCGCGAGGCACCCGAGGTGGTCGGCGCCCTGTTCGCCGCCGACATCGGCGTGCCGCCCTCGGTGTACGCCCAGCTCGGCGTCACCGTCACCGCACCCTTCGCCGCAGGGACACTCGTCGCCGTGCGTTGACGTTCGACGGGCATGCGGGGCAGCGGCTCTCCGGGCCCGGGGACGAGGTCCTGGACCTGGCTGGAAGGGCGACCGGGTGGAAGGCGCGGCGGCGGTCGCCGGTTGCCTCGACCACACCCGTGACCACTACCGATACCGAAGCGGAGTACACACCATGACCTTCGACCTGCTCGCCGCCCTCGTGGCCGGGCTCGCCGGCACGATCGCGATGTCCGCGATGATGCGCGGCGCCA
>JAWLFE010000193.1:0-3733 GCA_041685735.1 Nitriliruptoraceae bacterium
CTTGCCGTAGCCGGACTCGATGAAGCAGTTGGCGTGGCCGTCGAAGCGCTCGTGCATCTCCAACCCGTCGATGTGACGGAGGAAGTTCTCGACGAACACGTCCAGAGCGAAGTGCGCCACCGACCCGGCCTTGGAGGTGGGCAGGTTCGCTGCGTCTCCCAGGGCGAACACGTCGTCCAGCCCGTCGGCCAGGAAGGTCTCCTTGTCGACCTTGACGTGGTCGAGCTCGTCACCGAGCCCGGAGCGGCCGACGAACGCCGCGCCGCGGTTGATGGGGACGGTGACCAGCAGATCGAAGGGAACGACCCGCTCGTCGTAGCTGACCAGGCACTGCTCGTCGAGGTCGACCTGCTCGAGCAGGAAGTCCGCCTCGAGGTCGATGCCGCGCTCGGTGAACATGCCGCCGAGCTCCTCGGCAGCCAGCGGCTTGGTGAAGGCGCCGTCGAGCGGGGTGACGTAGATGACCTCCGTGTTCTCACGCAGACCCCGCTCGTGCAACCAGGCCTCGACGAGGAAGGCGTACTCCAGCGGCGCGACCGGGCACTTGATGGGCAGGTCGATCAGGTTGACCACGAGCCTGCCACCCTCGAAGCGCTGCATGGCGTCCCGCAGCGCGATGGAGTCCTCCAGGGTGTAGAAGTGGTGGACACCACGGTCGCGGGCGTTCGGCTCGGACAGCCCCGGGGTCTCCGACGGGGTCGGGTGGGTGCCGGTGGCGATGATGAGCTGGTCGTAGGTCAGCTCGACGCCGTCGACGAGGTGGACGGTGTTGGTGTCCGTGTCGACCCGGTCGATCTCCGCGGTCACCTGCGTCACCCCACGGGTGATCAGGCGCTTGCGGGACTTGACGACCTGTTCGGGCCGGTACCAGCCGAAGGGGATGAACAGGTAACCGGGCTGGTAGTGGTGGTCCTCACGCTGGTCGACGATGGTGATGTCCCACTCGTCCTCGGCCAGCAGGGGCCGGAGCTTGTTGACGGCCATCGTGCCGGCGGTACCGGCACCGAGGACCAGAAGGCGTCGCATGGGAGCGCTCCTCGTTGGGGGGGCGACCGAGCTCAGGACAGCTCGGTCGAGGTGGCGGTCAGCGCCACCAGCTGGGACAGCAGGGCCGCGGTCCGCGGCAGGGTCTCGAGGACGAGCCGATGACGGTCCTCGTCGAGTTGGTAGAACTCCGAGCCATCGTCGCCGGGCGGCGCGATCCCACCCGCGAGCACCATCGCGACCAGGGAGGGGCCCTGGCGCACGAAGCTGTGGGCGCACAGGAACCCGAAACGGCCCGGCGCCAGCCGCGGGGACAGGTGTGGCTCGGCTGCGAACCCGCGCCACTCCCGTGAACACGCTTCCGCGAACTCGGGGTCCCGGCTGCGCACCACGATCCCCGGCGCCGGGTTCACGATCGGGGTCAGCGGATGACCGTCCAGATCGGTGACGACCATCGCGACCCCGAGTGCCGGGGCGATGGCGTCAAGGGTCGCGATCGCGAGCGCCGGCGGGAGCACGGTCTCGTCCGGCGGCGGCAGGGTGGGGAGAGGCCCGTGCGGCGCATGGACCGAGGTGGCACGGCCCGCAGCAGCACCGGGTGCCGTCGTGGCCGTGCCGTCCCCGATCCGCCCGGGAGCGTCCGCCGCTGTCGCCCCGGGCCGGAGCATCGCCTCGATCTCCGCGGCGGGGAAGCGCCACTGACGACCGATGCGTACGGCCGGCAGGCGTCCGTCCCCGGCCATCCGGTAGATGGTGGAGGCGTCCACGTCCAGCAGGTCCTGGACCTGCTGGGTGCTGAGGAACCCGGATGCCATCTGCCCGACCCTGCCTGTTCGTGCCGCTCATGCAGCTTGTGCAGGATGCGCTTCAGGCAGGAACTGCAGTAGGGCCGATGGGGCGCGCATCGTGGGCCCGACGGCCCGACCTTCGCGCCGCGACGACCCCAGGCAGGGCCACCTGGACGCCGCGAGGCGCTTGCGTGCCCGGACTCCGCAGGCAGGTGGCGTCAGCCGCGGTCGGTCTGGGTCACCTTCGACAGCCCGCGGGGCGCGTCCGGGTTCAGGCCCCGGGCCCGGGCGAGCCCTTCGACGAGCAGCTGCCCGGGGACGATCAGGCCCAGCGGCGTCAGGGCCTCGGAGAGCTCCGGACCGTCGAGGTGGACGGTCGCCGTGGCGGCCAGCCGTTCGTCACCCCCGATCGCGACGACGTTGGCACCCCGGCTGCGGAGATCGTCGGCCAGCTCGAGCATCGGTTCCACCATGGGACCGGTCTTCGCGGACACCAGCAGGGCACTGGTGCCCGGCTGCACCACCGCGATCGGCCCGTGGCGCAGGTCCGCGTAGGACAGTCCCCGCACGGGCTCGAGGCAGGTCTCCTCCAGCTTCAGCGCCAGCTCCAGCGCGGTGCCGTAGACGACGCCGCGGCCGCTGACGAGCAGGTGGGGAGAGCGCCCGAGGAGCGCGACAGCATCATCGACGCCATGGCGAGACGCGATCAGCCGGCCGACCTCGGCAGGCACCCGCGCGAGTTCCTCCCCGAAGGTGGGGCCAGCGGGGCGGAGGGCGTCCACGAGCACCGACACCGCCAGCAGCTGCGCCGTGTAGGTCTTGGTCGCCGGGACCGCGAGCTCCGGACCGGCCTGGGTCACGAGGGCGATGTGGGCGTCCCGGGCGAGCGGGCTGGCGGAATCGTTGGTGATCGCCACCGTCACCGCCCCGGCGCGGCGCGCCCAGCTCTGCACCGCCACGATCTCCTCGGTCGCGCCGGACTGCGACAGGCTGACGACCACGGTGTCGGACAGGTCCCGTTGGACGGCGTAGTGCGTGGCCAGGCTGGGTGCCGCGAGCGATGCACCGCGGCCGGTGTGGACCTCGACGAGGTAACGGCCGTAGACCGCGGCGTTGTCCGAAGTACCCCGGGCCGCGAACAGGACGTGGCGCCGACCGTGCAGCAGGTCAGCGAGCTGCGGTCCGAGCGGGAGCAGCTCGTCCAGGGTGCGGGCCAACGCCTCGGGCTGCTCACTGATCTCGCGCAGCATGTCGGTGGTCATATCGGGGTCCAGACGTCAGGAAGGATCACTTGGTCACGGTCGCGGCAGGCAGATGCTCGGCGCCGAACACGACGTTGCCTGCCACCCAGGTCGTGCGTGCGCTCCAGTCCTCGTCGAGCCAGACGAGGTCAGCGGCGGCACCCGGCGCGAGGCGGCCGAGGTCGGACGCCCCGAGGGCATCCGCCGGCACCCGGGTGGCCGCGGTGAGCGCGACGGCGGGATCGATACCGCAGGCGATGGTGTTGGCGACCGCGGCGTCGAGCCGCAGCGCCGAGCCCGCCAGGGTCCCATCAGCTCGCACCGGAGCCGCGCCGGCACGCACCTCGGTGGGCTGCCCGCCGAGGGTGTAGGTGCCGGGTGGCATCCCCAGCGCGGCGATGGCATCGGTGACGAGCATGATCCGGCCGCCCGCCGCGGCGAAGGCGACCCGGACGGCGGTCGGGGCCGCGTGCTCCAGGTCGACGATGAGTCCGCAGGTCAGCCGTACCTCGGACAGGGCCACGCCGACCACGCCGGCATCGCGGTGCCCGAAGGGCCGTTGGGCGTTGTAGAGGTGCGTGAGCAGCGTGGCACCCGCGTCCACCGCGGCGAGCGTCCGGTCATCGTCCGCATCGCTGTGCCCGATGGCGACCCGCACGCCGGCGTCGACCAGCTGTCGGATGGCATCCAGCGCCCCCTCGCGTTCCGGGGCCAGGGTGA
>JAWLFE010000194.1:0-3725 GCA_041685735.1 Nitriliruptoraceae bacterium
GCCTCGTCGGTGCCGTGGGGGATCGCGAAGCCCTCGCCGACGAAGGACGAGAGGCTCTGCTCGCGCTCCTGCATGGCGTCGGCGTAGGCGGGGGCGACGGCCCCCAGGCCGACGAGGAGCTCGCCGGCCTGGCGGACCGCGTCGGTCCGGTCGGGCGCGGTGCAGCCGAGCCGCACCGCGTCTGGACCGAGCAGCGGGGCGGCCTCAGCCATCGAGGGTGCCCCCGTCGGCGATGGCCGTGGTGACCTTGGCGAAGGCCGGGTCACCCATGAACATCTGGAACGGGATCACCACCGAGTTCGGTGCCGCCTGGCGGGCCCGGTTCACCAGACCCTGGTGGCACAACACCACGTCTGCCGTGTCGTCGGTGAGTCGGTTCACCGGGCTGTGGGTCACGGCCACGCCGTGGGGCTTCAGCTGCTTGGCGAGGGTGGAGGTCAGCAGCACGCTGGACCCCATCCCTGCCTCGCAGGCGACCACGATGCTCTTGATGTCCTTGCCATCGATGCTCGGCATGGTGATCAGGCCTCCGAGGTGGCGGGCTTGGTGCCCTTGTTGGCGGCGGACTGCGCGGCGGCCTCGTCGAGGTCCGGCTCCTCGTCGCTCTTGGAGAACCGCAGCAACGCGGCACCGACGACGAAGGAGACGGCCGCGGACAGGGCGATCCCGAGCAGCACACCGAAGAAGTTGCCCCGGGGCGTGACGGCCATGTAGGCGAAGATCGAACCCGGGGAGGGGGTCGCGACCAGGCCGACACCGGTCACCAGGAAGGTGGCCACCCCGGTCATCCCGCCGGCGATGGCGGCGATGATCATCTGGGGCTTCATGAGGATGTACGGGAAGTAGATCTCGTGGATGCCGCCGAAGAAGTGGATGATGATCGCACCGGGCGCGCTGAGGCGGATGGCCTTGTTGGGGCCGGCCAACCAGAAGGCCAGCAGGACGCCGAGACCCGGACCGGGGTTGGTCTCCAGCATGAACAGGATCGACTTGCCGGCCTCGGCGGCCTCGACCACGCCCAGCGGCCCCAGCACACCGTGGTTGATGGCGTTGTTCAGGAACAGCACCTTCGCGGGCTCGATCAGCAGCGAGGCCAGCGGCAGGAGGCCGTTGTCGACCAGGACCTCGACGCCGTTGCCGAGCACGGTGGTCAGCGCGGTCACGATGGGACCGATGCCGAAGAACCCGAAGATCGCCATGATGACGCCCAGGATCCCGAGCGAGAAGTTGTTGACGAGCATCTCGAAGCCGACCTTGGTACGCGGCACGACGAAGTCGTCGAACTTCTTCAGCAGCCAGCCGGCCAACGGGCCGATGGCCATCGCCCCGAGGAACTGGGGGATGTCCGAGCCGACGACGATGCCCATCGTGGCGACAGCGCCGATGACCGCACCGCGCTGGCCGTGGACGAGCCGCCCGCCGGTGTAGCCGATCAGGACCGGCAGCAGCGTCAGGATCATCGGGCCGACCATCTCGGCCAACGACTCGTTCGGCAGCCACCCGGTCGGGATGAACAGTGCGGTCAACAGACCCCAGGCGATGAACGCGCCGATGTTCGGCATCACCATCGCGGCGAGGTTGCCCCCGAACCGCTGCACGGTGGCTCGCCACCCGCCTTCTGCTGTGGGCCCGCCCACAACCATGTCACTCATCGGTGTTCTCCCTGTGCTCGTTGCGAGGTGATCGGCCCCGGATGGGGCGGTCGGTGTGCACTCACGCGTGTGAGTTCACGGGTCGTGATGCGTCCGCCAGGTGGCGGGCGCGGTCGGGGTCGGTGTGGACCTCGACAGCGTCGAGGTGGAGGTCTCCAGGTCCGGGAACCTGGCTGCCGGGCAGCGACACCGCCGCGGCGCCGTAGGCGACGGCGGCCCGCAGTCCCACGGCCGGCTGGTCGCTCGCGGTGAGGAAGCCGGCAAGGGTCGAGTCGCCGGCGCCCACCGTGCTGCGCGGGGTGCGGACCGGTAGCAGGGCGTGCGCGCACGTCTGGTCGTCGACGTACAGCGCGCCGTCCGGCCCCAGGCTCGCCAGGACGGCGCCGACACCGCGGGCGATGAGCTCGCGGGCCGCATCGGCTGCATCCCCGAGCGTGGCCAGCGTGCGGCCGGTCGCGCCGGCCAGCTCCGCCGCGTTCGGCTTGACCAGATCGGGCTGCGCGTCGAGCGCGGAGACCAGGGCGTCCTCGGAGGTGTCGATCGCGACGCGCGCCCCCGCTGCCCGCCCGGCAGCCACCAGGTCGTGGAGGAGCTGGACCGGGGTGCCGGGTGGCAGCGATCCGCAGATCACGAGCCAGTCGGCGCCCTCCGACGCCTGCTGCGTGGCGGCCACGAGCCGCACACGCTCCTCGGTGGACAGTGCCGGCCCCGGCTCGTTGAGCTTGGTGACCGTGCCGTCGGGCTCGGCGATGGTGATGTTCGAGCGCACCGATCCGGCGATGGGCACGGCGACGACCTCGAGCCCCGTGCCGTCGAGCAGCGTGAGCAGCTGGGCGCCGGACGCCCCACCGACGGGGAGGACCGCCACGGTCTCGTGGCCGTTCGCGTGCAACGCCCGCGCGACGTTGATGCCCTTGCCGCCGGGGTCGAGCTGCTGTGCGGAGGTCCGCAGCACCTCGCCGCGCTCCAGGGCGTCGACCCCGACGGTGCGGTCCACGCTGGGGTTCGGGGTCACGGTCACGATCATGCGCGCACCACCCGGATGCCGGTCGCCTCGAGCTCGCCGGCGAGCTCGAGATCGAGCCCCGCGTCGGTCACGAAGGTGTCGATCTGGTCGAGGTCGCCGAACCGGATGAGGTGGTCGGCGCCGACCTTGGTCCTATCGCCGAGGACGACCGAGCGGCGCGCGGCGCCGATCATCGCCCGCTTGACCGCTGCTTCGGTCGGATCCGGGGTGGTCAGGCCGCGCTGTGCGGAGATCCCGTTCGTACCCAGGAAGGCGACGTCCACGAAGGTCTCGCGCAGCGCATCCAGGGCCCACACGTCGACGGCAGCCAGCGTGCGTCCCCGGACCCGACCGCCGAGCGTCAGCACGGTCAGGTTCGGTCGGTTCGCCAGCGTGACGGCGATGTCGAGGGCGTTGGTGACCACCGTCAGCTCACGGTCGTCCGGGAGCGCTGCCGCCAGACGCGCGGTCGTGGTGCCGGCGTCCAGCAGGATCGAGCCCTCCTGGGGCAGGAGCGCCAGCGCGGCTTTGGCGATGCGCTCCTTCTCCGTGGTGAGCACCTCGGCGCGGGTGGCGACGGCCGGCTCGAAGCCGAGCCGTTCGATCGGGATCGCGCCCCCGTGGACCCGGCGGACGAGCCCCTGGCGCTCCAGCGTCGTGAGGTCGCGACGGACGGTCTCGGGGGTGACGTCCAGCTCGGTGGCGAGGCGGGCGACCTCGACACGTCCCTGGTCACGCGCCACCTCGACGATGCGGGCCTGGCGTTCCTCGGGATACACGGTCCGGGCTCCTCTCCGTCGCCGTCCGGTCGCATCCTCGCAGGCATCCGGACAGATGTCAACACAAACAAAGCAAAATCAACACAACCGGGGGCCAAGACGGGCAGGAACGGGGGACGCCGTCCGTTCGGCCGCCAGCCGCCGGATCGGCGCCGGCTCGCGGCGGGGTCGAAGCGCGCGGCAGCGTCTGGCTCGAGGCAGCGGACGGTCGATCCCTGCGCATATCCGCGGGGATCCGCGTTGGTCATCCCCGCGCCCGGCTACCTGGAGGCTCCGACGGTCGATCCC
>JAWLFE010000195.1:0-3328 GCA_041685735.1 Nitriliruptoraceae bacterium
ACTGCCTGCCGGCGACCACGGCGCAGATGGCCGACGTCGCGCTCACAGCAGCCCCAGCCAGGCCCACCAGGACGGCATCACCGTGGTCAGCAGCACCGCGCCGGCGGCCCCGATGGTGAGCCCGGCGGTGATCATCGCCCGCTGCGGGACCTCCCCGGTCGCGTACGCGATGGCGTTCGGCGGGGTGCTGATCGGCAACGGCATGCCCAGCGAGCAGGCCAGGGCGACCAGCACGGCCACGAACACCGCATCGAGGGAGAGGCCGATGGCCAGGCTCAGCGCGAGGGGGATGAGCAGGTTCGCCGCCGCGGAGTGGGAGATGACCGAGGACAGCGCCAGCCCGACGAACACCAGCAGCGAGATCAGGAGCAGCCCGGGTAGCCGGTCCCAGGCGACCAGGTCGAGCAGCCAGGCGTCCAGGCCCGAGGCGCCCACGCCCGCGCCCAGCGCGATACCCCCCGCGACCAGCCACAGCACGTGCCACTGCAGCCCCTGGAGGTCCTTCGGGCCGAGCACGCCGGTGGCGAGCAGCAGCACGACCGGGATGAAACCGACCGTCGAGGAGGACAGGCCGTGGAGCGGTTCGGTCAGCCACAGCAGGACCGTCAGCCCCGCGACGCTGGTGAACACCAGCGCAGCGGGGGAGCGGTCGAAGCGGGGATCGAGGTCGATCTCCAGGGTGGTGCCCCGGGGGATGAAGCGGCGGGTCAACAGCCACCAAGCACCGAACAGGACCACCACCACCAGCGGCACGGCCAGCAGCATCCAGTCCAGGAAGGACACGCTGATCCCCTGCGCCGACAGCTGGCCGAGGGCGATGGCGTTCGGGGGGGTGCCCACGGGGGTGCCCATGCCCCCGATGTTGGCCGCGAAGGGGATCGACAGGGCGAGCCCCGTACGGACCTTGCCGGGCGGCAGGACCGCGAGCACGGGCAGCACGACCGCGAACATCGTGGCGGTGGTGGCGGTGTTGGACACGAACATCGACAGCACGGCGGTGATCAGCATCAGGCCGAGGACGGCGCGTCGGGCCCCCCCGGCGACGAACGGCCGGAGCAGCACGGCGGCCAGGTTGCGGTCGAGGCCGAACCGGGCCGCGCCGTCCGCGATGAGGAATCCACCGAGGAACAGGATGATGACCGGATCGGCCAGGGTGGCGAAGATCTCCCGCGAGCTCAGCGGGGCCTCGGCCAGCGGGACGAGCGCCTGGTCGGACAGCAGCAGGACCTCCAGCAGGATCACCAGGACCGCGGTGGCCACGATGGGGATCGCCTCGGTCACCCACAGCACGATCGCGAGCAGGAAGATGGCCAGCATCCGCTGGGCGGCCGGTTCCAGACCGGGCAGGTCGACGACCAGCACACCCAGGAAGGTGAGGATCCCGACCAGCAGCCCGATCGCCTGGAGCCGGGTCGGCCGCTCGAGCCTCGTCGCGGTGGCCACCTAGACCGCCGCCGTCGATGCCGAGGTGGCGGGAGACGACGGTGGGCGCACGGTGGGCCTGACGGCTCGTGAGCGGGGGGACGGCCGGAGTCTACGGGCCGCCGGCGGCCGAGGCCGTGGACGTCCGGGCGTCGTGCGGCGCGGCGGCGCGGCGGCGCGGGCTACCGTTGCGGCGTGAGCGAACGACCCATCCTCAAGCGTTCGATCAACACCGAACGAGCGCTGACCCTGCCACGACCGCGTCTGCGTGGCAGATCACACCTGCTCGCCGCACTGGTGACGGTTCCCGGCTCGTTCGTGTCGATCGTGCTGGCGCCCGCGAACGCCCGGCTGGCCGTGGCCGCCTTCGGGCTCGGGATGGCGGCGATGTTCACGTTCAGCGCCCTGCTGCACCTCAAACCGTGGGACGCGCATACCTACGAGCGCTTGTTCCGCCTGGACCACACGGGCATCTACCTGGCGATCGGCGGCACGGGTATCGCCCTGAGCCTGCTGGGCCTGGACGGGTGGCCTCGGCTGGTCCTGATGGTGGGCATGGGGCTCGGCAGCCTCCTCGGTATCACCTTGGTCTGGCTGCCCTTCGCGCCACCCCGGGGCTTCAACCAGGCGATCTACCTGACGCTCGGCTGGTTGCCGGTGCTGCTGGCGCCGTGGCTGTGGATGGCCACCGGTTGGGTGACCATGGCCCTGCTGCTCGGCGGCGGCATCCTCTACACCGTCGGTGCCGTGGTCGTGGGGCTCCGTCGTCCGGACCCGTGGCCGACCGTGTTCGGCTACCACGAGATCTTCCACCTGTTCGTCATCGCTGCCGTCGCGGTCCACGCGGTCATGCTGGCCCGACTGATCGGCGACTGAGAGCGCCGGTGCGGTCCGCCCCCGGTGGGATGCGACGTGTGGCGCGCGGACCGTGGTGCCCGTCCGCTGGCCGAGCCGGCCCGAACCGACGAAAGGGTCGCCATGCACGTCTCGAGGAGGTCGTGATGCTCGCTGAGGACACCGCTGCGTCCAGCGCTGCGGTCCCGGTTCCCACGCCGTCCCCGGCGGCCCTGCGGCTCGAGGGTCTCGTGAAGCGCTACCCGGGCGAGCCACCCGTGGAGGCGGTCGCCGGGATCGATCTGGAGATCGCCGAGGGCGAGATGTTCGGGCTGCTCGGACCCAACGGCGCCGGGAAGTCCACGACCGTGGGGATCTGCACCACCCGTATCCGGCCGACCGAGGGAACCGCCGAGGTGTTCGGTCTCGACGTCGCGCGTGCCCCCGCGGCGGTCAAGCGCCTCATCGGCGTGGTCACCCAGGACAACACCCTGGACCGGTCGCTGACGCTCGAGGAGAACCTCGTCTACCACTGCCGCTACTTCGGCTGGTCGCGACGTGCGGCCCAGCAGCGCGCCGAGGAGCTGCTGGAGCGCTTCCGGCTCGCCGATCGGGCCGGCGCCTTCCCGCGCCAGATCTCCGGGGGGATGGCCCAGCGCCTGCAGGTAGCGCGCGCCATCGCGCACGAGCCGCGGTTGCTGTTCCTCGACGAGCCGACCGCCGGGCTCGACCCGCAGAGCCGCATCGCCCTGTGGGAGCTCGTCGAGGAGCTACGCCACGACGGGCTGACGGTCGTGCTGACGACCCACTACATGGAGGAAGCGGACCAGCTGTGCGACCGGGTCGCCATCGTCGACCACGGTCAGATCCTCACGGTCGATGGTCCGCAGGCGCTGAAGGACCGTCACTCGGCGGGGGGCATCGTCGACCTCGAGCTCGAACGTGCGGCGTCGCCGTCGGTGGTGAGCGCCCTGCGGGCGGTCACCGGGGTCCGGTCGGTGGACGCCACGCCTGCCGGAGTCCGGATCATGACCGACTCCATCGACGGCCTGCTGCCGCGCATCGTCGAGGC
>JAWLFE010000195.1:3338-3709 GCA_041685735.1 Nitriliruptoraceae bacterium
CGATCTGAGCGCGCAGGGCTCGACCCTCGAGGGCGTCTTCATCGAGCTGACCGGGAGGGACCTGCGTGAGTGAGCCCACGATGACGATCACCCACGGGGACGTGGCGCAGCCGGCAGCGCCGGTTCCGTCGGTTCTGCGCTGGCACGACGCGGTCGCGCTGCGCCTGACCGCGGCCACGGTCATCGGCCTGCTCGCGCGGGACCTGCGGGTGCTCCGCAGGGAGCTACCCGCCTTCCTGACCCGCACGGTCATGCAGCCGCTGCTGTTCGTGTTCGTGTTCGCCTACCTCTTCCCGCGGATCGGCCAGGAGGTGGGTGCCGGCGCCGGCGCCGGCGGCGCCGTCGCGCTCGCGCTCGGCCCCGGGCGGGGG
>JAWLFE010000065.1:0-15313 GCA_041685735.1 Nitriliruptoraceae bacterium
CTGCTCCTGCTCGCGGAGCTGACCGTGTGGTTGCTGATCGCGCTCCCGAGCATCGCGGTGGCCGTGGTGGTCTCCCAGCTGCACTACGACCTGACCTACAGCTTCGACTGGCCGGTGCTGATCAGCGCGGCGCTGCTGATCGCGGTGGTGGCGACCTCGGTCGGCTACGCGATCGCGGTGAGCCTGCCGCCGCTCCTGGCGCAGCTCGTCAGCCAGGTGCTGGTGTTCTTCGTGATGCTGTTCTCACCGGTCACCTTCCCCGCCGCCCAGCTCCCGGCCTGGTTCCAGCAGCTGCACGACCTGCTGCCGATCCGACCGGCCGCCGACCTGCTGCGCTCCGGACTGCTGTCCTCGACCTATGACGCGTCGTTGACCGACCTCGCCGTGCTGCTGGTGTGGTGCGCGTTCGGGCTGGCCATCAGCGTCCGCGCCCTGGTCCGCCGCGACTGACGTCACGACGCTCCAGCGCGCCAGCTCGACGCGACCTCGCCTGAGGGTGCGCCCTGCCCCCGCTGCAGAGCGCACCGCTCAGTGACAGGAGCGGACCACGGAGGCGGGGAGGTCGAGTGCCGGGTTGCGGTCGAAGAACCCGCTCGGCTTGAGCGTGAACCCGATGCTCGCCACCGGCATCACCGGCCAGTCCTCCAGGGAGGGCAGGTGGTTGTGGCCCATCACGTACCAGATGACCACGTCCTCGCCGTCGAGGTTGCGGTCCGCCTCGGTCCAGCGCGGGAGCCCGTCGCCGCCGGCGTGCTGGTTGGGGTAGTCACCCGCCGGGTGCCGCTCGTCCGCGCGGTAGGGCGTGACCCACAGGTGATGCCACATGTAGGCGGCCCGCTGCCGGATCGAGGAGTCCTCGGTGGCGAAGGGCAGCACGTTCTCACCGTGGAGCAGCTTGTAGCTGGTGGGCGCGCCCATCTTGTTGGTGCGTTCGGTCGAGGTGATCGCCCAGTACCGGCCCGACAGCGGATCGATGCGGCGCTTGGCCTGCTGCTCGCTGGCCAACACGGTCCGCTTGGCCCTGAACGCGTTGCCCCACGGGTTCTCCTCGGCCGGTGCGGGCACCGTGTCCACCTCGACCACCTGCTGCGCCGTGCCGTCGACCTGCATGTCGAGCCGCACGCAGAAGAAGTGCTGGTGGTTGGCGGCGTAGAGCAGGTCGGTCAGCTTCGTGCCGTAGTCCGTGCTACCGCCCTCGGGCAGGCCCGCCGTCGACAGGATCCCGGTCAGCTTGATCTCGTGCTCGATCCGGCCGTCCTGGTAGAGGTACCAGTAGAGGCCGTACTCGTAGTTGCCGACCGTGCAGATGAACGACACCACCAGCCGGCGCAGCCGCCGGACCTCGACCTCCTCGGTCCGGAAGTCGGTGTGCTTCCACGCGACCCCGAAGTCCTCCTCGTGGATGCAGATCGCCTGCGGGATCCGGAAGATGTCGCCGCTGGCGCTGCACACATGCGCATCGAGGTAGTGGATCTCTCCGAGACAGTCGCACCCGAGCGCGAGCGGGTTGGCGAGCATCCCGAGCCCGTACTCACCGACGTCGAAGGCGTTCTTGCGCGCCTGGGTGCTGGAGGGGTCGCCGTAGGGCACCGTCATCTCCGCGAGCGACCCGCGGTACAGCACCGGACGGACCTCCTCACCGTCGGTGTAGGTGACCGTGTGCAGGACGAGGCCCTCCCGGTGGGTCCAGCCGATCCGCAGGTCCCACTTCTGCCAGGCGAGGTGGTCACCGTCGATCGCGAAGCTCGGTCCCTCGGGTTGGGTGATCGACAGCGGCTTGACGTCCGCGCGGGCCGGACCGGTGAACCGACTGGACCACTCCGAGCTCGCGTCCGCCTGCGGAACGGGCAGCACGCCCTCGTCGTCGATGCGGATGACCTCCATGGTCAGCAGGTCGACGATGATCATCAGCCCGTCGACGGGCCGGGCGTACTGGTTGTCGCCGTCTCGCTCGTGGACCCACACCAACCCGCGGATGATGCGGCGCTCGGACTCGACGGGATCGCCGTAGTTCCCGGCCGACCAGGGGTCGATCGTGACCAGGTCGAGGTCGGTGATGCCGCGCTTGGCCAGGGCTTCCTGGACCCGCGGGTCCTGCCGGATGGCGGCCTCGGACTCGAAGAACTCGTCGAGGATGACGGCGGGCTGGACGCCCTCGATCGGCTCCCAGCGGTCGATACCTCCGCCCGTCAGGGACACCGTCACCTCGATGGTGCTGCCATCACGCCGGTCGAGCAGGACCACCTCGGCAGCACGCACGACCTCGTCGCCGGGCACGAAGGCCAGCACGTCGGCCTTGACGGGTTCGTGCAGGTTGACGCACGCGAAGCGGATCGCGGAGTCGTACCGCTCGTCGGCCTTGATGATCGCGACGGCTGCGGCGGTCTCCGCTTCGGACAGACGGTCCAAAGGGTGGGTGGCGGTGGCTGGTGGAGCGGCGAGGTCGGTCATGGCGGGCTCCCGGTGACGGCTGCGCTTCGGCGGCGGACGCGGTGGCGACGGTTCCTCGGTCCGTCCGAGGGTCCCCAGCCGACAACGGACACCGCACGAGCAGCGAACGATCCTGTTTCCGCCGCGTAACGACAGCCACCCGCCGGCCTCGACGAGCGGTTGACCGGTGCCATCCCCGGTTCAGACCTCGCGGGCTACCGACCCTCCCTCCTCCCGAACGACTCGACGCCGCAGCAGCACCCAACCCATCGCCAGGGCCGACCATGCGTAGAGCAGCAAGCGCCCCGTGTCGAAGCCGGTCCTCGGGAGCTCACCGGCGCTCGCGAGCACGTGCGCGTCCGTCGACGGTCCGGTCCGGGGTCCCTGCGCGCCGCGGCCCGGCTCGAGCACCTCGCCGAGCACCTCGGCGTCGTCGGTGGCGTCACCCTCGACCACGGGCTCGTCCGCCGCCTCAGGCTCCTCGTCAGGCGGCGGCGTGTCCGTCGTGGCCTCGTCCGGGGTGTCGTCGGCGGGCGGTTCCGCGGTCGCCTGCACGAGCACCTCCACCTGCAACGTCCCACACCCATCGTGGTCGTCGCACGCCTCGATGAGGACGGTGTAGGCACCGGGCGCACCGTAGGCATGCTCGACCTCCAGATGACGGCGCAGCGGTCCCTCCTCCGGCGCGGACGCGACGGCATCGGTGCCGGCCGAGGCCAGCGCGGGCCCGTCGAGGAGCTCCGGCCTCGTGACGGTGCCGTCGCCCCAGTCGATGCTCGCCTCATGCACCGCGTCCAGCGCGGGGTCGGTGAGTCCGACGAGCAGACCGACCGCCTCGTCCGGCGGCGCCAGGAGCGGGTCGTGATCGGTGACGATCCCGTCCACCCGACGCTCGATCACCTCCAGCAGGGGCGGCACGTTGACCACCTCGACGTCGACGGTCACGGAGTCCGCGACACCGCGCCCGTCGGTCACGGTCAGCGTTGCGGGAGCGATCAACGGCGTCCGGGTCGGCAGCGAGACGACCGCATCGTCGTAGGTCTCGCCCCGGAAGGACCAGCTGAAGGCCAGGTCGCCGCCGTCGGCTGCCCGGGAGCGGGAGCCGTCCAGCACGACTTCCTCGCCGACCAGGACCTGGACGACCTCGTCCGCCGCAGCGATCGGCGGCCCGGGGTCGGCTGCCACCACGACCAGCAGCAGGGTCGCCGAGGTGGTGTCGGTCCCATCGTCCGCGGTCACCGTGACCTCGGTCTCCGCCGCCGGAGCGTCAACCGGCGGCGCGTAGCGCACCTGGCCGATGCCGTCATCGTGGTCGAGGAAGTTGGCCCCGTCGGGCAGGCCGCTGGCCGCCAGGGTCACCGCGTCACCGTCCTCATCCAAGGACCGCACGCCGGCCTCGCCCTGCGTGCCCGCGGTCACCACGAGCCGTTCGGGGAGCTCGAGCTCCGGCGGCGTGTTGGGACGCTCCGCCACCGTGATCGTCACGGTCGCCGGTGGCGAGGTGTCCCGCCCGTCGTCCGCGACGTAGGTGACGGTGTCCTCACCGTGGAAACCCGGATCCGGCTGGTAGGTCAGCTGCGGGGGACTCCCGAGCAGCTGTCCATGCCCTGGGGCGTCGACCACCTCGAAGGAGAGCACATCGCTATCCGGGTCGCTGCCCGTGAACGCGATCTGCACCGGCTGGTCCTGATCGGTGCGCACCGCGAGGTCGGTCGCGCTGGGTACCTCGTTGTCCCGGCCGAGGACGAAGTCCCGCGGGGTGTCGGTACCCGCGGACACCGTCACCGTCTCGGCGACCTCATCACCCGCCCCGATGGCGGTCACGATCCACTCGCGCGGTTCACCCTCCGGCGTCAGCGGCGCCCGCTCCAGCCGGTAGGCACCGTCCGTGTCGGTGGTGGTGCTGCTGCCATAGCTCGAACCGACGAAGACGTCGGACAGCGGTGCCCCGTCGCGGTCGGTGACGCTGCCGACGATCGCTCCGAACCCGGCGACGGGCTGACCGAAGTCGACCTCGAGCCGGGCCCCACAGAAGACCGTGACGGTGCTCTCGGCCGGGAAGAACCCGTCCTTGGTGGCTCGCATGTCCAGACGCAACGGTTCGTTGTCCGTCCCGATCCGCACGTCCTCGATGGTGTAGCGACCGTCCTCGTCGGTGAGCGCGTTGCGATCACCGGCGGTGACTCGCACCCCCTCCAGGGGCGAGAGATCGTCGGCGTCCACCACGATCCCGCTGATCATCGGGGCATCGCAGACGGGCAGCAGGTCCAGATCCTGCTCGGTCGGTTCCGTCGCGGTCACCAGCACGTCGACCCCGTCGGTCCAGTACAGGGCGCGACTGCGACGGTCCGGATCCTCCTTGCGCGCGGTGATGCCGTACGCGCGGTCGGCGTTGCGGTCGCCGAGCACGACGTCGGCGAACCCGAAGCGCCCATCGGCGTCGGTGGTGGTGATCCGGCCGGTCTGCTGGTTGGCAGCCGACAGGCGGACCCAGGCGTCGGGGATCGGTGCGTCCGTCGCGCGGTCGGTCACCGTCCCGGTGACCTCTCCGACGCGCTCGCGGAGGAACGCCATATCGAGGGTGACGTCGTCGTCCGGACGCAGGAGCGTCTCCTCCTCGGTCGGCCAGTAGCCCTCCGGGGCAGCGATCACCCGCACGCGCCGCTGCGGATCCTCCTGCGCATCGGTGCCGACCAGCACGTCCTCGAAGCGGTACGTGCCGTCCGCATCGGTCTGCATCCGATCGATGCGCCGCCAGGTCCATCCGTCGAGCCGCTCCAGGTCGACACGCACGTCGGCCAGCGGTGCAGCGGTCTCCTCGTCGGTCGCGACACCCTCGATCGTGGCGAAGAGGTCCTGTGGTGGGTCCTCCCGCTGGAGCTGGAGCGTGACATCGGTGCTCGTGGCACCGCACGTCGGCACGACCGCAGGACCCGAGCTGGAGTCACCGACCTCCCACTCCGGCGGCGAGGAAGCCACGAGCGAGGTCGTCCGTGACCGGTTGTACAACCCGAGGTCCACCTCGACACCGAGGTCGAACCGCCCCGCAGCGTCGGTGGTACGCACGGTCAGCCCCTCGCGCACCTGCGCACCCTCGATCGGCTGCAGATGCTGGTCCACGACGTAGCCGCCACCGAGGGTGCCGGTGCAACGCTCGAGCACCGGCAGGTCGCCGAGGTCCAGCTCGCCGTCCGGCTGGATGAAGCCGACCCGGCTCGTCGGCCAGTAGCGATCGTCGATGACGGTCACACCGACACGCAGCGCCTCGTCCAGCTCGTTCATGGCGAGGCCCTCGAGGAGCAGGCGGCCGTCCGCATCGGTGAGCCACTCCGCAGCCTCCTGGTTCCTCGGGGAGACCCGGACCTGCACCTCGGAGAGCGGCTCGTCGGTCGCCAGGGGCTCCTGTCCCGCCAGTGGGTTCGGGAGACCGACGACGGTCCGCAGCTCCAGGGACCCGGTCTGGCGCGCGTCGAGGACGAGGTCGAAGGTGCGCGACTCACCGCACACCAACGTGGCCATACCCGAGGCGTCGTAGTAGTCGGGGCTGATCACCCGACCGGCGATGGACCAGGCCTGGAAGCCCTCACGCAGGGTCGCGGTCAGCTCGTAGCGACCGTCGGCATCGGTGGTCTGCGTCCGGCTGACGCCCAGTGCTGGGAAGGCGACATCGACGCCGCCGATGGGTGCTCCGCTCGCTGCGTCGGTGATCCGACCGCTGAGCTGGCCCTCGCACTGGCGGATCAGCCCGAACACCGTCGTGACCGTGATCGGCACCCGGTACTCGATGTCGCCGCTGACGGCCACGACCTCCAGGTCGAACTGCTCACCCTCGGTCGCGCCCTCCGACGGCACGGCGATGCGCAGGTCACGGGTGCCCTCGCCGGTCACCGACGTCTCCCAGGCGCTCCATCCCTCCGGGAGACCGGCGACGGAGAGATCGACGCGGCCGGCGAACCCACCCTCCGAGCGCACGATCGCCTGCACCGTGCCGTGCGAGCCGGGGTTGATCTGCAACAGACGCGGCTGGGCATCGAAGGTGAACCCACGGTCCTCGTCGACAGTGATGGTCGAGGTGGCGAGCAGCTCTGCTCCCTCGGTGTCGACCAGGCGGAAGGAGACCGGGTAGGGCTGGTTCGGCTCGCACGCCCCGCCGCAGACCAGGTCCCGGACCTCGTCGCCGTCGAGGGTGACCCGGCTCCCGGTGCGGTCGTCGTACTCGCCGTCGCCGGTGAGATCCCAGCGACCTTGCCAGACGGACGCGAAGCCGTCGGGGTCGTCCAGGCTCGCGGTCAGGACGACGCCGGCACCCGGGGAGAGCTCCCACGGACCGTTGAGGTCCACTTCCGGCGGCTGGTAGGGCCCCTGCTGGACGTCGAGCGGAACGCGCAGGTCCTCGGCGTCCGGCGCGACCGGGGCGGCGAGCCGCACGTCGGTCCAGCCGCGCTCCATCGGCACGAGCTCACGGGACTGGTCCGGCTCGATGACCCGGTCCAGCGGGTCGGGCCCCAGCTCCCGCAGCACGCCGTCGACCGGCCGACCGGTGGTGTCGCGGGACCGATTGACGACGGTCACCGGCTGGCCACGCGGCGGGGTGTCGTCGTGGACCGTGATCGCCGGCACGACTCGGGCGTCCGTGACCTCAGCATCCGCGGCGGGGCCAGAGGTGTCGCCCCCGCCGGTGTCGGCCGCGAGGACGATCGAGCCCGCGTCCCCCGACGTCACCACCGAGGACGCAGCTCCGACCGGGGCTGCGAGGCTCGCGGGCAGGACGAACGGCGCATCCGCGCGCAACGAGGTGATCCTGAGGACACGGTCGCCCTCGGTCGTCGCCGCCACGACCGCCAGGTGATGGTCGTCTCGCCCGCCATCGATCGGCGTCGCGAGCGCGTCGGAGGTGACCAGGTCGGTGATGGTGGCCGTCCCGAGGCCATCGCCGACCTGGAGCACCGGCTCGGTCCAGGCCAGCTCCAGCACCGGACCGTCGTCACCGTCGACCACGTCGAGCGCCATCATCCACAGCCCGGGCTCGGCGGTGAAGCCCTCGCCAGAAGCATCCGGGGTCGCACGGAAGGACACGAGCACTCGGTCACCGACCGGGCCCTCCTGCCCACCCGGGAGGTGCACCAACCCGGGCCGGTTACCCGGACCGGGAACCTCGGCGAAGGTGCGCCGGGTGCCATCGCCGGCATCCAGCTCGTCGTCGACGCCCGACCCGGCGACGGCGACCGGGGGTAACCAGGCCAGCGGGCTGTCCCCGCTTCGCAACGCGATGTAGACCGCGCCGTCATCACCGCGTTCCCCGGCGAAGGCCACCGCCTGACCGTTGGCGGCGATCGTCGGCCGCGCGACACCGGTCCAGCCGTCCCCGGCGGTCCCGGCGAGCACACCTCGATCGGTGTGGGCGGCGTCGCCGACGGTGATCAACTCCTCGAACAGCGGGAAACCTCGATCGTCCACCTCACCCGTGGGCACGGCCGTGGAGGACACCGCCGTGCCGTCATCAGCCAGGCGTGGCCGCGCCCTCGGTGTCGGCTCCCCGATGGTGACCTCGCCGTCGACGACGGCACCCATCCGCAGCTGTTCGGGGTCGCGTTCCCAGGCGCCGAAGACGACGTCCCCCGCAGCGTTCACCGCCGGGCGCTCGACCCGCCAGAGCTCCTCGTCCGGTGTGCCGGACAACGGCAGGTGTCCGCCGACCAACCGCTCGGGAGCGGCGTCCCCCGCATCGATGCGGTAGACGCCGGAGCGGATGCCGTCGCTGGGGTCGTAGGTGCTCAGGGCCGCGACGAGGGTGCCGTCGTCCGCGAGCTGTGGCTGACCGGCCAACTCGGGCACGTTCAGGACGCCCGAGAACACGTCCTGGGACAGCTCGGGCCGATCCGGGTCGACGTCGTCGCCGAGCACGATGACCCGGTCACCCGACTGGTCGGTGCGTCGGGCGCCGAAGGCAACCTCGCCCGCGGCGTTGATCGACGGGCCTTCAACCGTCTCCCCAACGAGCAGATCGCGGTACACGCTGGCGCCACCGGTACGCGCGAGGGTCTCGATCCGGTAGCGGTCCGCGACCCGCAGCATCGCGGTCGCGACACGGTCCTCGGTGAACACGTCATCCACCGGTACGGCCGCCTCGGCACGGATCCGGTAATCGCCCGTGGCGCTCCCCGACGACAGGGTCACCGTGGCGCGACCGTCGGCGTCGGTGGTGGCGGTGCTCGCACTGAGGGTCGCACCGTCGGCGCGCGTCGGCTCCAGCGAGAAGCCCACCTCCGTCGGCGGCGTGTCGTCCAGACAGGTCCGCACGGAGGCGGTCACCGTCGTGGTCACCGTCGTCGTCGCGTTCCCCGGACGTAGCTGGTCAGCCCCGAGCTGCAGCCCCAGCCCACCACACAGGTCGACCTGACGGTCCTCACCGGCGATGACAGAGATCGGCTCGGTGGTCGTGGTGACGATGCCGTCCTCGCCGACGGCCAGGGCAGCGATCCTCCAGGGCTCCCCGGCAGGCACCGTGATGAGCGCCGGCCCGTCCTCGATGGCCACGGTCCGGGAGGTGAACAGCTCGTCCTCCGCCTCGGTGAGGACCTCGAGCAGCACCTCGTCGGCGCCGCTGCGCTCCAGACCGTCGAGATGGACCTCGAGGTCGCCGGAGACCGCGAGACGTCGCAGCTGCCCGGCCGTGACGCCCTCGGCGCCGGGGGAACCCTCATCCCACAGGATCGATAGCAGCGCGAGGTCGGAGAGCTCGCTGGCCTCGGAGGGGTCGGACGCCGGCTGGCCGTCGCTTCGGATACCCACCGTCGCGCGGTCGACGACGCTGACCGAGCCGCTGCCGACAAGGTCGAAACGGGGCCAGGTCAGCTCCGACGGGCACGGCTGGCCGCCCTCAGGAACCCGATCGCTGACGCATCCGTCCTGGTTGAGGTCCCGCTTGGGATGGTCCTCCGGCCCGTCCAGCAGCACCCGATCCGGACAGCCCCGCTCGGGGTCGAGGGCGCAGCGCTGCAACCAGGCGTCACGCCATCGACGCAGATCCCGCATGTCCACCTGCCCGTCGGGGGCGCTGAAGCGTCCCGCCGTCTCCCCGAGGGTCGTGTCGAGCACCTCGCTGTCACCGCTGCGGATGACCCTGCGGTTGCCATCGTCGGAGGGATCGTTGACATCGACGAGGTGGTGGGCGACGCCGGGCAGCGAGGTGAGCGTGAGGAAGGCGTCCACCCGCGGTGCGGCGCCGTCGGTGGTGTCATCCACCGCCCAGGTGCGCAGGTGCTGGGCGACCTGACCCGCCGCGAGCTGCGGCGCCCAGGTCCGCACGAGGCCGACCACCCCGGAGACGAACGGCGTGGCCATCGAGGTTCCCTGCTTGTCGCAGTACCCATCCGCCCCTGCACCACACCCTCCCTCGGAGGACGCGGTGCTCAGCGCGTACCCGGGCGCGCTCACATGACCACCAGGGTTGGAGTAGAAGGCACGGTGTGTGCCGGGCGCGGGTACGTCCGGGGCGACGTCGAAGCCCGGCTCGGGGATGTCCCCGATCGCCTCGACCACCAGGATCGGGCTCGGGCCCCGGTTCGGGTCCCAATCGCGGTCGGCGATGCTTCCGAGGCTCACCAGCTCGGCGGGGACCGGGACGGGCGCCGCGCACGACGAGGTCAGCGGGTCGCAGAAGAAGGCGCTGTCGTTCCCGGCGCCGAACACGAACACCGGGGGGGCCTCGAGCCGATCGACGAACGACTCGATCGCGCGTCGCATCATCACCCCGTAGTCCTCGGCCAGGGCACGACGCTCCGGCTCGAACTGGGGATGGCAGGACCGTGGTTGCCCGGCGGCATCGGTCCCACAGGTCTGGTCGGCGAAGGCGTCCATCCACGCCCCAGGGTCGATCGAGAGCGCCAAGCTGGCGCTGACCACCCGCACGTCCGGGATGCTCCCCGACTCCAGCCGAGCGAGCAGCTCATCGAGGACCGGCCACAGCCCGGAGAGCCCGAAACGGCTGACCGCGTGGAGCTGGCTGTGCGGATCGACGCCCACGGTTCCCACGGTCGTCTCCGCCCGGCTCGCATCGGCGGCATGCCCCGCAGCGAGGATCCCGGCGACATGGTTCCCGTGGTCCCTCGGCGTCGTGCTGGTGCACGAGTCCGAGAGCAGCCCCGGGACGCACCACCGTTCCACGGTCATCCGCGGCAGGCTCTGGTGCGCCTCGAAGCCGTCGTCGATCACCACGGAGCGACCGGCAGCGTCGCCCCGCAGCTGCCAGGCATCATCGAGGTTCCACACGGCAGGCAGGCGGCTGAGCTCCAGACCCCAGTTGCCTCCGTCGCCGACCGGCGCGACCTGGGGCGGCACCCAGCCGTAGTCGTCGGGCGAGAGGTCGGAGGGCGCCGGCAGGCGCGTCGAGACCGGCTCGAGGTCGGGGACGACCGCTTCGACCCCCTCCTGGCCGCGCAGGCTGCTGATCGCCCGATCGATCTGGCGGTGGTCGTCCTGCGGCGGGACACCGACCAGTACGAGGCCCAGACGGGGCAGGCTGCCGAGGAGGTCGACGTTCGCTCGGATCATCGCCGAGCGGGCCTGCCAGACGGTCGCATCGCTGCGGAACCGCACGACCGCCCGGGTCACCGAGGTCTCGATCGCCAGGGACGGGTGCATGACGAGATCACCCTCGGTCCGCGGCGGGAAGGGGGTGTGCTCGAGGTTGGCGAGCAGCGGCAGGGCGTTGCCGGAAGGAAGCCGGGCGATGGCGGTCACCTCACCGCCGCCGACCGCGGAGTCCCAGACGTAGGTCCCTGGGACCGTCAACGCGGCGCTGTAGGAACCGCCGTCCGGGATCGGCCCGGAGTCCAGGATCCCGTTGGCGCCGGTCACGGTCAGCACCTCGCCCGAACGGTTCTGCCAGGTCACGCGCGCGTCGGCACGCAGCAACTCCTCGGTGACGGAGGGGCCGTCCGCATCCAGCACGATGACAGCGCTGGTCCGGGCCGCCTCGGCCGGTCGCGTCCACGACAGCGGCACGAGCACCGTCGCGAGCACCGCGACGATCAGCATCCTGGAGATGGAGCCTCGCAGGGACATCTCGGACCTTCCTGGCTCGTGGCCGCACGCACGGACGCGGACCGGGCAGGTCCGCTACCGGTGGAAGGTCGCAACCGGGCGTGTCGCGAGCGTGTCACGGGGCACGGCGCTGCCCGTGGACGACCTGCGCGCCGGTCGGTGCAGGGTCGTTTCCGCGGCGTACGGCCCCACGACGAGGACGCCCCGAGCCGTGTGGATGGGCTCGGGGCGTCCTGGGTGCTATGACGTGTGCAGTTACGTGGTCACTCGCCGGCTGGCGTGAACACTAGGGGGAGACAGTGGATCCTCTTGCCATCTTCACGAGCAGCCGCTCGTGGTGCCGCAGGACTCGCACACGTGGCAGGCCCCGGCGCGGATCATCTTGATGCCGCAGTCGAAACACATCGGCGCGTCGTGGTCCACCGGCGCCGACGCGGCGCTGACCTGCGGCAGTGGCTCGGCGGTCCGGACCGCCTCTGCCGTCGGCGCCGTCGGGACCTCAGGCTCCCGGTCGCCGTAGCCCTGGTCGACCATCTGGGTCCGCTCCTCGACGGAGTAGATACCCAGCGCCTCCCGCTCGTCGTACGGCAGGTACTCCAGCGCGAGCTTGCGCGCCAGGTAGTCCACCACCGAGGTGGCGAACCGGACCTCGTCGTCGTCGGTCATCCCGGCGGGCTCGAAGCGCATGTTCATGAACTTCGCCACGTAGGCCTCGAGCGGCACGCCGTACTGCAGCCCGATCGACATCGAGATGGCGAAGGCGTCCAGCAGCCCCGACAGGGTCGAGCCCTGCTTGCCGATCTTGACGAACAGCTCACCGATGCCGTCACCGGGGTACTCACCGGCGGTGATGTAGCCCTTGGCGTCCCCGACCCGGAAGCTGATGGTCTGCGACGGGCGGGTCTTGGGGAGCTTGCGCCGCTGCGGAACGTGCACCACCTCGGCCGCCTCGACGGCAGCGGGCGCCGTGGCCTCCGCCTTCTTGGACACGCTCAGCGGCTGGGCGACCTTGCAGTTGTCGCGGTAGATCGCGATCGCCTTGACGCCGAGCTTCCAGGCATCGAGGTGGAGCTGCTCGACGTCTTCGACCGTTGCGGTCTCCGGCAGGTTGACCGTCTTGGAGATCGCGCCGGAGATGAACGGCTGCGCCGCCGCCATCATCTTGACGTGACCCATGTAGTGGATCGCGTCGTCCCCCATCGCGCACTGGAAGACCTTGGTGTGCTCCGGCAGCAGCGCCGGCGCCCCGTGGATGGTCTTGTTCTCCGCGATGTAGTCGATGATCGCCTCGACCTGCTCCTCGGCGTAGCCGAGGTGACGCAGGGCCTGCGGCACGGTCTGGTTGACGATCTGGATCGAGGCGCCACCGACCATCTTCTTCATCTTCACGAGCCCGAGGTCCGGCTCGATCCCGGTGGTGTCGCAGTCCATCATCAGCCCGATGGTGCCGGTGGGCGCCAGCACGGAGGCCTGGGCGTTGCGGTAGCCGTGCTCGCGGCCGAGCTCGAGCGCCTCGTCCCAGCTGCCGCGGGCCGCCGCCATGAGGTCCTTGGGCACCGGCCTCGGGTCGATGTCGTCGACCGCGTCGCGGTGCTTGCCGATCACCCGGAGCATCGGCTCGGCGTTCTTGGCGTAGCCGTTGTGCGGGCCCTTGACCCGCGCCAGCTCCGCGGAGGTGCGGTAGGCGTGCCCGGTCATCACCGCGGTCAGCGCCCCGGCCCAGGCGCGACCCTCGTCGGAGTCGTAGGGCAGGCCGAGCGACATGAGCAGCCCACCGAGGTTGGCGTACCCCAGACCGAGCTCGCGGAAGTCGATGGCGTTCTTGGCGATCGCGTCGGTCGGGTAGCTCGAGTACCCGACGATGATCTCCTGGGCGGTGAAGACCACCTCGACGGCACGCTTGTAGGCCTCGACGTCGAACCGTCCGGCGTCGTAGTCGTAGAACTTCTTGAGGTTGAGGGAGGCGAGGTTGCAGGCGGAGTTGTCGAGGTGCATGTACTCCGAGCAGGGGTTGGAGCCGTTGATCCGGCCCGACTCCGGCGAGGTGTGCCAGTCGTTGATGGTCGTGTCGTACTGCAACCCCGGGTCGGCGCACTCCCAGGCGGCCTGGGAGATCTGGCGCATGACCTCGCGGGCGTCCTTCTCCTCGAGCACCTCACCGGAGGTCACGGCCCGGATCGGGTAGGTGGTGCCGGCCTCGTAGGCCCGCATGAACTCGTCGGTGACACGCACGGAGTTGTTGGCGTTCTGGAACTGGACCGAGGCGTAGTCCTCGCCGTCGAGGTCCATGTCGAAGCCGGCCTCGCGGAGCGCACGGATCTTGTGCTCCTCACGGGCCTTGGTCCAGATGAAGTCCTCGACGTCGGGGTGGTCGACGTTGAGGATGACCATCTTCGCGGCGCGACGGGTCTTGCCACCGGACTTGATGGTGCCTGCCGAGGCGTCAGCGCCACGCATGAAGCTGACCGGACCGGACGCCTCCCCGCCGCCCTTGAGGATCTCCTTGGACGAGCGGATGGACGAGAGGTTGATGCCGGCGCCCGAGCCGCCCTTGAAGATCGTGCCCTCCTCGACGTACCAGTTGAGGATCGAGGCCATCGTGTCCTCGACGGCGAGGATGAAGCAGGCCGAGCACTGCGGCTTCTCCTCGACGCCGACGTTGAACCAGACCGGAGAGTTGAACGCGGCCTTCTGGTGGACGAGCAGGTGCTTGAGCTCGGCGTTGAAGATCTCCGCGGACTCCTCGTCGACGAAGTAGCCGCCGTCGATCCCCCAGCCGGTGATGGTGTCGGCCACCCGGTCGATCATCTGGCGGACCGAGTGCTCCCGCTCCGGCGTCCCGAGCGTGCCCCGGAAGTACTTCTGGCTGACGATCTGGGTCGCCATCATCGACCAGCTGTTCGGGAACTCCACGCCGCGCTGCTCGAAGGAGGTGGTGCCGTCGCGCCAGTTGGTCAGGACGGCGTCGCGCAGCTCCCACTCGAGCTCGTCGTAGGGGTGGACGCCCGGCCGGGTGAAGTAGCGGTCCAGGGCGATCCCGTGACGGCCGTCACGCTCCTCGACGCGCAGCGGGGCGCTCGTCACGTCGATCACGGTGCGGTCCTCTTCTCGGGTGGTGTCGGCCATGGGTCCTCGGCTCCTGTCTCCATCGCACCCGGCGGTCGCTCGGTGACCAGCTGCAGGTGGGCTCGGTACGGCTCATCGTCCGGCTCACGCGGTGGGAACTACACCGCTGCAAGTCCGGGGCGCACTCAACCTCCCAACGCCACGCTACGCAAGCACCGCGGTGTGACACGCACCCGACCAAGACACAAGGGGTGGGGGTATATCGCTGCGCTTTGCCACAACATGTTGTGCCTCCAGGGTACATCCCCCGGCTTGTCCCCTCGTCATCCCCAGCGGATCGGCAGGTTGTCCACAGGTCGATGCACCGCTTCCCAGCCGCAAGCAGCGCGGTCTGCGCACATGTATGTCCGACTGAACGCGCGCCCTGGCGCCCGGGATGTTCACCGCAGCGTGCTGCTCCTGCGCCGCCGACCGGCGTAGCTGGCGTAGCATCCGCCCCGCGCCGACAGGGACAGCGGAGCAGCGATGGCCAACGACGAGCACGACGACACGTCCGAACCGATCACGGTGGAACGGGGCCCGGATGCCCGGGTGCCGGGGTGGCTCGACACCTCGGTGCAGTACACCTGGCGGGGGCTGGTGCTGCTCGTGGGCGGCGCCGTCCTGGTCGCGGCCATGACCCGCCTGTACCTGGTGACCCTTCCGGTGATCATCGCGCTGATCCTGTCGACGCTGAGCGTCCCACCGGCACGGCGGCTGGAACGGGCCGGGT